>NZ_DATCQQ010000075.1:0-35006 GCF_036569425.1 Lacisediminihabitans sp.
TAGTGCAGCTCCACCCGGTCCTCGCCCACATATTCCATGCCCTGCATGGTGCCACGGCGCCCCTGGCAGAGCTCCATCACCGTGCCGACGTAGTCCTTCGGGGTGAGGATCGAGGCCTTCACCACCGGTTCGCTCACCGAGGCGATCTTGCCGCCGGGGAACTCGCTCGGGTTGGTGACCGTGACGGTCTTCTTGTCATCCGTCGTCACCTCGTAGATCACCGAGGGCGCCGTCGCGATGAGATCGAGGCCGAACTCGCGCTCCAGCCGCTCGGTCACGATCTCGAGGTGCAGCAGGCCGAGGAAGCCGCAGCGGAAGCCGAAGCCGAGGGCAACGGAGGTCTCGGGTTCGTAGACGAGGGCGGCGTCGCTGAGTTTGAGCTTGTCGAGCGCCTCGCGCAGCACCGGATAGTCGGAGCCGTCGATCGGGTACAGCCCGGAGAAGACCATGGGTTTCGGTTCGGCGTAGCCCTTGAGCGCGACGGTGGCCGGCTTCGCGAAGTTCGTGACGGTGTCGCCGACCTTGCTGAGCCGCACGTCCTTGACGCCGGTGATGAGGTAGCCGACCTCGCCGACGCCGAGTCCCTTCGTGGGCGTGGGCTCCGGTGCGCTCACACCGATCTCGAGCAGCTCGTGCGTGCTCTTGGTGCTCATCATCATCACCTTCTCGCGCGGTGACATCGAGCCGTCGATCATGCGCACGTAGGTGATCACGCCGCGGTACGAGTCGTACACGGAGTCGAAGATCATCGCCCGGGCCGGGGCCTTCGGGTCGCCGACAGGGGCCGGAATGGTGCGCACGACGAGGTCGAGCAGCTCCTCCACGCCCATGCCGGTCTTGCCGGACACCCGCAGCACGTCCTCGGGCTTGCCGCCGATGAGGCCGGCGATCTCCTTCGCGTACTTCTCCGGGTCCGCGGCCGGCAGGTCGATCTTGTTGAGCACCGGGATGATGGTGAGGTCGTTGTCGAGGGCCAGGTACAGGTTCGCGAGGGTCTGGGCCTCGATCCCCTGGGCGGCGTCCACGAGCAGGATCGCACCCTCGCACGCGGCGAGGCTGCGGGACACCTCGTATGTAAAGTCGACGTGGCCGGGGGTGTCGATCATGTTGAGCGCGTAGCTCTGGCCGTCGAGGGCCCACGGCATGCGCACGGCCTGGCTCTTGATGGTGATTCCGCGCTCGCGCTCGATGTCCATGCGGTCGAGGTACTGGGCCCGCATGTCCCGGTCGCTCACGACGCCGGTGATCTGCAGCATCCGGTCCGCGAGCGTGGACTTGCCGTGGTCGATGTGGGCGATGATGCAGAAGTTGCGGATGAAGGCGGGGTCGGTCGATGCCGGCTCGAGGGCCTTCAGGGCTTTGGGGCTCACGCTATCCTCTGGTGCTGTGGGGAGGGTTTCACCTCACCCCGACGCTCACGGGCGACGGGGCGGGTCGCCCAATTCTCCCATGCCGCCGGGCGCCGCGTGACGAGAGGGCGCGGCGGCTGCCGCACCCTCTCGATTCTCCGGTCGGATCAGCCGAAGAACACCGCGAGCGCGGCGAGCGGGGCGAGCACGGCGACACCGATCGCGACGATGAGCACGGGAAGCGCGAGCATGACCGAGCCGAGAACGATTCCCCAGACGCTGAAGGCGCGGCTCGCCGGTTCGCGGCGCAGGCCGATGATGCCGAGCACGATCGCCGCGACCGGCACCAGGACGGTGTGGCCTACGACGATGGACGCGATGCCGAGAACGAGGCTGAGAATGCCGAAGAGCCTGGTATCCGTGGTGCTGACTGCTGCGGCGGGGCCCTGCGGGGTGATGGGCTGCGCGGTTGACATTGTTTTTCTCTCCTTGGCTGGTTGGTGTGACTCAAGGCTAGAAAGGAGCGCGCCAGGCGGCCATGGGGCTAACCCCCGGAATGCGGGCGGGGATCCCGTCCCCTATTCCGTTGGGGCCGGCGAGGGCAACCGTCCGAGGCCCTCACGCAGATCGGCCTCGCTCGCCGCCAGGCAGATGCGGATCCAGCCCTCGCCCGACCGCCCGAACGCGCTGCCGGGGGCGATCGCGACCCGTTCGCTCAGCAGGAAGTGCTCGGCCCAGCCCGCGACATCCCCGCCGGACGCGTGCCGCATGTCCACCCAGAGGTAGAACGCCCCGTTGGGTCGAAGGTAGCGGATGCCGCGGGCGTCGAGCAGCGCGCAGGCCGCCTCGAGGTTGCCTCGGTAGTGCTCCCTCGAGTCGGCCACGTGCTGGTGGTCCCCGGTGATCGCGGCGATCGCGGCGTACTGGCCGGGAGTGCTGACGCAACTGATGGCCGCCTCCTGCACGGTGCGCATGATGCTCGCCAGCCCGGGCGGCGTCACGAGATAGCCCACCCGGATGCCCGTCATGGCGTATGTCTTCGAGAGCGAGAACACGGAGAACACCCGGTCGTCGTCGTCGAGGCTCGCGATGCTCACATGCTTCCGCCCGTAGGTGAAGTACTCGTACACCTCGTCGCTCAGCACCCAGAGGTCGTGGCGCTTCGCAAAGTCGAGCAGGCCGCGCAGCTGTGAGCGGTCGAGCACCGTGCCGAGGGGGTTGGACGGGGTGTTGACGATGATCACCCGGGTCTTGTCCGTGACGAGGCGATCGAGTTCCTCGAGGTCCGGCACGAAGCCGTGCTCCGGCCGCAGCGTGTACGGCACCGGCTCCACCTCGAGCATCCGGGCGTTCATGGTGAATGTCGTGTAGCCCGGGTCCGGCACGAGTACCTCGTCGCCCGCGGCGAGCAGCAGGCGCATGGCCTGGTGCAGTCCCTGGGTCGCGCCCATCGTCACCCACACCTGCTCCACATCCACCCGAAGGCCGTTCTCCCTGGCGAGCTTCTCAACGATCGCCGCGCGGAGCGGCGCGATCCCTCCGTTGGCGGTGTAGTTGGTGCGATCCTCGAGCCAGGCCCGGGATCCGGCCTCGAGAATGTGGGGAGCCACCGGTCGGTCGGGCTCGCCGACGCCGAGCGAGATCACGTCGTCGAGTTCGACGGCGATCTCGTAGATCCGGCGGATGCCCGACCCGGGTACCGAGGAGATGTGCGGAGCGAGTGACGGCATGCTTGCAGGCTATTACGATTGGGGCGCGGGATCTTCTCTCCCCGGCAGATCGCCCGATTGCCGGATCCGCCCGGCTACTGGTAATGTTGCCTGTTGGCTTGCGCGCAGCCTCGTGTGAGTCGCCGCGCGATTCGCGGCCGAGAATCGAATGACCTGATTCTCTTCCTCGTGCCCCAAAACTATTCGGACTAACAAGAAAGTAACAACGTGGCAAATATCAAGTCCCAGATCAAGCGCATCGGCACCAACAAGAAGGCGCAGGACCGCAACAAGGCCGTCAAGAGCGAGGTCAAGACCGCCATTCGCGCGACCCGCGAGGCAGTCAAGGCCGGCGACAAGGACAAGGCCGCCGCATCGCTGCTGCTCGCCTCGAAGAAGCTCGACAAGGCCGCCAGCAAGGGCGTCATCCACAAGAACCAGGCCGCCAACAAGAAGTCGGCCATCGCCAAGCAGGTTTCCGCTCTCTAAGAGCCTTCCGCTAGCAGCCCGTCACCGTTCGCGGCGGCGGGCTTTTTGCGCGCCCCGCGCTCACACGTCCGCCGCCATCCGCCGCCGCCATCCGCCGCCGCTCCGCCGCCGTCTCTCCGCCGCCGTCTCCCCCGCGCCTCCACCGTCATCCCCCGCGCCTCCGCCGAAAACGCAGGAGATTCGGCTCCAAGAGCGGTGAAAAGCCGCTGAACGGAGCGTTCGGTCGCGAATCTCCTGCGTTTTGGGGGCGGCAAAGGCGCGGACCGATGCGCCCGGGCCGGTCGCGGGGAGGCAGATGTGCGGGCCGGTCGCGGGGAGGCAGATGTGCGAGCCGCGTTACGCGCCGCGCCCGCTGATCACGCCGATCATCCGCTCGATCGCGAAGACCGGGTCGCGACCGCCGCCCTTCACCGCCGCGTCGGTCTCGGCGAGGAGCTCGATGCAGCGGCCGAGCCCCGCGTCGTCCCACCCCTGCAGGTCGCGCCTGGCCCGATCGACCTGCCAGGGCGCGAGCCCGAACTGCTGGGCCAGCTGGCCGGAGCCACCGCGGGCACCGGCGATCTTCGCCATTGTGCGAAGCTTGCTCGCGAAGGCGGCGACGATGGGAACCGGATCGGCGCCGGACGCGAGGGCGTGCCGCAGCAGCACGAGCGCCTCGCCGTACCGGCCGGCGATCGCGATGTCGGCCACCCGGAAGGCGTTAGTCTCCACCCGGCCGGAGTAGTACTTCTCCACCGTCGCCTCGGTGATCTCCTCGCTCGCGTCGGCAAGGAGCTGCTGGCACGCCGCGGCGAGCTCGGCGAGGTCGTCGGAGAAGGCGGAGGCGAGTGCACGCAGCGCCCCGCCCGTGATCCTGCGCCCCTCGACGGCGAACTCCGCCGCGGCGAAGTCGAGCTTGTCCGAGTCCTTCTTGAGCTCGGCGCAGACGATCTCGATCCCGTTGCCGAGTCCGCCGCGGATCGCGTCGAGAAGCTTCTTGCCCCGCACGCCGCCCGCGTGGCGCAGCACGAGATAGGTATCGTCCGCCGGTGACTCGAGGTAGGCGAGGGTCTCGGTGATGAACGCGTCCGTGCACTTCTCCACGCCGGTCACCCGGATCATCCGCGGCTCTCCGAACAGCGACGGGCTCGCGAGGGTGATGAGCTCCCCCGGCCCGTAGGTATCGGCCTCCAGGTCGCTGATCTCCAGGCTCGGGTCTTCCGCCCGAAGCGTGTCGCGCAGGATTCGGATGGCGCGGTCGGCGAGGAAGTCCTCGGTTCCGGAGACGAGCACGACCCTCGCCGGTCGCACCTTCGTCCAGCCGAGTTGCGGGATCGCCACCGCGGCCTTTGGCGCAACCTTGCCTGCCACGAAACTCCCTCATCCTGCGTGTGAACCCACCCCAGCTTATTCGGCGGCACCGTCACCGGGTCGCGGGAGAGCGCTCCGTCCAGACGACCAGCCCGCCGTTCGGCCGGGCGGAGACGAGGATCATCCCGTCGAGGTCGGTGCGGGCGACCATCGTGCCGACCCTCGCGAGGATTCCGAGCAGCTTGTCGGTCGGATGCCCGTAGGTGTTGTCCGCCCCGACCCCGATCAGCCCGATTGTGGCGTGCAGCTTCACGTACAGGCCCTCGTTCTGGTCGGCGGACCCGTGGTGGGCCACCTTCACCACGTCCACGCCAGCGATGCGATTGGCGGCCATCATCCGTGCCTGCGGCTCGTTGCCGAGGTCGCCGAGGAAGATCGAGCTCAGGCACCCGGACGCGCAGGCGCCGGCTCCCCGAAACCGCATCGTGACGCTCGCGTCATTGCCCGGCTGGACACCGCCAAGCGGGGAACGCGGCCAGAGCACCTCCCAGCGCAACTCCCCCAGCGTGCCGGTCAGCCCGCGGCTCACCTGCTCGACGGCGGCGCCGGAGGCGACGAGCTGTTGCGCGAGCCGGTCGTCCCCGGCGTCGGACCGCGGCCCGATCATCGCGCGATCCACCCGCCCGAGCACGGCGTCCGTTCCTCCCACGTGGTCGAGGTCGTAGTGGGTGAGCACGAGCAGGTCGATGCGGCCGATCCCCAACTCGTCGAGGCACCTGGCGAGGCGTTCCGGCCTCGGCCCGGTGTCGATGAGAGCGATCCGGCCGAGGCTCCGCACGAGCACGGCGTCGCCCTGGCCAATGTCGCAGACCGCGATCTGCCAGTCGCCGGGTCGGCTGAGCTGCACGCGCAGCCGCTCGCCTCCCGCCACGCCCAGGTACCCCACGAGCAGCAGGGCGAGGCCGGCGGAGGCGGCCCGGCGCACCGCCAGTGCCCTGCTGCGGGGCGGGAAGGCCGCGAGCAGCGCGAAGGCCGTCGCGAGGACCGCGAGGGCGACACCGGGCGCACCGGCGGGCCAGGGGATGGCGCTGCCGGGCAGGCCGGCGAAGAACTGGGCCACCGCGGCAATCCAGGCCGACGGCAGCCATGCCACCCACGCGATGGCATGGCCGATCGCGGGCAGGGGCGTGAGGACGAGGCACGCGACAAGCCCGAGCACCGTCGCGAGGGGCGCCGCGGGCTCCGCCAGCATGTTCGCAAGCACCCCGTAGGTGGGGATCGCCGGGTTGAGCAGCACCAGCACAGGCTGGCAGGCGAGTTGGGCGGCGAGGGGAATGGACACGACCGCGGCGACCCAGGCGGGCATCCGCTTCGCGAGGAGCCGTGTGATGGGGCCGGCCAGGATCAGCAGGCCCCCGGTCGCGAGCACCGACAGGACGAAGCCGTAGCTGCGGGACAGCCACGGGTCGACGGCGAGCAGGATGAGCGAGGCGAGCGACAGGATGCTCACCCCGCGCACGGGGCGTCCGGCCGCCGTGGCGACGAGCACGAGAGTGGCCATCACCGCGGAGCGGAGCACGCTCGGCTGCGGCGTCACCAGCACGACGAAGCCAATGAGCACGGCGACGGAGGCGGCGATCCGCCACGGTCGGGAGAGGCCGAGGGCCGCGCCCGCGAGCATGATGAGGGCGATCACGACCGCGCAGTTCGCCCCGGAGACGGCGGTGAGATGGCTCAGCGATGTCGCCTTCATCGCGGCATTGAGCGCGGGGCTGACCGCCGACGTGTCCCCGATGGCGAGGCCGGGCAGCAGACCGCCGCCGCTGCCCGGCAGCCCGGACGCGGCGCGGCTGAAGCCCGACCTCAGGCCGTTCGCCCAGTCGAGGTACCACGGTGGCGGTCCGACGAGCGTCGGCGGCTTCGACGCAAAGACGAGGAAAGACACATCATCCGCCGGGTCTGTCGCCACGAGCGTCCCGGCGAGCGTCAGGACCGAGCCGATGCCGATCGTTTCTCCCCGTGGCGGCTCGCCGAAGATGGTGACGGGCAGGGCGCAGTCGATCGTGGTCGGTCCGACCGACACTTCGGTGACGGTGGCGCCGTAGTTCTTCATTCCCGGGTGGAGCAACTCCGCCGTCACAGCTGTCACCGTGACGTACCTCCCGGAGTGCGCGGCGGCGAGCAGGTCGTGCGGTTGGCGTTGCGGGGACTGCACGGCCGCCATGGTGAGGAGCAGCGCGGACGCGCCGAGCGCCACGACGGCGGCGACGGCGACGGCGACGGCGACGGCCGTCTCGTGGCGCCGCCTGGTCAGCGCAGCCCAGCCCACTGCCGCGACCGTCGCCGCCCAGGCCCCGACCGCGGCGCCGGCGAGCGCGGCCGGAGCGCCAATCAGCACTCCGACCACAATCCAGGCCACGACTACCGGGGCGGCGAGCCGGAGATCGAGGCTCATACCGTGATGAGGTCCTTGAGCCCCTCGAAGGTCTTGTCGCCCACCCCGGTCACGCCCATGAGGTCTTCGATCGACGAGAACCGCCCGTTCGTCTTGCGCCAGTCGAGGATGCGTTTCGCCATCGCCGGTCCGACCCGCGGGAGGGTCTCGAGCGTCGCCTCGTCGGCGGTGTTCAGGTTCACCTTGCCGGCCGGCTGTCCCGCGACTCCGGCCCCGCCGGGCGCGGCCGGCGCCGACTCGCCGACGTTCGGCACGTAGATCTGCTCGCCGTCGACCAGCCGCCGCGCGAGGTTGAGCTGGGCCTGGTCAGCCGTGGCGGTGAACCCGCCCGCGGCCGAAACGGCGTCGACCGCCCGGTCGCCGTCCTTGAGCAGGAAGAGGCCGGGAGAGGCGACCGCCCCGAGAACGTGCACGTAGATTCCGGCGCCGGGGACCGCCTCCTGGACGCCCGGCGATCCGGTTGGCGCCGGTGCGCTGAAGGTCGGTCTCGTGACCGCGCTCGTGCTGCCGTGGGAACCGAACGCGGACACGAGGATGGCGATGCCCAGACCGACCGCCACGAGCACCGCCGCCGCACCGATCCCGATTCGAACCCGCGCCCGGCGCGGCGCTACGACCTCGTCCGACACATCCATGCCGCGACGGTACGCCGGGATGTTGGTCGCGACCGGGCCGGGGAAGCAGACCAGGGGAGAGCCTTTCGCCGGGTGTGACTGCCGGGGACTGGAGCCCGTGCGAGTGACCGGCGGGTACCCTCGGAACCATGGCATGCCTCGTGTGCGCGGCGGAGACTGTCGACTTCGCCGTCGGGATGGTTCTCGGCGACCAGGAGGTGACCTATCGGCGCTGCACGATGTGCGGGCTCATCGCCGCAGCGGATCCCACCTGGTTGGCGCGCAGCTACTCGGAGGCGATCGCCCGGTTGGATGTCGGCCTTCTCGGCCGAAACCTTGCCATGAGCAACATCACGGCCGCCGTGCTTCGGTCGCAGCACCTCAGGCGGGGAACGTTTCTCGACTGGGCCGGCGGGTACGGCACCATGACCCGCATGATGCGCGACCGCGGCTTCGACTTCCGGCACTCCGAACCGATGGCCGAGAATCTCTTCGCCCACGGTTTCGAGGGCCAGCCGGGCGATCGACGCTACGACCTGGTGACGGCCATCGAGGTGCTTGAGCACCTCCCGGATCCGGTGGCGACTCTCGCCCCGATCGCGGAAAGCAGCGACATGATCCTGGCGACCACGGAGTTGGTCCCCACGCCCGCGCCGCAGCCGGGCGAATGGTGGTACTACACCCCAGAAACCGGCCAGCACATCACCTTCTACACCGAGGCCTCGATCCGTGCCCTCGCCACGCGTCTTGGCTACCCCTTCGTGGTCACGGGGTCGTTCGTTCACCTGTTCTCGCGCCGCCCGATCTCGGCCCGCACGGCCGCGCTCGTGCGATCGCCCCGCGTCGCGTACGTGCTCGGCGGGGTCGCCTCGGTCTTCGACCGGCGCTATTCGCTCACCCAGGCCGACGTGCGGGTCGCTCGAGGGCTCTAGGTCAGCCGGCCTTCGTCGCGATGTTCACGATGCGCGGCGCCCGCACGATCACGTTCACGATCGAGCGGTCGCCGATGGCCCGCGTCACGGCCGCGGAGGCCATCGCGAGCTTCTCGAGCTCCGCCGGGTCGATCTTCGGGTTGACCTCGAGACGATCGCGCACCTTACCGTCGACCTGGATCACCGCGGTGACCTCGCTCTCCACCAGCAGGGTCGGGTCGGCCTTGCGCCAGCCGTACGCGGCAACCGTTGCCGGATAGCCGAGCATCTCCCACATCTCCTCTGCCGCGTATGGGGCGAAGAGGCTCAGGCCGAGGGCCACGGTCTCCGTCGCCTCCCGCACCGCGGCATCCGTCGCGCCCGGTCCGGCGTCGATCGCCTTGCGGGTCGCGTTCACGAGTTCCATGAGCCGCGCGACGACGACGTTGAACTTGAACGCCTCGACGAGCCCCGGCGCCTCGGCAAGGAAGCGGTGGGTCACGCGGCGCAGCGCCACATCCCCCGTTCTCCAGTCGATCTCCGGCGCGCTCTTCACGTCGTGCGCCAGCCGCCAGGCCCTGGCCAGGAACTTCGCGGCGCCGGCGGGCGACACGTCCTCCCAGTTGATGTCCTCGTCGGGCGGGCCGGCGAACGCCATGGTGAGACGGATCGCGTCCACGCCGTGTGCCTCGATCTCGTCGCCGAGATTCACGCCGCCCTTGCTCTTCGACATCTTCGAGCCGCCGGAAAGCACCATCCCCTGGTTGAGCAGGGCGCTGAACGGCTCGGTGAAGCTCACGTAGCCGAGGTCGAAGAGCACCTTGGTGATGAATCGCGCGTACAGCAGGTGAAGGATGGCGTGCTCGACCCCACCGACGTACTGGTCCACCGGCGCCCACTTGTCGACCTCGCGCGGGTCGAACGCCTTCGTGTCGTCGTTCGGGTTCATGAACCGCAGGAAATACCAGGAGCTGTCGACGAAGGTGTCCATGGTGTCCGGGTCGCGCGTCGCCAGGGAACCGTCCAGGGCGGTCACATTCAGCCAGTCGTGCGCGGCGCCGAGCGGCGAGGTGCCCTTTGGCTGCAGGTCGAGACCCTCGGTGGGCGGCAGCAGCACGGGCAGCTGCTCCTCGGGCACCGGGATGAGCTCGCCGTTCTCGCCGTGCAGGATCGGGATGGGGGTGCCCCAGTAGCGCTGCCGGGAGATGAGCCAGTCGCGCAGCCGATAGTTCTTGGCCGCGCGGCCGCCACCGACGGATTCGAGCTGCTCGATGATGCGCTTGATGGCGTTGGACTTGCTCAGCCCGTTGAGCGGCCCGGAGTTGAGCAGGCGACCCTCCCCCACGAGCGCGACGCCCGTGACGGCGGGGTCGAGCGGCGGCAGGTCATCCGGCAGCTCGGCCTCGCCGGTCTCCGGGTTGACCGGGATTACCGGGATGGTGCCGGTGACCGGGGCGTTCGTGTCGACGACCACGCGCACCGGGAGCCCGAACTTGCGGGCGAAGTCGAGGTCGCGCTGGTCGTGGGCCGGCACCGACATGACGGCGCCGTGGCCGTAGTCGGCGAGCACGTAGTCCGCCGCCCAGATCGGCAGGCGCTCCCCGTTGACGGGGTTCACCGCGTAGCGGCCGAGGAAGACGCCGGTCTTCTCGCGGCTCGCATCCTGGCGCTCGATCTCCGAGGTCTTCTGCACCTGGGTCAGGTACTCCTGAAACGGCTGCCTGAGCTCTTCCGGCGCGCCGGCGATGAGCTCGGCGGCCAGGTCGGAGTCCGGGGCGACGACCATGAAGGTCGCTCCGTACAGGGTGTCCGGGCGCGTGGTGAAGACCGTGACCTTCTCGTCGCGGTCCTCGATCACGAAGTCGACGTCCGCGCCGATCGAACGGCCGATCCAGTTGCGCTGCATCGCGAGCACGCGGGGCGGCCAGGAGCCCTCGAGCTGGTTGAGGTCGTCGAGCAGGCGGTCGGCGTAGTCGGTGATCTTGAAGTACCACTGCGTGAGCTTCTTCTTCACCACGACGGCGCCCGAGCGGTCGGACGTGCCGTCGGCGAGCACCTGCTCGTTGGCGAGCACGGTCTGGTCCACCGGGTCCCAGTTGACCCAGCTCTCCTTGCGGTAGGCGAGGCCCTTCTCGTAGAGCTTGAGGAACAGCCACTGGTTCCACTTGTAATACTCGGGGTCGCTCGTGTGCAGTTCACGGTCCCAGTCGAACGAGATCCCGTAGCTCTTCATCGACGCCTTCTGCTGGGCGATGTTGGCGTATGTCCACTCGCGCGGGTCGATTCCGCGCTTGATCGCCGCGTTCTCCGCCGGGAGGCCGAAGGAGTCCCAGCCGACCGGATGCAGAACGTTGAAGCCCTGCTGGCGCCAGTAGCGGGCTACGACGTCGCCGAGGGCGAACGCCTCGGCGTGCCCCATGTGCAGATCACCCGACGGGTACGGGAACATGTCGAGGATGTACTTGCGCGGTCGCTTGTCGTTGGGAATGTCGGTTCGGAACGGCTGAAGTTGCTCCCACCGAGCAAGCCATTTCTGCTGCAACGCCGCAGCGTCGTAGTGGGGGCCCTGGTCGGCGTCTGAGCGGTCGTGTGCCAAGAAAGTCTCAATTCATAAGCGGAGGTCGACCGGAACAACGCACGGTCAGCTACCAAGGTTACCGAATGTACCTCCCCGACCAACGCGCACCGGCCGCGGAACGTTCCCGCCGCGCATCCGTCCCGTCCTTCCTTCACCTTCCGAAATCCATGCATTCCGACCCGACACGCCGCCCGGCCGCACCCGACACGCGGCAGAGCGCTCAGATTGCATGGATTTCGGAAGGGCCAGGGTCAGGGGATGGGGGAAGGGGATGGGGATGGGGGAAGGCCGGGGGCACCGAGCACCGCAAGGAGGGCGGCCGCCTTGAGCCGCACCTCGTCGAGCTCCTCCTCGGGCACCGACAGGGCCGTGATGCCTCCCCCGGCGCCCACCGTGGTGCGATCACGGTCGATCAGGATGCTGCGGATCACCATCGCGAGGTCGATCCGGCCGTCGAGGCCGAAATAGCCGAACGCGCCGGAGTACACGCCGCGTGCGCGGTTCTCGAGCCGCTCGAGGATGGTGACCGCGCTGAGCTTGGGCGCGCCCGTCATCGAACCGGCAGGGAAGCAGGCCTCGACCGCGTCGATGCCGGTCCTGCCGGCGGCAAGCCGGCCGCGCACTGTGCTCACGAGCTGGTGCACGTGCGCGTAGCTCTCTACCGCGAGCAGGCTCGGCACGCTCACCGAGCCGACCTCGCTCACGCGGGCGATGTCGTTGCGCATGAGGTCCACGATCATCAGGTTCTCGGCGCGCTCCTTGTCGCTCTCCTCCAGCTCGATCGCGAGCGCGGCGTCCTCGTCCGCCGTGGCGCCCCGCGCCCTCGTGCCCTTGATCGGCCGGGACTCGACGACCCCGTCGGGGGACACCGAGAGAAACAGTTCGGGCGACGCGCTGAGCAGCGCGATGCCGTCCGCGATGTACAGCGCGCCGTGGTGGGTTGGACTCGATCGACGCAGCGCGAGATAGGTCGCCAGCGGATCGGGCCTGGCCTCCACGACCGCCTCCGTCGTGAGGCACAGCTGGTACGCGTCGCCCGCCGCGATCGAGACCTGGCATTCCCGGATCATCGCGAGGTACTCGTCGTCTCCGTAGGCCCACGTGACACGCGGGGCATCCCCCGTTGGTGCTGTCACCGCAGCCGCGGATCCCCGGCCCGCCCGCTCGGCCAACCGTCGGGAGACCGTCCGCCGCCACTCGCCGAGCTCGCCCAGCCAGCCCTCCCCGAGCGCGAGAACGCTCATTGTTCGGCTGTCGTGATCGAAGGCGATCGCGCGGTCGACGAAGAGCAGCGAAGCGTCCGGCACCGCGGATTCGTGAGTGACCGGTGTGCCCATGGTCTGGGAGCGCAGCTCGTAGCCGAGCCAGCCGACCCAGCCGAGGCGGAATCCGGCACCTTCCCCGACGCGAGCGGAGGGGAGTTCCCGCCGCAGGAAATCGAGAATCGTCCCGCGCTCCTGCACACCGTCGACCGTGACGGTGCCGTCCGGCACTGCGGCGGTCACGAGCCGGGACCCCGACGCCAGATAACTCATGCCTGTGACGGCATGCACTCCGGAGTCGAGCCAGATCGCGCGCTCAGAGTCGCCGAGGAGCGAGGCGAAGGCGTCGGCCGGGTCGGTCCAGCCGGGCAAAGGCGCTTCGATCAGCCGTTGGCGCATAACCTAACTCTATGAGTACGACCTCGATCTTCCGCTGGCACGACGGCCACCTGCAACCGCTCGAGTACTGCGACATGTTCGAGGCCGTGGTCGCCGTGGCCGACTCCTGGCTCGTGACCGACGGAACGGTGCTCGCCCTCGAGGTGCACCATTCCCGTTTCCTCGCCGGAATCACCGGCGAACATCCCGGACTCGATCCCGCCGGCTTCTGGGACGCCGTGATCGCGCAGATCCCGCGCACCGGGGACTGGTTCCCCCGGGTAGAGCTGCAGCTCCGGGATGGCGCGCCCCTCCTGGTGTTCCGCCTGCGCTCCGCCCCCGAACTCACGAGGGCGGTGCGGCTGGCCACCCATCGCGGGGCGGACCCGCGAACCTCCCCGCTCGTCAAGGGACCGGACACGGCGGCGCTCCTCAGGCTCCGCACCGAGGCGCAGGGGCGGGGGGCGGATGAGGCGGTCATCCTCTCGCCGGAGGGGTTCGTCATCGAGGGGGCGTACAGCTCGCTTCTGTGGTGGCGTGGAGAGTTCCTCTGCGCACCGTCGCTCGACCTCGACCGCGTAGACAGCGTCACGGCGAGATCGGTGATCGCGCTCGCGACCGCCCTCGGCACCGACGTGCACTACGAGTCGGTGACCCCGCGGGAACTGGATGGACTGGAGATCTGGGCGCTGAACGCCCTTCAGGGCATCCGCATCGTCACCGCGTGGATCGACGGCCCCGAGCCGGCCGAACTTCCCGGGCGCCTCGCGCTCTGGCGTGCCCGGCTCGACCGCCTGCGCAAACCCCTGCCCGGTACGCCGACGACCGGGCCCGCGTCGTGAACGAGGTTCTCGGCTGGATTCTGGACACGGTCCGGCAGGTCGACCCTGTGCTGCGCGTGCTGCTCGCAGCGCTCGGAATGTTCCTCGAGACGTCCATCCTGATCGGGCTCATCGTGCCGGGCGACACCATCGTGATCGTGGCCTCCACGGCGATCACCACCTGGGCGGAGTACGCCGCGCTGTTCGTGGCCGTCGTCGCCGGCGCCCTCGCCGGGGAGAGCCTCGGGTTCGCCCTCGGCCGGTTCTTCGGCCCGCGCATTCGGGTGAGCCGCCTGGGGCGCAGCCTCGGCGAGGTCAACTGGCTGCGGGCGAAGAACTATGTCGATCGACGCGGTGGGATCGCGGTGTTCGTCTCCCGCTTCCTGCCGGTGCTGCACGCCCTCATCCCCCTCACCGTGGGCATGAGCGCAATGCGCTACCGCAAGTTCCTGGCCTGGACGGCACCGGCGTGCGCGCTCTGGGCCGGTGCCTACGTGTCTGTCGGCTGGCTCGCCGCCGGATCGTACCGCCAGCTCTCGTCCCAGTTGCACTACGCGGGCTACCTGTTCGCGGCGATCATCTCCGTGTTCCTTCTGCTCGCACTGCTCGCGAAGAAGCTGATCGTGCGCTCGGAGGCGCGGCACATGGATGTCCCCAAGGGAGATATGCCAGGCGACGAAGACGGGACCAGGGAGCCGTAGCCCCTGCTGGCCCCGCCGTGGCCGGTCGGACTGCTACTTGAGCAGACCGTTCTTGGTGAGCCAGTCCTTCGCGATGACGTCGGCCGACTTCTGGTCGTTCATGCTCTCGGAGTTGAGGCTCACGAGGTCGCTCTGGGAGAGCTTCGCGTCGACCTTGTCGAGGATCGCCGCGGCCTTGGCTGTGACCTTCGTGGAGACGACGGGGGCGATGTTGTCCGGGAAGAACAGCCCGTCGGGGTCCGTGAGCGCCACGAGGTTGTTCGACTTGATGTTGGGGTCGGCGGTGAAGATGTTGGCGAGCTGGATCTTGTTGTCGACCAGTGCCTTCACCGTGAGCGGCCCACCGCTGTCCTCCACCGCGCTGAAGCCTGCCGTGGTGATGCCGTACTTCGACTTGAGCGCGCTCGGCCCGTACGGTCGCGTCTCGAGCTCGGAGTTGCCACCGACGATGATCGGATCGGTCACGTTCTTGAGCGACGCGATGTCGGTGAGCTTCCACTTCTTGGCGAAGGCCTCGGTCACGGTCCACGAGTTCTGGTCGGCGGCCTCTGCCGGCTTGAGCACGCGCAGGCCCTTCGGAAGCACCGAGGTCAGGTCCTTGTAGACGGCGTCCTCGACGCCGCCCGCTGCGGTCTTGTTGAGCGCCTGGTCCAGGCTGCCGATGTATTCCGGGAACACATCGATCTTGCCGGCCTCGATCTCGGGGAGGTACACCTCGCGCTGACCGATCTTGAACTGGCGGTCGACTTTAAAGCCGCCGTTCTCGAGGGCCTGCGAGTAGATCTCGGCCACGATCTCGTTCGAGTAGTACGCCTGCGAGCCGACGACGAGCGTGCCGCCGGCTGCCGCCCCCGTGGCGAGCGGGTTACTCGTGGCACACCCTGAAAGGGCTAGTGCCGCCCCAACCACGACTGCGCCCAGCGCGACGAGCCGGCCTCTTCCTGCTGTGAACATAGCTGCGTTTCCTTTAACTGTCGGGGGTTGGTTAACCCGTTGTCGCCTGAGACCGGAGTGATCTCACGTGAACGTTCGTGGACGTTCCGGCCGAGACTCCGGCCGGAACGACGAGGCGCTGGATGACGCTGAACAGGATCTCCGAGACGATCGCGAGAAGGATCACCACGATCGATCCGGCGAGCACCTGCGGGTAGTCGTTGGTCTTGAGGCCGAGGAAGAGGAAGTGGCCGAGCCCGCCGCCGCCGACGTAGGCGGCGAGAGTAGCCGTGGCGATCACCTGCAGGGACGCCGCCCGCAGGCCGCCGATCAGCAGTGGCAGGCCGAGGGGCACCTCGACACGCCCCACGATCTGCCACTCGGTCATCCCCACGGAACGAGCCGCGTCGATGGTGCGCCTGTCGACGGCCTCGAAGCCGGAATACGCCCCGGCGAGGATCGAGGGAATCGCGAGGACCACGAGCGCGATGAACGGGGCGGTCAGCCCGATGCCGACGCCGAGGGCGATGAGAATGAGCAGGCCGAGGGTCGGGAGCGCCCGGATACCGCCAGACA
This sequence comes from Lacisediminihabitans sp., assembly GCF_036569425.1. Classification (GTDB taxonomy): domain Bacteria; phylum Actinomycetota; class Actinomycetes; order Actinomycetales; family Microbacteriaceae; genus Lacisediminihabitans. The sequence goes on from NZ_DATCQQ010000075.1 coordinate 16,067, forward strand.
GGGCGATCGCCGCCGCCCGGCCCCGACCAGTGTGGCCGATGGCGTAGCCGAGCGGTATCGCGATGAGGGCGGAGACCACGACAACACCGAAGCTGATGACGAGGTGTTCGACGATGCGCGTGTCGATTCCGTTCTCGCCGCCGTAGTGGCTCGAGTCGAGAATCCAGGCGATCGCCTCGACGAAGTAGTTCATGCGGCGGCCGCCCGCCTGGCGTGCCGGTCGAGGCGACCGGTGCGAATCGTCGCGTCGGCGCGACCCCACGGCATGAGGAGCCGGCCGATCTGCACGAGCAGGGCATCCACCAGCAGGGCGATGGCGATCACGACGACGATGCCGGTGAGGATCTCGGCGACGATGCCGCGCTGGAAGCCGTCGGTGAAGAGGATGCCGAGGCTCGGGATGCCCAGCACCGCGCCGACAGTGGTGAGGCTGATCGTGCTCACGGCGACGACCCGGATTCCGGCCAGCAGCACGGGGCCGGCGAGGGGAAGCTCGACGCGCCAGAATCGGGTCCAGCCGGAGAAGCCCATCGCCGTGGCCGACAGCTGGATGTCCGAGTCGACGGATTCGAGGCCGTCGGCCGTCGAGCGCGCCATCAGGGCCACCCCGTACAGGGTGAGCGCGATCACCACGTTGACCGAGTCCCTCAGCCCGGTGCCGATGAGCGCAGGAAGCACGAAGAACAGGGGCAGGGAGGGCACGGCGTAGAGCAGCGCGCAGACGGTGAGCAGCACACCACGGCTCCACCGGAACCGGTTCGCCGCCCAGCCGATCGGCACCGAGATGACGAAGCTCAGCACGATCGGCGGAAGGGCCGTCGCCAGGTGCTGGAGGGTGAGCTGCCACACCTGAGGAAGGTTGTTGACGATCCAGTTCACGACGGTGTCCCGTTCGGCCCGGGCACCAGCACGCCGGCCGCGCGGCCCTCGGTGTCCACCAGGATCTCCCCCCGCGGCGTCTTGCGGATGCTCAGGGCGCGCTTGCCCTTCTCGGCGCCGATGAAGTTCGCGACGAACTCGTTCGCCGGGTCGGAGAGGATCTCGGTCGGCGACCCGACCTGCGCGACCCTTCCACCCTTCTCGAGGATCACGACCTGGTCGCCCAGCAGGAACGCCTCGTCGATGTCGTGGGTGACGAACACCACGGTCTTGTCGAGTTCCCGCTGCAGGCGGATCAGCTCGACCTGGAGCTCGGCCCGCACGATGGGGTCGACCGCGCCGAACGGCTCGTCCATGAGCAGGATGTTCGGATTGGCGGCGAGTCCCCTGGCCACGCCGACCCGCTGCTGCTGCCCTCCGGAGAGCTGGCTGGGATACCGGTTGGCGAGGGAGCGGTCGAGGCCCACTGTGTCGAGGAGGGTGAGCGCCTGCTCGCGCGCCTGCTTCCTCGGCACGCCGTTGAGCACCGGAACCGTCGCGACATTGTCGATGACCTTGAAGTGCGGCAGGAGGCCGGAGTTCTGCATCACGTAGCCGATGCGCCGGCGCAACGCCACCGGGTCGAGAGTGGAGGTGTTCTCGCCGTCGATCTCGATGCGCCCGGAGGACGGATCCACCATCCGGTTGATCATGCGCAGCAGGGTGGTCTTACCTGAGCCGGATGACCCGACGAGCACCGTGGTCTTGCGGGAGGGCATCACAAGCCTGAAGTCTTCGACAGCCACCGTGCCATCCGGAAACTGCTTGGAGACGTTGACGAACTCGATCATCGGGGCGGCTCATTCCTCGTGGGCTACACGAATCGACACTTGCCGGACGCTTTCTAGCTAAACACTATTCGGCGCCGCCGTCATTCCCGACTGGTCAACATTACGAATGTGAGACGGATGGTGCGAGCCGGCACCGTCGGCTCTTAGGAGTTCGCGCCCTCCCCGTAGAAACCGGCGAGGTAGCTGTGGCAGATCGCGCGAGCCTCGTCGACGTAGCGGTCGTCTTCGGTGGCGTTGACCGAGAACGCGCGCGAGAAGAGGGCGTCGATGATGTCGATCACGACCGTGGTCCGCACGGCGAGATCGTGATCGTCGGCCAGCCCGAATCGCCCGGAGAGCGCGGACGCCACCACACCGGCGTACATCGCACTTCCCGATCTGGCCGCCGGGTCCGGCTTGAGGTCGAGCACGTCGCCGAAGCGCAAGGACCGGAATCCGGGGATCGTGCGGAAGGCGTCGATGAGGTCGTCGAAGACTCCGTCGATGGCGTCCTGCCAGGTGAGACGGGCCGGATCGATAAGCGTTTGCTGGGTGCGCTCGATCCGGTCGCGGAGAAAGCGGGCGCTCAGGCCCTGGAGAACGACGATCCGGTCCGGAAAGTAACGGTACACGGTTCCGATCGAGGCTCCGGCGCGCTCAGCCACGAGCGCTGTGGTCAGTCGCTCGTAGCCAATCTCGTCGACCACCGCCGCTGCGGCGTCGAGCAGGCTCGCGAGCCTCGCGGTGCTGCGTGCCTGCACCGGTTCATTTCGGAGTAGCGTCGCACCTTCTGGTACGGGTTGTGTCGGGTTAACGGCGTCCAATGCAACTCCCTTTCAAGTCGACTCGCATCCTATCGTGCCCCCGTCGCGGGGGCGCGGCTAATTTCGTCGCAAGCCCAAAGATCGTGTAAGAATCTCAGATTGCCGTACTACTCTCATTTCGGCAATGTGACAAGTCCCCAGTTCTTACTCTGCACCATCCGATCACGGGTTGGGAGCCGAGACGTGAAAGACTTGCCGAATGGCCAGGACACGAAAGACGCCGGCAGGCGCGTCGGGGGCCGAGCCGATCATCCATCTCGCGGCGCGAGCCGAAGACGCGATGCACGAGTTTCGTGAGAAGCGGGCGCGCAAGCGGGGGCACACGCCGACGGTCATCCCGTACAGCGGCTACGGGGCTCCGGGCTGGGTCCGCGTGCTCTGCCGGGTGCTGCTGACCAAACCGACGCCCGACGGCGGGATTCGCTACAAGAAGATCCGCGGATGGCGCAGCTTCACCAGCGTGCCCGTCAACGACGTTGCCGTCACCATCGACATCGGCGGCACCACCCGGCGGGTCGTCGCCGACCGCGGCGGAGTCGTCGACACCGTGATCAAGGTCGACCTGGCGCCGGGCTGGCACACCATCACCATCCACACCGACGATGCCGAGATGGTGGAGGCTCCCGTCTTCATCGTCGACCCGAGCGTCGACGTCGGGATCATCTCCGATGTCGACGACACCGTCATGGTCACCGCCCTTCCCCGGCCGCTTCTCGCGGCCTGGAACACCTTCGTTCTCGACGAGCACGCGCGCCGCCCGGTTCCCGGAATGGCCGTGCTGTACGAGCGGCTCGCCCGCGCACACCCCGGAACTCCCGTGTTCTACCTGTCGACCGGCGCCTGGAACGTGGCGCCCACGCTCTCCCGATTCCTCTCCCGCAACCTCTATCCGCCAGGACCGTTGCTGCTGACCGACTGGGGACCCACCCACGACCGCTGGTTCCGCAGCGGCCGGGCGCACAAGGTCGAGACCCTCACCCGGCTGGCCGACGAGTTCCCGGACGTGCGGTGGCTGCTCGTGGGCGATGACGGGCAGCACGACGAGGAGATCTACGGCAACTTCACCATCGCGCACCCCCAAAACGTCACCGGGATCGCAATTCGGCAGTTGTCGAACAGCGAAGCGGTGCTCGCCGGCGGTCGCAGCAAGGGCGAGGAGACGGCCCACACGAGCGCGCCGTGGGTCTATGCGACCGATGGAGCAGGACTCGCGGAGCGACTCGAGGTTCTCGGACTGCTCTAACGCGGGATTCTGCTGCTAGACCTGTCTCATGACCGATCGGTATTCGGATGGCTCGGCTGGGGAGACTACAGCCGCATCGGCAAGGGCTACGCGCTGATCCGGCAGCCCGATCCGCGGATCGCCGCGCGCATCCTCGACGCTCTCGGTGACGCGCGAACGGTGCTCAACGTGGGGGCCGGCGCCGGCAGCTACGAGCCGGTGGATCGAGCGGTCACCGCCGTCGAGCCCTCCGCATCGATGCGAGCGCAACGCCCGGCGTGGCTCTCCCGCGCCATCGACGCGCTGTCGGATCACCTGCCATTCGCCGACGACAGCTTCGACGCGAGCATGGCGAGCGTCACCGTGCACCAGTGGCCCAACCTTGCCGCCGGCCTCTCGGAGATGCGACGGGTGACCACGGGGCCGGTCGTGATCCTCACCTTCGACCCGGCGCCTCCTGTGCACTGGTGGCTGATGGACTACGCGCCGGAGCTCTTCGAGATCGAGTCCCGTCGCATGCCGCCGATCCCCTCGATCGTCGCCACTCTCGTGGGAAACACCACCGTGGACACGGTGTCGCTCCCGCACGATTGCGTGGACGGATTCGCGCAGTCGTTCTTCGCCCGGCCAGAGCGCCTGCTCGAGCCGGAGGTGCGCCGCGCGACGTCGGCATGGAGCTTCGTGCCTGCCGCCGCCGTGGAGCGTTTCGTGCGCGACCTGGGCTCCGACCTCGCCTCCGGTGCGTGGGACGCGCGCTACGGAGAGTTCCGCAGCCTGCCGGAGTTGGACGTCGGGCTGCGTCTCGTCGTGGGACGGCGGGCCTGAGCCGCGGGTTCTTCGCCCGCTCCCTCCCGACCTAACGCCAGGCGGTCGGCCCGGCGGAGCCGGCCCGATACGAGTCGAGCGGCACCGCGTTCTTGTGCCAGGCCGCAAGCACCGGGGCGACGATCCGCCAGCACTCCTCCACGGCATCCGCCCGCACCGAGAGCGTCGGGTCGTCGGAGAGGATGCCGTGCAGCACCTCGCCGTAAGGTCCGAGCTCCCCCGCCGCGAAGTTCACGTCGAGGGTCACACGGTCGATGGTGAATGGGTTGCCCTCACCGTTGATGTTGAGGTCGAGTTCGATGCTGTCCGGGTTGAGCCCGATCCGCAGGCGCGCCGGACCCGGGTTGCCGGTGAATCCGTACGGCCGGTGCGGCACGTCCTTGAAGGTGATCACGACCTCCTGCCGCTTGTCGGCGAGCGCCTTGCCTGACCGCAGGTGGAACGGCACCCCGGCCCAGCGCCAGTTCTCGATGCCCACGGTGAGCTCGGCGAGAGTCTCGGTCGCGAGGTCCGGATCGACACCCGGCTCCTTGTCGTAGGCGGGGATCTTGCGGCCATCGATCGACCCCGCCCCGTAGCGCGCGCGTCGGCTCGCGGTCGCGGCGTCGCCGTCCCACACCCTGGTCGCCCGCAAAACCTGCGTCATCGCCCCGCGAAGGTCTTCTGCGTCGAGGCTCGACGGAGGCTCCATCGCCACGATCGCCATCACGAGCAGCAGGTGGCTCTGGATCATGTCCACGAGCGCCCCAGCCTTGTCGTAGTAGCCGGCCCGGCCCTCGAGGGCGAGGGTCTCGTCGAAGCGGATGTCGACCCGCTCGACGTGCTCCGAACTCCACACCTGTTCGAAGATCCGGTTGGCAAAGCGCAGCCCGAGCAGGTTGAGCACCGTCGACTTGCCGAGAAAATGGTCAACCCGGTGCACATGCTTCTCGGGCACGAGCTTCACGAGCTTCCGGTTGAGAGCCTCCGCGCTGCGGAGGTCGGTGCCGAACGGCTTCTCCAGCCCGAGAACGGTCCCCTTCGGCACGCCCACGGTGCGGAGGGCCGCGCACGCCGCAATGGTGACCTTCGGGGGCAGGGCGAAGTACAGGGCCGGCACGCCGGTCACGTTCGCGAGGATGCGGCGCAGGTCGTCAGGGTTGGTCACGTCGGCCTGCAGGTACCGGGTCTCGTCGGAGACGGCCCTGGCCCGCGCGCCGGTCGCCCCGCCATCCGCGAACGAGTCGGCAACGCGGGCGCGCCACTCGTCGTCGGTCATCTCGTCGAACCCCACGCCGATGAGCCGGAAGTCGTGTCCCCGGTCCGCGTCGAGAAGTTGCCCGAGCCCCGGCAGGAGAAGTCGCTTCGCGAGGTCTCCCCCTGCTCCGAGGATCACCAGGGTGCCGATGCCATTTACCATGCCGACAGGCTACCTCTGGGAAGATGTCAGAATGGCTCTGCGCATCGAGGACTACGCCCTGATCGGCGACTGCCACACCGCGGCCCTGGTCGGCCGGGACGGCAGCATCGACTGGCTGTGCCTCCCCCGCTTCGACTCGGCATCGACCTTCGGGGCGCTCCTCGGCTCCGAGGACCAGGGGCGCTGGCTGCTCGCCCCCGCCGACCGGGTGCTCGAGACCAGCCGCCACTACCTCGAGGACACGTTCGTGCTCATCACCCGCTGGGTGACAGAGACCGGCGAGGTGGAGGTGACCGACTTCATGCCGATTGACGACCGTCGAGCCGACGTCGTGCGCCGGGTGCGCGGCGTCACGGGATCGGTACGCATGGTCGAAGACGTGCGCATCCGCTTTGCATACGCCGAGGCGATTCCCTGGGTGCGGCAGATGCACGAAGCCGGCGGGCCGGCGCTGCTCGCGGTCGCCGGACCGGACGCCGTGGTGCTGCGCGGCCCGAAGCTGAGCCCGAGGGACTACTCGCACGCCGCCGAATTCACGGTGTCAGCCGGGGAGACCGTGAACATGACCCTCACCTGGTTCCACGCGCACCGCGAAGCGCCCGTGCCGCTGGATGTCGACCAGCGCCAGGCGGACACCGAGAAGTGGTGGCAGGAATGGGCGTCGAAATGCGTCGCATCGCCGCGGTACCACGACCACGTGCACCGCTCCCTGCTCGTGCTGCGGGCGCTCACCCACAAGGAGACAGGCGGCATCGTCGCCGCCGTGACCACGAGCCTGCCGGAGCAGTTCGGCGGCAGCCGCAACTGGGACTACCGCTACGTGTGGCTGCGGGACGCGTCGCTCACCCTCGATGTGCTGCTCAGCCACGGGTTCGAGCAGGAGGCGGACGCCTGGCGCAACTGGCTCCTCCGCGCGGTGGCCGGCGATCCCGGCGACATCCAAATCATGTACGGTCTCTCCGGCGAACGCCGCCTCACCGAGTGGGAGGTGCCGAGCCTTCCCGGCTACCACGGGGCGTCCCCCGTGCGAGTCGGCAACGACGCGTGGCGCCAGTACCAGGGCGACATCTTCGGCGAGGTGATGCTCGCCCTGCAGTCGGCGAGAAGGGTCGGCCTCAACGAGACCAAATTCTCCTGGCCGCTGCAACGGGCGCTCGTGTCGTTCATCGAGGACAACTGGAGCCGACCGGACAACGGCATCTGGGAGATTCGCGGAGCGAAGCAGCACTTCACCCACTCCCGCGCGATGGTCTGGGCCGCCTTCGATTGCGCCGTGCGCGCGGTGCGGGAGTCGGGACTCGACGGGCCGGTCGAACGCTGGGAGCTGCTCCGCGACGTGATTCGCGAGGAGATCGAGACGGAGGGCTTCGACGAGAAGCGCAACACCTTCACGCAGTACTACGGCGGCACCAGCGTCGACGCCTCGCTGCTGCTCCTCTCCCAAATCGGCTTCATCGCCGCCGACGACCCCCGGATGCTCGGCACGGTCGCGGCGATCGAGCGCGAGCTCCTGCACGACGGACTCGTGCTCCGCTACCTCACCCAGAGCGGCGTCGACGGCCTCCCGGCCGGCGAGCATCCGTTCCTCGCCTGTTCGTTCTGGCTCGTCGAACAGTACGCCCGCAGCGGCCGCCTCGACGATGCGACCGAGCTGATGGACCGACTCGTGGCCCTGTGTAACGATGTGGGCCTGCTCAGCGAGGAGTACGACGTGAAGGCGAGGCGCCACGCGGGAAACACCCCGCAGGCCTTCTCGCACCTCGCCCTCGTGCGGGCTGCCGATGCGATAACCGAGGCCATCGAGGCGGCGGCCGTCGGGAGTCCCGTGCGGATCAACCAGCCTCGGTGAGGTGTTCGGCGAAGAACGCGTCGATGCGCCGCCAGGCGTCGGCCGCCGCCTCCGGATTCGGGCCAGCGCCGATGATCCTCGTGAGGACGAACCGCATGATCGGCGGCCCGGACTCCTCGTCGTTGAGGAAGGCGTGGCCCGCCCCCGGGTATTCCTTGACGTCGTGCGGGACGCCGAGTCTGGCGAGTGACTCATCGAGACGCGCCGCCGCTCCCCTCAGCGATTTATCATTCCCGCCATAGCTGCCGACGATCGGGCACGCGCCGGAGAGCGCGGCGTCGATGTCCTTGGGCAGCCGACCGTAGTTGGCGGATGCCGCGGCGAATCCCTTCGTCGCAGCGACGAGGGCGAACCCCCCGCCCATGCAGAACCCGATAACGCCGACGGCCCCCGTGCAATCGTCGCGGGCGATGAGGGACTGCCGGGCCGACTCGATGTCGGCGAACGCCTTGCCTTCGCCGGCGGCCAGGGCACGGAAGGTCTCGGTGAGGCACTTGCGCGCGCCGCCGTTGGTGAACAGGTCCGGCATGAGCGCGAGGTAGCCTGCGTCTGCCATGCGCCTGGCCTGTCGACGCATCACGTCGTTGACCCCGAACGCCTCGTGCACCATGACCACTCCCGGCCACGGACCGGGGCCTTCGGGAACCGCGAGCATGCCGGTGAGCCCGGGGCTCGCCCCCTGGACGGTCGGGATGTCAACGGTCTGCGCCTCGGCGGGGTGCGGCATGTGTCCTCCTGTGACAGCAGTGTAGGCGTCCTGCCCGGCGGTCCTCGCGTCGCGGTGCGCGGGCGCGGCCGACGCCCCGTGCAGTCTGCCCCTGGGACAATTTTTTGCCGCGGTGAGACTTTGACACATCGACGCCCCCAAAGTGGGGCAGTTCCCAGCTTGACCCCAGTAATGGGGGCTGATACCTTCAATTTTGCCGACCCGATGTCCCCCTAAAGACGGACAGGAAGGCACTGTTCGTGTAACCCGACACGAATCGTTCCTTACCCGAGAGGAACAGCCCGATCATGATCGATGCGATTTTCGCCGTACCCGCGGCGACGGTTGCTGTCACGGTGCCGCTAGCGCTCACGGTCGTCATGGCGACCGCGGCACTAGTCGGCATCGCGATCGCGGTCAGACGCCTTCGCCGGAACGAGCGGTTGACCCCCGTCAACCTGCTCGCCAGCGGCGTGTCGGCCGCGGGCATCCTCGTGAGCGCGCTCCTGATCAGCGTCGCCCTCGGCAGCGCGACGGCCGCCTCGGCGACCAACGACCCGGCGCCGGCGCCGCCGGCCGCCACGACGCCGAATGAACTCCCGGGACTCCAGCTCCCCACCGAATAGCGCGACCGAGGCAAGTCCCAGCCTGAGTCCCGACCCTCCGCCCGAGCGATACTGTGGAGGGATGCGATTGATCGTCTCGCTTCGAGCATCCTCTCGCAGCCCCATCCTGCAGGTGTTGAAGACCTCGGTCGCCGCAATCGTCGCCTGGCTCCTCTGCGTTCTGCTGCTCGGGCAGCCCCTGCCGATCTTCGCCGCGATCGCGGCCTTGCTCGTCGTGCAGCCGAGCGTGAACCAGTCGCTGGCGAAGGGGATCGAACGCAGCGTCGGCGTGGTCTTCGGCGTGCTTCTCGCCTACGGTGCCGGTGCGCTGTTCGGGCACTCCAGCTGGATCGTCCTCGGCATCATCGTCGTCTCGCTGCTGCTGGCGTGGGCGCTGCGCCTCTCCCCCGGGTCGGCGAACCAGATCCCGATCAGCGCGATGCTCGTCCTCGCCATCGGAGTGCAGACGCCGGGCTACGCCGTGAACCGGATCATCGAGACGGTGATCGGCGCCGTCGTCGGCCTCGCCGTCAACGCCGCCATCGTGCCGCCGGTGCTGCTGATGCCCGCGCACGACGCGGTGCAGTCCCTCGTGACCAACGTGGCGGCATGCCTCCGCGCGCTCGCCCGGTCATTGCGAGAGCCCCAGGATGATGCCGAACTCGCCGCGACCCTCGCCGATGCCCGAGCGCTGAGGACGCTCAAGGACTCGGCGGCCGACGCGCTCGACCGCGCGGAGGAGAGCCTCATGCTCAACCCGCGTCGCGGCAGGCACCGGTCGGTGCTTGAGCGCGACCGCGAGCTGCTGGCGATCCTGTCCCCCCTGGTGACCCGGGTGATCGGCATGGCGAGGGCGCTCCACGACCGGTACGACGCGGAGCTCGTGCACGATCCGGTCGCCGCCTCGATCGGAATCGAACTCGACCGGGCGGCCCACGACCTCGAACTGCTCGCCCGGCCGCCCCGGTCCCTGCCCCCGCTGACCGCCCCGATCACCGCCGAACTCCCCGCGCTCACTGCCCCGCTCGTGGTGGCCAGCCCCGATTCGCAGCACTGGATTCTCGTGGGGTCCCTACTCGAGGACCTTCGACGGGTACGCGAAGAGATCATTGGAGCCGAAGAATGACCGTCCGTCTCGTCGACCGGTACTCCCCGCACGAGCTGATCACCGACGCCGCCGACCTCGGGCTGGTGAGCACCACGATCGCGAGCCCGCTCGGCACCTGCGTGGCGCGCCACGTCGCCCGGCGAACCTCCACCCGGGCGACGATCTTCCTGCACGGCGCCGCGGGCTCCTGGACCACCTGGACTCCTCTCCTGCAGACCGCCGCCGGGCTCGGAGTGGACCTCGGCGACGTCGTTCTTCTCGACCTCCCGGGCTGGGGCGACGCGTCGCTCTCCAGCGACCGTGCCGACCAGACGGTGATCGCCGTGTGCAGCCTCGTCAAGGACATAGCCGAGGAGCTCGGCTACACCGAGTGGGACCTCGTCGGACACTCCCTCGGCGGGTTCATCGCGCTGCACATGGCCTCGATCTGGCCGCAGTGCGTGCTCTCTGTCGGAATCGTGTCCGGCACCACCTTCTCCACCATCCGCAGCGTCGAACACCCCGTGCGCAACTTCGCCGAGCTTCCCGGGTTCACCATGCTCTGGCGGGTGATGCAGTTTCTCGCCGCGATGGGGCCGGCCGGCCCGGCCGTGGTGCGCGGTTTCAACGCGATCGGGCTGCTGCGCCCGGCGACCTTCCCGCTGTTTCGCCACTGGACGAAGGTGCCGAGGTCTCAGGTTCTGGCGCTCGCGCAGGAGGTTCGCCCGCGGTCGTTCGCCTCCGCCGCAGAGGTCACCCGCGGGTACGACGCCGAGGGGATGTGGGCGGCCATCGAGTGCCCGGTGCGCGCGATGAAGGGCGACCGGGACGTGTTCGTCACCCAGTCCGACCTCGACGAGCTCGGCCGCCTGCTGCCGTCGAGCGTTCGCACGGTGGTCGCCGATTGCGGCCACTTCGGCGCCGTCGAGCGACCGGCCGACGTTCTCGCGGCCCTCGGCTACCTCGACGCCTGACCGCGCCGGGCTACTCCGGCTGCAGCTCGAGCCAGGTGAGGCTCGCGAACTCCTCGTGGGTGAGCCCCAGGCCCTCCGGCGACTCGGCGACCCTGGTGCGCAGGGTGTGCGCGTCCGTGCCTTCCCTCGTCACGACATCCACCCCGGCCGGGGAGAAGAGCGTCTTGGAGAATCGGATGACGACGATCGTCGAATCTTCGCTCACCCCGGTCACCGACCAGCGGCTCGACGTGACAGCAAGCAAGCCTCTGCCTCGCCAGCGGAAGCCGTCTCCCCGCCACCGGTCGACCCCGACGATGCGTCTCGGCTTACCGTCCGGCGTCGTCCATTCGACCGTGTCGTGGAGGGCGAGCGGGCCGGTCTTCGCGAGCTCGTAGGTGAAGGTGGGAGACAACCGGTCACCACTCAGCCAGACGGGAAAATTGGTGGCCCCGATCCGCCAGGTTCCCGGGAGCAGGCGCGTTAGTGAGGCTTCGTCTGGAGCACTGGGCATACCCCAAACTTAGCCGCATTGGCTGGGCGTACCGTTGACGCATGCGAGCAATATCGATCCCGGCGCCCGGCGGCCCAGAGGTCCTCACCCTCGGGGAGCACCCCGACCCGGCCCCCGGGCCTGGCCAGGTGCTCATCGAGGTGGCCGCCGCCGGCGTCAACCGGGCGGACATCTCCCAGCGGCTCGGCCACTACCCGTCGCCGCCCGGCACCTCCCCGCTGCCGGGGATGGAGGTCTCCGGCACGATTGCGGCGCTCGGCCACGGCGTGGCCGGCCGGTCGATCGGCGACCGGGTGTGCGCGCTGCTGCCGAGCGGCGGATACGCGAGTCTCGTCGTGGCGGAGGCCGCACTGCTGCTCGACGTTCCGGAATCGATGGACCTGGTGGATGCCGCCGGGCTCCCCGAGACCCTGGCGACGGTGTGGTCGAACGTGTTCATGCTCGCCGGGCTGCGGGCGGGCGAGACGTTGCTCGTGCACGGAGGATCGAGCGGGATCGGCACGACGGCGATCCAGCTGGCCAGGGCGCACGGCGCGCTCGTCGCGACCACGGCGGGCACGGACGAGAAGCTCGCGGCCTGCGAACGGCTCGGCGCCGAGATCCTGATCAACTACCGCACCGAGGACTTCGTCGAGCGACTTCTCGAGGGCACGGACGGGCGGGGCGCGGACGTGATCCTCGACGCGATCGGCGGCGCCTACCTCGACCGCAACCTCAACGCGCTGGCGCCGCGCGGGCGTCTCGCGATCATCGGAAACCAGAGTGCCGCCCGGGGGACGGTGGACGTGCGAATCCTGATGAGCAAGCGGCTGACGATCCACGGCAGCACCCTTCGAGCCAGACCGACCGAGGAGAAGGCCGAGATCATGGCGAGTGTTCGCGAGAACGTGTGGCCGTACGTCGTCGCCGGGCAGGTGGTCCCCGTGATCGACCAGCGGATTCCATTCGCCGAGGCCGCCAGCGCGCACCAGCGGCTGGAGGCATCCGAGCACATCGGAAAGCTGCTGCTGATCCCCTGAATGGGAGCACTCGGCCCTGAATCGGCCCGCTCGGGCAGCCCATACGATGGGGGAATGCCCAGCAAGCTCGCCGCGCTCGCGCGCTCAACACACCCGGGGCCGTCCCTCGCGGTGAGTCTCGTTGCGGTCGTCCTGGGTATCGGACTCGGGCTCGATGCTGCACGACTCGTGCTGCTCGGCCTCGCCTTTCTCGCCAACCAGTTCTCGATCGGTCTCAGCAACGACTGGCTCGACGCCGAGCGGGACCGCGTCGTCGGGCGGACCGACAAGCCCGTGGCGCTCGGGCTGGTGAGCACGGGCACGGTTCGCGCTGCGGCCTTCGCGTGCGCCGGCCTCGCGATTCTGGTCAGCCTTGCTCTCGGGCCGGCGGCGACGGCGGCGATCGTCGTCTTCCTGGCCTGCGGGTGGAGCTACAACGCCTGGCTCAAGAGCACCGCATTCTCGGTTGTCACCTACGCCGTCGGGTTCGGCACCATCCCGCTCATCGTCTCGCTCGCCCGCCAGCACCCGGCGATCGCCGCGCCATGGGCCATCGGCGTCGGGGCCCTGCTCGGGGTCGCCGCGCACTTCGCCAACGTGCTGCCCGACCTCGACGACGATCGGCGCACCGGCGTGAGCGGGCTCCCCCATCGGCTGGGCCGGCGGGCATCCGGCGTCGTCATCTCTCTCGCGCTCGCCGCGGCCGGCATCCTGGCCTTCCTCGGGCCGGCCGGGAACAGCACGGCTCCTCGGTGGGTCGGCCTCGCGGCGACCCTGCTGCTCGCGGCGGGAATCGCCGTTGCACTCCGCCGCCCGCCGACCCGGCTCGTTTTCCAGCTGATCATCGCCGCGGCGATCGTCAACGTGGTCGTGCTCGCCTTCAGCGGGGACCGGCTCCTTCTCTGACCCCGTCCGCCGCCGCCCGCGGCACCGGGTAGGTTCGAGGCATGGTCACCGTCCGCGAGTCCGCCGTCTACACGCCAGGCGTCTGCAACATCGGCCCGGCGGAGATCCGCCGCCGCCGCTCGTCCGGCTGGTTCGGCCTCACCCTCACGGTGCTGCTGCTCGTCGCCTTCGTGCTGCTGCACATGCCCGGCCCGTGGCGGCTGTTCGTTGTGATCCCGGCGGGCGTCGGCGCGATCGGCTTCCTGCAGGCCGCGTTCCACTTCTGCGTGCGGTTCGGCGCGACGGGGCTCTTCAACGTCGGGAACGAACTCGGCACGCACGAGCAGGTGCACGAGGCCCAATACCGCCGCAAGGATCAGCGCAAGGCGGTGGCGATCGTCGCCCTCTCGGCGATCATTTCGGTTGCGGTAGCCCTTCTGGCGATGCTGCTGCCGTAGCCTCCGTCTCGTGCGGCAGGTTGCGGATGCCGAGGCCGGACACGATTCCGCCGGCGAACAGCAGGCACGCGGTGACGAGCATGCCCCGGTGGAAGCCGACGACGTCGAGCTGCGGGCCGATGATCAGGCCGAGCATGGCGATCGCGATGAGTCCGGCGACCCTCGACACCGCATTGTTGATGGCCGACCCGATGCCCGCCTGCCGCTGGTCGATCGCTCCGAGGATGGCGCTCGTCAGCGGGGCGACCGTGATCGTGAGCCCGATCCCGAACAGGATCACGCCCGGCAGCACGTCCGTCCAGTAGTTCGGCGATGCGCCCATCCGTAGGAAGTACAGGTAGCCGAGGCCGCCGATGAGGGGACCGACGGTCATGAAGATCCTCGGGCCGAAGCGCCCGGCGAGCGTACCGATGTACGACGAGAACAGGATGCTGATGATCGTCACCGGCAGGATCGAGAGCCCGGCGACGGTTGCCTTGTATCCGCCCACCTGCTGCAGGAAGACCGCGAGCAGGAATCCGCCGATGGAGAGCGCCCCGTAGATCGCCGTCGTGGCGACGTTGCCGACGGCGAAGTTGCGCACCCGGAAGAGCCCGAGCGGCACCATCGGCTGCTTCGCGACGCTCTCCCGCCAGAAGAACGCGGCGAGCGCGAGCACACCGAAGATCATCGGCAGGTAGATGGCCGGACTCGTCCAGCCGTATCGGCCATGCTCGATGAGCGCGAACACCGGCAGTCCGAGCCCGAGCACGCCCAAGATCGCGCCGAGGTAGTCGATGGACACGCCCGCCTCACGCTCGTCCTTCTGCTTGAGCACGAAGAGCAGCCACAGCGTCACGGCGATCGGCAGCACGTTGATGGCGAACACGTAGCGCCAGGAGAGCACGTCCACGAAGATTCCGCCGAGCAGGGGGCCTGCGATAAAGGCGCCGCTCGTCCAGGCAGTCCACGATCCGATGGCCTTCGCCTGCTCGGGGCCTCGGAAGTTGGACAGGATGATGGCGAGCGAACTCGGCACCAGGAGCGCCCCCGCGACCCCCTGAAGCCCCCTGGCCACGATGAGCACCCCCGCCGTGGGCGCGATAGCGCAGAGCAGCGACGCGATGCCGAAGCCGGCGAGACCCCAGCGCAGCACGATGATGCGGCCGAAGAGGTCGGAGAGCGACCCCGCCACGAGGATGAGCGAGCCGAGGGTGATGAGGTACGCGTCGACCACCCACTGCTGGGTGCTCAGGCCGCCACCCAGCTCCCGCATGATCGCCGGCAATGCGACGTTGATCACCGAGCCGTCGAGGAAGGCGACGAAGGATGCGAGAACGGCGATGGCGAGGACGAGTCGCTGGTGCTCCTGCATGGTTCCTATTCTCGCCTCTGTCTCGCGTCGAGCACGCGGTCGATGGCGTCGAAAAGCTCCCTCGACCCGAGCGGGCGGAAGTGCCCGACCATCGACAGTTCGATGTTCGTCGCCCCGTCGAGCCGGCTGCCGCCGGGGATGAGGGGATCGCGGCGACTGAAGATCGAGGCGATTCGCCGATTCACGTCCACGTTGGCGGCGAGCGCCGTGAGGGTGCTGTGGGTGGGCGCGAACGCGCGCAGCGTGGCGCTCGGGGCGAAGCGGGCGAGCGGCGAACCGGCGAACGGACTGTTCACAGCGATGAGCCGGTCGATTCTGCCGGTGACATCGTCGATCGTCATCATGTGTTTGGCGATCAGTCCGCCCTTGCTGTGGGCGACGACGATCACGGTGCGAAGGTCGTGCTCGTCGAGGTAGCGCTGTGCGACGGCGGCGGAGTCCGCGATCGTGAGGCGGTTGTAGCCGAGGTCGGCGACCACGTGGATGGGGTGTCCCCGCGCGTGCAGGCGGTCGGCGACGGGGCGCAGGAAGTGCCACGTCTCGTACACGCCGGGCAGCAACAGCACCGGCGCGAGTTCGCCGCCGTGATAGCGGTCGGTGCTCTTGCGCCGGAACAGGTGCCCGAACTGCGTGCGGGCCTGGTACAGCCGGTCGGCGACGAAGGCGCCGAGGTCCCGCGCGGTGATCATGGCCGCTCGTCTCCCATGGTCGTCAACCCTCACGTCCCTTCGCACTCTACGCTCGACCGCGCCGACCACGCCTCCCCGATGCCGTGGGGACGAGCGAGACTAGATCATGCCGACCGCGGTCACGCGCACCACGGCGAGTCCGGCCGCGTTCGATTCGGCGATGTCGATCGTGGCCGAGATCCCCCAGTCGTGGTCGCCGGCCGGGTCGTCGAAGATCTGCCGCACCGTCCAGGTCTCCGCGCCCTCCTCCACGATGAGCATGGCCGAACTGCGCGCGTCCGCTCCGGTGCCGAGCGCGTTGTGGGCGTCGAAGTAGGCGTCCATGGCGTCGCCCCAGGCGTCCGCGTCGAAACCGGCCGCGGCATCCAGCTCCCCCAGCTCCGCGTAGTTCTCGAGGGCGGCGAGCTGCACCCGCCGAAAGAGCTCGTTACGCACGAGGATGCGGAACGCACGCACGTTGGTCGTGACGTTGTGCGGGGTCGGCGGCAGCGCCGCCCTCTCGACGCCCACGGCGGCGCTCGGGTTGATGAGCTCCTCCCACTCGTCGAGCAGGCTCGAGTCGACCTGGCGCACGAGCTCGCCGAGCCACTCGATCAGGTCGAGCAGCTCCTCCGTCTTCGCCTCGTCCGGAATCGTCTGCCGTGCGGCTCGGTAGGCGTCGGAGAGGTAGCGCAGCACGAGCCCCTCCGAACGGTTGAGCTTGTAGAAGCCGATGAAGTCGTTGAAAGTCATCGCGCGCTCGTAGAGGTCGCGCACCACCGACTTGGGACTCAGCTCGAAGTCACCCACCCACGGCTGGGAGGCGCGGTAACGCTCGAAGGCCTGGCCGAGAAGCTCCTCGAGCGGCATCGGATGCCGGATCTCCTCGAGCAGCTCCATGCGCTGGTCGTACTCGATGCCCTCGCTCTTCATCGCCGCGACGGCCTCGCCGCGCGCCATGAACTGCTGGGCGGACAGCACGGGGCGCGGGTCGTCGAGGGTCGCCTCGAGCACCGAGATCATGTCGAGGGCATAGCTCGGCGATTCTGGCTCGAGCAGGTCGAACACCGCGAGGGCGAACGGCGACAGGGGCTGGTTCAGGGCGAAGTTGGGCTGGAGATCCACCGTGAGGCCGATCACGCCGTTCGCGTTCTGCTGCACGATCTCCGCCGTGCGCAGGGTGCGGTAGATTGCGAGGGCCTGGCGGGCAAGCTCGAGCTGGCGCGCCCTCGGCTCGTGGTTGTTCTCAATCAGCTCGCGCATCTCATCGAACGGCTCGCCGCCCCGGCCGATCACGTTGAGAACCATCGCGTGACTCACCTGCATGCTCGAGGAGAGCGTCTCCGGCTCGGCTGCCACCAGCCGGCCGAAACTCGGCTCGCCCCATGACACGAAGCCCTCCGGCGCTCGCTTGCGCACGATCCTCTTCACCTTCTTGGGGTCGTCTCCCGCCTTGGCGAGCAGCCTGGCGTTCTCGGTCTCATGGTCCGGGGCCTGCACCACCACGGTGCCGGCGGTGTCGAACCCGGCCCGGCCGGCTCGGCCCGCGATCTGGTGGAACTCGCGCGCGCTCAGCTGCCGCATCTTCGTGCCGTCGAACTTGGTGAGCGCCGTGAGCAGGACGGTGCGGATGGGCACGTTGATGCCCACCCCGAGCGTGTCGGTGCCGCAGATGACCTTGAGCAGCCCCTGCTGGGCGAGCTGTTCGACGAGCCGGCGGTACTTGGGCAGCATCCCGGCGTGGTGCACACCGATTCCGGAGCGGATGAGGCGGCTGAGGGTGCGACCGAAGTTGGTGGTAAACCGGAAGTCGCCGATCGCCACCGCGATCTCGTCGCGCTGCTCGCGGGTGGCGATCTTCACGCTCGTGAGGGCCTGGGCACGCTCGAGCGCGGCGAGCTGCGAGAAGTGCACGATGTAGATGGGCGCCTGGTTCGTCTGCAGCAGGTCCTCGACCGTCTCGTGCACGGGCGTCGTGGCGTACGAGTAGTGCAGAGGCACCGGCCGGTCGACGCCCACCACGACGGCGGTCTCTCGGCCGTTTCGTTCGCGCAGGTCCTTCGCGAGCCACTCGACGTCGCCGAGCGTCGCTGACATGAGAATGAACTGCACCCGCGGCAGGGTCAGCAGCGGCACCTGCCAGGCCCAGCCGCGATCCGGGTCGGAGTAGAAGTGGAACTCGTCCATCACCACCTGGTCGACGGGGGCGTCCGCCCCGTGGCGCAGGGCGAGGTTCGCGAGGATCTCGGCGGTGCAGCAGATGATCGGCGCGTCGGCGTTGACGCTCGAATCCCCGGTGACCATGCCGACGTTCTCGGCGCCGAAGATCTCGACGAGCGAGAAGAACTTCTCCGAGACGAGCGCCTTGATCGGCGCGGTGTAGAACGTGCGTTTGCCCTGACTGAGGGCCGCGAAGTGCGCCCCGACCGCCACGAGCGACTTGCCGGTGCCCGTGGGGGTGCTCAGGATGAGGTTGGCGCCGGAGACGATCTCGATGAGCGCCTCGTCCTGCGCCGGATAGAGGCTCAGCCCGCGGTCGAGCGCCCAGTCCGCGAACGCCGAGTAGACGGCATCCGGGTCATTGCTCTCGGGGATTCTGTCGAGTAGCGCCGTCTCAGCCATGGTGGGTGGCGACGAGGTCGTAGACGTGCTCGACGTAGGCCCAGAAGCCGTTGACATCGAGGGTGACCGGCACGAGAGCGTTCGGGATCGGCGCGTCGAAGTCGACGACGGTCATGCCGCTCGTGAATTCGCCCCTGGTCTCCACGTCGACCCTCGCCACGCGCGAGGCGAAAAGATCGGGGCGGGACACGTGCGCGACGGCGCAGACATCGTGCACCGCCTGGCCGTCCGGGTCCTGGCTGTTACGGCTCGCGTAGTAGGTGGCGAGCGGCAGGATGAGTTC
>NZ_DATCQQ010000076.1:0-103433 GCF_036569425.1 Lacisediminihabitans sp.
GCAGCATAACCACCCGCGTTGCCCCCACCACTTGACAATGCCGGGTGTTGAGGTCGGTTTTCACACACAGGGTTTAACACCCTCCGCCAACGATTAACAGCCTCCACGCGGCCAAGCCCCGATTAGGACTCACTCATCTAGTGTCCTGCGCCGTTATTTAGTTTCCTAATTGTAGAATTGGGGTATGGCTTCTGTTGGGCGTCCGAAGGCGTCGTTGGTGTTGTCGGTTGATGAGCGTGAGTCGTTGTCGCGGTGGGCGAGGCGTGCGAAGACGGCGCAGGCATTGGCTCAGCGGTCTCGGATCGTGTTGGCCGCGGCCGAGGGGTTGACGAATCTCGAGGTCGCGGATCGGGTCGGGGTTTCGGCGCACACGGTTGCGAAATGGCGGGCGAGATTCGTGGCCGATCGTCTCGATGGGCTGCTGGATGAGCCACGTCCTGGCCGGCCACCGCTGATCAGCATCGACCAGGTCGAGGAGGTGATCGTGGCGACCCTGGAATCCACGCCGGTCAACGCCACGCACTGGTCGAGGGCGTCGATGGCGGAGCGCTCCGGCCTGTCGAAGTCGACGATCGGACGGATCTGGAAGACGTTCGAGCTGAAACCGCACCGGGTCGAGGGGTTCAAGTTCTCCAAGGATCCCCTGTTCGTGGAGAAGGTCTACGACGTCATCGGCCTCTACCTGAATCCGCCGGAGACCGCGGTCGTGCTCTGTGTGGATGAGAAGAGCCAGGTTCAGGCGCTGGACCGATCGCAGCCCGTGTTGCCGATGATGCCCGGGATGCCGGAGAGACGCACCCATGACTATTTCCGGCACGGCACCACCAGCCTGTTCGCCGCGTTCAACATCGTCGATGGCACCGTGATCTCCTCGATCCACCGCAGGCATCGTGCCGTGGAGTTCAAGAAGTTCCTGACCAAGATCGATACCGAGGTTCCGGCTGATCTCGACGTGCACATCGTCTGCGACAACTACGCCACCCACAAGACTCCGCTGGTGAAGAACTGGCTGGCCGCCCACCCGAGATTCCACGTCCACTTCACCCCGACCGGGTCCTCCTGGCTCAACCAGGTCGAACGCTGGTTCGCCTACCTCACCAGCCAACTCCTCCAACGCAGCGTCCACAAAAACATCCAGACCCTCGAAGCCGACATCCGAGCCTGGGCCGCTGGCTGGAATCAGAACCCGAAACCCTTCATCTGGACCAAAACCGCCGACCAGATCCTCGAATCCCTCGCCCGACTAATGAAACGAACTACCGGCGCAGGACACTAGTTGGCGACGGCAGATGTGACACGAAAACAAATCACCGGAATCACTGGGCAGCAGCGCCCGTCGTGGAAAAGTTTGGGTTTCCACGTGGAATGACTTTTTGCGGGTCCCGCCACTCCCCCGTGTTCGCGGGCTCAAATGGATTCTCCGAATTACCCACAGCGTGAAAATGGCCTCTGATCTCGGATTTTAAGTCCCGGGTTGGGGGCCATTTTTCGTCGAGGTGCTGAGAAAAGTGCTAAGCCCCATTCAGGTGCTGCGTGAGTTGCGGAGCCTGGTCATCACGCGAACCGAAGCGGCGCAGGCACTCAGCGTCGATCCCCGCACGATCACGGTGGGGGTCGAAAACCGTACGATCCCCTCGGTCCGGCTCGGCCGCCGCGTGGTGATCCCGCGCGAGAGGTTCCTGCGGCTGATCGACCCAGATAGCGAGTGACCGGTCGCTCGCACCCGCGCGCATCCGCACGGTCAGGTCCGCGTATTCGGGGTCGGTGAAGCGGTGCACGGTAGTCATGTCGAACGTGCGGGCGCGGAGTTGTGCGGCCATATCAAGGACGCCGCCCCGACCGACCGCGGGCAGCTGCGCACGATCCCTGACGAACGCGAGAGTGGCGCCGGCCTCGTCCGCGATTGTCAGGAGGGCGAGGGCGGTGTCCTGGTCGAGCATCCCCGCCTCGTCCACCAAGACCCGTTCACCCCGGACCAAGCGGGCGTCCTTCGGCGGGCCGCTGTACGGGCTGCCGTTCTCCGGGTCGGTGCCGCCGACCGCGAGCCGGGTCCAGACGCCGTCTCGGTTCCCACGCCACGCCTCCGCCGCCCACACGCGAGTGCCGATCTGAAGTGGATGTGCCGGTGCGGGTCGCCCGCCCGCGACGTCTTGTGGACGACCGAAACGGTCTCAAGCTGCTCGACCGCCACCACTTCCTGCCTCCCCCGCAGGCCCACCCGAGTGACCGAATGTTGCCCGAGCCACCCCATCGCGTCCTTCTGCGCCATATCGAGCGCCGCCGACCCGTCCGGATGCAGGGCAGCGGTGATCGACAGCGACTTCGGCGCGTTGACCACCATCTCCGCAAACCGCGGCGACCCGCGCCGACCCTCCCCGGCCGCCGCGGCGTACCCATCGACTCGCCTGTGAAAGGGTTGATCCAGTCCACCCAGGACGAGTACTGGTCGGGGGTCAGCGCGCCCTCGCTGACCACCTTCCACCAATGTTTGACATGACGCCATTGTCGCTCATGCAGGCAGACGGGCGTTCCCGAGCGCCGTCCTCAAAAGCTGTCAATAGCCCATCCGAACTTGGTGGCATGGCCACTAACAAAAAGCCCCTGTCCCCTGCTGACACATCTGATTCTGCCGCTAGCGCAGTGAAGTCCGTCTCGGCCAGCAACGGCCTCAACTCACGATGCTGGCAGGAAGTCGCGGTTGACGAAGGTGGAGTAGTTGGGAATCGTCGCGCTCGACGGGAGGTTCCCGGCGGTCTTAGCCCACATACCTAGGGACGTCAGCCCGGTCGGTAGGTCGGACGGCAGTTCAATGGTGTAGTCGAACTCCGGCAGGATCGTCTTGACGAGATCAGGTGAAAGTTGGGTGGCCTTTGCCACGGCGCTGACCGCGCTGGCCTTCTGGCTCGTCAGATCCTTGCTCGCCTTATTCAGTGCTAGCTCAAATGACTTGAGTGCACTCGCCTTGTTTTTCACCGCGCTTGTCGATGCCAGGTAAAGACTTTGTTGAACATACGTTCCTGCCGCCGGCTTGAGAACGACTGCGTCGCTTCCCAGAGCGGCGATGACCTGCTGCTGGAACGGTTGGAAGATGGAAACCGCGGGCACGTTTCCCTGTTGCATTGCGGTCACGATGGCCGACGGGGCGACGTTGATCAGTTGAGCGTTGGCGCCGGATTCCTTCAGGAAACTGGAGCCGAAATATGCGGCGCTGGTTCCGAGAGGCGTGCCAACCTTCTTGCCCGCGAGGTCGGACGCGGTTTTGATGCCAGCTTTCGCACTGCCCACGATGACGGAGCCCTTCCAGCGCGAGCCGTCAGCAATGATGTCCATGTTCTTGGAGCTGGCAAGAACTGCGGAGACGGGGACGTCCGCAGAAGTGGTGACGTCGACTTGCCCGGCGGCAAGAGCTTGGAGTGCTTGAACTCCCGTGGAGAAGTCGATCACCTTCACATTCAGGCCTTCGGATTTGAAGTACCCGTTCGCTTCGGCGACAGGCACTTGTGCCCATGAAGGGTCTGGAACGAAGCCGACGGTCAAGGTTTTGGACGAGGCGCCGTTGTTGGCAGCGGTCGTGTTCGAAGCGGAACAGGCGCTGAGAGACGTAGCAACGATCGCCCCAAGGGCGAGTACGAAGACGCGATTTGCGATGGGCCGGCGAAATGTGGAGGGCATGTGAATTCCTTCTGTATGCGGTGGTGGGAAAGGGGGTGTGGTGTTAGTTGAAGACGGGAAGAGAAGAACAACTAATTGGGCATTTATGCTGTTCTGATGTCGGCCCCCTCATGAAGTTCATCGTGGAGTCGACGACGGAGGTCGCTGTAGCCTCCGGCGTCCGCCAGCTGGCCAGCCGGCCGTGCGGGCGGCAAGGGGTTCTCGATCGTGGCGGCCAGTCGGCCGTCTCGGAGAACGAAGATTGTCTGTGAAAGCCGGATGGCCTCGTCCACGTCGTGCGTGACGAAAACAACGGTTCGGCCTAGTCGTGACCAGAGGCCTGTTACGAGGTCCTGCATCCTCAGGCGAGTCTGTGCATCGAGGGCGGCGAAGGGTTCATCCATGAGCATGACCTCAGGCTCGCCGGCTAGCATTCGGGCGATGCCAGCACGTTGACGCATTCCTCCGGACAAAGCAGCGGGACGCTGACGCTTCACCTCGAGCGGCAGTCCGACAACGGTCAGGAGCTCGTCGATGATCGGTTCCATGTCCCGTTTCGGCGTGCCTTTGGCCTGCAGGGCGAACGCGATGTTGGCTCTGATGGTTGCCCAAGGAAAGAGGATGTCGCGCTGGAAGACCATGCCGCGGCTCGGGTCTCTTCCGAGGATAGGTTCGGCGTCGGCGGTGACGTGTCCGCTCGTCGGGCTCTCTATCCCGGCTAGGCATCGTAGGAGAGTGGACTTACCGCTGCCGGAGGGGCCGACCAGCACCACGAACGAGCCGGACTTGATTTCGAGGTTCACCCCGTGAAGAGCAGGTGCGGCTTTGCCCTTGTATGTGACGCCGAGGTCACGAACTGTGAGATCCATGTCAGTTCTCCTCTGAGGCCCAGGCGGTGAATGGCCGGGCCACGTTGACAATGAGTTGGTCGCAGATCGCTCCGACGACCCCCAGAACAGCCAGCAGGAAAATCAGCCGGTCGGCTTGGGAGAACAGCTGTGCCTGTGAGATTCGGTAGCCCAGACCGTTGGTGGTCCCGGTCATTTCCGCGACGACGATCACGACGAAAGCCGTCGCGCAGCCGACGCGCATGCCTGCGACGATGTCGGGGAGGGCTTCCGGCAGGATGACCCTCCGGAGTGTTAGCCAGCGGGATGATCCCAGGCAGCCGCTGACCTGCAGGTAGTCGGACGGCGTTGAGGCAAGGCCCGCGTGAGCGTTGATCCAAACGGGAACGAACACGCCTAGTGCGACGACCACGTACTTGCTTGTGTCGCCGATGCCGAACCAGAGAATCGCGAGCGGAATCAGGCCGATAGTCGGAATCGGCGCAAGCAGCCTCAGGACGGGCTGAAGGATAAACCTTCCCGCCCTAGTCGTCGCAGTCGCGAGCGCCAGGGCGATGCCGAGGACCGTACCGATGACGAATCCAACAGCTGCCTCTCGAATGCTTGCCGTGATATCGGGGCTGAGCACGCCCTCTTGCCACATCTGGACGCCAGCACGCCACACAGCAGGCACGCTCGGAAACAGATTGTCCGGGAACAGACGGGCGGCGTAGAGAACGGACCAAACCGCCATGAGAAGGGCGATTCCGAGGATGGCGCCCCCTCCGAATGTCCCGGCAAGACGTGCCAAGTTTCTGGAACCGGTAAATCGAGGGCTAGAAGATTTCTTCGTCCACTGCCTTACCATCGGGTCCGCGCCGAGGCCGGGACGCGTGGCAACCGTCTCCTTCAGCATGAGCGTTGCTGCTCGACGAACTCGCCGACCGGTTCTGTCGCGGCCGGTAC
Source organism: Lacisediminihabitans sp. (assembly GCF_036569425.1). Classification (GTDB taxonomy): domain Bacteria; phylum Actinomycetota; class Actinomycetes; order Actinomycetales; family Microbacteriaceae; genus Lacisediminihabitans. Next base: position 5,445 of record NZ_DATCQQ010000076.1, read on the forward strand.
CCATTCGAAGGGCACCGCCTGCGACCTGTAGACGAGCTTGGTCATGGAGAGGCGGTCGACGCCTGGGACGGTAGCGGCCTGCACCTCGGGTTCACCGGCGATGCCAGGTGCTTCGTATGGGGAGTGGTACTCCCAGACGATCTCGCCGGCTGGGGTCACCTGGAACAGGCGCCCTCTCATGCCCTCAGTGATTAGCGTGTTGCCGTTGGGTAGGCGCTGAGCGTTGCTGACGAAAGAGCTGTGGAACTCCCAAGACGGGCGCCCCGAGTCCTCGGCCGTGTACTGCCACACGATTTCTTTGGTCGACGGGTCGATCTCGAGGACGCGCGATCCCGCGTAGATGCCGAGCGGGGCGGGCGGATAGCCAGCGCCGCCCTGATTGTCGAACACGAGGATATTACCGGCGCCGGGCAGCCCCTCGGCAATGAAGTGCGGGTTGTGCTGGCCGGAAATTTGGTCGACCGGGCGCGGTACGGAGAACCGGTTGATGCGCTGGTGCTCCGCTCCGGGCTCTTCACGGTAGTAGGGCCCGATGCGCCAGACCAGAGCACCCGTCGCCTTGTCAATTATTCCGATGACGTTGGCCTTTCGTGTGCTGAAAATGATGTTGTCGGGCTGAAAGACAGTCGTCGGATCGGCGTCATGCCATTTGTTCGGGCCCAGCGTCTTCATGCTGTTCATCTCGAGGTAGCCCCATACATCGTCGGGGCGACGGGCGACGGTCGCCCGGAGGTGCTCCCAACCGGCGACGGAGAAGCCGAACTCGTTCAGGTGGTCACCAGCGCGCCAGGTCCAGACGATGTCGCCGCCCGGTGTGACTTCGTAGATGCCCTGATCGCCCACGATGTGCTCACCGAGGTCGGGAACGACGCGGGGCATCGTCACCAGGAACAGGCGGTTGCCGTTTGGGAGAAGCTCCCAGTCATGGTTCTGGCGAGCTGCGCCGCCAGGCGCCTCGCTGCCCCACTCCCACAGGATCTCGCCACTCCATGACACCTGACCGACAGTTCGGTTCGCGTAGATGCCGCCCGGTGAGCCCTCGACTTCAGAAATCTGCACCCCGATGTCGCCGATCCTGCCGCTGTTCATTTCGGGATCGATGATGCGCGCCGGGACACCGTAGAAGGGCCACTCATGCCGGACTTCACCGTCAAGATCGATCAGCCGAGAGATTCCGTCCGGTCCGCCGAAGAGAACGTAGCTGTCATGGACCTGGGTGCGGTCGAAGTGCACGACACCGGTTGCGGTTTTCACGGTCATTCTTGATTCCTTTGTTGAATGGGGCTTCGGGACAATGCTCGGTGGCGTGGCGTCAGGGATGGCCGTTCAGGATCGGGGGCGGGTTCCCCGATCGCTGTGCCCGGTCATGGCGGCTCGGTCGCCGCGCAGTCGGAGGAACTCAAGAGCGAGGACGCTTCCTTCGTCCAGCCGTAGGACGCGATCAACGGAGAGCACCGGGTCTCCAGGGGCAATTTGGAGCTGGCTTGCCAACGCGGCACCCGCCGTAGATGCTTCGATGACGAGATCGGCGCTCCCAAGGGGGAGGCCGAGCTTGTCCTCCAGGAGTGACACGAGATCGTAGCTCTCCAGCACGCAGTCAAGGAGGCCAGCAGCGAGATCGACATTCAGGTAGCTGGTGTCAAGTGAGAAGGGCTGATTGTCCAGAATGCGGACTCTTTCAATCAAGAGCACCGGTGATCGAGCTGGAAGGTTGAGGGCGGTGCTGATGGCCAAAGGCGACGAGACCACGTCGGCCACGAGAACTCGGTTCGTCACTCGTCCACCATTGGCACTCGCGGACTCGTTCAATCCGCGAAGCTCGGCAAGATCCGACCAGTCCCAGTGTCGGCTGATCGTGGTGCCGATGCCGCGACGGCGGGACACGACGCCCTGTTTCTGCAACGCAGCGAGAGCCGCCCGGATCGCGTTCCGGCTAGCACCGAATTCAGAGATCAGCGCTTCTTCGCTCAGCGCTGTGGGCGTTGCCGAGTTGCGAGCTTCAGCGCGCATGAGATCGCCAAGCCGACGAGAGGATTGCTCTCGATCTCCTCGAAGGAGGCCATCGATGTGCGGATCGAATTCCATGGCCCGAAGCTACGCGCGAGTTGTGTCACCTGCGTGTCCGTCACATTGTGGATAAGTTTCGCCACCTGTTTTGGCTTGACTCCGAGGGGCGAATTGAGGTATCGCCGGAAACTTTTTCTCTTCCCTGCGATAAAAGGTGTCGCGACAGCAATAACGGGGGCCTCTGTGCTGCCGCAGCGAACGTTCTTCATCCCTCCCTGAGCGACCTCCAAAAGTCTCAATTGAGAGCCCTCCGGGATCCCTTGTCTGTGCGGCATCTCGGCTTCCACGCATGGTTTCGAGGGTGCGTTGAAAGCCATCATCGGAGTTCTGATATTGAGTCGTTGAAGTCCTCATACGCGGCCACATCGTCAAGTTTCTGCGCGGGCGTGAACGACCGCCGCGCAGTCGGACCACCCACGCGCGGACCGGGATTGCTGCTCTTACTCGTCGGACTATCGTCGCGCACAGCGATCAACGATGGACCGCACATGATCGGACTTCCTGATTCTCAGTAGTTGGCACACTCGCCGGCGCACGAAGGGGGCCGAAGTCGGAACTGCCTTGAGGGCCTCCTCGGCGCGCTGCTCACCGCAGGCCAAGCTGGTCAGCACTGCTAAAAGTGCTAACTCAGGTGCTAAGCGTTGTGTAGGTGCGGGTATCTCGATGCAATTGTCCACAGGAGGACCCGCCTACTTCCCTTTGTTTGTGGACAAGAGTGCCGATTCGTGATTCTGCGCGCGAGGGGCAACAGAACAGTTCAAGTCCCCCTTCGCGCACAGAGGGTGGTTCGGCCTATTGGGCTGTGCCAGTTCGGAAGATGGGTCGCGACAATCGGTTTCGGTTGTCCGGCCCATTTTTTGCGCCCGAGCGAGATACCTCGAGTCCCTATGGTCTGGAGTTGGGAACCGCCGGAGCGCCTCCCGGCTCAGCCATCCCCGCCTGCCCGAGTTGCCTGGACGAGAAGTTGTCGCGGCCGCGCACTCCGCCGACCAGAACCAGAACGATGGCGACAAGCCCCCAGCGCGCGACGAGCATCACCACGTCGACGGGCAGGGTGGGGGCAACGCTCGATTCCGCCAATTTAAGGAACCCCACTACGGCTCCGTAGGACAGCAAGGCGAGGCAGACCACTGCGAGCGACAGCGCTTTCACGCGACGTGGGTTCGAGTGGCGGTTGAAACCGGAGAGGGCGAGGACGCAGGCGATGACCAGTCCGACAATGAGCCACGCACTGAGCATGGTGGCAACCAGATCCTCGAACTTGACTTTGAGCGTCAGCCAATCTTCGAACGTAGCACGGTTGGCATCGGTGAATGCAAGGTTGAACCTCAGGGGTGCGCGTGCAGCCCACACAATGCTGGCATCAGCAAAGCCCAGTACGAAGACCGCGGCAACGACGAAGCCCCCCAGCGCTGAAAGGAGCAGCGAACGGGAGCGGGGCTCCGGCCGTGGGTTCGGCCCAAGGGGGCGGTATTCGCGCCACAGGTTCGAACCGGCAACTATGACGAGGGCGATAGCCGCGAGATAGACGAGGTTGGCCGCGGAGATGAACGGCACGCCGGAATCCAAGAGAAATTGCCAGTTGATCACGTCCCGGAGGGCGGAAACGGCGCTTGCAAGCACCAGTAGTGCAACTCCGACGCGCACCCGGGAGGTCACGCCCCGGGTGGCCAGAACCATCACCAACGCGACGACCGGCGCGAGGATCGAATAGACAGCCAAATAGGTCGATAAAGTCAAGACGGCAGAGTCGTACAGATCTGGGCCGGTCCGCCCGTCCCCGGTCCCGACGATGGCGTACTGGGTTATCGCGACGATCGCCGCGCTGAGGGACAGCCCGACGGCCAATCGCGACCGTCGTGTCACCGACTCGATCGTCACGCGCGCTCGACCCGGAACCGGACGGGCGAGCGTCGCGGCGAATGCGATCGAGCCGATGGCAATCTCTGACGCGCGGATTCCGACCCCGGGTGCATCGCGCAGCTCACCAAGCCACTGTTCCCGGTACCGGTCACGTGAATGCCGCGGGAGCAGCGCTGCGGCCACGCGCACGATGAGAGTTGGGGAGGTGATCATGCGGTCACCACCGAAGGTATGACGAGGCGCGGGGTCGTTGCCGGATGGACTCGCAACGCGAAGGCAGCGATGGTTTCTCCCGCAGCTGCCGCGCCGCCCTCAGTGAGTTCGTAGTAGCGGCGGCGCGGACCCGACCGGGAGTCGTCTGCCTCCCACGAGGAGGTGACCCAGCCCAGGGATTCCAGGCGTTCGAGGATCGGGTAGACAGTGCCGGCGGGTCGCCCGCTCGACTTGATCACCAGCAGGCCCCAGCAGGGGTCAGAGGATTCTTCCAGCACGCGGAGAACGTCGACTGTGGCGGGGGTAACTCGCGCTAGTGGGTCCATAACCCAAACCTAGCTATATAGAGATAGAGACGCGTCCCCCAGTCCGAGGGCCGGCGTCACGACAACTCCACGGGCGGGCCACGAAGTTCGGCCGCTGCCTCACACTCGGCGCAGCGCAGCGTCCAGGTCCGCGATGAGGTCGTCGACGCCCTCGATTCCGATCGAGAGGCGAATCAGGCCGGGGCTGATGCCGAGCCGGTCGCGTAGCTCCTGGCTGAACGAGAAGTGCGTGGTCGTTGCCGGATGCAGCGCCATCGATCGCACGTCGCCGATGTTGGTCATGCGGCTGAACACGCGCAGGCCGTCCAGAAACCGTCGAGCGCCATCCTCGCCGCCCCGCACGGTAACCGCGAACACCGACCCGGTCGCTGCGCCGTACAGGCGCTGCGCGAGCTCGTAGCGAGGGTTGCCTGGCAGGCTGGAGTAGTCCACCGATTCGACCCGCGGATGCTCCGACAGCCACTCTGCGATCGCCCTCGAGTTGGAGAGGTGGCGCTCCATCCGCAACGAGAGCGTCTCGATCCCCTGGTGCAGCAGGAACGAGTTGAATGGCGACAGCGCGGGTCCCATGTCGTTGACGACCGCCTCACGGGCGAGTCGGGCGTAGGCGGTGCGCCCGTGCCGTTCGAGCACCGAGGGCACTCCGGGCGACTGCGCCTCCGTGAGCATCGGGTAGGACCGCTCAGACCCGGCCCAGTCGAAGTTTCCGCCATCCACGATCGCGCCAGACAGCCCAGCACCGTGGCCACTGAGGAACTTCGTGGCGGAATGGACGACGATCGCCGCACCGTACTCGATCGGACGGATCAGGTAGGGCGTCGCGATCGTGTTGTCCACCACCAGCGGGATCCCGTGCCGCGCGGCCACCCGCGCGAGGTGCTCGATGTCCACGATGTCGTTCTTCGGATTGGGAATGGTCTCGGTGAAGATCGCCTTCGTGTTCGGCCGGATCACACGATCCCACTCGTCGTCGTCCGATTCGTCCCAGACGTAGTCCACCGTGACGCCGAACCGGGCGAAGCTGCGCCCGAAGAGAATGCGGGTACCACTGTAGATACTCGCGGTCGAGACGATCCGCTCACCGGACTCGGCCAGAGCGAACAGGGCCGTCGTGATCGCCGCCTGCCCAGAGGCGACGACGATGGTCTCGGTGCCACCCTCGAGCGAGGTGATCCTGCGCTCGGCGACGGTTCCGGAGGGATTCCGTTGCCGAGAGTAGATGAGCCCGTCCGCCTTACCGGAGAAGCGATCCCGGCCATCGGCAAAGGAGTCGAATCGGTAGCCCGCCGTCATCGCGATCGGCGTGATGCGGGCGCCGCTGTTGCGCTCCTCCTGCTCACCGGCGTGAACCTGGCGGGTCTCGAACTGGTAGCCGTGCCAGTCGTACTCCGGGTCGAGTACCGCGTCGGGGTCCGAGTCGAACCCCTGCTCGTGATCGGTCATGAGGGCAGTTCTCCCGCGCGGTGGCGGGCGACAGCATTCGCCATGCCGATCACGGCCTCCTCGAGCAGCGGCCTGGGCAGCGCGAAGACGAGCCGCACGTACTGCTCGTACCCTCGGCCGCACTGGGCGCCATCGGTGAGGCTCACGCCCGCTTCCGTGCGGAAGAAGTCTGCGATGGAGCCGTCGATACCCAGCCCCGAACAGTCCAGCCAGGCGATGTAGGTCGCGTCGGGGAGCGAATATCCCACCTGGGGCAGGTGGCGTCGCAGAAGGTCATCGAGCAACCGCCTGTTGCCGTCGAGGTAGTCCACCACCTCGTCGAGCCACGGCCGCCCCTCGGTGAATGCGACCGTCGCCGCGACGAGCCCCAGCGGAGAAGCCCCCTGAAGAGCCGCGAAACCGAACGCGCCGAAGAGTTCCTCGTCGGCGTCGTTCGAGGTGATGAGCTGGGCGGTCTTGAGCCCGGGAAGATTCCACGCCTTCGACGCGGACGTGGCGGTGATGGTGTGCGCCGCGGTGACCTCCGACAGCGAGGCGTACGGGATGTGGCGCTGGCGCCCATAGAAGAGCGGGGCGTGCACCTCGTCGGCAAAGACGCGACCGTGGTGCGCCTCGACGATGGCCGCGATGGCCTCGAGCTCGTCCCGGGTGAGCGCGGTGCCGGTGGGGTTCTGCGGATTACAGAGCACGAGCGTGCGGGCGCCGGCATGAAAGGCCGCGTCGATGGCCGCGAGATCGTGGGACCACCGCCCGTCGGTGACGATGCCTGGCACCTCGAACACCTCGCGACCCAGGGCCGGAATAACGCTGAAGAAGGGCATGTAGGCGGGAGTCGGCACGATGACTCCGCTTCCGGCCGGCGAGAACTTCGTCACCGTGAGCTCGAACCCGGCCATCACGTCGGCCACGGCGTGAACGCGCGCCCAGGGGATGTCCCAGCCGTATTCGCGTCGGTGCCAGTCGGCGGTGGCGCGAGCCATGTCCTCGACCACGGAGGGTGAGATGTATCCGAAGTGGCCATCATCGATCGCTTCGTGCAGTCGCCGGGTGATCTCCGGCGCGGTTCCGAAGTCCATCTCCGCCACCCAGGCCCCGACGGTCTCCGGGTGAAGGCTCCACTTGCGACTGCTCGGCCGATTGAGCTGTTCGCGGGTGAGTCGGTCGAAACGACTCGATGACGATGAGATGGGGGAACCTCCGGTCTCGACGCGGGCCGCAGGGGGCAACCGAGGTTGGCTCAGCCTCGAAGTCAGTGTCGGCAAAGCAATCTCCTCGATTCAAGCGGCTCTCCGCCTCATAGTCGAGTCTGATCTAAATCCCTCCCGGTGAGCGAATCGGTCGGGCCAAGGTGACCGAGTGTGACGAACAAGCCGATCGACAATCGACACTCGTGTCCAGCCCTGTTGCGAATTGAGTCGGAGGTTTACCGAATGTGACCCCCCGTGAGCGTCGGGACCGCCCGGTGCCTACGGTCGAAGGATGAGTCAGAGTGACAGCAGAGGCGATGCTCCGGTTCGTCGCGGGACCATGATCGTCGGCGCCACCGTGCGCACGCTCGGTGCGTGGCCCTCGGGCTGGCGGTACCCGGGCGCCCATCGGCACCCGTCGGATGACCCCCGCGCGCTCCGCTCCCTCGCGCTGACCGCCGAGGCGGCCGGGCTCCACTTCCTCTATTTCGGCGACTGGCTCGCGACCGGTCCGGAATTCGAACAGACCGACCCGTATCTCCTCGCGCGCATCGAGCCGCTGGCGGCCATCAGCTTCCTCTCCGCGGTCACCGATCGGATCGGGCTCATCGCGACGGTGAGTTCGGCGCATTCTGAGCCATATTCGACGGCCCGGGCATCCGCGTCGATCGACCTGCTCAGCAACGGGCGTGCCGGGCTCTCCATTTCCAGTGGCGCGGAGCCGCGCTCGGCGGCGAACTTCGGACGGACGAGTGTGCATCCCGATGAAGACCGGATCGAGGCCGCCGGCGAGTTCATCGAGATCCTCTGCGGACTCTGGGACAGCTGGGAGGACGACGCGTTCGTCGCGGATGCCGCCACCGGCCACTTGATCGACCAGGAGGGCGTGCATCAGCTCGGCTACGTCGGGCGTCACTTCTCCTCCGCGGGCCCGCTCAATGTCGTGCGGCCGCCGCAGGGGCATCCGATCGTCTCAGTGGTCGGCAGCGCACCGAGCGCCCGTGCCCTTGCCGCTCGCCAGGCCGACATCTCCTTTCTCGCGCCGATGTCCCTGGCGGAGGCGGTCGACTTCTATCGGGCGACGAAGGAGCAGGCGCGGGATCTCGGGCGCGACCCAGCCCACTTTCTCCTGGTCACGCCGATTCTCCCCATCGTCGCCGAGACGCGGGAGAAGGCCTGGAGGATCTACGACGACCTGGTCGACCTGGTGCCGGTCGAGACGGCCGCCGGCGTGGACAATGGGGTCACCCTCCCCGCGAATCGCACCATCCGCCGCCTCGCCGGCCTGCTCGGAGTGTCCCTCAACGGAGTGATCATCGACGAGGCCGTACCTCCCAAGATCGCGGCGAGGTTCAGCCCGCTCGGCACCGAGCTCGTCGCGCTCGTCACCTCGCGCTCCGGTCGCACCGTCGGAGGATATCGCCCCGTGACCTACCGGCACCTGCTCGTGGCGCACGCGGTCGCTGCTCCCGTGCTGGTCGGCTCGGGAGTCGATGTCGCCGACTACATGGAATCCTGGTTTCTCGCCTCGGCGACCGACGGGTTCACGATCCTCTCCGCCTATCTCGGCGGGCAGTTCGAGAGCTTCACCGCACTCGTCGTTCCCGAGCTCAAGCGCCGCGGCGTCTTCCCCGAGAACTATGCGGGGGCAACCCTCCGGGAGAATCTCGGCCTGCCTCGCCCCGCCAACACTCTCACGCCGGGAGCGTTCGGTATTGAATCTTCGCGGTCACTCCGCTACCGCTAGATTTCGTCCCTCACGAAAGGCCCCGATGTCCGCCGTCTCTCCCATCACTGCCGCCGCCGCCGCGCGCAGCCTCATAGAGGGCGGTGCCCTCCTGGTCGACGTTCGCAGCAGCGGCGGGCGCGCCTCGGCCGGCGCCATCCCGCAGGCACTCGTCGTGGCCAAGGATGACGTGGCGTCCTTCGCCCAGTCTCAGGACCCCGACCGTGAGATCGTGGTCTTCTGCGGTTCGACCGACGGCTCCGGCCCCTTCGTCGACTACCTCGATGCGCACGGCTTCTTCGCCGTCTCGCATGTCGACGGCGGATTCGATGCGCTCACATCGTCGGGGCTGGCAGCCGACGCGCCCACCGGACAGCCGGGCTGACCGATGCCGAGCACCGCGGATGTTGTGGTCGTCGGCGGCGGCGCGATGGGCTCGGCCGCCGCCCGAGAGCTGGCCCGCCGCGGTCGGGACGTCACGCTGCTCGAGCGCTTCGAGCCTGGTCACGTCAACGGAGCCTCCCACGTCCCCCGCGGTGTTGCGAACGCCCCGCCCGTTCCACCGGGCTCCCCGGTGAAGGCGACGGTGCGGTCCACGGTGCCGTCGATGATGCCGCACCGCTCGAGCCGAACGGGGTTGTCGCGACTTGCTGGGCTTTTCAGTTAATGATTGCTAACCTTGCATCACAGTTAACGCTTCCTAACTGAAGTCCCGGATCGCCATCGCGAGAAACACATCCGCGAGAAACACATCCACGAGAAACACATCCACGAGAGGTCAACGATGACCGAGGGCCTGACGACGGGGAATCTCCCCGACGAGTACCAGCAACTTATCGACAGCGTCGCTGACTTCGCGAGAACCGTGGTCGCGCCGGTCGCCGCGCAGCACGACGAAGCGCACAGCTTCCCATACGAGGTTGTCGCCGGAATGGCCGAAATGGGGCTCTTCGGGCTGCCGTTCCCCGAAGAGCTCGGCGGAATGGGCGGCGACTACTTCGCCCTCTGCCTCGCGCTCGAAGAACTCGCCAAGGTCGACCAGAGCGTGGCGATCACCCTCGAGGCCGGCGTGTCGCTCGGCGCGATGCCCATCTTCCGCTTCGGCAACGTCGAGCAGAAGGAAGAATGGCTGCCGCAGCTCACGAGCGGCGAGGCCCTCGCGGCCTTCGGCCTCACGGAGCCCGGCGCGGGAAGCGACGCCGGCGGGATACGAACCCGCGCGGAGCTGGAGGGCGGCGACTGGGTGATCAACGGCAACAAGCAGTTCATTACCAACTCGGGAACTACGATTTCGAAACTCGTGACCGTCACCGCCGTCACCGGCACCGACGCCCAGGGCAAGAAGGAAATCTCGACGATCCTCGTGCCGACGTCGACCCCGGGGTTCACGGCGGAGCCGGCGTACAACAAGGTGGGCTGGAATGCGTCTGACACGCATCCGCTCAGCTTCGTCGACGCGCGAGTGCCGGAAGAGAACCTGCTCGGCGAACGCGGTCGCGGCTATGCCAACTTCCTCCAGGTGCTCGATGAGGGACGGATCGCGATCGCCGCGCTGAGCGTCGGGGCGGCGCAGGGCTGTGTCGACGAGAGCGTGAAATACGCGAAGGAACGCGAGGCCTTCGGTCGCCCCATCGGCGCTAACCAGGGCATCGCCTTCAAGATAGCGAGGATGGAGGCGCGAGCACACGTCGCGAGAACGGCATACTACGACGCGGCCGCGCTCATGCTCGCGGGAAAGCCGTTCAAGAAGCAGGCGTCGATCGCCAAACTGGGCGCCTCCGAGGCCGCGATGGACAACGCGCGGGACGCCACCCAGATCCACGGCGGCTACGGCTTCATGAACGACTATCTCGTCGCCCGGCACTACCGAGACAGCAAGATCCTCGAGATCGGCGAGGGCACCACCGAGGTGCAGCTCATGCTCATCGCACGGGACCTGGGGCTGTAACGCACCGAGTCGCGTCCCGTGCGCGCAGTGGGCCCCCGATGATCGATGGGCGGAGCGTTGCCCCGCGCCGGGAGCCCGCAAGCGGTCGCAGGACCGCCGCGCTGCGACCGCTCTCGAAAACGCTGTACGGCCGCGGGTCTATTTTCTGCCGCTTGCCACCGGGACGGATAACTCAACGGCGAACCTCCCGCGGCCGAACGAAGGGCGATTCTCTCGAATGGGTTCGTTTCTCGACATCAGCATCATCGACGGACCGGTCGTCATCGGCTTTGTGGGAGTCGGCGATCGCGGGACGGTGATCTACGTGAAGGCCGACGCCGGGGTCTCGTCCAGCGCGCTGAAGGACCGCCTCGAGCCGCTGAGAACGGATGTGAGACTCCAGACCCCCGAGCAGCTGACGGCGGCCATCCAGGATCAGATCGGCATCGAGTGGGCCATCGGGATCACCGCCACGGCGACGGTAGGCAACTACGTGATCAAGACCAGCGTGAACGCGATAGTCGGAACGCTCGTTGGCCTCGCCGTGTTCGTGTTCTCCATCACGCCGTTCGTGGAAAGCCACCCGTTCCAGTTTCCCAATGGACCTGTCACCCTCGCCCTGGATGCCCAAGAGGCCGCCAGGAACATGGTCGTGCTCGTCGTCGTTGCCGTCGTCTCCGTGTTGATCCCCGCGCTGCAGGCGATGCGGATGAAGATCCTCGACGCGATCTGGGGTACCTGATACCGCCGGGAGGCGGAGATCACCGCGCCGTAGTTGCGTGGAGGTGAACAGATACTGAATACTGGTGCTCGCCGAGCCAGTTCGGGTCTGTCACGGCGTGTCCTCGCGGAGGACGGGTGCGGGCTCGGCCATGGGCCGAGCCCGCATTCGAACTTCCGCGTGCGTCGGAGCGTAATCGTCGTCGGTCCGCTGGGCATCCGCGACACGGGACCTTCCTCCGTCCGGTGTGCGAATCGGCCCGGTCTCCCCGAAGAATGCAGTCTGCACGGTGATCCCCTTCACGACCAGCGACATACGGATGCTGCGGCATCACGACCAGAAGTGCGTTCGCGATGTGGTGGGCTGACCCCGAGGCAGCCCGGTACTGACGAATACTGCTGAGTCTGGGCCGAACATGATCGATTGTCAATGGACAGATCATGGGGCGGGTCGGCTGACCGTCGCCACCAAACTCGCAGCCGGCGATGCCAGCATGGAGTCATCACCCCGCACACACGCAAGGAAGAAGCCCCATGACTGTCATCAAGATCAACGCAATAACGGTTCCCGGCGACAGCGGCGACGAGTTGGCGCAACGGTTCGCTGCCCGTGCCGGCGCGGTCGATGATCGGCCGGGCTTTGAGGGCTTCGAACTTCTCAAACCCACCGACGACCGGAATACGTGGCTCGTCGTCACTCGCTGGTCTGACGAAGAGTCATTTCAGTCCTGGGTAAATTCACCCGCATTCGGGCACGGTCATCGCAGCGAGGCCGAGCGGTCCGGGGGGCCGGCTCCGGCGCACGTCGGCATCAGCAGCGAACTGTGGTCGTACGAGACCGCCGGGGGCAGCACCCGCTGACCAGTGTCGCCGAGCTGGTTGTCTAGCCCTTCGGCTGCCTCCACTGGTTCGCGCGCCGCCCCTCGGCGGCCTCCGCGGCGGTCGTCAGCACCCGCTGCTGCCTCGTCGACTCCGCCCGGGCCGTCGATATCCACTCGAGAATTGCCTGTTTAGTCGAGCCGGGAAGACCGTCCCAGTTCGTTCGGGCTCCCGGTTCGCTGTCGAGGGCCGCCGCCAGATCATCCGGTTCGACGAGCCGTTCAACCTCGTCGAACGCGCTCCAGCTGCCGTCGGCTGCACCGCACGGATGACGGCGGAGGCTTCTTCCGGGATGGCCAGTCGCTCGGCTGGAAGTGGTCGCGCGGTCCGGCCGCATTCGAAGGACTTAGGACCATAGACCGCCGCACGGCTGCCGTCACTCTTGAACAATGAATGCCCCGGACTCGAGTGACCAGCGAAAGCCGGGCTTCTTCGGCAGGCACCAGTGGATCCGCTGGGTCGCGCTCTCCGCGCTCCTGATCGCCGCCGGTGTCTACCTCTTCTCGATCGGTCTGCCCGGGTCCTCCGCCGAAAACCTGAGCTACTCCAAGTTCCTCACTGCCGTCGAGGGCGGCAGGGTCTCCGAAGTCTCGATCTCGGCGGATGGCGAGGCCGCGGGCACGCTCGTGTCCGGCGCCCTCTTCACCACGGTGATCCCGGTCGTCGACCAGAGCCTGCTCGACACTCTCAAGGCGGAGAAGGTGGATGTGACCGCCATTCCCGCCGCGACCTCATCGATCTGGTCGACGCTCGCCGGATGGGCCTTCACGCTGCTTCCCTTCCTGGTGCTCGGCTGGCTGTGGTGGCGGATGTCCAGGTCCCAGGGAGACGCGCAGGGTCTGTTGGGGTTCGCCCGCTCGAGGGGCAAACTTTTCGAATCGACGGGCCCGAAGACCACCTTCGCCGATGTCGCGGGATACGAGGGGGCGAAGGCCGAGGTCTCGGAGATCGTCGACTTTCTCCGGACGCCCGATCGATACCGCAGGCTGGGAGCGAAGATCCCCCGTGGTGCCCTGATGGTCGGTCCACCGGGCACGGGCAAGACGTTGCTCGCGCGGGCGGTGGCCGGCGAAGCCGGGGTGCCGTTCTTCTCCGTCGACGGATCGAGTTTCGTCGAGATGTTCGTCGGCGTCGGTGCCTCGCGCGTGCGCGACCTGTTCAAGGAGGCCCGCTCCCGGGCTCCGGCGATCGTCTTCATCGACGAGATCGAGTCGATCGGTCAGCGGCGATCGGGCACGACGTCGTTCGTGTCGAACGACGAGCGCGAGCAGACCCTCAACCAACTGCTGGCCGAGATGGACGGTTTCGACGCCGCCAGTGGCGTCGTGGTGCTGGCTGCAACGAACCGGCCGGACCTGCTCGACGCGGCCCTTCTTCGCCCGGGGCGCTTCGACCGCAAGATCAGCGTTCCTCTTCCGATGGTCTCGGAACGGCGGGCCATCCTCGCCGTGCACTGCCAGGGCAAGCCGATCGAGACGGGCGTGGACTTCGACGTCATCGCGCGCGGGACTCCCGGCTTCTCGGGGGCTGACCTGGCAAACCTCGCCAACGAGGCCGCGATCGAGGCTGTGCGGAAGTCCCGCGACAGCATCACCCAGGCCGATTTCGACGCGGCCCGGGACCGGTTGGTGTTGGGACGCCGGGACAACTCGACCGTGCTGCTTGCCGAGGAAAAGGAGGCGATCGCCGTGCACGAGTCCGGGCACGCCCTGGTGGCGGCGTTGTGCCCCCGGGCCGACCCCGTCTCGAAGATCACCATCCTGCCGACCGGTGAGAGCCTGGGCGCGACGCATCAGTTGCCGGAGGTGGAACGCCATCTCTACGGGCAGGACTATCTCACCGACGATCTCGCGGTGCGGCTCGGTGGCCGGGCCGCGGAGCTCGTGGTCTTCGGTCAGGGCTCGTCCGGCGCGAGCAACGACCTGCTGGGGGCGACTTCCGTGGCGACGAGGATGGTGCGCGAGTTCGGCCTGTCACCGCGCCTCGGCCCGGTGAGCTACTCACGGGCCGACAACGGAAGCGGTTCGGTCTTCGATCGGCCCTATTCTGACGACACGCAGGCCGCCGTCGACAGCGAGGTGGCGCGACTCCTGCGGGAGGCCGAGTCCCGCGCCATCCAACTCATCACGACCCACCGCGGAGTTCTCGACTTGCTGTCAGCGCTGCTCATCGAACGCGAGACGGTGGATGGCGCCGTCGTCTACGACCTCATAGTAGCGGAGCACTCCCCCGCGACCGGCGTCGGCGACCAGCTCCGTCGAGCGTGAGCGAGAGGTAGGCCAGCAGGGACAGCGGGATCGGCAGCCAGTACTGGAGCAGGCGCCACCCGATCACCGCCAGAACCGCCGTGGAGTGCGGGGCGCCGAACGCGACCGTCGCCGGAACGAGTACGCCCTCCACGATCCCCAGCCCACCTGGCGTGATCGGCAACAGGGCGAGGATGCTGCCGACCCCGTACACCGTGAGGAGAGGCCCGAGCCCGAGCGGGTGCCCGAATGCCGCGAAGAGAACCCCCAGCGCCGCGGCGTCGAGGAGCCAATTGGCGACGGCCAGTGAGAGCACCACGGCCATACGCCTCGGGTCGGTGAGCAGTTCGCGCACCCGGCGTGCCATCGTGCGCACAACCGACTCAGCGCCGGCCTCGGTGACGATCGGCACCCGCCGGGCGATCCAGCGCGCGGCGCGGACGGAACGATCGGTATGGCGCGTGAGCGCCCACACCGCGAGCGCCGCCCCGACCAGGAGCGCGAGCACGGTGGAGGCGGCCGCGACGTAGTAGTCGTTCTCACCGAATTCCTTCAGGGACAGCGCGATCCCGGCCGCGAAGACGACACCGAGAACAATGTTCGAGCCGGTCGTCTCGATCGTGGCCGCGGTCAGGGCGTCTGCCGGGCGCACGCCCGCCTTGCCGAGCAACCGGAACCGCGTGGCCGCCGAAGTGGCGCTGCCGCCGGGCAGGACATGGTTCACTCCGAGAGCCGTCAAGTCGATGCGCAGCAGCGTGAAGTAGCGGGGCGACTCTGCACCGAGCAGCGACGAGGTGAGGGCACTGTAGACCAGCAGCGAGGCGAGCTCGAGCGCCACGGCAGTCACGGGCAGCGGCAGGGATATGCGCGCGAGCGAATCGAGAGCACTCGCTGCCGCGACGAACTGCGGCACGACGATGAACCAGACGACGAGCACGAGCAGCACTGTCGGAACACCGATCCGGAGCCAACTCGGAATCCGCGGCTTGCTCTCACGGTGTGGCTCTGCGCGCCGAAGGGAGGGTATTCTCATCGCGAACCTTCGGCGACCTGCGGGCGGTGGGGCTATTTCGGCGCGGCGAAATGCACGGAGAGCGGAGTGGCGGCGGAGACCAGGAGCAACTCGACGCCCTCGCGATGCAGCAACGGCACGAGTTGCGTGTCACCGTCGTCGATGAGCCGCTGGGCGTGACGCAGGAAGATCCCCGCCATTTCCGCCGAGGCGACGAACCTGCGACCGCCGTGATGGATGCAGACGGGGCGAGGGTTCCTCGTCGTCAGGGCGCGATCCTGCGACGTCTCGCCGAGCGGCACCCCCGCGATGCTGATCACGGGTGGACATCCATGGTTCGCTCCAAGGGTCTGTTCGCTCCGGTTGTCTGGGGAGGTGTGGCCGAGCGGATGGATAACGCCCAAGCCGCCTTGCACCTTCGATCCTTCAGGACTTCCCAGGGGCGATTAGGGGCTTAGGTCCCCTCTCCGACGGAATCCGCGAACGGGGAGGTAGTCCCGCGGCCGGCCGGCGCTGTTCGGGTCGGCGCCGCCCGGCCGCGGTGTCCTGGGGGTGGCGGGCACTGGGCCACTCCCGCGAGCGTCGCATGCCGCACGGATCGCAAATGTGTCGTAAGTCCCGAACCGGCCTTGGGCGCTCGGGTCGCTTCACCGACGGTCGTTCGGCACGCCGAGGTGCCATTAGTCCCTGTCGGGCGGTGGGCGCCGAGTGGGACCGTTGGCCTCGAGGCTAGCGATTGTCCGTGACGGAGGTAAGTGACCATGGGAGACGAACCCCGCGTGTTTTCACCTGGAAGTGTCGATTTTCCCGATCCTGAGCATCCCTATGCACCGGTGCCGGCCCTGTCGGCACCACTGCTGCGCGTGGTCTCCTCGCAACTCATCGATCAGGTTCAGCGCTCTCTGCGACATGCCCGCCCTGGGCCGCACCCGATGGCCCACCGGCGGAGGGCCCACGGCTCGCAAGGCTAGACCGGGGCTGCCGCCGTATCGGGCACGGTGCCCGCCAACACGATGTCGTCGAGCCATGCCAGCCGGACCACGTAGTGGATCGCGCCGTCGAAGTCGTCGAAATACGGGCACTCGGACGGAAAGCGGACCGAGCTCGCGCCGTACAGGTTGCCTATCTTGCGCACGTTCCCGATCAGGCGCCGTGGCGTCTCGGCGGTTCGGCGCAGGTCATGGATTCGCCAGAGCGTGTTCGAGATCTCCACCACGGCGACACCTTTGAGCATCCATTCGCCGGCCACGGCATTCATCGCCATTCACGTCTCGCTTCGCGGAGACGACCCGAGACGCCGACTCAGTCACACCGCAGGACTCCTGAGGGGAGGGCCTCCGGGACTTTGGTCCGGCTGGTCGGCGCTGCCGGCCTTGTGTGCGGGGATCCAGCGCCCCCGATCCGTCAACGTATCCCCTGGTCGATCCTTGGGGCGGGTCGCGGCAATCGTCCCCCGCGCTCGATACGCTTCTCCCAGCGAACCACGCCGGCAGGAGCCCATGTGCCTCATCCATACCCACTCCATGTGGCGATCGACGCGGAGTGCTACTGCTGCCGAATGGCACAGCCGTTCAGGTTCGCCTCACCAACCGACCAGGTCGTCTGCGCCTTCTGCTCGCGGCACGTCGGCGGAGACAAGGCCGAGAAGCGGGACGCGGATCACGTGGCGATGTGGGCTGAACGGTACGGCGAGGCGGTCGAAGAACACCGCCTCTTCGTCGCCGAGGCAACCGCCGAGCGGCTTGCCGACGATGCCGTGATCGCGCAACTTCGAGCACGGGTCGGCGAACTCACCAGGTCCATCGCCGACTCGTTCGAGGGTTCAGACCTCGGCGGTGCGCACAGCCTCGTCGAGACCGAGGTCATCAGGCGGGCAGAAAGAAAAACCGAACTCGCCCAGCGCCTGAACGATCGAATCATGGCCGCGCTGTGGCGGGTCGAACGCCTGCACCGGGACGCTGACGCGGGAGGCAACTCGTGCACGTGCGGCCGGCCCACCGCGACCTGCGCGGAATGGAGGGCGGTCGAACCGCAGCGGCGGACACTGCGCGACTGGGAGGCTCGAAACGTGGCGTTGCTGAAGGGCGGCAACCGCCATGCGCTCCCCGAGGAGCATCCGGAAGCGCGGGAGGCAGGCGCCTCGCTCCGGTGACGCGCCTCCGCCCGTGCTCGCGCCGGCCGCGAGATCTGCGGCAGCGTCGCGAAATCATGGTGTCAGTTGCCCTTGACATCATGTCGAACTGACACTGCAAAGGCGATGCCCCGCTCGGACCAGGATGCCGAAGCACGGCAGGCGGCGTTCAGGCTCGTGCGCCGATCCAGCCTTTGACGCCATCACGACATGGGTGCAAAATTAGCGAATGGATGCCGCTAGGGAAGCTGAGGCCGTCGCCCAGGTCATCGACCGTCTCGCCGACAGATTCCCCGGGCTCGGCCGCGACGAGGTCGAGCGCGCCGTCCAAGCTGCGCACGAAGCTTTCGACGGGAATCCGATCCGCGACTACGTCCCGGTGCTAGTCGAACACGACGCTAAGCCTCGATCCACCGTTCGGTTTTGGTGAGCGCGGTGGCCCGGGTTTGATTTGAGTTTCCTGTTGGTGGGCGTGGTGAAGGGGCCGGCCTTGCTGCCGGAGTGTTCCGTGGGTCTTGGTTGCGCCGTGGGGCTGTGTGGTCAGATGGTCGCGGTTCGGGGTGGGCCGCAGGCGGCCGCGAACAGTGTGGTCCATCCGGTTTCCCAGGGCCAGCGGTCGGGCAGGTGCAGCACGATTCTCCGGGCCGAGGTTGAGATGCGTGCCGGGATGTTGATGAGTTTGCGGCGGATGGTGCCGCTGCGCGCTTTGCCCAGCTCGGTGCTGGCGAGAGTGCCGATGGTGCGGGAGAGGTTGAACGCGATCGTGGCCAACACCAGCCAGGCCGCGTTCGCGGTGAAGGTCCCGGACGGCAGGTGCGCCAAGGCACTGTCTTTCAGATCGGCGTTGACTTGCTCGATGATGGCATGCCCGCGGTGTGTTTTGTCCGCCGTGACCGTGTCCAAATCGCTGGTGGTGAAGAAGGCGTGGAAGCGGTGGGTGTCGAACAGGGTGGGTTGCCCGTCGCCATCGAACGGGTTCAGTTCCGGGATCCGTCCGATGACCAGGCGTCCGACGATGCGTTCGCTGGTCTTGCGGGAGCTGAACGCCGTGAACGGTATCTCGGCGACCTCGGCGGAGGAGATCCAGGTCCCGGTCGTCTCATCCCGGATCGCGTCCGTGTAGTTGATCGTCGTCCAGGCGTCGTCGGCGATCGCGGCGATGGCACGTTTCACGGCCGGGTCCATCCGGGCGGTGATCGATACTTTCGCGCCGGCCCGGTGGGCGGCGGAAACGACCGCGTGGCCGTAGAACGCACTGTCAGCGCGTAACAGTACGAGCCCCGACGCGGACGCGGAGCGCAACCGCCGAACGGTGGCGAGGATGTCGCCGACGAACTTCCCCGCCCCGCGCGGGGACCCGGCTGCGCCCTTGCGGAGCCGGGACCCGATGATGATCGGCGCGGACGTTGTCGTGGAGACGATCCCGAGCAACGCGTTCAAGCCGCGCACCCCGGAATAGCCGTAACCGGAACCCTGCTTCTGGTAACCGTGGACTTCCTTGATCGTGTCGTCAATATCCACCAGCGCGTACTCATCGATCCCGGTCACGATCGGAGCGGCCGCGGCGACGTTGACCAACCACCGGCAGGCGATCGCGTCGAGTTGGCGGACATGGCCGAAGGTGAACGCACGAAGGAATGATCCCAACGTGGACGGGGCATACGCGCCGACGAAGAGTTTCTTCATCCCGCCGTGGCGCAGGATGGCCATGTCGTCGATGGAATCAGCCCCGGCCAGCATCCCGGCGACCAACGCGGTGACCTTCAGCCCGGCGTTCGCGCCGAAATAGTCGGGCACTGTCAGCCACTTGTCAGCCAACTCGGGAAGGCCGCTCTTCACCGCCAACGCCATCGCCGGGACGAGCCCGGCGGCCGACACGAGATTCGTTTCGTCGAAGGTCGCTGACAGGGACGCGGATCTATGGAAAACTTGCATCTACGAGATGTCCTCTTGAGCTGGTCGATAGTTGTTGTGGTAACCACTATTTTTCCTGATCAACAGGACATTCTCTGTTTAACGCGCCGCTACCGACCCAAGCCGAACGGTGGATCGAGGCTAAGGAGCAGCTCAGGCGGGTCATCGCGGGCGATCCCTCTGAGCTGACGCTGACCTGAGCCGGCTCGATGGCTACTGGCTCGCGTTGTAAACGTCGAGGCCGAAGCGGTTGAGTCCTGTGCTGCCCGCGTAGCCGAGGTACGGCAGGGCGAAGGCGTCCTCGATGCTCGCAAGCAGGCTGTAGTGGTTGTAGGGGGTCGTCGACCACGTGCCGCCCTTGACGAACGGCGACAGCACGAGCGCTCCAACCCGTCCACCGCCCGGGCCGCTGATACCGGGAAGCAGACTATTGGGCCCTGGTCCCTCGCCGCAGCATGCGGTCGCGTCGGACTGCGGGCTGTCTGACTCATCGAAGGTGATCACGAGCATCCCGTCGTTGCGGAACGCCGGCGACCCGGTGATCGTCGGCACCCATCTCTTGAGCCACCCGTCGGCGCTCGCCAGCCCGCCGGGTTGGCCGTCGACGCACGGCGCGTCGTGCCCGTCGTGGCACAGGTTCGGCGTGATCATCGAAAGGTTCGCTGTCGTCGCGATTGACGCAAGATCTGACGTGAGACCGGCGAGGTCGACATCGTTTTTCGCGCAGTCCGGCGAACTCGTGATGGCGGCGAAATACACGAATGGGTTGTGCCTGGCAGCGTATTGGTCACTCACTCGGGCCTTCTGGGTGTCGTCGACGGCTCCAAGCGCCGGGTGACGGCACGCCGCCCCCATGTCTTCTGAGTAGCCCTTCCAGGTTCGGCCGGAGCCACTGAGCTGACCGGCGAGTGTCTTCACATTCGAGGGATAAACACACCCATCGCCGACGGCCTGGCCGGGCGCCACGGTGCCCGTGCCCACGAACGGCGAGTACGTTTGGCAGTCCGCCTGTGTTTGTGCGTTCGGACCCTGGCCCGAGATCTGGGCGATGTAGTTCGGCAGGGAGTTGTGGGCCACGCCGAAGTACTGGTTGAGCAGAACTCCCTTGGCTCGCAGAGTCTTCGACAGGTATGGCGCGGCCGAATCGGCTCCCCAGGCGCTGTCGTATCCCTTGTTCTCCAAGTTGATCACGAAGACGTGCTTTACCCCCGGCAGGTACTGTGCGGAGGCGACTGCTGCCACGGCCGGGGACGGGCTGACGGGTTGCCAGAGCGACACCGAAACCAGGGCGGCGGAGACCAGCGCCACCGCGGCAAGCGCTGCGGTTCCTACGATTCGGCGCGCTCTCACCGCGGCACTCATCTGCGCGGCGGGCCGAGTGAGACGTGGAT
This sequence comes from Lacisediminihabitans sp., assembly GCF_036569425.1. Classification (GTDB taxonomy): domain Bacteria; phylum Actinomycetota; class Actinomycetes; order Actinomycetales; family Microbacteriaceae; genus Lacisediminihabitans. The sequence continues at coordinate 26,490 of NZ_DATCQQ010000076.1, forward strand.
TCACGGCAGTGTCCATCCGTCGGCGAGTGCTTTGTCTTTCAGGCCGGACCATTCTTCGGCGGCGGGAGGGCCGACAGGTGCGCAGGCCGGTCCTGCGACGAAGGGGGCGACCAGGTATCGGGGTGCGAGCAGGTTCGGAGGGCTCGTGAAGTCCAGGACCTCGGCGATGTTGCGCGCGGCCCTGTCCCGTGGGGTCAGCGGCGCCAGATTCCAGCGCCACTCGATCGCCCGTAACACCGAGGTGTGGTCATACGTCTCGTGGGCCACGTGCCGTCGACGGGCTCGCGGCGAGATCACGAGTGACGGCACCCGAAAGCCGCGGAGCGCGTTCGCCGGGTCGGCATCCGGAGCCGTCGACGGGGCGACGTGGTCGTAGAAGCCGCCCCACTCGTCGTAGTTGACCACGAGCAGTGTGCGACCCCAGGCCGGACTCTTGGTGACAGCGCCGTACACCTCGGCGAGAAACTGTTCTCCGGCGCGGACATCGGCGTGCGGATGATCGTCCCCCGACGTGCCTGATCCTTCGTCGCTGAACCGAGGGTCGAGGAACGTGACCTCTGGCAGGTCGCCGGACGCACAGTCGGCCAGGAACTGTGGGTACGGATGGGAGATGTCCAGGTACTTCGTGCCCCACAGCGCCGTGAATGGCACATCGTTGAAGTAGTAGCGGCCGCGAAGCCCGGCTGTGCTCAGGCGATCCCAGATCGTGGGGAGCGTGCTCGTCACCGTGGAGTTGTGCGAACGGTCGGTCGCGGCGGAATGCTGGTAGAAGCGATTGGGATATGTCTCTGCCATCGTCGCGGCGAAGTACCGGTCGCATACCGTCCAGTCAGGACCGGCCTGCCGCCAGAAATCCAGGTCGCTCGAGTCGTAGTAGCCCACAGCGAAGTCGTCGTTCTCCCCCGCGCTCAACCAGCCATTGCACCTGCCGGCGTTGAACTCGATGCGCCCGCCCTCGTATGAGTGGTCGGGGTCGGGATGGCCGCAACCCTGGAAGTCCCCCAGGTGGTGGGTCGAGTGCCGTTGGCCGTAGCGGTCGACGTAACTGAGTCCGGACTGCGCGCCGTCGGCCCCGGGCAGCCAGCCCACGAAGTGGTCGAACGAGCGGTTCTCCATCATCACCACGATGACGTGGTCGATCCCCGAGTCAGCCGGCGGAGGCAGGGTGGACACGGTAGCAGACGAGGCTCGTGGTGCTGCGGTGCCCGCGGTCGCCACCGCGCCGACGGCGAGCATCCCCGCGGCCGTCAAGAACTGTCGTCGGTTGGAAGTCATTTGAGCGATCAGATCACGAATTGGTCACGAAGCCGAGCGGATACACCATTTGGAGCGCACCTGTTGATCCGACGTTCACGCGCCGTTGGCGTGCCAGGATGGTGATCGCCGTGATGCTCGGCGTCGCGGTGCGGCTCCTCTCGAACGTGCGCGTTCCCTGGCTGGCCTGGATCTCCATGATCGCTAGGGTGGCAGTCGGCGTGCTGGACATCGTCATCGCCGTGACCACGGCACCGTCCTCTGGCGCAGCGGGTGGCGTGTTGTCTCCCCTGTCCGTAGTAACGCTGGTGCTGCCCTGGGCATACCTCCTCGGCGTCCTCGTCACCCTGGCTGGCGCGGTGATCTGCATCCTGTGACTCGTCGCGTCGCGTCGCTCGAGAGAAACCGGCGATGATCGCGCCACCGGCGAAACGAGAAGCTCGGGTCTTTGTTCCCTACGCGACCGGCTCTCCTGCGCGCATCATGGCCGCATGAATACCTCACTCGATTCCCAGGCTGGCGACGATCTCACCGTGAAGGAGGAGGTCGAAGAAGAACTGCTGTGGACTCCGGAAGTGGATCCCGCCCGTATCGGCGTGTCGGTGCACGACGGCGTGGTTACCCTCAGCGGCGAGGTGCGCACGTTTGCCGAGCGGATCGCGGCGACCGAGGCTGCGATGGGAGTTCGGGGCGTCTTGAGCGTGGCGGACGACCTCACCGTCGACCTCGCTGCCGAGGCGGCCCAGAGCGACGCGCACGTCGCTCGCGCCGTGTTGGACGCGCTCGCGCGCGACACCGCGATCCCCGGCGGCGCCATCACGGCGGAAGTGAGGGACGGCACGGTCACGCTCAAGGGCGAGGTCGAGTGGAACCACGAGCGGGAAAGCGCGCGGCGGGCCGTCGAACACCTGCCGGGTGTGCGCTTTCTCGATAGCCGCATCGAGCTGAGCAGACGGCCGTCGGCGTCCGACACGGAGGAACGAATCCGCCGCGCCATCGTGCGCAACGCGCAACTGGACGCGAGCCACATCCACGTCTCGATCGACGGAACGGTGGCGACGATCACCGGGGAGGTGCGCTCGTGGGCGGAGAAGAGGCAGGCGTCACTCTCGGCCTGGCGCTCACCGCATGTCACGTCCGTGCACAACGAGATCAAGGTCAAGCCCAGCTATTGAGAGACGCCCCGACTAGTCATGGCCGCCCGCGGACCGCGACCACCTCGGGCGGAATTGCACGCTGATTCTGGGTCCGACGGCCTGTTTCGTCTTGAGGATGGCGTGTTCGTGGGTGCGTTGGCAGCTGCCACCCATGACGATGAGGTCCCCGTGCCCGAGGGGAAACCGCTGCACCTCTCCCCCGCCCCGTGGCCGTACGGAGAGGGTTCGCTCGGCGCCGACCGAGGCGATGGCAACCATCGTGTCACGCTCGATGGCGCGGCCGACCCGATCGCCGTGCCAGGCCACGCTGTCGTCACCGGTGCGGTAGAAACACAGGCCCGCGGTCTCGAATACCTGTTCGCGGGGCGCGTCGTAGTAGTCGTTCAGAGCGATGACGGCTTCGCGGAGGAGCGGATCCGGAAACGACTGCGGCGAGCCGAACCACGACACGAGCCGCGGCACCGCCACGACCCGGTCATACATCTGCCGGCTGTCGGCCTTCCAGGTGACCCGGTCGACGAGTCGCTCGAAGAGTTCGTCGGAGTTCGCCACCCAGGCCGGCCTGAGGTCGAGCCATGCCCCGTCCTGGAGGATGATCCGGCGCACCGTGCCCGCGAGCGGCTCCAGGGTGGCGGTGGCACCGGGGACGTCGAAGAGGGAGTTCTGGAAGGCGATGGTCATGCCTCGAGCGTACGTCGGTTCGAACATAAATTCGAAACTAGAGCAATCGTGGCACTGGCGCGCCCCGATAGTGCGACGTAGTGTGGAAGGGAGTTACCCCAGACCCCGGCGGCTCCACCTGCTGGGGCGCCGTTTTACCGAGTGGCGGGAGCAGTCGTGGCCAACCAGATGGAAGTGACCGATGACCGGGCGCGCCGTCGGCCGGCCGCCGAAGGCGCCGCCACAGCGCCTGTCGACATAGCGCGCTTCGACACAGCACACTTCGACACTGCGAGCGACGATCGCGCCGCCCTGCGCGTTGTGCTGAGACGCCTGGTGACTGCAGCGGTTAACGCAGGGGGCGCCGATTGTGGCGCCCTCGCGCTATTTTCACCGGAGGGCGCACTCACCGAGTTCATTTCCGTCGGTCGACCCGAGAAGGTTGATCCCGCCGGTGCCGTCGACTCGCCACTCGGAATCGTCGACCTCATTCTCGACGATCCACGACCGATAAGGCTTAGCGTCCGGGTCCCCGCCACGGCATCCGGAACCGTCTCCGAGCTCCGCACCGTCGAGAGCCTGTTGGGAGTGCCGGTCGCAATCGGCGAAGAGGTTTTCGGCTGCCTGTATCTGTGCAACCACGAGTCCGGGCTGTTCGGCGACCGCGACGAGAGGATTCTCGAGGAATGGGCAGCGGCCGCGGCGCTGGCTGCTGACCACGGTCGTCTGCTCGCGGAGGTGCGTCGCCGTCGTGACTGGACGGCAACCTCCGCCGAGGTGGCCTCCGCGCTCGTCATGAGCGCAGACGGCGAGGCGATGGACCTGTTCACCGACCGGCTGCTCGGACTGACCGGCGCGGACTTCGTGGCGCTGCTCCAGGTGAGCCAGCTCACCGGTTCCCTCGTCGTGAGTGCCGTTCGCGGGCTGGAAGAAGACACCCTGGACGGCGCGGTTCTTGCGGTGCCGGGCGCGCGTGCCCGCGGCATCTTCGAGGGTCGGCACCCGATCATGATCGATGACTGCGTCGAGGCCGGACTCAGCATCCTGCGGGAGGGCGCGCTCGGGCCCGGCATGGTGATGCCACTCATCGCACCCAACCGGGCGGAGTCGATCCTGCTGGTGGCGCGTTCATCCGGGGCGCCACAGTTCCGCGGTACCGATCTCGAGATGACGGCCGATTTCGCCGAGCTTGCCACGGTGGCGCTCACGCTCGCGACGCCGCACGCGGCGCTCTGAGCACACCCGCGGGCAGGCATGATCGGGGCCGAAGGTCCCTCGCGGTGATCTGGCGACCGGCCCAGGTTGGATCCGCATCGGCGGTGATCTGGTGACCGGCCCAGGTCGGATCGCATCGGCGGTGATCGGTGCCGTGCTGCGGGTGAACGAGAGCGGAGCATCACCATGAACGTCGAACGAGTCGAGCTTGAGCCGCGCACAATCTGCGGCGTGCGCGAGGTTATTCCGATGAGCGAGATGAGCGAGTTCTTCGGGCGCGTCTTCGCCGAGGCGGTGGAGGCCACGCATGTCGGCCCGTAGGATACCCTCGCGGAGACCTACGCTCAGATCAGCACATGGATGGCGGACCAGAAGCTCACTCCCACCAAGGACATGTTCGAGGAGTACCTCGTGGGACCCGATGGCGAATCCGACCCGGCGCACCCGGATCGTCCTCCCACTTGCCTGACCGGTCACGCGGAGTCGGCCGGTGCGCACACGATGATGGGCACCCGGTAGCTGAGCGAGCCGCTGTACAGGCGAATGATTGCGGCGCGGGATTGAGCCTCGCCGCAATCCCCCGGGCAGCTCACCGGCGGCTGGCTCTCGACCGACACGTGGGTGCGCGTGAGAATTGCCACCTGCAGGTCGTCCGGTAGCGCCGTCCACCGCCCGTCGGCATCCGTGGTCGCCCAGTCGAGGGTTACGAGCCCGAGCGCTCGGAGGTTCTCTACCAGCTCCCGGGTCTGCTCGTTCGGAGCGGTCGTGAGCGCAAGCGAGACCGAGTTGCCCGCGGCGGCGCAGGCCGCAACGTGCAGGGCGATTCGAAGCGTGGAGGCCTCCGGGCCTGCGACGATCATCACTCGCCCCAGGGGATGGACGTCGATGGCCTCGATCGCCTCCTGGTCGATGCGAAGTGCTCCGCCCAGATTCTGGGCCAGGTCACTCTCGAGCAGGAAGACCTGGGCGGCCGCCTGCCGGAGTGCCGATCCCTTGCAGGCGGCAAGTCGGGTGGCGAACACCTTGAGCATCCGGGAACGGGACCGCAACTCCCTCGTTGCCCGCGGAACGGATGCCCGTGGCCAGTCGTGGACCGCGGAAATGAACTCCATCCGCCCACCGTGGCACCGCCTCGTGCCGCCGTGACAGTGCCATTGGTCCCCAGGCGACCGCAGTACTAGCCGTCCTTGCCGTGTCCATTGTCTTTGCCGTTTCCCTTGCCCTTGGTCGAAGTGGGCGATGGGGTCGGTGTGGGGCTGGGAGTGGCCTTCGGTCCGAGGTCCGCCCGCACCAGATCGATGGCGGCCTGGATCCGCGCACCGCGATCGCGGCTCACGAGTCCGGCGGCGATGTCCCCGTCGAGTTGGCTCTGCAGCGAATCGAGCGATGCGAGGGCGGCCGCGTAGTCTCTCGACGCGGCCTGCTCGGCGACGAGACGCACAGAACTCTGCAGGGACGTGGCGGCATCCTTGCTGAGATCGGTGGTCTGGGCGCAACCGGCGAGTATCACGACGGCGAACACCAGTGCTGCGAGACCCGAGAGCCGCCTGCGGCGCGCGTCCATCACTTGGTCACGCTCTCGAGAAGCTGGCGAAGGTGGGTGTCGAGCTGGCCGCCCACCGCGGGCAGGCTGGCGGTCGGTACCGGAGCGGGGTTCACATGGGTCCACAGGAAAACCGCGAGCACGACGGCCGCCACCGCGAGCACGCTGAGCAGCGTGGCCAGGACGCGTCGAGGGAAGCGCCGTCGAGGGCGCGGCATCGGTTCGCGACCCATGACCTCGGTGCGCTGGCCGGTGTCGCCGGCGGGCCGGGCAGCGGTCGCCGGCGCGGTGTGCCCACCGAGAACCGCTGTCGGCGCGTCCGTCATCAGCGCCGTCGGTGAGTAGCCGGGGGTATCGAGGCTGTCTTGGGCCGTGGCGAAGGCCAGAGTGTCGCTGCGGTCGAGCTGGGAGCCCGCGCTGCGCTCGATGGCGTGGGCGGCCTCGGCTACCTCGAGCGCGGTCGGGCGCTCCGCCGGATTCTGCGCCGTCATCCCCGTGAGCAGCTGCACCCAGGCGGTTCCGAGGCTAGCCGACACCACAGGGTCCCTGGCGAGCCGCGCACCAAGCGATTCAACCATCGACCCGGGGAACTCGCGCGTGCCGGTGAGCGTCTCGAGCAGCACGAGGCCGAGGGCGTAGATGTCGGTGGGGGCGCCCGGTGCCTCTCCCTTGGCCTGCTCCGGGCTCACGTACGCCGCCGTACCTACGACGGTGCCCGGGGTCGTGAGGCGCGTCGAGTCGATGAGGTGAGCGATGCCGAAGTCCGCGAGCTTTGCCCGGAACTCCCGGTTCGATACAGGAGAGGGGGCGAGCAGAATGTTGGCTGGCTTGATGTCCCGGTGCACGACCCCTCGTGCGTGAACGACGTGTAACGCTTCGGCGAGGTCGGCGGCCATGGCCGCGACATCCGATTCGGCGACCGGGCCGCGTTCGATCCTGGTCTGGAGCGTCGGCCCGTCCACCAGTTCCATCGCGAGGTAGGCGCGCCGGTCCGACCTGTCGCCCTCGACGTTGGCGTCGAACAGCGTGACCAGGGCGTGGTGGTTCAGCGAGGCGAGCAAGCGGATTTCGGAGGTCTCTCGCCTGAGCGCGTCGGCATCCGTTGCGTTGCTGTCGAAGAGTTTGAGCGCGACCGTGCGACCGAGCGACTCGTCCCGCGCCCGGTAGACCGACGCCATCCCGCCGCGCCCGATCAGGCCTTCGACGCGATAACGATCGCCGACGAGGGTGCCCTCGAGCGCCGCGTCTCGTCCGTGATTCTGTGGCACACTGCTCCTTCGCGACGATCTCACCGCGAGACGTCGCCGTCCCCCATGCTAATTCACGGGCCGGGAGGGGGGCTCCGACCCACTGCGGGTCTTCGGCGGCCTGATCTGCCGGTACTCCCGGTAGACGAAGAAGATGATCAGCGCGTCGAGGACCGTGAAGACGGCCAGCCCGATGCTCGGCGCAGTGGCGAACGCATAGGCCTGGTAGGCGAGGAACACCACGAGCACGCCGATCGCGATCGGATACACCCGATGGAATTTGCGAAGCAGGCAGTAGACGAGCACAAGCTTGACGACTCCGTGAATGATGAGAAACGCGATGAGGAATGCGAGACCGCCGCGGGCCAGCTGCGAGTCGAGTCTGGCGACGTAGTCGGTGATGAAGGTGTTGGTGGCTGAGCTCCCCTCCCGCGCTTCGGATGCCACCGCCGACAGGACGGCATGGACAAGGCCCGGCGCTACCAGCAGCAGGAGCCCCACCACGAATTCAATCGCGCCGTCGATTCCCTTGACCACTACGCCGATCGTGTACGCGACGTCGATGAATCGCCGGGTGTGGTTGGCCATCATGGCAGTGACACTAATCGCCGGAGCGGTTCGGCGCGAGGGCCCGGGCCCGGGCACGTCGCGATGCTGACAGAATCGGCGGATGCGAGAGTTCAGCCCGACCGCGACGACGAGCGCGCTGCGCCGCCGGGGTCTCGGCCTCGAATGGGCGACACTGGCCTGGAATGTCGTCGGGCTGGCGGTGCTCGCGGTGCTGGCCGTTCGCGCCTCGTCGGTGGCACTGGCCGGGTTCGGGCTCGACAGTCTCATCGAGATTGGGGCGAGCACCGTCGTGATCTGGGAGCTGAGGGGCACCGGGGAGGCGCGGCAGCGCCGGGCTCTGCGCTTCATCGGAATCGCGTTCCTCTGCCTGGCTGCCTACCTGCTTGTGCAGTCGCTGTTCGCCATCCTCACCCGGCACCACGCCGCCCCCAGCGTGGGCGGACTCGCCTGGACGGCGGTGACCGCAGTCGTCATGTTCGCGCTGGCGTTCGCCAAGAGACGCACGGGCCTCGCTCTCGACAATCCGGTGCTCGTGAGCGAAGGCTCGGTCACCTTCATCGACGGGCTGCTGGCGGTCGCCGTGCTCGTGGGGCTCTCGCTCAATCAGCTGGCCGGATGGTGGTGGGCCGATCCGGCCGCCGGGCTTGTGATCGTCTTCTATGCGCTGCGCGAGGCCGTGCACCTGCTGCGTCCGACGGCAGAGTGAGGTTCGGTGCCGTGACGATTCGAGCTGTGGCGATTGGTGCTGTCGCCGTCGATGGGCTGCAGGTGCCCCTCGGGCTTCGGGCACACTGAGCCGGGTATCGTCGAGGGGCCAAAGTCCCTTTCCAGCGCCGCGTGTCGCCGTACCGTCGATCGTGGAGGCGACAAAATGATGTACGGTTATGGCGGCCAGTGGGGCGTCCTGGGCTGGGTGGTGATGGGCCTCGTGATGCTGCTGTTCTGGGGCGGCGTTGTCACGGCGGTCGTGTTACTGCTCCGACGGCGCAGCGACGGTGATGTTCCGCGTCCGCGCGGGATCGAGGACGCCGAGCGGATCCTCAACGAGAGGTTCGCGCGCGGTGAGATCGACGAGCAGGAGTTCACAGCGCGTCGTGCAGCGCTGAGGCGTTCGGAATGACCGGGGGCCGGGGGCGGGTGCTGCTGTGGAGCGCGCTCGCGACGGTGCTGTTCACCGCCGGCTCGCTTGCCACGATCGGCCTTCTTACGGCGACAGACCCCTCGGGCGTCCGGCTCGGGCAGTCCTGCGCCGGGCCGACGTCGTCGTCGGGCACGGTGGTGCACGCGACGCTGGTCAACATGGGGATGCGCCGGTCGCCGATGGCAGGCGGGATGGGTGCCGGCGCGATGCGTCTACTCCCCGACCGGGCGACGGTGCAGGCGGGGTCGGTGACCTTCGTCGCGACGAACACCGGAACCGTGAGTCACGAACTCGTGATCCTTCCCCTCCGGAGGGGCGAGCTCGCCGGTTCCCGTCCGATCGGCGGCGACGGCACGGTGGATGAATCGGCGAGCGTGGGCGAGGCGTCGGCGAGTTGCGCCGAGGGATCCGGCGAGGGAATCCTCCCCGGCGCGCTCGGCTGGGTCACCGTGACCCTGCGTCCCGGTCGCTACGAAATCGTCTGCAACCTGCCTGGCCACTATGCGGCGGGCATGTACGCGCAGATCACGGTCACCTGACCGCGGCGCACCGGGCGCAGGGCCACGGCCAGCACGAATTCGGCGACGGCGTGTCGAACGGGTTATGCGCTCACGAGCAGCCGGGCGACCGAGTCGAGCGCGCCGGGAACGAGGGCGAAGTAGGCCCAGGTTCCTCGCTGGGTGCGGCTGAGAAAGCCGGCGTCGGTGAGTACTTTGAGGTGGTGCGACACGGTGGGCTGGCTCAGCCCAACTGGCGCGGTGAGGTCGCATGCACAGGCCTCCTGGCGCTCGGAAGCGGCGACGATCGAGATGAGCCGCAGCCGCGTGGGATCGGCGAGTGCCTTGAGCAACCGGGCGAGGTTCTCCGCGCTCTCGGCAGGCAGGGTCCGCCGCGTGAGGGGCGAACAGCACGCCGTCACGTCGACGACCGGGAGCAGGGATGTCGTGGTCACGCCGCAATCCTAGACTCATATTGACAAGCATCGATATAGCCGGGCATACTCGGATATCGACCATCGTCGATATAAGGATGAATAGCGCTGCCATGACCCTGATAGACCTCTCCCCCACGGTGCTGCGCTCGCCGCGTCTTGACGGCCTCCCCGTGGCCATCATCGGCTCCGGCCCGATCGGGTTGGCCGCGGCGGCGAACCTCGTCGAGCGCGGAATCGATTTCGTGGTCTACGAGGCCGGAGACACCGCCGCGAGCAGCCTCGCCTCGTGGGGCCACATCCGCCTGTTCTCGCCCTGGCGGCACCTCATCGACCCGGCCGCCCGGCGACTGCTGGCCACCACGGGGTGGACCGAACCCGATCCGGGCGTCGCTCCGTATGGAGCCCAGCTGGTTGACCTCTACCTCGCCCCGCTGGCCGCCCTGCCCGAGATCCGGTCGCGAATTCGCACCGGGTCGAGGGTGCAGGCGGTGACCAGGCAGGGAATGGATCGTGCGCGCTCGGCTGGACGATCGTCCGTGCCGTTCCAGCTGCGGCTGCTGCACGACTCCGGCGAGACCACCGAGGTCCTCGCGCGCGCCGTGATCGACGCATCCGGAACGTACTCGACACCGAACCCGATCGGTTCGAACGGACTCGACCCGCTCGGACTCGCCGAGGTCGCCGACCGGATCAGCCCCGCCCTTCCCGATGTGCTCGGTCGAGACCGAGCGCGATTCGCCGGGCGCCACACCGTCGTCGTCGGTGCTGGGCACTCCGCGGCGAACACGCTCATCGCCCTCGCGAAACTCGCCCGCGAAGAGAACGGCACAACCGTCACCTGGCTCATTCGGAACGACACGGCCTCGCGCGTGTCGGCCATCGGGGACGATGAGCTTCCCGGTCGCGCCTCGCTCGCTGACCGGATGCGACGCCTCATCGACTCGGGGGCCATCGGCGTGGTCGACGGCTTCGAGATCGAAGGGGTCGCTCGCACGCCAGGCGGTGTCGCCATCGCGGGCAGTCGCCGCGGTGCGCCCGCCAGTGTGGACGCGGACGTCATTGTCTCCGCGACGGGTTTCCGGCCCGACCTCGGGATGCTGCGCGAGATCCGTCTCGACCTCGATGACATCGTCGAGGCGCCTCGACGGCTCGCGCCGATGATCGACCCCAACGTGCACAGTTGTGGCACGGTCGAGCCGCACGGCTTCGCCGAGCTTCAACAGCCGGAGCCCAACTTCTTCATTGCCGGAATGAAGAGCTACGGCAGGGCACCCACCTTCCTGCTCGCGACTGGGTACGAGCAGGTTCGCTCGATCGTCGCCTGGCTCGACGGGGATCATGCCGGGGCATCCGCGGTGAAGCTTGTGCTTCCCGCGACGGGTGTGTGCTCCGCCGGCGACGCGGGCTCGCAGTCCTGCTGCTCCTAGTGGAGCCCGCTGACAGTGGCTGCCTGGGTCAGCCGCCCACGTAGGCCGCAAGATACTGGCCGGTGAGGGTGGAGCGCGCGGCGACCAGGTCGGCGGGTGTGCCGGCGAAGACGATCCGCCCGCCGTCGTGGCCGGCGCCGGGGCCGAGGTCGATGATCCAGTCGGCGTGCGCCATGACCGACTGGTGGTGCTCGACGACGATCACCGACTTGCCGGAGTCGACGAGCCGGTCGAGCAGTCCGAGGAGCTGCTCGACGTCGGCCAGGTGGAGGCCGTTGGTCGGCTCGTCGAGCACGTAGACCTCGCCCTTCTCACCCATGTGGGTGGCCAGCTTGAGCCGCTGGCGCTCGCCGCCGGACAGCGTGGTGAGCGGCTGGCCGAGGCTCAGATAGCCGAGCCCGACGTCGGCGAGCCGGTCGAGGACGACACGTGCAGCCGGCGTGTGCGCCTCGCCGGCGCCGAAGAACTCCCTGGCCTCGGTCACCGGCATCGCGAGCACTTCGCTGATGTCGCGTCCGCCGAAGTGGTAGTCGAGCACCGATGCTTCGAAACGTTTGCCCTCGCACACCTCGCAGGTGGTGGCGACGCCGGCCATCATGGCCAGATCGGTGAAGATGACTCCGGCACCGTTGCAGTTGGGGCAGGCGCCCTCCGAGTTGGCACTGAACAGCGCCGGCTTCACGCCGTTCGCCTTCGCAAACGCCTTGCGGATCGGGTCGAGAAGCCCGGTGTAGGTCGCCGGGTTGCTGCGTCGCGAGCCGCGAATCGCGCCCTGGTCGACCGTGACGACACCGTCCCGTCCCGAAACCGAGCCGTGGATCAGCGAGCTCTTGCCCGAGCCGGCCACCCCGGTGACGACGACCATCATGCCCAGCGGGATGTCGAGGTCCACGTTCTGCAGGTTGTGTTCCGACGCGCCGCGAATCTCCAGCGTCCCGGTCGGCGGACGCACCGCCTTCTTGAGCGCGGCCCGGTCGTCGAGGTGGCGACCGGTGAGGGTGTCGCTGGCCCGAAGTCCCTCGAAGGTACCCTCGAAGCAGACGGAACCGCCCGCGGTACCGGCACCGGGACCGAGGTCCACCACGTGGTCGGCGATCGCGATCGTCTGCGGCTTGTGCTCCACGACGAGAACCGTGTTCCCCTTGTCGCGAAGCTGCAGCAAGAGCATGTTCATACGGTCGATGTCGTGGGGGTGCAGCCCGATGGTGGGCTCGTCGAAGACGTAGGTGATGTCGGTCAGAGGGGAGCTGAGGTGACGGATCATCTTGGTGCGCTGGGCCTCGCCGCCCGACAGCGTGCCGGTCGGTCGGTCGAGGGAGAGGTAGCCCAGCCCGATCTCTACGAACGATTCGAGGGTCTGCTGCAACGCGTCGAGCAGCGGCGTCACCGTCGGCTCGTCGAGACCTCGCACCCATCCGGCCAGGTCGCTGATCTGCATGGCGGAGGTGTCCGCGATGCTGAGGCCGGCAATCTTCGAGGAGCGGGCGCCCTCATTCAGCCTGGTCCCGCCGCATTCCGGGCAGGTGGTGAAGGTGACGGCCCGGTCGACGAATGCACGGATGTGCGGCTGCATCGCCTCCTTGTCCTTGGAGAGCATCGACCTCTGGATCTTCGGGATCAGGCCCTCGTAGGTCAGGTTGATGTTGTCGACCTTGATCTTGGTCGGCTCCTTGTACAGCAGGTCGTGTAGTTCCTTCTTGGTGAACGAGCTGATCGGCTTGTCTGGATCGAAGAAGCCGGAGCCGCTGAAGATGCGGCCGAACCAGCCGTCCATGCTGTAGCCGGGGATGGTGAGCGCGCCGCCGTTGAGGGACTTGCTGTCGTCGTAGAGCTGGGTCAGATCGAGGTCGGTGACGCTGCCCATCCCCTCGCAGCGCGGACACATTCCCCCGGTGACGCTGAAGCTCCGACGCTCCTTGACGGTCTGTCCGCCACGTTCGAGGGTGACCGCGCCCGCCCCGCTCACCGACGCGACATTGAAGGAGAACGCCTGGGGTGAGCCGATGTGCGGCCGTCCGAGCCGGCTGAAGACGATCCGCAGCATCGCGTACGCGTCGGTGACGGTGCCGACGGTGGAGCGCGGATTGGCACCCATCCGCTCCTGGTCGACGATGATCGCCGTGGTCAGCCCGTCCAGCACGTCGACCTCGGGCCGCGCCAGCGTCGGCATGAAGCCCTGCACGAATGCGCTGTATGTCTCGTTGATCAGCCGCTGCGACTCCGCGGCGATCGTGCCGAACACCAGCGAACTCTTGCCGGATCCGGAAACCCCGGTGAACGCCGTCAGTCGACGCTTCGGGAGCTCGACGGTGATGTCCTTGAGGTTATTGGCGCGCGCGCCCTGCACGCGGATCAGATCGTGGCTGTCGGCGAGCCTCGGCTCGGGCGACTGCGCGTCTGTGGTCGTGCTGGTGGTCATGCTCATGGTCCCTCCTCTGTGCGGCGGCGGCCTTCGCGGTCTCCGTCGGCGTCGGCTGGTTGACTTTCACCAGCATCGAACGCACGTCGTTTTCTCCTTCGCCTCGAGTGAATGGCGATGTCCCTCGCCTTCAGGCTATGCCGTGGGTGCTGACCGGCGCTTCTCCGAGCCTGCTCGAACAGCGCGGCAACGAAAGATCCTCAGTCCGCGCCTAGGCTGGTGGCGCGCAGGAATATCCCTGCGCCCGGTGGATGCGCCGGAAGCCGCTCCGCCGAAGCCGCGCCTCGTGCGCACGAAGGGCAACCCGTGTTCGACTTTCTGTTCTCCCCGGTGCCGGCGATCATCATCGGTGTCATCGTTCTCTTCTTCGTTGTGCTCATCTACGCGAAGTCCGTCTATAAGAACGCGGGCCCGGACGAGGCGATCCTGATCACCGGAAAGCGCTCGAAGGTGAAGACCGTCGGCGGAGTCGCGACCGAGGAGTCCGGCATCCGCATCGTCGTCGGCTCCGGCGTGTTCATCACGCCGTTCTTCCAGAAGGCCTTCAAGATCAGCCTCCGCTCACGCGCCATTGAGCTCGCCGCCGTCGCGCAGGACGCTCGCGGGATCACCCTCACGGTCGAGGCCGTCGCGATCGTCAAGGTCGGCGACACCCACTCCGCCATCCTCGCGGCCGGCCAGCGCTTCATCGGCAACGACAAGAACATCGACGGCTTCGCGCTCGAAGTGCTGTCCGGGTCGCTTCGCTCGTCGATCGGCGGCACGGATGTGCAGACCATCATCCAGAAGCGGGACGAGCTCGGTGCCGCGGTTCTCTCCACCGCGCGCGAGTCGCTTCTCAGCCAGGGACTCGACGTCGACTCGTTCGAAATCAAGGGCATCTCCGACGACAACGACTACATCCGAAACATGGGTCGCGCCGAACAGGCCGCGGTGCTTCGGGCCGCCGAGGTGGCGGAGGCCCAGGCCGGGCAGGCGTCGCAGGAGGCGGCGATCGCCGCCGAGCAGGCCGTCGCCATCGCCCAGAACACGCTTGCCCTCAAGCGCGCCGCGCTCCAGCTCGACACCGACAAGGCGACGGCGGAAGCCGCAGGAGCCAAGCCGCTCGCCGAGGCCAAGACGCGGCAGAACATCGTGCACGAGCAGGAGGTCACCGCCCAGGCGGCCGCCAAGCTCCGCACCGCGGAGCTCGCGTCCGAGGTCAACGCGGTCGCCGACGCCGATGCGTACAAGGTGAAGGTCGCGGCGACCGCCGAGGCTCAGGCGCGCGTCATCGCGGCCAACGCCGAGCGCGACAGCCGCATCGCGAACGCCGACGCCATCCGCGCCGAGGGCCAGGCAACCGCCGACGCGATCCTCGCGAAGGGTACCGCCGAGGCCGAGGCGACGAAGCTCGCGGCGGCCGCCGTCGCGCAGCGTTCGGAGGCGCTCATCCAGCTTCGCCTGGTCGAAATGCTCCCGCAGATCGCGCACGAGCTCGCCGCGCCCCTGGGCAACATCGACCAGCTGACGGTCGTCTCGACAGACGGCGCGAGCCAACTAACGAAGAATGTCGCCGGCGGCTTCTCCGAGATCGACGCGGTGTTGAAGTCGACCACCGGCCTCGACATCCGGAGCCTCCTCGGGAGTTTCGTCGGCGGTGCGGCGGCCGGCTCGGTCGCCGCCCACGCTGCGCAGCCGACCGCCGCCGTCACCCTGCCGAGCGAAGTGAGCGTGGCGCTGCCGAAGATACGGCTGGAGCCTGCCCTCGCGGCGCAGGTGCCGACCGTTTCTGTGGAGGAGTAGACACGGAGGGCCGTTCGGCCAGGCCGTTACCCGGCGGTGTGCTCGTTCACGAAGTCGAGAGTAATCTTGGCGACCTCCTCCCACCCGCTGTCGATCGTGAGCGAGTGGCCTCGGTGCGGGATGGAGACGATCTCCGTGACTCCCACGTTGCGCTTCTGCCGGTTGTATGAGGCGTTGACGATCGCCCACGGCACGGTGTGGTCGTCGGCCCCTGAGATGAGAAGGAGTGGACCGCGGTCGGGGTTGGTGGTGTCCACCTTGTCGTCGGACCACGGGTTGACGTTGGCGGCGGCCGCGGAGAAGAGGGGGCGGCCGGGGGCGGCGACGTGGTACTTGTCGTAGATCTCCCTCGCCTCGTGCTCGTCGAGCGCGTTGGCCCATCCGTAGGCGAATTGCTCGAAGGTGAGGGTGACCGCTCGGTCGAAGTTGGCCGGATTGGCCAGCACCGCAGACGACGACCTGAGGGAGGAGACGGGCAGGGGAAGCACTCCCTGGAACGGGGCCGGGTCGATCGCGACGGTGGCGCGCGAGGCGCCGTCACCCGCGAGCTTCTGCGCGATGACCCCGCCAAACGAGTGGCCCACGATCGCCGGCTTCGAGCCGAGCTTCGCGATCGCTTCGAGGTAGTGGTTGGTGACGGCGCCGATCGACTTCCTGGCGAAGACCTCTGGATGCTCGCGGGCCTCGCCCACGGTCTCCGGGTCGTCCGGCCACCCTGGCGCGATGGTGGCGTAGCCGTTCTCCTCGAAGAGCGCGCGCCAGTCGTCCCAGCTGCTCGGCAGAAGCCAGAGTCCGTGAACGAAGACTACGGGTGTGAGTCCCGTGGAATTCGCCCGCTGGATTTGCTGCAGTTCCTGGTCGGTGATCGTCGCCACGGCCACACCTCCAAACGAATGGGATACCTCGATCGTCCTCGCCTCGGGTGCTCCGGGTCAAGACCGTGCGGTGCGCCGCATCTGCGGCCGGCACGACTTCCCCGATCGGGGTTCCGTACCGCGCTCGAGGCGTCTATCGTGACGACTAGCGGCCCGAACCGGGGCGCGGAGTTCGACTGCCGACAACTCAACGACGAGAGCAGGAGAAGCAACTGATGGCTGACAACACAGGCGAACGCGACGCCAAGGGCATGTATCAGGACGAGCAACTACCCGACGGAAATCGCTCGACCTCATCCGGTGAAGACGGCATGTACACCGACGAGCAATTGCCGGATGGATCGCGCAGCACCGCCACGGACCAGCGCGGAGCATACACGGACGAAGAGCTGCGGGACGGCTCCCGCACTCGCGAAGATCAGACCGAGCCCGACATGGGCAACTACACGGAATCGGAGACGCGCGAGGACGAAAAGGAGCGGAACGACCAGCACGACTGACGGGTCGGTGGAGGCGCGATGGTCAACCAAAGCCCCACGTTCTGGGGTACGGACGGGCATCGCGGTACGGTGAGCATTGCCCGTAAACTCCCGATAGGGCCCACAACGGGCCTGACTATCGGGGGATGTCAGCGTGTCAACGAATCTGCAGTCCGACGTGGTGTCGGCCGGCTGGTACGCCGACCCCGAGGACGACGGTCGGCTGCGCTGGTGGGACGGCGAAGCCTGGACCACTGACGTCATTGCCGTGCCGGAGATCGACCATGAGGCTGTGGCGGAGGCCGTCGTCGTGCCCGAGGTGTTTCTCAGCCGCCGGGAATTGCGGGAGAAGACCGGTCCGCTCATCACGGGATCGCCGGAGGAGCCGGAGGAGCCGGAGGTGCCGGAGGTGATCGCTCCCCAGGAGCCGGCGCCGCACACGGACGAGCCGCAGCATCCCACGTCGTCCGGTCGGGTGGTGCCGACGCCGCCCGTCGCGCGACCGTGGCTGGGCGCTCCCCCGCCCATGGTTCCCAAGTCCAGCATCCGCCGGCCGTCCACTGCGCCCACCGACCTCGGGTCGCTCCTGGCGCAGGATCGCCCGGCCTATGTGCCGATGGGATCGCACTACGGGTCGGAGGCGTCCGCGAGCGGGGCGAATCTCACGATTGCCAAGAAGTCCATCACCTGGGCGGTGTGGGTGCTCGCCCTGTTGCCGATCGTGCACTTCGCCCTCATCTGGCTGCTCATCGACGAGTTGCACACCTCCCAGGGCCTGTCGCTGCGCTACGTGCTCTTCGGAGCACCGACGATTGTCTACCTCGCGCTCGCCCGCGCCGACCACCAGGCGCTCATCCGCAACGGCCACGGCACTGTCGCGCACACGGGTTGGGCCGTGATCCCGCCGCTCTACCTCCTGATCCGCTGCGTCCGGGCGGGTGGTGCGAGCGTCTGGCCGCTCATCGCCTGGCTGCTCCTCGAGGGTGCAGCAATCGCCTTCCTCGTACTGCAGTCGCCGGCCGTGTTCGGCTCGTTCGACGCGGCGAGCACCTCCGGCAGCACGCTGACGGCCTCCACGAGTGTCGGCCGTCCGCTCACCGAGGCGGAGCGTGCCGCGCAGCTGACGCCCACCGGCATGGCGGCCAAGCTCCAGAGCGACCTTGTCGCGACCAAACTCAAGTTCTCGGACGTGACCTGCCCCGCGATCCCCTCCACCGACGACGGCACCAGGGTCGTCTGCACGGGAATGCTCGCTTCGGTGAAGATGGATCTCACCGTGTTGATCGACTCGGCTGAACCGAACGTGGCCTTCGGCCTCGTCGGCGAGAGCGTGTCGGCGCAGTGAGCGCCAGGCAGCAGACGGAGAGGCTTCGCCGTGGATGACGAAGAGATGGTGATCGCTCCGGCCGGCTGGTTCGACGACCCGACCGGTCTCGAGCTGAACCGCTGGTGGAACGGCACCGAGTGGACGGAGCACACTTCGCCGAGACCGGCCGCGCTCGTCGGCGCCGGATCGGTTGCCGCCGGGCCTGCGGGCTCCGGGTCGGCCGCGGTCGGGCCTGCGGGCTCCGGGTCGTTCGGCGCCGGGTCGCTCGCGCCCGCCCTTCGCCCCCGCGCGCCCGAGATCGAACCGCTCCCGCACGACGTGACCCACACCTACGTGCCGTTCGGCGAACACCGCTCCTGGCAGGGACACGTGGCACCGGTCGCGACGGCCCCGATCCGGTGGAACACCCCGGGCGCCATCGCCGTCGGCTTCACCCCGTGGGTCGGCCTGATCGCCTCGGTTGGGCTCGTTGCGCTCGCCCTTCTCGGCTCCGGAGCCTGGTGGTGGTGGTTCGTCGGCGCTGCGCTTTTGCCCCTGCTCTGGTCGATCGCCTTTGCCGCGCGCGACCGCAACAAGTTGGAGGGGTGGGGGTACGAGGCGCGACCGAGCCTCGCCTGGCTCCTTCTCGGCCCGCTCGCCTACCTGATCGCTCGCACCGTTCGCGTTCACCAACGGGTGCGCCGGGGTTCGCTCCCCCTGTGGCTGTTCATCATCAATTCGGTGCTCATCTCGGCTCTTGTCGTGGGAGTGGGCGCCGGCCTGGGGGCGAGCCTCGCGGCCCGCGGCACCGCGGCGATCGAACAGCGCACGGAGTCCGAGCTCGGCAGCCAGGGCTACGACTACTCGGTGGCCTGCCCGGCGTCGCTGGCCATTTTCGCGGTCGGCTCGACGTTCGACTGTGTCGCGTCCGACGCCACGGGAACCGTCGGCACGGTGACGGTGAAGATTACGGGCCCGAACGGCACCTTCGCCTACCGCTTCATGCCCTCTCCCTCGGCGGGTGCGTGACGACGGCTACCTGCCCGTGATCGAGCCGAACCGATTGTCCGGGTCGAGACGGCCGAGCATCCTGGCCATGATGCGGTCGAGATCTGCCACATCGTCGTCGTCGAGAACGTCGATCACGTGCTTGCGCACGGTGCGCACATGGCCGGGTGCCGTGGCGACGACCTTGTTCCAGCCGGCATCCGAGAGCACGGCGTTCGTCGCGCGACGATCCTCCGGGCACGGGACGCGGTCGAGGTAGCCGCGGGTTTCGAGTCGCGAGACGACGTGCGACAGCCGCGGCAGGGTGGCGTTCGTCTCGGCGGCCAGCTCCGTCATCCGCAGCTTTCGCCCGGGCGCCTCGGAGAGCATCGCGAGCACGAAGTACTCGAAGTGGCTCAGTTCGGCGTCCCGCTGGAGCTGTGAGTCGAGCGCGCCAGGGAGCAGTTCGACCACGGAGATGAACTTTCTCCATGCGTCGAGCTGGGGGGCGGTGAGCCACGGCGAATCTTCCATTCCCCCATCCTACCAAAATCACTTGACGCTACAACTAAAGCGACTATATTGGTTGTATCAACAACTATTGGGCGTGGGCCCAACGACAACGGGAGAAGAACAATGGCTGACATCACGATCATCGGTGCGGGAAACATGGGCGCGGCGATCGCCGCCGTGGCCGTCGCAGGCGGCAACGCGGTGCAGGTGCTCGCCCGCGACGCCGCGAAGGCAGCCGCGGCCAACCCGTCTGCGTCGGCCGGAGTCATCGGCGACCCGATTACCGGCGACATCGTCGTGCTCGCGGTGCCGTTCGGGGCGGTTCCGGCGGTGGTCGCCGAGCTCGGTTCGCAGCTCGACGGCAAGATCCTGGTCGACATTTCGAACCCGGTCGATTTCTCCACATTCGACTCCCTGGTGGTTCCCGCCGACGGATCCGCGGCTCAGGAGATCGCTGCCCTCGTGCCGTCGGCGAAGGTGCTCAAGGCCTTCAACACCAACTTCGCGGCGACACTCCACAGCGGGCGGGTCGGCGACGAGGGCACCACCGTGATCGTCGCCGGGGACGACGTCGAGGCGAAGGCGGCCCTCATCGGCGCGCTCGCGGGAAGCGGCGTCGCCGCGGTCGACGGCGGGAGCCTCAGGCGCGCCCGCGAACTGGAGGCCCTCGGCTTTCTGCAGCTGACCCTCGCCGCCGGCGAGAAGACGTCCTGGACGAGCGGATTCGCCCTCGCCGGCTGACGTGGGCAGTGGGCGGGGCGCGCCGGTCTGCTCCTGACGATCCGCCGCCCGGGATGATCCGGCCGTGTCATTGGTGATTCTTTCACTCGCGCTTCCGCCCGCTTTCTGGCCCGCGCCACTCCGCGTCTCGCGTCTCGCACGCGTTTCTCCGGAGGTTTCGGATCGCTCGCTCAACTTGTACGTTCAAATGGCCCGGTTTGATGCGAATTCGCGAAAGCGACGCAAATCCTCCGGAGAAATGTTGGTTTCGAGCGAGCCGTGGGCACTGGGCGGGCGGCGAGACGGGTGGGCAAGCGGCCAGCAGCGGGACGAGTGGCAGCAAGCGGCCGGGCAGCGGATGCGCGAGGCGGCTCCTAGACGAACCGGATCTTCTCCTGGAGCTTGGCGCGAACCTCGAACAGCTCGGCTCCCCCGGCGAGCGATCGGCCGGGCAGGCCGTCGCGCAGGAGCGCGGGAAGGTATGACCGCTGCACGGCGACGCCCGCGGCCCCGCGCACGTTGCCCAGGGAGACGATCGGCGCGTCCAGTTCGTCGTCGGGGAGCACGATCACGAGTGCGGTAAAGCGCACACGAACAGCGCGGACGAGGGCCTTGGCTCGAAGGCCGAGCTGGTGCATGGGACGATCCTCGGTGAGGTCGTAGGTGGCGACGGCCCCGACGAGCTCGCCCCGGCGAACGCGCACCGGGGCGCCGTAGTCTTCGGAGAGGATCGCGAACAGGCCGGTCGGGCCGAGCACGACGTGGTCGATCTTGTTCTCCGGGTCGCCGGTGGCCACGTCGTGCCAGACGGTGTAGCCGATCCCGAGCAACGACAGGGTGCGGGCCGTCGCCTCCTCGGCGAGAGCGTCGGCGAGGATGTGCCGGATCTCCCGCGGAGCGCTCCTGACGAGTGCCGGGTCATAGGGGTCCGCGAGCACCTCGCCGCGGCCCACCCATTCGCGCATGAGGGCGAGGTAGCGTTCGCGTCGCCAGCCCCCGGGGTGGCCGTAGGCCCGAGCACGCGGGCGCGTGTCCCGCTGCTTCGGTGCAGACCGGGGCGCCCAGGTGAAGGAGCCGTCCCCCTCCGCGTCCTGGTCTGCCGTCGTCGTGCGCGCGAAGCCGCCGCGATTGTAGGCCTCGCGATCGGCCGGCGTGCCGATCCGCTCCCAGGCCAGCTGAACGGCGACGAACCGTGCCGTGCTCCCGCCGGTGTCCGGATGGGACTCCCGCAGCAGCCGGCGGTACGCGCGCCGGAGCTCGTCCTCGCTCGCCGAGGAGTTCACCCCGAGCACCTCGTACGGCGTTGCCGAGATGGGACTGTCTGGCATGGGCTCTTTCTGGCAGGGGCGCGTCGGTCGCGCCGGGAACGCTGTCGAGAATATCGAACCGATCCTGTGACCCGGATGGTGGAGAGCGGTTTTCCAGCGTAGGGCATCCGGCGGCGTTCTCTCCGCTCGCGCGACTGGATGGTAGCTCCCAACTGCTCACTGCAGCATCACAGTTACCCGAGAGAATGCAGCCCCAACATTGGAGTCCTCACATGAAGGGCGCGTGCCCTTTTCCTCGCCGTGCGCGTGCGATTAGCGTCGAAAGGGCAAGTAACCACATCGGAATGTACAGAGATTCACTGAGTCAGGGGAAGACAATGACATCGAGTACTGGAACCGCAGAACGAACGACCGCCGAAACCACATCGGCAAACGAAGCATCGGGCGAGCGCGTAACCACGCAACTGCACGCCCGTCGGCTTCGCCTTCAATTGGAAAGTCGACGCGCAGCGATGGGGATTGGGGTGGCCGCCGTAGCGGCGATCCACGTTCTCGACCTGCCGGGCAAACTCAAGGAAACGCCATATCTCGGGTACCTCTACATTGTTCTCATTGTGGCGGCGCTCGTGATCACGGAACGGCTGTTCACGGTCGCGACGAAGCTCGACTACCTCGCGGCCGGAGCCCTCGCGGCCGCGGTTCTCGTGGCGTTCGTGATCAATCGCACGGTCGGAATGCCAGGCGCGATGGACGACATCGGCAACTGGCTCGAGCCGCTCGGCCTTCTCTCCCTCGTGGTGGAAGTGTTTGTCGTGTGGCAGTCCGTTGCCGCGGTGAGGGCGATAAGTCGCATCCGCGTGCTCGTGGTCGACTGACGTAGAGCTCGCGCACGGCCGAACGGCCGCGTCCGACCGGTATCTCCCCGACCACTCTGGGAATACGGGCCGGGGCGCGGCCGTTCGCTATTTCATGGCCATCAACGACATCCCGATCACCACCATCGACGGACAGACCACCTCGCTCGGCGCCTACCAGGACAAGGTGCTGCTCATCGTGAACGTCGCGTCCCGTTGCGGGCTCGCCCCGCAGTACGAGAAGCTCGAAGCGCTGCAGAAGAAGTACGGCGAGAAGGGGTTCACTGTTCTGGGCTTCCCGAGCAACCAATTCCTGCAGGAGCTCAACAGCGAGGACGCCATCAAGGAGTACTGCTCCACCACGTGGGGTGTCACCTTCCCGATGTTCGCCAAGGTCAAGGTGAACGGCCGCTCGCAGCATCCGCTCTATGGGGAGCTCGTGAAGACCCCGGATGCCGACGGCCAGGCGGGCAAGGTGAAGTGGAACTTCGAGAAGTTCGTGGTCACTCCGTCCGGGGACGTGCACCGCTTCCGGCCGACCACGGAGCCGGACGACCCGGCTATCGTCGGCCTGATCGAGGAGTCGCTCCCCTCCCGCTGATATGTGGTCGGTTTTGTCACGTGGGCAGGGCGAAGCGGCGTCCCGCTGCTCTAGCGCGGCGCGGCCGGTCGACTCTGCGGACGCGCGTGCGCCAGATCATCGGTCGCTCCCCCGCACCGGAAACCGGTAGTCGTCGGGTGCCAGCCAGCGCACGCCGCGTCGATGGCTGAGAAGGAAGCCGCGCACGCGCAGGCCCTTCTCGCGGAATTCCTCGTCGATGGTGCGTGCCCACTCCGTGTCGGCGGGGGTGACAGCCTGGTCGGCGAATCGCTCAATCACGACGATGACCGAAGCCGCGGCCGCAGACTCCATGGCGATGGAGATGCCCTCCGCGAGGTTACGGACCGAGGCGTCCGGACGAGTCGGCGGATCGCCGACGGGGATGATGAGTGGCAGTTGAACCTGGTGTTCGTCGAGGAACAGAAACCAGAGTTGGCGCCGGCAGGCTCGCCCCACGAGGGCGGAGACCCTCTGCTCGACAAGGGCATCGGTGGTGAGCGGCTGCAGGAGCGACTCGCTGTAGGTCGGTGGTCTCATGGCGCAATGATGGTCGCCACGGCGAAGCGGTCGAGGAGCCCGGGCGCGATCGGTGCACACGGCACTCCCCTGCACGGCTGGGAGGAGGAGGCCGCCTACTCGGTGCCGATATCGTCCGCGAGCCGGAGCTCCTCGAGATCGATCCGCGCCTGCATGCGCCGGAGAATCACGTCGTCGATCTGATTCTCGTCGCGGAGCCTCAGCAGCGTCTTGCGTTCGACCGGCAGGAGCGCGAGCCGGAGAGCCGCCTCGTGGTCGGTGTCGATCTCGTCGCGGCGGGCCAGCTCGGGGTTGACCTCCTCCCGGTGGATGCACTCCAATAGCGCCTCATAGGGGCAGTTACACACTGCGGGTGTCAACGGTTCACGAGCATGCGCGCGAGATCCGCGTGGCGTACGGGTACCGCGACTTCGATGGTCCGCTGGCCGAGGAACTGACGCTGTTTGTCTACTCGCGGGCCTGGACTCACGGTGACGGGTTGACCGTGTTGTTCGAGCACGCGACGGCATGGCTTCGTCGGGAGCGGGTGCTGCTGCCCGGGGTGAGCGTGCTGGCGCGTCTGGCGCGGAGGCACCGTGACGTAACCCCGATTCAGATCGGTGCTAGCTCCGAATTGTCCGCATGTGGATTGGACCCCGATTTCGATCCGCATATTGGAACCGCCCAGCGACCCGTCGCTGGGCTCTCCTGTTCCGCTACTACCAAGACCCCAGGTCGGATGGCCCTTGTGGCCGAGAACGTCCTCCGTTCACAATTGGCCGCATGGACCATTTCAACGTCGATTCTCCGGGTGCGGTGATTTCGGTCCGGCAGAGCATTGACAGTGGCGAGCCGCTCCTCTTGCTGCACGGCGGTCCCGGCGTTCCGGACTACATGTATGACTCAACCGTCCCGATGCTGCCTCAGTTCCGAGTCATCGGTTTCGACCAGCGCGGTGTCGGCGGATCGAAGTGTCTCGATGAGCGCTTTGACTTAGCCGCCTACCTCGAGGATATCGAGAGCATTCGGACCTCGATGGGTATCGACTCCTGGCACGTGTTTGGACACTCATGGGGAGGTCTACTCGCCCAGGCGTACACCTCTGCTCACGTAGGCAGGGTGAGGAGCCTGGTGCTTTCCAGCTCATCGCTGGGGGTGGGCGACGATTGGAAGCGAACTAAGCGGGAGTCCTTCCATATTGAACACGCTCGGGCCGGATTGACAGGCACCATCCGGTTCTACGCCTTCGGTTCCAGTCTGATCATCCCCGGTACAATCGGCACTTGGGCGATGCGTCATGTGATGACTGAGACGTGGCACAACTACTTCTTGGTCCCTCGATCCGCACCGGATCCGGACCCGCAGTGGCTGGCCGGCTGTTCTCGAGTCGCGATGATCAAGACCGACAGAGCCATATCGAAAGAGCACTCGGCTGTGCTGCAGGGAGCGGGGAGTTTTCGAGGACCCGTGCTCGTCGTCTATGGCGCCTTTGACATTTTCGAAGACGGCGCTGGGATCGTTCGGCGTCGTTTCCCGCATGCCACGCAAGTGACGCTAGAGAACTCTGGTCACGTCCACTGGCTACAGAACCCTTCTGGTTACGCCACCGTGCTGCGCGAGTTCTACGACGAGGTGTCCGGCCGGGAGTAGCCGCTGTCAGCCAGGATTGGGGGTAAACGCTTCGGTTCGCTGCCAGGGGTCTGACCAGTATCGGAACGGTGGTTGGCGCTAAGCCGTTGCTGCGGGTCATGCCCGTATCGTCGGACATTTCACGAATTCACAAGCCGCCCCTCATAGGTCGTGGCCAGGCGCTCCGATGCCTCTACCGGCCCTCCGCCCGATCAGTCCAGACTGCGTTGGGCACTAACCTACCGCCGGGTGGGCGCGAGGCGACCGCGTCCGTTGCCGGGGCGGTCGGTCAGTTCAGGCCGGGCACGCTCGCGAAGACGAGCGACACGGCGCCCCACCAGACGAGCAACTCGACCACGATGCCGGTTAGCGGCAGCCACCAGGTCACTCGTCGTCTCACCAGGCTCACGACCGTGAGCACGAGGGTGACGAGCATGATGACGCTCGGCCCGATCATGGCGATGAGCCAGCCGGCCGTGAGCTGCGGAAGGGTGCACTCGCGGTTGCCTCCGCACGAGTCGGCGGCCATCACGAGGAAGATCGACGACAGCGAGACGAGCGCGGCGATCCCGAGCCCAAGCGCTGTGAGCAGGATCGACAGCACAACGTCCCAGACGATGATGGGCCGCCGCAGGGCGGGAATGATGATGCTCACTACTGCTCGACGCTCGCTTCTGCTGCTCGCCGCCGGTTGTGTCGGGGGCCGGTTGCTCCACCCTACGGCAGGCGGCGTCGGATCAGTCTGTGGAGTACCAGGAGGGATCGTCCGCTTCGCGATCCTCCGATTCCAGGGCCCCGTCTGGCACGTAGGCGCCGACTATCGCCTCGAACTGCGCCGTCGTTGTCGGCACCTGGAGGAGCGGCGTCGGAGCGTCGTCGAAATGCTTGCCCATGGCTCTCTTCTCTCACTCGTGTTGGTCGCTCTCGGCGGCAACCTTTCTGCTGGTCATTGCACACTGCGCCCTGGGGCGCCGTTGCCGCAATGGTTGCCGGATGAACACGGGCTGAATTCGGAGGGAATTCGGCGCGAGAGAGCCAGACCCCGCGTCAGACCCCGCCGCCGCCTCCGCCGCCTCCCCCGCCGCCCGACGCCGCGCCGCCGCCCGATCCGCCGCTCGACGCGCTGTAGGCGGATGAGGCGCTCACCGACACCGAGCCGATGCTGCTGGCGAAGAGCGCGGCATTGAAGGCGCTTCGGCCCGCGTACCAGGTGGGCTGCTGGCCGAGCTCCTCGTAGTAGCGACCGAGTTCCCTGGCCCACTCCCTCTCGTTGCCGAACAGCACGGCATAGGGCAGCAGCCTCTCGTTGAGCTTCACGAGCTGGGCCTTGTCGTCGGTGGGTATCGCCGCCCGCTCGGCACCCTGCGGGGACTGCAGGTAGCGCAGCCGGTCCGCCTCGGCGAGCGAGATGTACATGTCGAGTCCCTTCAGGTACTCCCGCAGTTCTGCCCCTCGCGGCTCGAGCGGTACGTGGGAGATGGCGATCACCGTGATGACGAAGCCGAGGACGCCGACGCCGATGAACACGGCGGGCACGAGACCTCCCACGGCGTCGCCGAACGCCAGCGCACCGAAGATGAAGCTGACGGCACCCGCGACGGCGGAGGCCGCCACGACCAGGAACATGCGCGCGGCCGGAAGCTTTCGACGGTACCCCTCGGCCGTCGCATCCGAACGCACCCTCCGCATGAGGGCCGTGATGCGTTTGACGGCCCGCTGGTCGGGCTTCTTCAGCGTTCGTTGCTCCCCCGGGGTGAACGAGTCGCCGAAGAGCGCATGCAGGAACTCGGTCTCATCGGGGTTGGCCCCCTCGGCGGTGACGAACTCGAGGGCGAACCCCGGCTTGCGGCTGAAGCCGGTGGGCTCCAGCTCCAGCACGCGCAGCCTGCCCGACACCGCGAGGTCCAGGATCTGGGCCGGGTTCGCCTTCGCCGTCTTGCCCGCGATCGTGGAGGACAGCAGCAGCGGAACGCCCTTCGGCGGAAGGTACTCCGGGATGATGATGCCCCGGCCAGGTGCATCGCGCAGGCGGGTGAGCCTCAGCACGATTCCTCCGATGGCCGCGGCGATCGCACCGAGGGCGCCGACCAGGGACAGCGACGGCCAGGGGGCGGCGAAGAACCCGCTGTCGCGCGGGGTGAAGGTGCCGGGGGCGAAGCCGATCGCGAAGGTGAGGTTCTGCCCCGCCCCGAGGCTCTTGGCTCCGAAGGCGAATCCGTCGTCGGTCCTGGCGACCGTTGCCGGGCCGCTTGCGCCCTGGGCGCCGGACGCGGCATCCGCCTTGCCGGTGAGCCTGGGCAGGAGCGACGGCGCGAGGTGCACCGTGGCGGTGACCTCGCCGAACGGCTGTGCCCAGCCGGTGCCGTTGGTGTCCCAGTAGAACTCGTCGGCTCTGGTGTCCGCGAAGTAGCGGGTGACGTTGTGCTGCTCGTAGGTGATCACATAGGTCTGCGCGCCGTGCACGAACGAGTCGCTCGCGATCGTCACGTCGAGGAACTCGTTGTTGGTCTCCGTCGTGAAGCCGCGGGGCCCGCCGTTGCCGTCGGTCACCGACTTGACCGTGAGGTCGGTGGGATGCCCGTCGTATGTGTCGACGAGTTCTCGGCGGATGCCGTGGTTCTGGTCGGTCTGCGGGAAGACGGCCACGAGAGTCTCGACCACCGTGAGCACCGAGCGACCGGCGGCGTCCCGGCCGAGCGTGTACTGGCCATCGAAGCTCGAGAACGAGAAGTCATCCACGCCGGCGGAGGCAGGGCCAGCGACTCCGAGCAGGATCGCCGCCGCGAGCATCGCCGTGAGAATGAGTCGCTTCATGGCTGCCAGCGTAACGGCGTTCGGGGCCGGGCATGGGCCTTACGGCTCGCGATCCGGCGTGACTTGCCCGCGCCGGGCGGCCGTGCGCTGTCAGGGTGGAGGCGGGTCGTGCGGCTCGTGCACCGAGCCTGAGGAGGAGCAATGAGAGTCCTCGTGGCCTACGCGAGAAAGTACGGTTCGACGGCGGAGATCGCCGAGCGCATCGCAGCCAGGTTGCGCGAACTCGGCCAGAACTCACTCGCCGTGCCCGCCGAGGCCGAGGGCGACCCGGCCGCCTACGACGCGAACATCGTCGGCAGCGCGGTGTATCTGGGATCAGGGCGAAAGGAGGTCACGGACTTCGTGCGGCGCAACCGCGCGACCCTGTCGGCTCGCCCCGTCTGGCTGTTCAGCAGCGGACCGCTCGGCATGGAGCCACGGATGTCCAGGGCAGGGACCTCGAGGTGGAGGCCCGGCCCAGGGAGATCGACGAGTTCGAGAGCGAGATCTCCCCGCGGGGGTCCCAGGTCTTCTTCGGCGTGCTCGACCCAGACAAGCTCGCGAAGTCCACCCCCTCGCCTACCGGGTGAGCACGCGGGCGACCTCGGGGATGCGGTCGATGTAGCCGGTGAGCAGGCTGCGCGCCACCGTCACGGAGTCCACCAGGGGGTGCAGGGCGAAGGCCTTGAGGGCCTCGTCCCGCGACCCGGTGATGGCGGCGGCGATCGTGTGCCGTTCGACGGCCTTCACCTGCTGCATGAGGCCGATCTGCGCGAGCTCCGGCTGCGCGGTGGTCTGCGGGTGCACGCCGTTGGCGTCCACCGTCGTCGGCACCTCGATCACGGCATCCGCCGGAAGCCCCTGGATGGTCGTGCCGTTGCGCACGTTGAGGATCATGGTGGCCCGCTCGTTACGGGTGATCGCGGCCATCACGCCGAGCGCGACGCCCGCGTAGCCCTGGTGGCTGGGGTCCGTCTCGTGTTCGCGCGAGCTCGTCGGTGCGCCCTGCACGCCGCCCTTCGCCTCGGCCATGTAGCTGGCGCTTCTCGTCTCGACGGTCTCCCGCCAGAGGTCCGCCGCTCCGTTGCCTGCGGCGATGGTGCGGTCGAAGAATTCGCCCTGGGTCTTCGCCAGGAAGTCTCCGCGCGTGATCTTGGAGTCGACGATGTTCCGCACGGCGTCGCGGTTGAAGTAGTAGTAGTACAGGTACTCGTTGGGGATCGCGCCCAGGCTTCGGATCCAGTCCGTGCCGAAGACGTGCCCCTCTTCCATCAGGCCGAGTTTCTCGTCGTCCGCGAGCAGCCGTGGCAGTACGTCCTCGCCGTTGTACATCACCCGGCGCATCCAGCCGAGGTGGTTGAGGCCCACGTAGTCCATCTGCACGCGGGTGTGGTCGAGACCGAGAAGCCCGGCGACGCGGCGGCCGAGCCCGGACGGGGTGTCGCAGATGCCGAGCACCCGGTCGCCGAGCACGGACTGCATGGCCTCGGTGATGATGCCGGCCGGGTTGGTGAAGTTCATCAGGTAGGCGTTCGGCGCGAGTTCGCGCACGACCGTGGCGATGGTCATCATCACCGGGATGGTGCGGATGGCGTAGGCGAGGCCGCCCGGACCGGTTGTCTCCTGCCCGAGCACGTTGAGGTCGAGCGCGACGTGCTCGTCGCAGCGGCGAGCCTCGAGTCCTCCGACCCGGATCGCGGCGAAGACGAAGTCGCTGCCCTCGATCGCGTTCTCGAGGGAGAGGGTCGGAACGAGCCGCGGCGCGTCTTCGAAGCCCGCGGCGAACTGTTCGAGGATCGCCGTCATCGACCGGAGCCGGTGCTCGTCGACGTCGTAGAGCGCCACCTCCGTCACGCGCGGGAAGCCGCGGTCGCGAAGCAGGGCCTGGTAGACGTACGGGGTGCGGAAACCTCCGCCGCCGAGGATGCACAGTTTCATGCGATGATCACCTTTCCACCGGCTTCGCGGCACTTGTTCAGGGTCTGCTCGTTCGCGCCGGCGGTGGTGATGACCACGTCGACGTCGGCAAGGGAGCACAGCCGAAGGGCGCCGGTGCCCGGGAACTTGGCTTCGGAGGCGAGCAGGACGACCTTGTCGGCCGACTTGATCATCGAGTGTTTGATCGGGGCCTCGACCGCCATGTTGTCGACGACGTGGCCGGAGGCCCGCACGCCGGTGCAGCTGAGGAACACGATGTCTGCGCTCACCTGGGCGAGGGCGAGTTCCGTGAGCGAGCCGACGAAAGAGCGGTAATTGCGTCGGAGGACGCCGCCGAGCATCACGAGTCTCACGGTGGTGTCGTCGCGGAGCTCGTCGAGCACGGCGAGGTTGCTGGTGATGATGGTGACCGGGCGACCGCGCAGTTCACGTGCGACGAGAGGCGTGGTGGTTCCGATGTCGAGGATGATGACGCTCTCGTCTTCGACGAGTGCCGCCGCCTGCCGGGCGATCGCCTTCTTGAGCGCGAGGTCGGAGTCGATCGCGAAGGTGCCCTCGAGCGGGTCTTCCCCCGGCTCGCGCACCGTCTCGCCCGGGCGCAGCACCGCTCCCCCGTAGGTGCGGGTGAGTTCGCCGTTGCGGTCGAGCATGTCGAGATCCCGACGGATGGTGGATTCGCTCACATCGAGCGCGAGGGCGAGTTCACTCACCGAGGCGGCACCGCCGGAGCGAAGCGCCTTCACAATCCGGTCCTGCCGCTGTTTGCCGATCATGGGAGCAGCCTACGGGATGGATGGCGGAGTTTGCGCGTTTATGATCGAGTTTTCGAGCCAAGATTGTCAAACTTTACAAACTTGACGCACTTCCGGCGTACGATCGTGACATCAGATCCGCAGACTGGATAAAACCTGCGCAAACTCGATCACCGTTGATTGCGCCGATCTCATACCTCTGGAGTCTCGTGCTCAGTGAAAACTCGGCAACAGCCGCGACGCCACACCTCGACCTGCTCTTCGCCGGTTCGGTGTTCTGCGATCTCGTGTTCGCCGGCGTCCCCCTGCCGGAACCAGGGGCGGAGGTGTTCGCCGACGCGTTCATGCTCACTCCCGGCGGCACGGCCAACCGGGCCGTCGCCGCCGCCAGGCTCGGAGCATCCACCGCCCTGCTCTCCCAGCTCGGCGACGACGCGCTCGGCCGCCGGGTCGACGACATCCTCTCCGCCGAGCCGGAGCTGGATCTCACCTGGCTGAAGAGGATTCCCGGATTCCAGAGCCCGGTCTCGGTGTCCCTCACGGGGCAACACGAGCGCAGCTTCATCACCTACGAGGAGGAGGCGCTGCCGCTCGAGTGGGCCGAGGGTGGGCCGACCGTGGGAGCGACCCACGTGGGAGTGCAGGCCGAGCTTCCCGCCTGGGTCCGGCGGATCCGGGCGCAGGGAACCGTCGTGTTCGGCGGCGTGGGCTGGGATTCGAGCGGCGAGTGGTCGGAGTCGGTGCTGCGGAGGCTGCGGGAGATCGACGTCTTCGTGCCCAACGACCTCGAGGCGATGCGCTACACCCAGACCGACAGCGCCGAGGATGCGGCACGGGCGCTCGGCGAGTACGTCTCCCTCGCCGTCGTCACGCGCGGTGCCCGCGGCGTGGTCGCCTTCGAAAGCGCGACCGGGAGGCTCTCCGAGGTCGACACGATCG
Source organism: Lacisediminihabitans sp. (assembly GCF_036569425.1). Taxonomy (GTDB): domain Bacteria; phylum Actinomycetota; class Actinomycetes; order Actinomycetales; family Microbacteriaceae; genus Lacisediminihabitans. The sequence goes on from NZ_DATCQQ010000076.1 coordinate 58,012, forward strand.
CGGTTGACACGATCGACCCGACCGGGGCCGGCGACGTCTTCGTCGCCTCGCTCATGGCAACCGAACGGTTCGACTGGCCCCTCGACGTGCGGCTGAGGCTCGCCTGCCTGGGCGCCTCGCTCTCGGTGCGCACGCTCGGCGGCGCGGCGAGTGCGCCCCGCCCGGCCGAGATCCTGCGCTTCCTTGACGCCGAGGCTCCGGCCGGCGACTGGTCGACGATTCGCGAGTGGGCAGCCTCGAACGCCGTCGTTGACCTGCCTGCAGCGTCCCGGCCGCACCGCTCCACTGAAACTCAGCACGCCACCCACATCCACACCCCCGAGGAGAACACATGATCCGGCATCCGAAGAAGCTGGCGGGCGCGCTCGCAGCGGCCGTCACCATCGCTCTCACTCTGAGCGCGTGCGCCCCGGGGAGTTCCTCGAGCACGACCGGCTCGACCGGTCCGGTCTCGAAAGACGTCGCGGGTGCGGGCAAGGTGTCGATCACGGTGTGGGACCAGAACACCGATGGCGGTATCGATGTGGCCCAGAAGAAGCTCAACGCCCAGTTCGAGAAGAAGTACCCGAACGTGACGATCGACCGCGTGAGCCGGTCCTTCGCCGACCTCAAGACCACCCTCAAGCTCGCGCTCACCTCGAAGGACGCCCCGGACGTCGTGCAGGCGAATCAGGGCTACCCGGACATGGGCGCGTTCGTCGGCGGCGGGCTGCTGCGCCCGGTGGACGACTACTCGACGCTCTACGGCTGGGACAAGTACTACCCGAAGCAGCTGCTCGACCTCAACACCTTCTCCTCCAACGGCAAGAACTGGCAGACCGGCCACCTCTACGGGGTCTCCCAGACCGGCGAGATCGTGGGCGTCTACTACAACAAGAAGATCCTCTCCTCTCTCGGCCTCACGCCGCCGAAGACGATCGGGGAGTTCGAGACCGACCTCGCCGCGGTGAAGAAGGCCGGCATCCTGCCGATCGCCTACGGCGACGTGGAGAAGAGCCCAGGCATCCACCTCTTCGGGGTCGTGCAGGCCGCGATCGCGGGCGCGAAGGCCGTGAACAACCTCGTGCGCTCCAAGAGCGGCGCGTGGACCGACGCGAGCTCCATCGAGGCGGCAACGACGCTCACGAACTGGGTCGACAAGGGCTACCTCACCCCGGACGCCAACGGGATCTCGCGCGACGACGCCCTCGCCGCCTTCATGGCGGGCAAGGCCGCTTTCACCATCACGGGAACCTGGCAGTTGCAGACCGTGACCGAGGGCCTCGGCGCCGACGCCGGCTTCCTCGCGCTCGGCCCGAACGACTCGACCACTCCCGTGACCACGGGTGGCGAGGGGCTGGCCTGGGCGATGACCTCGGCCACGAAGCATCCGGATGTCGCCGCCGCGTACATCGATTTTGTCACCAACGCGAAGGCGAGCCAGGTTCTGGTCGACACCGGAAACCTCCCCACCGTGCCGCCCGCCGACTGGGCGCCGGCCAAGGGCACGCTCGCGGCGGACGTCGCGAGCGAGTGGAAGCGCGTCAATGCGAGTTCCGGACTGGTGCCATACCTCGACTACTCCACGCCCACCTTCTACGACACGCTGACCGCCGCCGTGCAGGAGCTCACCGCCGGGAAGGCGACACCGCAGCAATTCGCCACGACGCTTCAGACCGACTACGCAGCGTTCACCGGTCGCTAGCCCATGCTCCTGGCGACCACGAACCACACCGCGCCGGGCGCGAGCATCACTCGCGCCCGGTCGGGCCGCCGCCCGCGGGTGCAGTGGAAGGCATACCTGTACGTGCTGCCCGCCTTCGTCGTGTTCGCGGTGTTCCTCGGCATCCCCGTCGTGCAGACGGCGCAGTACTCGCTCTTCGAGTGGAACGGCATCGGGCCATCCACCTGGGTGGGCCTGCAGAACTACGTCGACCTCTTCACCGACGCGAAGCTGCGAGACTCCTTCCTGCACGCCGGGGTGATGATCTTCTTCTACTCGGTCGTGCCGGTGACCCTCGCCCTTGTGCTCACCGCCGTCATCTCCCGCGGTGCCCACCTGCGGGGCATGTCCCTGTTCCGCACGCTGCTCTTCCTGCCCCAGGTGGTCTCCTCGGTCGTGGTCGCCACGACCTGGATCTCGATCTACTCCCCCGAGGGCCTCGCCAACCAGGTGCTGCGCGCCATCGGGCTCGGCTCGATCACCCGGGCATGGCTCGGCGACTTCGACACCGCCCTGCCGGCGATCGGCCTCATCGGCAGCTGGCTTGGCATCGGACTGTGCCTAGTGCTGTTCCTGAGCGGCGTCGCCAACATCCCTCGGGAGCTGTTCGAGGCTGCGCGCATGGACGGTGCCGGCGCCGCTCGCGAGTTCTTCAGCATCACCCTCCCCGCCCTGCGCGGCCAGATCGCCGTGGCCCTCACGCTCACCGTGGTCGCGGCGCTCAAGACCTTCGACCTCGTCTACGTGACCACCCGTGGCGGCCCGGGAAACAGCACCTCGCTCCCCGCGTTCGAGGCCTACAACCGCGCATTCACCACCGGGCAGGTCGGCTCGGCGGCGGCTGTCGCGATCGGACTGAGCGTGCTCATCCTCGTGATCACCGCCGTCATCCAGAAGATCCAGCCGGAGGAAGTCGAATGAGAATCGCCCACCGGGAGGCCGTGCTCAACTACCTCGTGCTCGGAGTGTTCAGCCTCTTCGCCGTCGTGCCGATGTTCGGCGTGCTGCTGTCGGCCGTCACCCCGACGACCGATCCGCAGGCCGGCTTCCACCTGCCGTCGAGCATCGACGTCGGCAACTTCATCGAGGCGTGGAATCGCGGCCAGTTCTCCACCTACCTCCGCTCGAGCCTCACCGTGACGATCTCCGTCGTGATCCTCACGAGTATCCTGAGCATCTTCGCCGGATTCGCCTTCGCCCGCCTGCACTTCCCGGGCAAGAACGTGCTGTTCTTCCTGCTGCTGGCGGGGCTGATGCTCCCCGCCGAGGCGTTCATCATCCCGCTCTACTACGACCTGCGCGGAGCCGGCCTCACCGACAGCTATTGGGCTCTGATCCTGCCGCAGACCGCCCAGTCGCTCGCCTTCGGGGTGTTCTGGATGCGTAACCAGTTCCGCACCTTCCCCGGCGAGATCATGGAGGCCGGAAAGATGGATGGAGCGAGCGACCTGCGCGTGCTCTGGCGCATCGTGGTTCCGCCGTCGGTGCCGGCCATCACGACGATGTGCCTGCTCGTGGCGATGTGGACGTGGAACGAGTTCCTGATCCCGCTCATCATGGTCTCGAGCGAGAGCCTGCGCACGGCGCCCCTCGGACTGGCCTTCTTCCAGGGGCAGCACATCACCGAGTACTCGCTGCTCGCCGCGGCGGGAACCATCGTGGCGTTGCCGATCGTGCTGCTCTACTTCTTCCTGCAGCGCCGGTTCATCTCGGGCATGCTCAACGGCATCTCGAGCCGCTGACCCCGGCCGGCGTCAGTCCGGCGGGAACGGCACGTCAATCGCCTGGCGCGCGAGCAGGGCCTCGCCTGCCGCGGTGACCGAGACCAGCACGGGTCCTGGCGCCCGTCCGAGCAGGTCGAGGATTCGCGCGGGGTTTGCTTCCTCGTAACGGTCGTGCGCGTCCCGCACCTCCGACCGTCGGCCGAAGAGCGCGTCCGCCTCGTCGAAGAACAGGATGGCGCCACCCCGATCGGCGCGCTCGAACAGCCCGGCGAGGTTGTGCTCCGTCTCGCCGATGTACTGGCTCACGATCTGGACCAGATCCACCTCGAGCAGTGGACGCCCGAGCGCGGCCGCGATCGCGGATGCCGCGGCTGGCTTGGCTGCGGCATCCGCGCCGGACAACACAGCGATCACTCCCGGCGCCGCGATCGCGGTGAGGTCGGCGATCGACGCCGTGGCCGACCGCACGCCGACCTCGCTGAGGTCGACACTCGCGATGATCACGAACGAGAGGCGCATGGCCACGTCGGAGGCGATCCAGAGTGCGGTGTGCTCGACGATTCCGAGCGATGTGGTGGTGAGGCGAACCTGCCGCACCATCCCAGACGCCAGGGTCACCGACAGCACCGGGTTGTTCTCCACCGCGGCTCGCGACGCCCCGTAGAGCACCTGGCTCGAGGCATCCGGGTCGGTCTTGTGCGCCGGATACGCGGTGACCAGGTAGCGCAGTTCGGTGCCGATCACGATGCCGGGACTCGCTGGCTCGCCGCCCACGCGATAGCGAGTGGGAGCGTCCTGGTAGAGGAAGAGGTTGACGGATGCCCCGGATTGGCCGGCGCGGGCGGCGATAGGCATGCGGGCCGTGACCTGCGCCGGTGCCGTCGTCGCGGCGATGAGGTCGGCGATGCCGGCAGTGACGGCGGCGATCGTCTGCCCGTAGTCGGTGAGGTGAGCCATGCCCAATATTAGCGCCGAGCCGGGCCATCCCGCTCGCCCGCCAGCGGCACATCTCCCTGATTTGTCCTCCCGCCGGTCGGCCACCGGGTCGGACTACGCGACGGCCTACACGGCGGACTTCGCGTCGGGCGAGGCGACGGGCGGCTCCACGAGGGTGATGAACGCGCTCAACCGGGCGACAGCCTCCGGCGTCGGCGGCAGGTACTCGGTGAGTGCCGGCGAGTAGACGAGGTACGCGGCCCACTGCGCCCGGGAGATCGCCACGTTGAGCCGGTTGGCCAGCAGCAGGAATTCGAGGCCGCGGGGCACGTCATCCGCGGAGGACGCGGCGAGGGAGACGATCGAGACGGCGGCCTCCTTGCCCTGGAACCGGTCGACGGTGCCGACCGGCACGTCGCCGAGGCCCGCCGAGGCCAAGGCCGAGCGCAGGAGCGCGACCTGGGCGTTGTACGGCGCGACGACGATCACGTTGTCCTGGGCGAGCGGCGCCGTCGTGCCACCGCTCGACCACGGCCTGCCGATCACGTGCCGCACGAGAGCGACCACGGCCTCCGCCTCTTCCGTGGACGACGTCGAGTTGTCGACGTGGGGCACCGCCACCGGGTGCAGGCCGGGCTCGACCCCGTCGAGGTGGCGGTCCGAGGGGTGTGAGAAGAGCCTGCCCTCGTAGGAGAGCGCCGACACCGGAGCGCACACCGCGGGGTGCATGCGCCAGCTCGTGTCGAGAAAGTAGCCGAAGTCGGGCGGCAGCACCTGGTGGCCATCGGCGAGCCACCCAAGCGCCGACGCGTCGACGGGCTCGGGATGCGTGCCCTGGCTCACCTGCGGAAGCTGCTGCGGGTCGCCGAGCAGCAGCAGGCGCTGGGCGGAGACCGCGGCGGCGATAGTGCTGGCGAGCGAATACTGCCCGGCCTCGTCAACCACGAGCAGGTCCAGCGAGCCGCGGGGCACGGAGCCCGCGTTGCTGAACGTCCAGGCCGTTCCGCCGAGCACGAAACCGCCGGAATGCCGGCCGAAGCCGGCGGACGTTCCATCGGTTGGGCCGGTCCACGGCACCTCGACGTGCTCGTCACCGCCCTTCGGCTTCTTGCCGATCACCTCGGGGTCGAGGCCGGCTTTCACCACGCCCTCGAGCATGTTCTGCACCGACGCGTGCGACTGCGCGACCACGCCGACGCGCCAGCCGTGGTTGGCCACCAGGTCGGCGATCACCAGCGACCCGGTGAACGTCTTGCCGGTTCCCGGCGGCCCCTGCACCGCCAGGTACGACCGATCGAGCCCGAGCAGGGTGTCCCGGATGGCCGAGGCGGTGTCGCCGTCCGTCACGGGAACGAGCGCGGCGGCCCGGGGCGGCACTCGTCTCAGGATGTCGAGGGCGGCATCCGGCAGCATCTGCGGCAGGGCGTCGAGAACCTCGCGGCCCCACTCGGCGATGGCGCCGACCTGGCTGCCGGGGTCGGGTGGTGTCGCCGGGGTGAGGGCGACGGGCAGCTCCGAGTAGTGGGGTGCGCCCTTCTCGAGCCGCTCCTCGACGAGGAACCCGCTCCCGCCCAGGTCGTCGACGACGATCACGCGGTTGTGGGCCGACCGAGACCCGGGTGCCGAGCTCCGGGCGATCGGCGGGTATGGCGCGTCGTAGAGCAGGAACGGCTTTGCCCCGATCCCGAGCGAGCTGCCCGGGGCGAGTGTGCCGGTGAGGCGCAGGAGGCGGCGATCGGAAAGCTGCCTGCCCTCGCGAAACCAGTCCCGCTCGAGACCGGCCGACGAGACCACGAAGACGTCGCGCGTGTCCGCCCAGTCCTCGACGGGGGTTGCGAGCCGGTTGAAGTGGTCCCACCAGAAGCTCTTGAGCTCGCGTCGGTGGTAGTCGATGGCGGCGGAGGCGAGTGCGAGGGCGGTCTGGTCGGTCGTGCGGTCGGCCGGGGACGTGGCGGAGAGCAGTTCGACGAGCTCGAGATACACCGGGTCGGGTTCGCGGGCGGGCACGTCCAACTCGAGGTCCCGAGGGGTCGCGAGCGGCACCGCGTTTTCGGCGGCGCGCGCGAGAAGCCAGTCCCGTAGCCGAAGCGTCGAGACACAGTCGTATGCGTTGTAGCGGGCGATGTCGTCGAGAACGGCGGCGGCCTCGGCCGGCTGGCCGGAATCCCGAAGCTCCTGGTAGTGCACGTACTCCGCAATCGAGTCCGCCGCGTTGTCAACGCCCTGACGGATATCATCCATGTAGAGCGGCTCGAGCTTCTTGAGCGAGTAGCTGCGGCTGCCGATTCGCAGCGACTGCTTGACAACCGGGTAGAGGTCGACGAGCACATTGTTGCGCAGCAGGTCGTCCACGACCTCCTCCCCCACGCCGTGGCGTGCGGCGAGCGACAGCAGGTGGGTGCGTTCATAAGCGGCGTAGTGGTAGACGTGCATGCCGGGATGAGCCGCCCGACGTGCGGTCACGTAGGCGAGGAAGTCGTCGAGCGCGAGACGCTCCTCGGCGAGGTCGTGCGCCCAGAAAGCGCGGAAGCTGGTGTCGGGTTCCACGAGCCCGAACAGGTAGTCGAGGCCCCACAGCGAGCCGTCCTGGTAGAGGGGGTCGCCCTCGAAGTCGAAGAAGATGTCGCCCTCGTCCGGCGCGGGCAGCGCGGCGAGGGCGAGCGGGTTGATTACCGTCCAGGCGGGCGCAGCGCCGGAGCGCGTGTCGAGCTGCAGCGTCGCCTGCTGCCTCAGGGCGGCGAGAGTCGCATCCGAAATGCCGTCGATGGGCCAGGATGCCGCGGCCAGCTCGTCGATCGTGGTCACGCCCGCGGCGCGCATCCTCGCGCGCTGGCTCACACGCAGCCCGGCGACCAGCAGCACGTCCCGGTTCGACTGCACCTCGGCTTCGCAGGCGTCGCACCGCCCGCACGCCGCGTAGCGCGGGTCGCCCCAGTGCACGGCTTCGCCGGCGGCGAGACGCTCCTCGATGATCGCGCCGAGAAGCGCGCGGCGGCGGCGATACACGGGCAGGATGTCGCCCAACCGGTGTTCGCTCACGCTCCCGTCGCCGAGAAGGAGCTCCACGGTGTCGCTCACGAGCACCCCAACTCGGTCGAGTTGTTCGGCGTATGCGGCGAGCTGCAACAGGGCGGTGACCTTCGCGTGCCTGGCGAGCTTGGTGTCCTGCACCCGGTAACGACCATCGGCGGTGCGAACGATGAAGTCGGCGAACCCGACGAAGCTCCCGTCGAAGAAGGTCGCCTGGAAGACGACGTCGGCGCCACTCGCGAAGGCCGTACCGGTGGCGGCGACCGCCGCCTCCAGCGCCCCGGCATCCCGCAGGTCTGGTCGCTGCACGTCGACCACTCCGGCGCCGAATCTTTCGCGATACGCCTCCAGGACTCGCAGCTCGTGCGCGTCGCCGAGCCGGGAAGTGCGGGCGAGCATCGCATCCGGCTCCGCCTCGGACGCCTCGATGCGGCCGAGGCGCACGTCGATCGCCCGAGCGAACGCGAACTCGCAGCTGGACGCCGAGGTGAGATCGCTCGCGCTCGTGACGACAATGCCATCGAGCAGGAACATGGGCAGACTCCCCTGGTATCGGGCGCGTGCCCGGTGCGCGGGCCGCTCGGGTATCGCGGCGGCCCGTGGATGAAGACTAGCCCGAGGGTCCGACGTCGGGCCCAGCGACCGGCTCGCGCCTCGACCGACGCTGTCCGAGCGACTAGACCGCGCTCGACTCCGCCCACAGGTTGATGCCCATGTCCACCGCGTGCTCGTCGATGGCGGCGAGCTCCTCGGCAGTGAAGCGCAGGTTGCTCACGGCCGCGAGGTTGGCCTCGAGCTGCTGTACGGACGACGCGCCGACGAGCGCGGAAGTCACGCCCGCGTTGCGCAGAGTCCAGGCGATGGCGAGCTGCGCCAGTGTCTGGCCGCGGCCACCGGCGATCTCGGTGAGCGCCCGGATGGCGGCCAGGGTGCCGTCGTTGACCATGCTCTTCTGCATCGAACCCTCGCGCGCGGCTCGGGCGTTCTCGGGAATCCCCGCGAGGTAGCGATCGGTGAGCAGGCCCTGCGCGAGCGGCGAGAAGGCGATGCAGCCGACGCCGAGTTCGCCGAGGGTGTCGAGCAGGGCATCCTCGATCCAACGGTTGAACATCGAATACGAGGGCTGGTGGATGAGCAGCGGCGTGCCGAGGTCGGCGAGGATCGCCGCCGCCTCCCTGGTACGCGCCGGCGAGTACGACGAGATGCCGGCGTAGAGCGCCTTGCCGGAGACCACGGCGGAGTGCAGCGCGCCCATCGTCTCCTCGAGCGGGGTGTTCGGGTCGGCGCGGTGCGAGTAGAAGATGTCCACGTAGTCGATCCCCATGCGCGCCAGCGACTGGTCGAGGCTCGCGGTGAGGTACTTGCGCGAACCGAAGTTGCCGTATGGGCCCGACCACATGTCGTAGCCCGCCTTGGTGGAGATCACCAGTTCGTCGCGGTACGGCGCGAAGTCGCGCCGCAGGTGCTCGCCGAAGTTGGCCTCGGCGCTGCCGTATGGCGGCCCGTAGTTGTTCGCGAGGTCGATGTGGGTCACCCCGAGGTCGAAGGCGCGGCGCAGGATCTGTTGCTGGCGCTCGATCGGAACGTCGTGTCCGAAGTTCTGCCAGAGGCCGAGGGACACCGCAGGCAGTTGCAGCCCGCTTCGCCCGGTGCGGCGGTAGGGCATGGAGTCATAGCGGGAGTCGGATGCGAGATAGGTCACCCATCCATACTGCCCGAGCGACGGTCCTGCCGCTCTGCCTAGGTGTGCTGGTCGTGCCCTATTTCGAAGTCCGACCCGGGCTGGATCACGCTCTCGTGGCCATCGTCGAATCTGATCACGTACGGCGGCCCGCCGCCCTCGCCGCGGACCTCGATAATTTCGCCGTGGCGATCCGGCGACTCGACCGTGCGTCCGCGGATGACTATGCGGTCACCTGTTTTTGCCTGCATTGCCAACACCTCCAGACTGTCAGGGTACGCCGATGACCGGCCGAATCCACAGGGCCTTTCGGCCTTGGCTGGGGTGGGGCGCAGGCACAAACTTGGCACATGGCCGCCATTTTCGAGGATCGCTCCGACGCCGGGGGCCGCCTCGCGCGCGCCCTGGAGCACTATCGCGATTGCGGCACGATCGTGCTCGCAATTCCCCGCGGCGGCGTGCCAGTGGCGCGCCGCGTCGCGGACACCCTGGGTGCGCCTCTCGACATCGTCAGCACGCGCCATCCGCGACGTTCGTCAGCGTCCACTACGACTCCGACGCCCCGCGAGGGGCCTCAACGGGACCTCACCGGCGAGCGGGACCTCACCGGCGAGCGGGACCTCATCGGCGCGCGGGACCTCACCGGCGCGCGGGACCTCACCGGTGCGCGGGACCTCACCGGCGAGCGGGTCATCATCGTGGACGATGGCGTGGCCACGGGCGCGACCGCGCGGGCCGCGTGCCGCACTGTGCGCCGACTGGGCGCGGTTGAGGTCGTGCTCGCGGTACCGGTTGCTCCGCCCGACTGGACCCGCACTCTCGCGGGCGAAGCCGATGCCTTCGTGGCGGTCGCCACCCCGCACCCCTTCTGGTCGGTGGGCCAGTGGTACACCCGATTCGACCGTGTCACGGATGCCGAAGTGGCGGCATGCCTGGAGGCCGATGGTCCAGAATCTGAGCGATCCAGTGCCGCTGTGGCCAACTTGCGCGTACAGTGCCAATCAGCAGGCGGACACGGTGAACAGCACACCCCGGAGGCTCAGATGGCAGCGAACTCGCACCTCGAGTTGCGGTGAGATCAGATGAGCGCGCCTGCCCTGCCTTCACGGTTGCCCCCCTCGATCGGGATCGTCTCGGTCACCGACTTCGACACGAGGATCGGCGTGTTCGGATCCGTGCTCGGCTTCCTGTTCTTCAGCCTGTTGGCGGGTCTGCTCGTCGCCTCGCTCGCCGTGCCGTCGATCATCGTCGTGAGTCGCGGGACGAACTTCGCCGTCGGGTATTTTGACTCGTTGCCCGACTACCTCACCCTCGACCAGCAATCCCAGCGCAACACCATCTATGCCAATCGCGACGGCCAGCCGGTGCCGATCGCCAGCATCTACGACCAGAACCGCGAGGTGGTGGGCTGGGACGCGATCTCCCAATACATCAAAGATGCGACAGTGGCCGGCGAGGACCGTCGCTTCTACCAGCATGGTGGGGTGGATCTGAAGTCGGTGGTCAGGGCGGCCGTGGGCAACATCGTGCACAAGGGGATCACGAGCGGCAGTTCCACGATTGCGATGCAACTGGTGAAGAACACCCTCATCCAACGCGCGCTGCAGATCCAGGATCCTCGCGTGAAGAAGATCGCCTACCAGGCGGCGATCGACGACACGCTCAATCGCAAAGTCCGGGAGATGAAGCTCGCGATCGGACTCGAGAAGCGCTACCCGAAAAAGGAGATAATGCTCGGCTATCTCAACATTGCCGGCTTCGGCGGCACCACCTATGGCGTGGAAGCGGCGGCGCAGAAGTATTTCAGCGTGAGCGCGAAGGACGTGACACTCCCGCAGGCAGCGAGCCTCATTGCGATGGTGCAGCAGCCGAACCTTCGCAACCTCAGCAGCCCGACCCTGTATGCCGCAAACAAGGTGCGGCGCGACTTCATCCTGAGCGACATGCGCGACCTCGGCTACATCACAACCACCCAATTCCGTGAAGCCGTGGCGACGCCGATCCAACCTAAGCTCCAGGGGCCGAGCAACGGCTGCCTCTACGCCAGCGACGCCAAGTTCGCGTGCGACTACGCGCAACGGCTAGTGCCTACTCTCGATGCGCTGGGCCCGACCGAGGCGGTTCGCAAGGTGGCCTGGGCGAGAGGCGCGTACAAGATCTACCTGAGCATCGACCTGAACCAGCAGGATGTCGCCCAGCAGGCCTTGAACGCCAGCGCCCCGGCAACCGAGACACGATTCGCCCTCGGGGCATCGGCTGTCTCGGTGCAACCCGGGACCGGACGCATCCTGGTGATGGCGGAGAACAAGGAATTCGACAATTCGGGCGCCGGCAGCGGCTCCACGGCGACCGCGGTGAACTACAACACCGACAAGAACTTCGGGGGCTCGTCCGGGTTCGCGACCGGGTCTACCTACAAGATCTTCACCCTCACCGAGTGGTTCCAGCAGGGACACACCCTCAGCGAGGTGGTGGATGGCACCGTGCGGCCGTTCCCCATGCAGAGCTTCAAGGCCTCCTGTGCAAGGTTCTCGGGCAAGCCGTATGAGCCGAAGAATGATTCGCCGGGCGAAGGCGGACCCTGGACGATCGCCGCAGCCACCAACGCATCGGTCAACGTCGCCTTCATCACCATGGCCCAGAAGCTCGATCTGTGCAGAATCCGCGCCGCGGCAACGGCGATGGGAGTGCACCGCGCCGACGGGCGGCCCCTCGATGTGTACCCGTCGGCAACGATCGGTACCAATGAGATCGCACCGCTTTCCATGGCGGGGGCGATCGCCACAATTGGTGCGAACGGCACCTTCTGCGCGCCGACGATCGTGGACAAGGTCGTCGGGCCAGATGGCAAGGAGGCTCCAGGCCAGCCCCGGCAGTGTTCGAAGGCGATGGAGCCGAACATCGCGAGCACGGTCGCCTACGCGCTGTCCGGGGTGATGAAGGCCGGGACCGGGCGCGCCGGAAACCCGGTGGACGGTGTGCCGATCGTGGGCAAGACCGGTACGACTAACTACGCGGACCAGAACTGGCTGGTCGGGACAACCACAAAGGTGGCGCTCGCGGTGTGGGTGGGCAACACCGATGGCGGGCAACGCAACCTGCGACACATAACGCTCGCGGGCACCAACGGCTACAACACGAAGTTCAATATCTTCCGCACCACTATGCGTTCACTCGATACGAACCCGGAGTATCGGGGCGGGGCATTCCCCGCGCCGGACTCCTCGCTCGTGCGTTAGCTCTCACGCGCGCCGGCCTTCGCTCCTTCCTCGTCTGTGATCTCTCGACCGCAATCTGCGATCTGTCGTCTGTAATCTCTCGTCCGTCGTCCGTCGTCCGTCATCTGTCGCCTGCCGTCAGTCATCTGAATCCGGCGCCCGGCGGTCGGAGTTGCCGGTTTTCGGCGGCCGGCCGCCGCGCCGGGGAAATTCAGCACGGTGCGGTCGCGCCGGTGGATGGCGGTCGGCGCCGCTGGTCGACCGTGCCGGAGACCGTGTGCGGTTGCAATGTGTACCCCTACTCGCAGATCGTTGCGGCGTCTGATTCGCCGGAGTGTGATTCGGCGGAGTGTGACTCTACGGTGCGTGGTTGGTCTGCGGACTGGGCAGCGCGGGAGCGCAGGTCCCACAGGTCGGGATTCTTGCTGGGTAGGTGGACCCTGCCCTGGAGAGGGTCGATGCTGCGAGGCGGGATAAGCCAGTAGCTGCCGCGCTCACGAACGATTTCCCAACCATTGTTGTGCAGGAGGAGATGATGTCGGCGGCAGAGAAGCACGCCGTCGGCGACGTTCGTCTTGCCGTGATCTCGAGCCCAGAACTTGATGTGGTGGGCTTCGCAAAACGAGGGAGGCCTGCCGCAGTTCACGAACAGGCACCCGCCGTCGCGAACGGCCAGGGCGATGCGCTGCTTGCTGGTGAACAACCGCTGGTCACGACCGACGTTGACGCATTGACCGTCATCATCGAATGCGACGGGGACCGCGCCCGTGTCACACAGGTACCGTTCGATCGTCGCGATCGAAACCGTGTCCAGCACGCCTTCGATTCGGCCATGCCCCGGTGTCGAGGATGGAGGCGAGATCCGCGCATTGGACTCCGCATCCCGTGCAGGTCCGTTCGACTGCGCCGCGCGAACGGCATGGTCGGTGACGATGATCCGCACACTGGGGCGACGGTGACCGACCATCGTGGCCGGATTGATGTCGAGGGCGCTGCGGAAGAGATCGAAGAAGGTGTCGGCCGCAATCTGCTCGTTGGTGCGCGGGTCGCCCAGAAGGGCCGCCGCCTCCTGCTGGGCGACCGGATCGACGAATCGCGGGCCGCCCCGGCGCGGCCCGAGGGTGTCGTGATACCAGGCGAGCAGCGGTTCGCCCTCTTCGGGATGGGCGACCAGACTGGTCTGAATCATCCCGTCACGGCGGGTCCACACGCGCATGGACCGCTCACCGTATTGGCGCGCTTCGCGCCCCGCTATGCCCGCCTCGTCGATCTGGTCGCGGATCTGCCGGGCGCGTCGGTACATCTGGTCGGCGTTGCGAGTCGCTGCATCCGAAATGAGCCGTTCGCACGCCTCCCTCAAGACTCCGCTGGGAACCCGATCCGCCACCTCGGCGAGGATCGTACGAATGGGTTCGGCGGCATCGAGCGCCAGAGTGCCGTCCGCGACCGCATGGGCGATCGGCGAGTGCCACGGAAGGACCGACGTCACCGACTGGTCGGGGCTGTCCGCGGCTGCCGCCGCCGCAGCCTCCTCGGTAGCCTCCGCTGCCTGGGTCTCCGCCATCAGCAGGCCGACCGTGACCAGCTTCCTGGCCTCGGACCGAGACGACCTCGACAGCGACTGAATGAGCTCCTCCGGGCTGAAGAAGCCCTGCTTCTGAGCCAGTCCGGCATAGCCGAGTTCGCGGGAGGAACGTCGCGCCACCTCCCCCGCGATCCAGGCCCCGTGAATGTCAACCTGGTGTTTCAGCGCGCTGTGCCCGCGCTGCGCCTCGAGAAGAGTGGCGTCGTCGAGTCGCGCGAAATCCTCCGGGCGCGACCCTAGCTCGGCGGCGGTTGCGGCCGCTCGAACCAGGTGTGAGGCGGAGAATTCCATGAGTAAATTCTCCCATATTCGAATATCCATTCGAAGGAATCTCTGCAATCTGTGGAGAAGTCTTATCCACAAGTAGGGCAAGGAGAGGAGGCGCGAGAGCGGGAGGCGGGAGAGCAGGAGGCGGGAGTGCGGGACGCGGGAGGGCAGGACGCGGGAGAGCGGGACGCGCGAGTGCAGGACGCGGGAGTGCAAGACGGGACTGGATAGGTGCGAACAAGAGCAGAGGCGACTCACCGGCCGGACGCGTGACCACCGGAGGCGATGGGCTCGGGAGCCCACACGGGAGGCGAGCGCGGGTCCGTGCACCGATTCGCGTAACCCCCACGCGGGTAGACCGATCGGGTGTTGACCAGTCCAGTGACTCGTCGTAGGGTTCGAAGGGCGAGTCGCGGGCCGGCTCGGCACGGTTCTGAAAACAGGATTCTCAAAGGGGAGACATCGTGATTCGACGCGGATTCGTTCTGCCAGCGGCCGTTGCCGCCTTTGCCCTCGCGGCAGTGTCCCTCGGCACGTCCACAGCCTCGGCGGTGTCCGGAGCGGCGACGGGCGCCGAAGCCGTCGGCTCCCCCGGCATCGTGAGCCACCAGGGTCAGTCACGCAAGGACTGCGTGGGAACCGCCCGCAACACCGAATCGAAGATCTGGTTCACGGTGGCGAACGGCATCCTCTCCGATGTCTACGCCCCGACAGTGGATGCGACGAACGTGGAGACGATGCAATACATCGTCACCGACGGGTCGACCTTCACCGATCTGCAGGCCCGAGACATGACGTACTCCGTGTCGTCCGATCCGACGGGCATGGTCTGCACCGTGACGTCGACCGCGAAGAGCGGCAAGTACAGCCTCGTGAACACCTACCTCACCGACCCCGCCCGCGACAGCGTGGTGGTGAGCACGAGGCTCGTTGCGCTCACCAAGGGGGCGAAGGACTACACGCTCTTCGTGCGGCTGGATGCGAATGCCGGCGGCAACGGCGGCGGCGGGTCGGCGAACGGCGGGTCTGATACCGCCGTCGTCGACACATCGACCGGGTCTGCCGTGCCCGTCTCGTTCGATACGAAGACCACGAGCCAGGCGAACCGCACCGCCTACGCCGTGCCGTCCTATCTGGCACTGAAGGCCGACCGGCCATTCGACACGGTCGGCAGCGGATTCGTCGGCACGGCGAGTGACGGTCTCGTGCAGCTCGACTCCATGCACGCCCTCGGGCAGGTGGCGACGATGGCGACCGACGGCAACGTCGAGCAGACGGCGGGCGTGCGACTCGACCGCGACGGCCGGGCCACCATCGCCCTCGGGTTCGGCACGAGCCAGACCGACGCGGTGAAGACCGCGAGCGACACGGCGAAGACGTCGGTCGCCCGCCTGACTGCGGGTTACCTCTCCGGCTGGGCGCGCTACGACGCGGCCCTCACGCCGCCGATCCTCACGGCGAGGGGCCTGACGGGCACGCAGCGGCTCGCCGCCATCAAGAACTACTACCAGTCGGCGAACGTGGTGAAGGCGTCCGAGGACAAGAAGTATCCGGGCGCCATCGTCGCCGGACTGGATGCCCCGTGGGGCCAGTCCATCCCGGCCAACGACCCAAACAACCTGTTCGTCGGCGGCTACAAGGAGGTGTTCGCGCGCGACCTCTACGAGGCGTGGACGGCGCTCTACACCGACGGCGACATCCAGACCGCGCGCGACACCGTGCGCTACCTGCTGCTGAAGAGCCAGCAGGCGAACGGGTCGCAGCCCCGCAACTCGCTGCTCGACGGCACGAAGGCCGCCGACGCGTTCAACGACCAGCTGGACGAGACGGCCTACCCCATCCTGATGGCGCTGCAGTCCGGGCTCGCCGGCGACAACTCGCTGTGGCCGAAGGTGAGGTCCGCAGCAAACTTCCTGATCAGTCATGGGCCGAGCTTCGGCGTGGAACGCTGGGAAGAGCAGACCGGGTACTCCCCCTCGACGATCGCCGCCGAGATCGCCGGACTCGTCGCCGCGGCGACGATTGCCGACCAGCACAACGACCCGGCCAGTTCCCGCGTCTGGCTCGCCACGGCAGACCAGTACCAGCGCACGATCAAGGCCTGGGGTGTCACGACGAACGGCCAGCTCTCGGCCGACCCGTACTTCATCCGGCTCTCCAAGACCGGCGACCCCAACGCGGCGATCAGCTACAACGTCGGCAACGGCGGCCCCACTCTCGACCAGCGGGCGGTGGCGGATGCCGGCTACCTGGAATATGTGCGTCTCGGAATACTTCCCGCGACCGATCCCGTGATCCTCAACTCGCTCGCCGTCACCGACGCCACCATCCAGCGGCCGACCAACAGCGGGGCGGGCTGGCTGCGCTACAACGGCGACGGCTACGGCGACTGCTTCGTCGGCGCCGGCACGAGCTGCGCGGTGACGGGGGCGCCCTGGACCAACGACTTCTCGGGCCTCGGGCACCCGTGGCCGGTGCTCGGCGCCGAACGCGCCCAGCAATACCTCGCGCAGGGGCAGACGAGCGCCGCATCCGGCGTTCTCCTGTCGATCAACCGGATGAACTCGGGCCCGGGGCTCGTTCCGGAACAGGTGTGGGACCGAGCGGATGTTCCGGCCTCGCCATACGGGTCGGACCCGGCAACGGCATCCATCGGCTTCGTGAACGGCACGGCCGACGGCTCGGCCTCGCCTCTCACCTGGGGCTCGGCGTCCCAGGTGCGGCTCACCGCGGACCTCGCGGCCGGCCGCAGCCTCGAGCAGCCTGCCCAAGTGCGCGAGCGCTACGTGACGCACAAGCAGGGCACGACAGCGCTCACCGTCACCTCCCCGGCGGACGGTTCGGCAACCGGCGCCACCACCACCGTCGCGGGCACCGCGGCGCCAGGGGCGACTATCGACATCGCCGACGTCGCGACCGACGCCAACAGCGCCACGAGCCTCACCAAGACCACTGCCTCCGCGGACGGCTCTTTCAGTGTGGACGTGACATCGGCCGCGGGGACCAACGTGTTCGTCATCTCGAGCACGGCGAAGGGTGACGGCACGGCGCAACTCGTTCGCTCCGTGGTGAATGATGTCGTCAACGGCACGCTCCTGTTCAGCGCGGATGACCCGACCGGCGACGACAACGGGCCAGGCAACTACGCCTATCCCACCGCCGGCGACTTCCATGCCGGAGCGTTCGACCTCACGAAGTTCCAGGTCTACGACACCGGCTCGACGGTGACGTTCCGCGTGCAGACCCGGGACCTCACCCCGACGTTCGGCTCGTCAAACGGGGCACAGCTCGTGGACGTCTACGTGCACGCTCCCGGTGCGTCGCCCACCTCGACCGCGTCGTCATACAGCGGCATGAACTACGCCGTGTCGCCGTGGGCCAGGCTCATCGAGGCGCAGGGCTTCGGCAACAACCGGTTCGTCGACACGACGGGCACGAGCGCAGGCACGGTGACCGTGGCCGCCAACTCGGTCTCGCGCTACATCACCTTCAGCGTCGACAAGACGGCGCTCGGTGGTACTCCGACGAGCGGTTGGGGCTTCGGCGTGGCGATCACCGGGCAGGACGGCACGCACGGTTTCGACCAGACGCGCGCATTCACCAGCACGCCGGGCCAGTACAGCTTCGGCGTCTGCGTGGCGGCAAGCGCGACGCCGTTCTGCACCGCCGATCCGAATGCCGTTCCCAAGGTGTTGGACACGATCACCCCGAGCGGAGTGAACCAATCGACCGAACTCGATTACCCGGCGTCGAGCCCGGTGACGCTGCAGGCGCTCGTGATTCCTTAGCGGCAGGCACCTAAACTGGGTCGCACATGCGACTCCTCCTGATCCGTCACGGCCAGACCCCGGCCAACGTGCTCGGGCAACTCGACACCGCGAGCCCCGGCCCCGGCCTCACCGAACTCGGCGCGCGCCAGGCGGCGGTGATTCCCGAGGCGATGCGCTTCGAGTCGATCGATGCCATCTTCGCGTCGACGCTCGTGCGCACGCAGCTCACCGCCGAGCCTCTTTCGCTCGACCGTCGACTGGACGTGCGGGTGGGACACGGGCTGCACGAGATCGAGGCCGGGGCGCTCGAGGGCCGAAGCGATCGGGAATCCGTTCGCGCGTATCTGGAGACGATCGTCGCCTGGGGCACCGGAAACCTGGATGTCACGATGCCGGGCGCCGCGGACGGGCACTCCTTCTTCGAGCGTTTCGACGCCGACATCGAGATCGCGGCAGCGCAAGCCGACACGGCCGCGGTGTTCAGTCACGGAGCGGCGATCCGGGTGTGGACGGCGGCTCGGGCGCACAACGTGCCGCCCACCTTCGCCGGCACGAACGAGCTCGGCAACACCGGGGTGGTCGAGCTGATCGGTTCGCCGCAGGACGGCTGGACGCTCGTTTCCTGGGCCGGGCTGCCCGTGGGCGGTGCGCGACTCGCCGACGAATCGGCCCAGGACCCGACGGGCAGGCCCGTCTCGAACGCCTAGGCAGCATCCACGGCTCGCGCCGCACGGAAGGGAATGGCCCCGAGCGTCTGCTCCGGGCCATTCCCTTTGTCTGTCTCCGTGCCTTCGGCTAGGCGGCCGAGACCTCGGCGGCATCCGCTGCGGGTACCGACATGTTGCTGATCTCACTCTTGCGCGCGCGGGCCTTCTCGCTCACCGGGAGGGTCAGGTCGAGCACCCCGTTGTCGCAGCGAGCGGCGATCTTCTCGGTGT
Source organism: Lacisediminihabitans sp. (assembly GCF_036569425.1). Taxonomy (GTDB): domain Bacteria; phylum Actinomycetota; class Actinomycetes; order Actinomycetales; family Microbacteriaceae; genus Lacisediminihabitans. Next base: position 76,863 of record NZ_DATCQQ010000076.1, read on the forward strand.
CGATGTTGAGGCCGAGCGTGAGCTGGCGCAGGAAGGACCTGGCCTGGCGCTCGTGCGACAGCCAGGTGACGTTGTCGCCGGCGGGCGAGGTGCGCTCGGCACGGATGCTGAGCAGCTCGCCGTCGACATCGATGTCCACCGTGGTCGGGTCGATCCCGGGCAGGTCGGCCGTCACGACCCGCGGTGGAGGGCCCTGTTAGGGTTGCGGCGTGAGCGTACGAGTCGAGAAGGTCGATCTGCCGGGCATTGGCACGCGTCATGACGTGATCACCAAGAAGGGCCGACGCATCGGCGTCGTTTCCCACCGGTCCGGGGAGCGGGAGCTCGCGCTGTTCGGGGTCGACGACCCCGACGAAGCCATCGACTCGATCGCCCTCACTGACGACGAGGCCGCGGCCCTCGCCGACGTGCTCGGCGCCTCACTCATGCTGGGTCAGCTCGCCGGCATCCGGGAGCAGGCCGCCGGCCTCTTCACCGAGCAGCTGCTCATCTCGGCCGGATCCCCGTATGCGGGCGAGGTCCTCGGCGCCACGAAGGCCCGCACTCGAACGCATACCTCGATTGTCGCCATCGTGCGCGGCGCGGACGTGATCCCCTCCCCCACCCCGGATTCGCCGCTGCAGGCCGGGGACACCATCATCGCCGTGGGCACCAGGCCGGGCCTCGACGCGCTCGCCCGCGTGCTCACCGACGGCTGAAAGGCACCCATCGCCCATGCATGACGCCGCCCTGCTCCTCATCGAAGTCGGGGCCGTACTGCTGGGACTGAGCCTGCTTTCCCGGTTCGCCGACAAGATCGGGATCTCCGCGATTCCGCTCTATCTCATCGCCGGGCTCGCGTTCGGGGTCGGCGGCTTCGCCCCGCTCGACGCCGGCAACGAGTTCTTTCGGTTCGGCAGCGAGCTCGGCGTGATCCTGTTGCTGGCGATGCTCGGCCTCGAATACTCGCCGACGGAGCTCATCACGAGCCTCACGCGTTCGAGGCTTGCCGGCATCCTGGATGCCGTGCTCAACGCGCTGCCCGGTGCAGCCTGCGCGCTCATCCTGGGGTGGGGCCCGATCGCCGCTGTCGCCCTGGCAGGCGTCACGTGGGTGTCGTCGTCCGGGGTGATCGCCAAGGTGCTGCGCGACCTCCGCCGACTCAGCAACCGGGAGACTCCGACCATCCTCTCCATTCTCGTGATCGAAGACCTCGCGATGGCGTTCTACCTGCCAGTGCTCTCGGCCCTCGTGATCGGCGCCGGTTTCCTCGCCGGCGCGACAGCCCTCGTGGTGGCCGTGCTCGTGGTGGTGGTGATCCTCTACGTGGCGCTCCGCCATGGCAAGGTCATCTCGCGGCTGTTCGCCGCCCAACACCCGGAGTCACTGCTGCTCGGGGTGCTCGGCCTCACGATGCTCGTGGCCGGCGTCGCCCAGCAGGTGAACGTGTCGGCGGCGGTCGGCGCGTTCCTCGTGGGCATCGCCCTCTCCGGGCGCGTCGCCCACAACTCGCAACAGCTCCTCTCGCCGCTGCGCGACCTGTTCGCCGCCGTCTTCTTCGTCTTCTTCGGCCTGTCGACCGAGCCCGCCAGCATCCTTCCGGTGCTGCTGCCCGCGGCGATCCTCGCCGTCGTCACGATCGCCACCAAGACGCTCACCGGCTATCGCGCGGCTGCCGCGGCGGGCATCGGCATCCCCGGCCGCTGGCGAACCGGCTTCGCCCTCACCCCGCGCGGCGAGTTCTCGATCGTGATCGCCGGCCTGGCCGCCGGGTCTGGCATCGAACCGAGGCTCGCCCCGCTCGCCACGGCCTACGTTCTGCTCACCGTGGTCGCCGGGCCGCTTTTGGCCAGGATGACGGATACGCTGTGGTTCCGCCGCGTGCTGGTGGCCCGTGGCACACGGGCGGCAACCATCGCACAGGGCGAGGACGGACAGTAGCCTTTACCTGTTCGTGCCAACTCCATACCGAAAGGAATCTGCCATGCACATGAGATCCCGCCTCACGGCCGTCGCCACGGCGGCCGTCGCGGTACTCGCACTGACCGCCACCGCGGCAAGTGCGGCTCCCCATCAAGACGCATCTGACGGTGCGTCGGCCCATCGTGACGGGCCGTCCTTCGACCACATCTTCGTGATCATGCTCGAGAACCACTCCCAGTCAAGCGTCATCGGCGACGCGAATGCGCCGTACCTAACCAGTCTCGCCAGCCAGTATTCGACGGCCGACAACTACTACGGCGTCACCCATCCCTCGATGCCCAACTACATCGCCACCATCGCCGGTGACAACTTCGGCATCCAGGATGACAACGATCAGAACGTGCTCAACCTCAACCGGGTGAACCTCGTGGACCAGCTCGAGTCCCACCACATCGGTTGGGGCGCCTACCTCGAGACCCTTCCGGCCAACAAGCTGGACCGTTTCGGTCCGGCCCTCCCCGACGGCACCGTAGCATCGCTCTACGCGAAGAAACATAACCCGTTCGTGCTCTTCGACGACGTGAAGAACAATCCAGCGCGGATGGCGCAGGTGAAGGACTACTCCCAGCTCTCCGCCGACCTCAACGGGCCGAAGGCGCCGCAGTTCGTCTGGATTAGCCCCAACCAGTGCAACGACATGCACGGTGGCGTCTATGCGACAGTCAGCGGGCACCCCGAGACACCGTGCCCGTACGGAAGCGTCAAGGATGATGCAAACGACGCCGCGCTGAAGCAGAAGGCCGACACCTTCGTGAAGACGGCGGTCGCCACCATCACCGGGTCGAAGTCGTGGACCAAGCGCTCGGCGATCGTGATCGTCACCGACGAGAACGACTTCACCGGCAACACCACGACGGGTGGCTGGGAGAGCGCGGCCGGATGCTGCGACTCACCGTACGTGAGCGCCGCCGACCCGCGGATCAGCGCGAGCTGGCCCGGCGGCACCTACGGTGGCGGGCTCATCCCCGCGATTGTGGTCACCGCGTCCGGACCGCGGCATTTCGTGGACCACACGGCGTACAACCACTACTCCCTGCTCACCACCATCGAGCAGAACTTCGGTCTGGGTTACCTCGGCCATGCCGGGGACACGGCGGGCGGAGTCGTGCCGATGTGGCCGATGTTCACTGGCAGGCGGTAGGGCACTCGGCTCGGGTCGTCGGCGCGCCCGTTCCTCGACCACGCGGTCGATCGGGCGGGCCCGCCGTCACCGTCCGCGGGCGCCGTCACCTCGATCAGGGCGCGCATCCCAGTTCGGCCTCGGGGCGTTCGGCCAGCCGCGGGGACCGAATCCCGCGTCGCTCCGGACGGCGTCAGGGGCACTCTGGCCGGTCATCACACCTCGCTGAGCGCGCCGGCGAGCTGTCGAGCGTCGTTCGTGTCGCCGGTCTCCGCAGACTCGATCGTCCCCACCGGGTCGGTGTCCGCGTGCAGGTACTTGCCGCCGGCCGACAGCGAGGCGGCCGCACCGATCAGGGACATGATCGCCGCGGTGATGAACACGATCGCGAGCCCCGAGTGGAACGGCTGGGAGATCAGCTCGGGGAAGAACGTCTTGCCCGTGAGTGCCCCGGCGTTCGTGGCGGACAGGTTCTTGAGCGCCCCGGTCGGCCCGAGGATGCTCTCGATCGGGTTGTAGCCGAGGAACGCCGCGAACAGGCTGCCGACCGGCGGAGTCGCGGCCACCTGGCTGGCCGCCGCCGTACCGACGCCGTGCGAAGTGAGCCCGCTGCGGAGGGCGTTCGGGAGGGTGTCCGCGAGTCCGGCGGTCATGAGGGAGAAGAAAATGTGAACGGGTCGAAGACGAGGGCGTTCCCGGCGACCGTGAAGATCACGAATCCGAGGTTGTAGATGCGCACGCGCCCGTAGATGTCGCCGAGACGCCCGAAACTCACCACGAGCACGGCGGTCACGAGGATGTAGCCCGTCAGCCATCCAGAGCAGGTAGCTGACATTGCCCGGTTGCAGCGGGTCGAGCTTGATGCCCTCGACGATCGCCGGAAGCGAGATGAGCACGATCGACCCGTTGATGGTGGCCATGAGCATCCCGAGCGTCGTGTTGCTCAGTGCGACCCACTTGTAGCGGGGGTGATCCGTGTTCAACATTCCGGTGCGCGTCGCGGTTGCGGTCGCGGGCGCCTGCAGGTGCAGGGGCGTCGTCGTGGAGCGCCGATAGTTAGTTGTTGTGTACTAATGACTCGCTTTTCGCGCGCTCGCGCCTTCTGCGCGGGCTGGATGGGGCCCGTCTTTCGAAGCGCCCCATTCGATGGCGCCCATTTCGATGGCGGTGGGCGCACGTTGCTGTCACAGTGGGAGCAACGGATCGGAGCGGCGATGAGATTCATGATCATGGTGTTCGGCGAACGGGCGGAACTGCACGCGAAACCGACCGAGTGGATCGAACGGATGGTGGCCTTCATGGTGCGCCTCGACGACGAGCTGGCCCAGAGCGGAGAACTGGTCTACTCCGAGGTGCTCGAAGCGGCAGATGCCGCGACCCTCGTCGGCCGGGACGGGGCCACGAGCCGCGGCTCGTTCACCGTCTCAGACGCGCCGCTCTCCCGATACTGGGTGGTGAAGGTGCCGGACGAGTCCCGCGCGGTCGAGATCGCGGCGAGCGTCGCCGCGATTGTCGAGTCCCCGGTCGAGGTTCGCCAGTGCATGGAGCAGTCCCTGCGGCCCTGAGGTGCTGCCCGGTGCCCTACGCCGGGATCGCCGGTCGGCCGAGTGCCGCATTCACAGCGCTCTCAACATCGACCCAAGGGATCCGTTCCTGCTCCAGTCGAACCCGCTTGCCGTACACTCCCGCTCGCAGCCCGTCGAGGACTGCGTGCTCTGGCGCTGTGAGGAGCGAAAGGGATTGAGTGTTCTGCGAGGGCTCGGTTGCCCACAGCGGCTCATTGCCGCGCAGGGTCTGCTCGTCCATCAGCAGCGACTCGGCCTCGGGAAAATAGCTGCGAAACCGGTTGAGAATGGCGAACCCGTGTGTGTCGAGGTCGCCCCAGTAGAGGATTCTGGCGGTCGCGAGCCACGGCAAACGGTGCAACACGTCTACGGCGTAGCCCTGCTTCGCGATGAGCACCGCTCCTGGAAGATCGCCAAAGGAGTACGCGCATTGCAGGTTCTCGCAGACGACCACCAGGCTCGGAGTCCAGTCGAGCTCGGCGAGAACGCCTGGTTGGGCCGAAAAGTCGGTGAGTCCGCCCACACGTGAGCGCAGTCTCTCGTCGAGCACCCGCAGGGTGAGTGGCGGTTCGAGGGCGCGGAGGCCGAACCCGTCACCTTCGCCTTCGCCTTCGCCTTCGCGGACGATGGTCGCCCCGCGAAGCGCGCCGCACAGCGCTCGTCGGCCCTCGAACCACTTGCTGTCGACCCCGGGGATGGGAAGTTGTCGTGGAAGCAACCCCGATGTGGGATGCGAATCCACCCACCGCAGAAAGGCGCGGATGCGGGACCATTCGACCCGATCGAGTCCAGCGAGCTGTGTGAAAGTACGCCGGTCGAGGCGCTGCAGGACGCCCCAGTCTGCACGCAGGTCGCCAAGCCGACCGAGCGCGGCGATCCACTCCCCGGCTCGCCGCACGAACGCGGCCACGGCGTCCGCTCGGTCGAACACGAGATGCGTCGGAATGCGTTGCGACCCGCTTCGCCAGGACCGCTGCGCCGTCACGACGCGGGCGGGGCCGTCGAGGGTGAGGTCCAGCCAGCTTCGCGCCCAGGCGGACGCCCCGTCGAAGTCGGCCAGCGCGAGTCGCTCGTCCGGGGCCCCGAGCGAGAAGGACAGCGGCCAGGACTGTGCTGGCTCCTCGGCTTCCTGCGCCCAGCCGGCGAAGTTCTTCTCGAAACGCACCGCGGCCTCGGTGCGCACCGTCGCCACGGTCTTCATCGCCCCGCTCCTCAGTGCCACGGGAGTTCTGGCGATGCCATCACAGTTCGGTGCCGGACACATCGGCCCCAGTCAGATCGGCCCCGGACAGATCGGTGATTTCGAGGTGGCTGAGCGACGATTCGTTCCGGTTGCGGATCGTCACGAGCGCCGCTCCCCCGATGAATTCGCTCAGCGTCTGCACCATCTTCAGCGGGGTGGCAAGGATCATCTGAAAGCCGAACTGCTCGAAAATGCGCATCGACCCCTCGGTGAATTCGGCGTCGGCCTTGTCGAATGCCTCGTCAATGATCACCGTGCCGTAGAGCGGGGTCACCGCCTTGTGTCCGCCGAGCTGATAGCGCAGCGCCGCGGCCAGGGCGAAGGTCACGAGCTTCACCCGCTGGCCACCGGACCGCCCGTCTCCGGAGGTGTGGATATCCACCACTGACCCGTCCGCCGTGCGTTCGAGTCCCTGAAACTCCACGTGCTTGCGCACGTCGAGCACGAGTTCGCGCCAGGTTCGATCGGCGAAGGTGCTGCTGCCGAGCCGGGTGACCAGGGCGTGCAGCGCGTCGTACTTGGCGGCGGCCTCCGAAGCGGATGTCGTGAGCGAGTTCTCGAGCACGACCTGCACATCCGCTCGAAACTGTTTCACCTCGGGCAGCATGCGGTCCTTCACCTTGAGCTCGAGGTGGGTGCCCGGGTTGAAGTCGACCGAGGCCAGCGAATCGTTCACCGGCTGGATTCGCTTGCGCACCTCCTTCTGCTCCTGCGCCATCAGTTGCACCAACTGCGCCAGGTTCTGGTTCGACTGGGTCTGCAGCAGGTCCCGGAATCGTTCCTGGAACTTCGGGAGGCCGTCGAATTCGATCCGTTCGAGAATGGCGAGGTAGTCGGGCGTGCTCGCGATCTGCGTGTCCACGTCTGCGGCATCCGCTGGCCACTCGGCGCAGAATGCCGTGAAGATCTGCACGAGCTTGCTTTCCGACTCGGCGATCGACCGGCGAACCGACTCCAGCTCGCGGCTGATCTGGAGAGTCATTTTCGCGATGGTCTCCCCCAGCCTGTCGAGCGTGACCGCTCGAGCGAGGGAGGCGAATCGTGTTTCTAGCCTCTGCTGCGTGCCGGTCTCGACCGGGGCGAGGCCGTGTTGTTCCGCCTCGGCCTCCGCCAACCCGGCGCGACGACGGTCGTACTCTGCCCGCTCGGCGGCCACCGTGCCGGCGGCGGCGTTGGCGTCGGCGCGGGCGGTGGCCGCCTCCCGGCCGAGTTCCTCGAGCTGGCGATCGAGCTGAGCGAGTTCCCCCGACGCCGCCGAATAGGTGGTCACTTGCGTCTGCAGGTCGTGAATGCGCTCGAGCAGGCCGCCGGCGTTCACGTCGTCCCAGTGCAGGTTCGCGATGTGCTGGCAGGCCTCGAGGCGAGCGCCATTCTGCCGCTGCTGGTCGCGCACCTCGTCGAGGGAGCCCTTCGCCGCGTCGAGTTCGGCGGCCAGCCGGGCTTCATCCTGTCGGAACAGCTCGTTCTTGTCGTGGTTGTCGAAGCCGAGTACCCAGGAGCGCCGGTCGTCGATCGGCCGGCGGTCGTCCTTCTCGTGCCGAACCCTGCCGTGTTTGATCTGACCAGCGGCGGTGATCGCCCGTTCCTCTGAGCGGAATCGCGCGATGCCGTCCGCGCAGGCGTAGTCGAAACGACGGCTGAGTTCCGCATTGAGCCAGGGCGCGAAATCGCTCTCAGCCACGGCGATCTTGCGCACCACCGAGTCCCGCCCCACGGGAAGCACCGAGTCGAGCGACCCGACCGCGACCCGGTTGTAGAGCAGTTTGCGCCCGAGGTGGGTGGCATTGATGTACTCGGATGCGGCGGCGTACAGGGACTCTGGCACGATCACCGAGCGGGAGAATCCGCCGAGCAACCGTTCGATCGCGCCCCGCCAGGCCGCGTGCTCCGGCGGCACTTCGAGCAGTTCGGCGACGAACGGCAGCCGCTTCGGACTCACGTTGAGCTCGGCCGCGAGGCGATCCCGCATGGCCAGATCCTCGCTCGCGAGGTTGGACGGTTGGCGGGCGAGTGCGGCGAGCTGTGCACGCACGTCGGTGAGGCTCTGCACGAGCTCGCCCTCACGAAGCCGGGCCTCCACCCGGTGCTCCGCAAGAGACTCGGTTGCGCCTTCGATGGCGACGGCCTCGTTCCTGGCCTGCGCGACGAGAGCGGCGAACTGGGCGGCATCCTCCGGCTCGGGTGAGCCGAGGATGGCGAGCTTCTCCCGTAGCAGGGTGCGGGCGCGCTGCGGGCCGGCAAGCTGGTCCGTGAGCGTGGCGATCTGGCCGCGCCAGGCCTCGAGTTGATACCCGCCGGCGCGACCATGCTGCTCGTGCAGCGCGCGCAGCTGCGCCTCGACATCCGTTGCGCGCACCGCCGCTGCTGTCTCTGCCACCTCGCCGTCCACGATGGAGCGCTCGAGCCGTTCGAGCTCTCGGCGATGGATTTCGATCGACCGCGCCACCCGGAACGCGTCGCTCGACTCCTGCTCATCGTCGAGTCGGGCGGCAGCGGTCAGCGCCTCGGAACGCTCGCGCGCCAGCACGCGGACCGGAGCGAGTCGCTCCACCTGGCGTTCGGCACGCTGCACCGAGCGGTAGGCGTCTTCGAGCTCCACGAACTGTTCGACCGTGCGAGTGGCCGCCTCGAAGGTTCGCGGTTCGTCGAGCATAAAGTCGCGCAACAGTGTGTCGAGGTTGGCGAGTCCCTTCGTCGACTGGGTCTTGTGCAGCAGTCGAAGGGCCCGATCCCCCGAGATTCCGAGCCGTCGGCTGAACTTGTCGGCGAAGCTGGAGAAGTCGGTGGCGGCAAACAGCGGAGACAACTTCGATTTCACCGTGCGGAGGTTGAGGCCGTCTTGCACCACCTCTTCGAGAGCCCGCAGGTCGAAGTCGCTGTCGAGAATCAGACTCACCTTGGTGATGCTGTCGTCGCTGTTCACGCCGCGTGCCGCCCAGAACACGCGCACGAGCATTGTCTCGACGCCGAGTCCGTTGCTGTACCGCAGCCCGATCGCCGACCAGGTGGCGCCCGGTCGTAGATGCTTGGTGGCGACCTCGCCGGAACTCTCGTCGGTGTTGCGAGACCAGGCGCCGCGCACGTAGCTGGTGAGATTCCGGTCCCGACCCTTGGCCGCGGTGTCGCGGGCGGCGGCGTTCAGGTCGAGCCACTTCGCCGGTACCAGCACGACCGAGATGGCGTCGAGTAGCGAAGACTTGCCAGAACCGGACGCGCCGGTGATGAGAAAGCCCCGCTCCGACACCGGAATCGAGTGGTGTCCGGCGAATGTACCCCAGTTGACCAGCTGGATGCCCGTGAGCCGGTGCTGCCCCGGATGCGGGCGCACGGCATCCGCGGTTCCCCAGAGCTCGTCGAGGCCGCCGGCGGCGAGGTCGCCGATGCCGTCGAGGGTGTGCACGGTGTCAGTCATCTGTCGTGTCCTCAGTCTCCGTGCCGGTGCGGTCCTCCGCGTCGCCACTGTCCTGCGCGTCGGGCTCCCCGAGCCTGTCGTAGGCCTCCGTGAGGGCCGCGATCTGTTCGGGCGGGAACAGGATGCGCAGCACCGGCGACACCTCGAATCGCGCCTCGGTGCTTGTCGCGCGGAGGATGCCGTTGTCGCGCATCTTCGTCACCGCCGCGTTGATCCGCTTGGCGTGGATCGAATGGTCGGATGCACCCTGCCGCTGGTACGGCTGCAACTGGGCGGTGATGTCGTCGAGCCCCACTATCGCGCGCTGGCCGGTTCCGCTCACTGTCGACAACTGCTGCCGCAGAAACAGCAGCAGGGCGCTGTCGACGAGGGTCAGCGGCACTCGGCGGAGCAGCTTCGGGAACGCCACGTCGGCCTCTTCGCCCTGCTGCGCGAACGCGATCCGCTCCGCATCGTCCACCACGAGCGTGAGGAAGATCTCCGAAAGGAACTGCCTCACCACGCCGTCGTTTCGCTGCAGGGCGGCCCAGACCGCCTCGTCGGCGCCGCCATCGAGGAATGGACCCCGGATGAGGCGCACGATTGCGCGCCGAGTGTCGATGTCGAGAACGCCGGTGTCGCCGACGAAGAGCGAAGCGGCATCCGAGATCTCGTCGGCGGCATCCGCAGTCTCGACGCCGTCGGTGGTCACGCTATCGGGCATTGGTTCCCCCTTCCGGTGTTGGTGCGCTGAATAGCAAACGAGGCACTCGAGCGAATCGGGCGGGCTCTCGGTTCCACTGCACCACCTCGGTTTGTCCGTCTATCTCGATCGCTGCGCCGCTTTCGCGGCTCTGCAGGGCAATGTAGACGAGGCCGACGACACTGCCAAATCCCTGGGTCGCCGGAAAGCTGGTGAGCACGTCTGAAATGCTGGCCACGCCGGTCTTCTCGAGCGTGCGGCTCACATTCTGCTGCAACTCGCGCATGTCGATCTCGCTCTCCCGAATGATCGCGCGAATCTGCTCCAGGTCGATCTCGTGCGCCACGTTCTCGAGCAGCGCCGCCGGCCGTTCGCCGTCGTCGCTGAAGAGCGCCCACTGCCCAACCGAGGACAGCCTGGCCTGGCTCAGCGCCAGCTCGAACCCGGTGGGCCGGTGAAGCGGAACGGTCTCGCTCAGCGCGCCGAATCGGCGCTGCGCGTTGGTGAGCAGCCTGGTAACCGTGCGCTCCTCCTCGAATTCACGTCGCTGCACGAAGTTGCGCAGGGAACGGGAGAGCGAGACGTAGACGTCGTGTACCTCGCCGCCCCGCTGGCCGAGGCTCGGCACCAGGTCGCGCAGAAACTCCCGCTGCTGCGGCGTCAGATCGCCGACGAAGCCTCGCGCGAGAACCGTCTCGATCGCGGCATCCAGTGCCGAGCTGCGCTCGAGGTCGGTCAGCAGGGCGTAGAAGGCCTGGAAACTGCGGCCTGCCTCCTGTTCGGCCAGCACGTCGACACCGCGGAACAGGGCCTCGAGTACCTCGCCGCGGCCGCCCTCGTTCTCGATGATGTCCTTGCGAAAACGGATGTTGAGACGCTCGATCTCTCGCCGCACCCTGGCGAAGTCGGCCGGAAGCTGGTCGGCAAGGGAAAGGATGTCGCGAACCCGTTCCAGTGCGACCCTGTCGTCGATCGTGCCGGACCGTCCAGCACGGATGGCGTCGATTCTGGCGGTGATCCGGTCGCGGTCGCGCTCCAGGGCCTCCACCCGCGAGGCCGTGTCTTCGTCGGTGTCGATCACCAGCTGGTCGAGTTGCGACATCACCGTGGTCAGCCGGCTTTCGGTTGCTGACTTCGGCGGCGTCTCCAGGTCGCTCACGATGCCGATCGCCGCCAGGGCCTCGCTCGACAACTCGTATGTCTCGTCGCCGCCTGTCTCGCCTGGGCGCCGCTCGAGAAAGCCCTGGTTGAGCCAGGACGCACAGTACTGCTGGGCCGTCTGGGGCAGGTCGTAGCCGGCATCCCGCAGGGCCACGAGATCGTCGTCGACCCGTTCGAAGAGGATCGGTGCGCCCACCCGAGACTCGCCGGACTCCACGAAGTTGCCGCGCAGGATCGCGAGGATCAGGTGCGCATTCTGGGCTCGGATCAACTGCCAGGCCGATTCGTCGCTCAGTCGCCGGAGTCGAGTCGCGGATTGAACGATCTGCGCCGCGGTGTGGCTCATGCTTCGAGCGTAGTGCCGGGAACGATACCCGGCCTTCGACGCCCCCTCCGGTGCGTTCTCCCGCACCTTGTCCACAGGGTTCCATCATTGGCCTCGACGACACCGGTGCTGGGTCTAGCTTCGGGCAATGATCATCGAAGCCGGCTACGACATCCATCAGATTCTGCACGGAGAGATCTTCTCTGGCGGGGTGCTCGCCCAGGGGCTGTGGGTGATGGGAATGGATGAGAACCTTCGGCTGCTCTTCACCAGGAAGGTCTCCGGCCAGGCGATTGGGTCGATCGAGGAGCACCCCGACGATCTCCTCGCCGCACTCACGGACTCCCCCGCCACGGTGCGCTACTACGCGTTGGCCTACTCGGTTGACCGGCTGCCCGAGCACCACGAGCTGTGTCCGTACCACGATGACGAGCCGTTGCTCGAGGTGCCGGCGCTCAAGCCGTACGAGCTCCTCGGTCGTGTCGTGTACGACGACGGGTCGATGTGCTCGACCGTGCCGCGGTGCAGCTTTCGCGACTACCCCAGCCTCGCCCATCTGCCGCGTACCGGTGTGGTCCTCGGCCCGCACGATGCCGATTGCACGTGCTTCGCCTGCACCCAGCACCGGGAAATGCTTCGGCGAAACTGGCAAGGGCATCACAGCATCAATTCGGCGGTACCCCCGGTAAATGAGAACGACAGTGACGATTGATCCGGATGTCGCCGCCGAGATCGAGCGGATCCGTGTGAGAGACGGGAGGCGCTTCAAACAGGTGTTGAACGACGCCCTTCGCGCCGGCCTTCTCCAGCTGTCGAACGAGCCGAGCGGCGTCGACCACTCCCCCACGACTCCGGTGGATCTGGGAACCGCGCTGGTTGACGTGACGAACGTGAGCACGGCTCTCGCGGCCGCGGAGGGCGAGGACTTTCGATGATGCTCGTGGACGCAAGTCTGCTCGTCTGCGCATTCTCGAAGTCCTCGCCCCAGCACGACCGCTCCCTCGCCCGGCTCGATCGGCAGTTCGCAGCGAGGGACCGCATCGGCCTGCCGTGGGAGAGCCTGAACGCCTTCGTGCGCCTGGTCGGCAACCCTCAAATCCACGCGCGACCGATCTCCGTTGCATCGGCCGGGGAACAGGTCGAGCGGTGGCTGGACCACCCGGGCTACGCCCGATCATGCATCCGTGATGCGTGAGCTTCTCGGCGACGGCTCGTGGGTGGCGAACGACGTGCCCGACGCGCATCTCGCGGCGCTCGCGATCTCGCACGGACTCCGTCTCGCGAGCCACGACTCGGGCTTCGGGCGCCTCGCCGCTCTTCGCTGGTTCGATCCGCTGAGCTAGGTCGTGCCCGCGTGCCGCGTGCGCCATGGTGGTTTGTCGACGGCGCCCGCTACTCGACTCGCGCGAACCGACGGACGCTCTGCCCGTCGATCTCGACGGTCTCCCGGAACATGGCGAGTGGTCGCACCCACAGTCCGTTGTCGCCGTACAAGGCCCGGTACACGACCAGCGTCTCCTCGGTCTCGGAGTGCGTGGCCGTGCCGACGACGTCGTAGAGGTTTCCCTTGTAGTGACGGTAGAGGCCGGGCTGGAGTTCGGACATCTGCACACGGTACCGGACTCGCGCAGGACCGCGAGCGCGAGCTTGCGCTCTGCGGGTCGGGACGAGAGGCCGCCCTACGCGACCCCGAGAAGTCGGGACGCCACGACCATGCAGGCGCCGACGAGCAGCACGACCCCGCCGCCGGCCCAGAGCGTCTGGCGCTGCGCGGCAGACCGCACGGCCGCATCGAGCGCCGCGAAGCGGCCAGGGGCATCCGCCGCCGAAGCGGGGGTCTCCCGCCACACGGCCGGGTTGTCGAGGAGGTGGGCGAGATCCGCGACCTCGGATGGACCGAGCATGACCGGCTGCGTGACGAGCCAGCGCACCAGGTGCCGCGCGTCGATCACCGTGACGAGCTCCGGCCTCTTCCTGATTCTGACCGACCCCGGGTCGACGAGAACGATCATCGAACGCACAAGAGTGGCGTCCGGCAGGTGCCTGGCGATCAGTCGACCGACACTCGCCGCCTCGGATTCGGCATTTCGGACGTAGGGCTGCTTCTGCCCGGACACGAGGAATCCGCGCCCTCCCACCCAGATCCTCTTGCCGCTGTGGTGTTTGGTGTTGATGGTGAAGACACCCGCCGGGCTCACGAGCAGGTGATCGATGTCGCTCTCCTTCCTGCCCACGGGCACGGAGTGCAGCACGGTCCATTCGGCAGGCAGCCCCGCGAGAGCCCGGGCCACCGCGATCTCGCCTCGCGCGCCCACATACCAGGGCGTCTCCGCGGCGTTTAGCGGAGACACCCCGAAGAGCCTCGCCAGCCCGGACTGCGCCGGCCGCGCGTCGTGCAGCGCGAGCAGCTTCTCGATGAGCGATTGGGCGGCCGGGCGCGACCGCATCGTGCTGAGGTCAGGCATCGAGCATCTTCCTGAGGTGTTGCTCGCCGACGACGGTGATGTCGTATTCACGCGCCTTGCGGGCCTTACCGGAGAGCGAGTCGGGGTCGGCGGCCACGAGCAGCTTGACCCTTTTGGTCACGGCGGCCCACGGCACGAAGCCACGCCGGGTGAGCTCGAGCTGCCAATCGTCGCGGGATCGGGTCATCTCGCCCGTGAGCACGACGAGGTCGCCCGGCTCGAGCCGGAAGCCGAGGCGATCGGGCACGGCGAGGGGCGCGGCCGGCTCCTGCAGGGCGCGCGTCACCGCCGCGCTTGGCAGCGACAGCAACCGGGCCACGGCCAGGAGGTCGGCCATCTCGTCCACGGTGAGCACGCCATCCACCCAGGCGATCGCGGTGAGATCGTCGAAGTACTGCCGGTGCAGTGCCTGGCAGGTGTCGCGGCTGATCCCCAGCGACTCGGCCAACGCGACGAGCGCGGTCGCCTCGTGCGCGGTGAGGTTGCGGTCGAGCAGGCACCGGTCGAGCAGCGCGAGGTAGTCGAGGTGCTCGCCCGGCCCCGCGTGCTCGGGCAACTTGACGGTGATTCGCTCGAGGAAGGTCTTCGGATCGGCGTGCTCGGTGCCTCGCGGATGCCACGCCACCGCGATTGCGGGCATGGGCGGCCACTCGCTGGCCGCGCGCTCGAGGCGGGCGGTCCATCCGTCCCACATCGGATTGTGCAGAATGTAGGCGTCGAGAAGTTGCGCCGTGGCGCGGGCGTCGACGGATGCTCGGTGCGCGCCGTCCAGTTCGATGTCGAAGGCGGCGCAGCAGTCCTCGAGCGAGCGCCCGGCGCCGGGCAGAAAGTCGCGCGCGAGCTGCATGGTGCAGAGGCTTTCGAGGGTGAACCAGCCCGAGTATCCGGCCCGCTCGAGCTCGGCGAACAGAAACCGCGTGTCGAAGCTCGCGTTGTGGGCCACCACCACGCGTCCCGAGAGCAGCTCGACGAGCCGGGGCGCGATCTGGGCGAAGGTGGGCGCCTCGAGCACGTCGCTCGCACGGATGCGGTGGATGCGCTGCGGACCCAGGTCGCGCCCCGGGTTCACGAGCGTGTCCCACTCCCCCGTGATGCGCCCGTCTGGATCGAGGTGCACCACGGCCACCTCGATCACCCGGTCGTGTCCGCCCGGAAACAGCCCCGTCGTCTCGAAGTCGATCACGGCGAATCCCGGCATTGCTGATCCCCCAGTTCCTTCGGACGCATCGACAGGCTTCGACGTTATCGAGTTTCCCTCTGCTCCTGAATCCCCAGTGCGAGGGGTGCGGCGGCAGGTCGACAGCGTCAGCGCACGGTTCCGCGTGCCGCAATCCAGACGGTCGGCTGCCCAGTGATTTCCGCAATGACATCGAAGTCGGAGCCCGGGTGGTGTCCGCGCACGAGGTGAGTCGCCACGACCCCCGCGGGAATTCCCCCGCCCCCACCCCGGTTGCCCCACACATGAGCAAACCCATCACGATGTACGGCGCCGACTGGTGCATTGACTGCCGCCGGTCGAAGAGCGTCCTCGACGAGCTGGGCGTGGCCTACGACTACGTGGACCTCGAGGCCGACATCACGGGAGCCGAGCGGGCTTACGCCATCAGCGGGCGCACCAACATTCCGGTGATCGTGTTTGCCGACGACAGCCACATGGTCGAGCCCAGTGATGCGGACCTTCGACGCAGGGTCGCGGCGCTCCAGAGGTAGCGCGAGCGGCTCAGTGCGTCGTCGACGACAGCTGCGCCTCGAGGGCGGCCACGTCTTCGGGTCGGCAGAGGTTGGTGGCCGGGGTCATGGTGGTGGCGGTTCCCGCGGCGACGGCCGTGCGGAATGCGGCCTCAGGGTCGCGACCCTGGGCGAGACGCAGCACGAAGGCGCCGAGGAAGCCGTCGCCGGCTCCGACCGTGCTCTGCACGCGCACCGGGGGAACGGCCAGCCGGGAGATCCCCGCTGCAGACGCGAGCAGGGCGCCCTCCGCGCCGCGGGTGAGGGCCACGAGCTCGGTGGAGCCCTTGGCCACCAGTTCGGATGCCGCATCCGCCTCGCTCTGATCGGTCTCGAGACTCTCGCCGACGAGTTCGCCGAGCTCCCGCCGGCTCGGCTTGATCAGGTAGACGCCCTCGGAGAGCGCCTCGCGCAGGGAGTCGCCAGACGCATCCAGCACGAGTCGCGCGTCGCGGTCGCGGGCCAGGCGCGCAACTCGAGCGTAGAAGTCGTCGGGTACTCCCGGCGGCAGGCTGCCGCTCGCCACCACGTAGCCGCCCGTCACGATCGTCTGCTCGAGCGCGGAGAGGCAGGAGCGCCATTCGGCCTCCGTGAGCTCCGGGCCCTGCAACACGAAGCGGAACTGCTTGTCGGTGTCGGTCTCGTCCACGGTGAAGCTCTGCCTGGTGGTGCCGGCGATGGGGATGGCGCGGCTGGAGATGCCCTCGGTGTCGAGCATGCGGCGCAGCGACTCGCCGGTGAGTCCGCCCACCGCGAAGATGGCGAGCGACTCCCCGCCGAGGCGGTGCACCACACGCGACACGTTGATGCCGCCGCCGCCCGGGTCGAGCCGGGTCGGGCCGCACCGTAGCTTGTGCTCGCTCACGACAGTTGCCGTCGAGGTGCTGAGGTCGAGCGCCGGGTTGACGGTGATCGTGACGATTGCCCGATTCGCGCCGTACGTCGAGCCCGGGAGGGATGCCATGCCCCCACTGTAGGCGGCGATCCGGTGCTGGGGACAGACTCCCCCGCCGAAGATTTGGGGCCAGTCGGCGCGACCCGCGAACAGGGACTGACCGTTCTGACGATACCCGCCTAGGTTCAAGTGAGAACAACTGAAGAAAAGCGAGCCGATGCCCGACAGTTCCGAACCCGTGCGTGTCTCGCGCCATTTCACTCGCCCCAGTTTCTGGGTCGCCTCGGGGCTGATCGTGCTGTTCGCGATCTTTGCCATTCCGACCGCCGGCTTCGGCGGGTTCCTCATCATGCTGGCCTTCGGATGCCTGCTCACCGGCCTCTACTCGCTCGTCACCGGGCGCGGGAGCTGGGCATCCATCCCGAGTCGAAAGGTCGCGGCACTCGTCGCGGCGGCCGCGGTCGTCGCCGCCATCGTCGGCGGGGCCCTCGTGCCGGCGGACGGCGGCGCCGGGCATCGCGCGGACTCCGCCATCCGGCTTGCCACCTCCACTCCCGCCCCGGTGCAGGCGCCCCAGTTCGCGTTCACCGCCGAATCCGCCGCGGACCCTAGCCACGTGACCGAGCCGGCGGGCTCCGCGTCGGCGGGGACCGCCTTGGTGGCGATCGCCGACTCGTCCACCACCGACACGACCGCGCTCGCCCTCCTCGCCACTCTCCCGGTGAAGGGAAAGGCGCCGATGACGGGATATGCCCGGACCGTGATGTTCGGCGCGGCCTGGATCGACCAAGACCGAAACGGATGCGATACCCGCAACGATATTCTGAGCCGCGACCTCGCGGCGGTTGCCAAGTCGGGCAGCTGTCGTGTGTTGAGCGGCCGGCTGAGGTCCCCGTACACCGGGCAGTCGATCGACTTCGTGCGCGGAAACCGCACATCCACCGCCGTGCAGATCGACCATGTCGTGTCGCTTGGTGACGCGTGGCGCACCGGCGCCCGGCAGCTGACCCAGGGGCAGCGGGTGGCGCTGGCGAACGATCCGATCAACCTGTTCGCGGTGGACGGCCGCTCCAATGAGCAGAAGAGCGACGGCGACACCGCCACCTGGCTGCCCGCTGCAAAAGCATTCCGCTGCGAGTATGTAAGCCACCAGGTGTCGGTGAAGGCGACCTACGGGCTGTGGGTGACGCCGGCCGAGCACGCTGCGATGCTGCGCGTGCTGACCACCTGCCCGGCGCAGGCGGCCGTGTCGTCCCCGTTCGCGTCGGCGCCCAAGCCGGTGGTCGACGCTCCCCCGGTGGTCGCGCCCGCCCCGCAGCCGGCCCCGGTGAAGGCGGCTCCCGCGCCCGCGCCGGTTGCGCCTGCGCCGGTTGCTCCGGCTCCGCCACCGGCGGGAGTCGTGCATCCCGGCGCCTTCTGTTCGACGGCCGGGGCGACGGGCGTGACCGCGAAGGGCACCGCGATGCGCTGCACGACAACCGCCACCGACGCGCGGCTGCGCTGGCGCGCCGCCTAGGGACTGAGAGACTGGGGGGCATCGATACTTCCAACGCCCTCACCGACTGGGCGGCACTCTTCGCCCGGACCGCGGTCGCGATCTCCCCTCCCCTGCTGCTCGGCATCCTCGTCGCGGCGGCGGCGCTGAGCATTCCCCGCGCCACCTGGCAGTACTTCGGGTTGTTCACCACCCTCGTGCACGAACTCGGCCACGCGTTCGCCGCCGTGCTGTCCGGTCGGGTGGTGCACGGCATCCGGATCCGGCGCAACCATTCCGGTGACGCGCTCAGCAGTGGGCGCGGCACGTTCGGCACCGTCGTGAGCGGCGTCCTCGGCTATCCGGCACCCGCCCTCGTGGGGGCCGCGCAGCTGTGGAGCGTGTTCAACGGCTACACCGCCATCGCGCTCTTCGCGGGTGGATTGGTGCTGCTGCTGACGCTGCTCGTGATCCGCAACCTGTTCGGCGCCCTCGTCGTGCTCGCATCGGTGGCGGTGAGCGCTGCGCTCTGGGTCTACGCGACGCCGGAGGTGCAGAGCTACGCGCTGCTCGTGCTCGGGGTCGCGCTGCTCGTCGGCGCGGTGCGTGGGCTCGTCACGGTGATCGGCGTGCACGTGCGCCGTCGCGACCAGCTGCTCACCTCGGACGCGTACCTGCTCTACCGCCGCACCGGAGTCCCCTCGGTGGTCTGGCTGGCGATCTTCGCGGCCCTGATCGGCGGATGCTGCGTGCTCACGGTCATGTCGTACCTGGGGCGGTAGCGGGCGCCGGCATCCCCGGCGACCCCATCCACCTTCTCGACCGCGATCTCGATCACCACGCGACGGGGATTAACTCAGGGCTGCCGGTAGCGCCGAGAGTACAGCCACGGCGTGGGCCAAGGAATCCGGATCCCGGTTGATGCCGGCCGTGCCGACGAAGGTGATCCAGCGCCGGCCGTCCACCTGCGCGACAGTCGCCTGGCCCGACCGCTCCACGTGGCGCACCTTCTGGGTGCCGTCGGACGTGATGATGCCGTCCTCCACCGTGAAGCCGACCGGCACCGAGTGGATGCGCGCGGGTCGGGCCGAGGGCCGACAGCACGGCGAGGTGGCGTTCGGCGACGAACCCGGCCGCATCGGGGGTGAGTTGCGCGTTCACGAGGGCGTCCGGCGCGGCACCCTCGGCCGCACGAGCGCGTGGCTGGCGGTGAGCAGCTGCTCGACCAGCTCATCCGGAACGCCGCCCTCGAGCCGGACCGTGATCCAATGCTTCTTGTTCAGGTGGTAGCCGGGGGTGATCTGCGGAAACTCCGCCCGAAGAGCGATGCTCTCCTCCGGATCGCACTTGAGGGAGACCGCGAGGGACTCCGCGTCGAGCGGCGCTATGGCGAAGATCTTGTCGTTTCCGCTCGTCTTGAAGACGCTCGTCTCCTCGCCGAAGGGGAACGTCTCCGTCGCTTGGGGCAGGGCGAGGCAGAAGTCGCGCAGGGCATCCGGGGTCATGCGACGGCTAGTCTGCCGGGTCGGTGATGACGCCGGTCGGCTCGGAGGGCACCAGGATGTGGGCAGTGCCGAGCTGGCGCGCGAGTGAGCGGCCGGCCCCGATGGCCTCGTCCATGCCAGAGAAGCTCTCGGAGAGCTCCGGCTCGCCGGTCACCCGGTTCACCCACCGGCCGCCCTTGTCGATCGTCTCCACGTCGCCGTCAGGCATGGTCGCTCCGTTTCGTCGGGGGTACTCGCCCTAGCCTGTCATCGTTCAGCGGCGGAGGATAGCCGCGGTGTCGAGCTTGTGAGTTCTGTTCTTGGTGCACTTCTTTTAGTGCACTTCTTTTAGTGCACTTCTCTTAGTGCACTTCCGGGGGCCGCGACGTTGTTGCTCCGTCGGCGTCTCCTTCAGGTTCGTCCTCCGCCGCCCGGCTGCCGCCGCGCCTCTCTCCGCCGCACCTCCTCCGCGGCCGGTCCTCCGCTTCGGCGGCCCTCTCGCTGCCGATCTTCTCCTTCGGTCGCTTCGCCATCGCGGATCCTCTCCTCTGGTCGCTTCGCCACCGTGGATCCTCTCCGTGTGCTCTTGTCCTTGTGCTCTTGTCCGTGTGCTCTTCTCCGCAGGAGTTCGGTGGAGCGATAGTTATCCCCTTTCCACCCAAACCATTAGAACAGGTATTCGAATGTGAGAGAATAAGGACATGGAAACGCTCACCGAAAAGCTTCGCACCGCCGCTGGCGACGTGACGCTGTTCGGCGACGCGGCCGCCGATTTCGCGGCGATGTCGAACGCGGAACTGCTGGCGGCACAGGGGAAGATCACGGCGCTGCGGGCCTGCGCCGACCGGTATGCGGCCCTGGCCGCGGGAGAGATCGCGCGCAGGTCGCATCATGAATTAGGGGAAGCCGGTCTCGCTCGGGCAGGCGGGTATTCCTCGACGGAACAAATGATCCAGTCGGTAACCGGAGTCTCCCGACAGGACGCCGTGAAGCTGATCAAGGTGGGCACCTTGATTTCACAATCCGAGGCGGATGCTGGCGACGGGTCGCTTCCGGTGCTACTCGCTGGAGCCCTCGAATCAGGGATAATCTCGCTGGACGCGGTCGAAGCGATTCGACGTGGGCTTGGCGACATCGATCCGGCGGTCACCGCCGAACAACTCGCGCACGCCTGCGCGCGTCTGATCGAGACCTCGACCGGTCGAACCCCCGAACAGGTCTACCGAAGTGCGCGTGACGAGCGAGACGCCCTCGACGAGGACGGCATCGAGCGGCGCGAGAAGGAGCGACGCGAGCTGAGATCGGTGCGGGTGTGGTGGGACGCGGCGGGAATGTACTGCGGCACCTGGCGCCTTCCGGCCGAAGAGGGCACGATCCTGGCCAGCGCGTTCGACGATCTCCTGTCGCCCAGACGCGGTGGTCCCCGATTCGTGACCGAGGAGGACAGGGCCAGGGCGGGCGAGGTCTTCGCCGATGAACGCACTACCGAACAGGTCGCCGCCGACGCGCTGGTCGACATGGTCAGGCTCGCGGTGGATGCCGACCCGGGCACGCTCTTCGGCCGGCGCCGGCCCGCGGTGCGGGTGATCGTCACCGAAACGCAGCTTCGGCAGCGTGCCGGCCACGGCCACATCGAAGGCCACCCCGACCCGGTTTCATTCGCCACGATCGAACGCCACCTCTGCGACACTGGGGCGATCTCCATCGGATTCGACGACGACGGGCAATGCGTGAACGTCGGACGTAACAAGAGACTCTTCACCGAACGACAACGCACCGGCATGGCCGTCCGAGACGGCGGATGCATGGCCGAAGGATGTGACCGACCGCCCTCATACTGCGAGGCTCACCACATCAACCAATGGGCACGCGATAACGGCCAGACGAATATCGCCGACGGAATCCTGTTCTGCCGCCGACATCACCTGTGGATGCACAACAGCGGCTACCAAGTCATCCGGGTGGGTGGTTTGTACTACCTCAGACCACCAGCTTCGATTGACCAGGAACGAATACTCATCCCCTTACGAAGCCGTAACCCTCACGTCAGGGAGATCCATGCGGCGAGCTGACAGGCCGCGTGGGGTGCGGCTACTTGAACCCGGGATGGTGAGGGCTGGGCGTGATTCTCAGCAGGGCGGAGCACCTCAGTGCCGACTAGCCCAGGTGCGCGATGAGTGCGGCGACGCTTGGAGACGCGATGGTCACGAACGCCGCAATGTTGAGCAGCACCGTGCCCCAGAAGGCCAGCTGGAAGGTCGCCTTGCGCGTCTTATGCCGCAGCCTCTGCTGGGCGAAGATCGACCCTGGCCAGCCCCCGAGGAGGCCGAGCACGAGCAGTGTGCTCTCGGACGTGCGCCACCGCCCGGCCGTCGCCGCGGCCTTGTCGGAGGCGTAAGCGAAGAAGCTGAGCACGCTCATCACGAGGTAGAGCGCTATCGGCCAGTACGGCACGGTCCACGCAACACTTACGAATACGTAAAGAGCAATGAAGGCGAGGATGGCGAGATAGCTCACCGGACTCTGGTTCGGTGGGGCGGGCTTGTGGCGCGGCTTCGCGGTGCGCGGCATGGCTGTCCGGCCTGTGGGGGCGCGGTTCGTGGGCAACGTGGTCTTGGGTGCGGGCACCGCGACGGCTTTCACGTGCGTTGCCTGCTCGCGTCCTTCCGGGGCGGCATCCCTCTCAAAGGTCAGCAACTCGCCGGTGAGCGGTCGGGTGTCCCGGGGCGCGAACGCCGAGATGTGCACGAACACGGTGCGACCGCCGCCTGAGGGGGTGATGAATCCGAAGCCCCGCTGGTCATTCCAGGTGGTCAGAGTGCCTTCGAGGCGCCCGGCGACGGGTTCTCGTGCGATGGCCATTAGTCGAGCCTAACGGCATCCCGCTGCCGCGTTGTGGCCGTGCCGCGCCGCGCCGTGCCGCGATCTCGGCTCGGTCGATGCATACTTGGAATCTAAGAAAGGCTCAGCATGACCGGTGTTCAACCCGTGCCATCGGCTCTTCCCGGGCTCTCCGCCCGAGGATGGCTGCTGCTCAACGTGCTCAGTTCGGTGGTCGGGGGCCTGGCCGCGGTTGCCCTGTTCTTCGCCTACGAGTTCGTTCAGAAGGCCGGCCGCCATCCGCGGTACGCCGAGTTGATCATCGCTCTCTGGGTGGCCATCGCCCTGGTCTGGCTTGCAACCTGGGCGGGCCTCTTCGTTCGCGCCCGCGCGGAGAAGAAGGCGGGCTACACCACGACGGCAGACGGGAGTCCTATGCTCCCCGTCCTCGACAGCAGAACGGGAACGGTCCTGGCGGGGGGAGGCGGCATGCCGATCCCGGACTCCCCGCTGAGGTCCCTCGACCCGGTCAATGTCAACCCCCGTCCCACGGCGACACGGGCGGTCGCCATGGCCGCTGCCACCTTCGGGGTATTCACCGTCGCCCTCGTGTTTGCGCTCCTGTACTCGTCCTCGGTCGCGAACTCGCCGGAAGGCTGGTCGCCGGTGCTCCTGCTGGTCCCGCTCGGATACGGGATGTTGATCTTCGTCGCGCTCGCCAGCGTCGCTCTCTCGAGATCGCGCGCCCTGCAACGGCTGTCCGAGCGCTATCCGGACGATCTGGAGTTTCTCGCCACACGAGGTCCCGGACTCGTCACGGGTCTCGCCCGGCTGGGGCTCATCGCGACTGCGGGAGAGGGGGGACCATCCCTGGGCGGACGCGTCGGCGCGGTTGCGAACGCGGAAGGCATCCGGATGTTCCGGGCCCGCAGCACGGAGCCCTCGGCCTTTGTGCCCTGGAACCGGGTGACCGGTCTGACCATCGGCAATCAGCCAGCCGGCCGATCGCCGCTACGGACGATCATCGTGTCCGCCGAGAATTCGGGGCACAGCGCTCAGCTCATGCTGACGTCGGCCCGCGATTCGATGAGTCCCTTTCGCTCCAACGCCCAAACCGATTGGCTCGCGCGAGAGCTGCTGGCGCTGTGGACGGAGTCTCGGCACTAGGGAGACTCGACGGCGGGCGCTCGCGAGGGGGCACTGCCGACGACGAGCCTGACGGCGCGGCCGACCGGCTCCTCGGAAGGCGCGATGGACCGGGTCGTCGGGCGGCGCTGCCGACCGGCATGCCTGACGGCGGGACCGCCCGGGGCGCTGCACGACGTGACTAGACCGCCGCCCCGCTCATCGCCTCGGCCGTGAGCTCCACCGAACGCAACCGGTCCGCCACGTCGCGGGCCTGGTGCGCCAGAATGAGCTCGTCGGCCTTGGTGGAGGCGGCGAAGTCCTCGAGCCAGGTCCGTACCTCGGCGGGCGTGCCCACAGCGGTGTACCGCATCATGTTCGCGATGTTGCGGCCCTCCGGCGTGGTGAGAAACGCGTCGATCTGGTCGTCGGAGTAGTCGGGAGCCGATGGCCCGCGGGCAATCATGCCGCGCACCCGGGAGCGACGGGTGATCTCGAACTGGAGGGCGGCATCCGCCCCGTCTTCGGCGGCGATCACGTTGGCCGCCACGATCAGGTGGGGTTCGGCGAGTTGCAGGGACGGCTGGAAGTCGCGGCGGTAGGTGTCGATTGCCTCGTGCAGGGCATCCGGCGCAAAGTGCGAGGCGAACGCGTACGGCAACCCGAGAGCGGCCGCGAGCCGGGCGCCGAAGAGGGACGATCCGAGGATGTAGAGGGGCACGTTTGTGCCCGCGCCGGGTACCGCCTGCACGCCGGGGATGATCGACTCGCCGCGGAGGTAGGCCTGCAGCTCGAGCACGTCCTGCGGAAACTGGTCGGACGCGCGAGGGTCGCGCCGCATCGCGCGAGCGGTGGTCTGGTCGCTGCCGGGCGCCCGGCCGAGACCGAGGTCGATGCGGCCCGGGTACAACTCTGCGAGGGTGCCGAACTGCTCCGCGATCGTCAGCGGCGAGTGGTTCGGCAGCATGACGCCGCCGGAGCCGAGCCGGATGGTAGACGTGTGTGCGGCGATGTACCCCACCAGCACGCTCGTGGCCGACGACGCGATGGTGGGCATGTTGTGGTGCTCGGCGTACCAGACTCGCGCGTAGCCATGCCGTTCGGCGGTCTGCGCGAGCGCGACGCTCGCCGCGAAGCTCTCCCGGACGGTGTGCCCCGGGGCGATGGGGGCGAGGTCGAGAATGGACAGCGGGATGGTCATGGAGCGTGCCTTTCTGCCGTGCACCGCCGAGGCGCACCCCTCAACCCAACCGAGTCGACGCCCCAATCGTTCCCGTTTCCGTCGACCTCGCGCGCGCGGCCACCCGATCCGCGATGAATGCCGCGTCCCGTCCCACCCCGCCGATGAGTCCCGAGGTGAGGGCGTACTGGAACGGCATCCCCACGAAGTAGAGGCCGGGAACGTCGTCGACCACGCCGCGACGGGTGACCGGCAGCCCGTCGTCGTTCACCCGGAGGGCCGGCAGCCAGCGAAGGTCCGGGCGGTAGCCGGTGGCCCAGATGACGGTGGCCGCGGATTCTGTCGGCGGCCAGACCGGGCTGGCTTCACCGGCGACGGGACGGCCGCCCTGCACGTCGGTGATGCGGGGCACGCGCGTGACGCCCGCCGCATCCAACTGGCGCATCGAGACGCTGATGAGCGGCGCGCCCCGCTTGCCGAACCCCGCGGCGACCCTGCGACCGGGCGGAGTGTCCACCGTGAGCACATTGCTCACGAGCCACCAATAGGCGCCCCCGGCGTAGCGGAACACCGCGTCCGGGATATGGACCGTTGGCCGACCGGCGATGGTCACCCGGCGGGTGGCCGCGAGCTCGAGCGCGATCTGCGCCCCCGACGTTCCGGCGCCGACCACCAGCACGTCTCCCGCCGGCAGTTGCGACGGGTTGCGGTACTCCGACGAGTGAAGCTGCCGGATGCCCGGGTGGAGCTCGTGGGAGAGGTCGGGAACGCGCGGCAGCCGGTTCGGTCCACCGGCGACCACCACCTGCCGGGCAGTCATCGGCCCGGCCGTGGTGGCGAGCGCGAAGCCGTCGTCCGTACGGCTGAGAGCGGTCACGGTCACTCCGGAGCGGGTGGGCAGAGCAAACGTGTTCGCGTAGGTCTCCAGGTAGTCGGCGAACTCGTCCCTGGTGGCGTTGGCATTGCGGCCCACCGGGTTGGGCATTCCGGGAAGTCCGCTGAACCTCCCCGGGGTGAAGAGCCGCAACGAGTCCCAGTGCCGGCGCCAGCCGTCGCCGATGCGCTGCTCGCTGTCGAGGATCACGAACGCTCTCCCGAGCCGAGCGAGGTGGTAACCGGTGGCGAGGCCGGCCTGGCCGCCCCCGACCACGATGGTGTCGATGTGTTCCATGGCTCCTCCTTGAATTCTCACTAGAATAGCGTTCTAATCAGTAGAACGCTATGCTAACTTTTGTGACCAACGGCGCCGCTCCGACCCTGCGCGAGGCGCAGGCCGCCGTCACCCGGCGGCAGGTGGTCGACGCGGCGGGCACGCTCTTCCTGGCCAACGGCTACGTGGGCACGTCGATCGGCGCGATTGCGCACCTCGCCGGAGTCTCGGTGCAGACCATCTACAACGCCGTGGGCAACAAGGCCGCCCTGCTCTCGGCGATGCTGGATTCCGCGGCGTCTGGACCTGCATCCCCGACCCCGGTTGCCGAGTTCATGCGGGAACGCACTCGCGCCGCCGTGGACGCCGCGGCGGTGATCGAGGTGCTGGCCGACTGGTTCGTGGAGGTGCACGGGCGCACCGCGAGGGTGTGGTCGGTGATTCATCAGGCCGCGGCCGTGGACGGAGAAGCGGCCGCCGTTGAGCGGGCGCGCAACGCGCAGCGGCTACGCAACTACCGGCTCGCCGCCGCGGAGTTGCGATCGCGCGGATGCCTCGCCGGGCTCACAGACGACGAGGGGGCCGCGGCGATCTGGGCCATCGGCAACCCGGAGGCCTACCAGTTGCTGGTCGGCGGGGCCGGCTGGACCGTCGCTGCCTATCGCGACTGGGTGCGCAAGGCACTCGGCGGCGCCCTCGGGATCGCCTGACCAGGAAGCGGCGGCGGGGCGGGCGCGGTCGGGACGGGCGGTGGCGCGACGAGAGCTCGCAGGGCGGACG
>NZ_DATCQQ010000077.1:0-48225 GCF_036569425.1 Lacisediminihabitans sp.
CAGATCGTCAGGGTGCATCGAACTGCCTGGAAGCCGTCCAGGCGTTTTCGAAAGGATGAGAATGCGCACGCTGGTCCTCAACGCGGGCTTTGAGCCCCTCGCCGTGGTGTCCTTCAAGCGAGCACTCGTGCTCGTGATGAACCAGAAGGCCACGATCATCGCGGCGGACGCCGAACATCCGGTCTGGGGCTCGTCCGGCTCCTACGATCGCCCGTCGGTGATTCTGCTCACTCGCTACGTGCGCATCCCCTCGACGAGGCTGATCCCGGTGAGTCGTCGCGGGGTGCTGCGCCGGGACGGGCAACGCTGCGCGTACTGCGCCGGCTCGGCGAACACGATCGACCACGTGCTGCCCCGTTCGCGCGGCGGCCAGGACTCGTGGGAGAACCTCGTGGCCTGCTGCCTGCACTGCAACAACGCCAAGGCCAACCGCACGCCGAGCGAGATGGGCTGGAACCTGCGGGTGCGGCCGAAGCCTCCGCACGGAACATCGTGGCTGGTGCGCGGTGTGGAACGTGCCGAGGAGCAGTGGGAAGTGTTTCTGGCACCCGCCGCCTGACCGCTGCGCCTGCCCCCACCCGCTAAACTCGTTGAACCAGCCTCTGTAGCTCAATGGAAGAGCAGTTCCGTCCTAAGGAAACGGTTGGGGGTTCGAGTCCCTCCAGGGGCACCAATATGTCAGCGATTGCGGTGAATCGGAAGTTCGAGTTCAACCCTGAATCGGACTCTCCTTGGTTTCATGGCCCAGTTGCGACCTGATGCGACTAGTGAGTTCCATTCGCTTGCTAACATCAGCATGCCTCGGGACGCACGCCACGGGCGAGAGGGCACGCATGACCGTCGCACCGGACCAGGACCTGGGGTGGTTCAGCGCGCTCGAGCACATCCTTCACGTTGAGCGCATCGACGGGGTCCCCGTCATCCACATCGGTGCGCCGGGACCCGTGCGGGCGGGCCTCGTCTTTCGAGTGGGAGTAGCCGATGAAGCGCTGCCGCAGAGGGGCCTCACGCACCTCATCGAGCATCTCGCGCTATACGGGCACCTCACCCCTGTCGGAAACCGCAACGGATCCACCGGCAGCACCATCACCCAATTCATCGTGTCAGGAACCGAAGAGCAGGTCGTCGCCTATCTCAATCATGTGTGCGGAGCATTGCGTGAGCTGCCGACGGAGCGCATGAAGCTGGAGAAGTCCATTTTGCGAGTGGAGGCCAAGGGGCGCGGATCCTCACCTTATGATCGGCACCTGGATGTGCGCTTCGGCGCAGACGGACTCGCGCGAGGGGCGTACCGAGAATTCGCCATCGACACGGCGGAAACAGACGAGGTGCTCGCCTGGGCTCGGCGATGGTTTGTCCGGGGCAATGTAGCCGCTTGGATCACCACGGACAGAATCCCCGCGGGTCTGGATTTGCGTCTACCGGAGGGCGAGCGTCGGACCTTCGTGACTTCGCCCACTCTGGTGGCGGTGCGTCCCGCCTGGTTCGAGGGGTACCCCGGTGCCGCACTCGTGGATGCTGTGGTGCCTCGGTCTGCCGCGGCGGTGCTGTTTACAGCCGCGCTGAACGAGACGCTGTTTCGCCAGCTGCGCATTGAGCATGGCTTCTCCTATGTCGCCGGGGCGCAGTATGAGCCTCTCGATGCCCACCAGGCCCGCATCAGTATCTACGCCGATGCGGCCGATGACGAGACCTCGAACATGGTGGGCGCGTTGGCAG
Organism: Lacisediminihabitans sp.; assembly: GCF_036569425.1. Classification (GTDB taxonomy): domain Bacteria; phylum Actinomycetota; class Actinomycetes; order Actinomycetales; family Microbacteriaceae; genus Lacisediminihabitans. Next base: position 1,720 of record NZ_DATCQQ010000077.1, read on the forward strand.
ACACTCTTTCGGCGCTCCGTGACGGCGAGTTCGATGAGACGGATGTCGCGCGGGCAAGAGAGCAGAAGCGGGAGAGAGCCCGAGAGATTGCGCGATCGCCGGAGTCCCTGCTCGGGGCCGCGGCCTACGGCTTTCTTCTGGGAGGCGAGCCGAATGCGCCCGGCGATCTATGGGAGTCGGGTAGTGGGGTGACTGACGCCCAACTGACGGCGGTCGCCAGCGCCTTCTGGGACGACGCGATCTGGCAAACGCCGACGACGCCCGACCGCGCCATAGGAGTGGGCCCGATCCCGGTGCGAACGGGTGCGTTCATTGGTGGAATTTCGTACTCGAACGGAGTGCCACGTGAGCGCGTCGTACTCGGCGACAGCGGTGTCTCGGTTGTGACGGGCGAACGCACTGACACGGTTCTCTTCGAGGAGTGCGCGCTCGCGGTGCGGTGGGACGACGGAGGGCGCTTGCTCATCGGGCGCGACGGTGTTGCAGTGAGTATCGAGCCAACGATGCTTGTCCGCTTTGGCCATCGTGAACTGCACCGGCTCGACGCCGCCATTCCGCACAACTCGGTCGTGCGGCTCCCGGCCCGCGCCGAGAACGCCATCCCGCAAATGCCGCTCGCCGCCACTCCACGGCGCGGACTGGGAGTCTGGGCAGTAATGGCCGGGGTCCCAACCCTAGCCCTCGCGGCGATGTTGTTGGGGATCGCAGTGGATGGCATGACCCTGATTACCCAACCCGGCCAATACGGCAGGGAGGACCTAACCTCGTCGGTGAGCACGTCGTTGGTGACCGGGATCGTGTTTCTCGTCGTCGGTGCCGCCTTCATCTGGGCCTGGGTGCGACGCCTGACCTGGGCTTACGGCCGAAGGCCTAAGAGAGTGTCGCCTTAGATCACAGGCGGGAGGATGACCGAATGACGCTGTATCCGCATCCCCTCAATCGGATCGCGAACGCAGGCCCCGCGGAATTTGTCAAGGTGAATGAGGCCAGCGTGAGTTTACGCAGCTAGGTTTGGGACCCCCTCGGCAACGTCCGGGTCCTCGACGGGTCGGTTGATCCATGCCGGGCCCGGTAACGCCAGGATCTTCGGATCCGTGGGCGTGGCAAAGCGTTCCGGGGTCGACAGTCTCGCCTGAGCGAGGACCGTCGAGCGGTCTGCGGCTTTGCCTGCCGCGAGGCCGTAATGAACGTCCGCGGGCGTGTTCAACCCGAGGCTGGTATGCCGGTGCGAATGGTTGTAGCCCTCGACGAACGCCGCCATGAAGACCCTCGCGTCGGTCAGAGATCCGAACCTGTCGGGGAACACCGGGGCGAACTTGAGGGTCTTGAACCACGACTCGGAATACGGGTTGTCATTACTCACCCGAGGCCTCGAGTGCGACTTCGTGACTTCTAAATCCGACAACAACACCGCGACGGTCTTGCTCGTCATCGACGTTCCCCGGTCCGCGTGAACAACCTGCGGGGTCCCATGAATCCCGAACGTCGTCCTCATCATCTCGGTCGCGAGGACCGCGGATTCTGACACGTAGGGCTCGGCATTGGTGGTTGTTGCTGGGGGAGAGGTCGGTCATCAGTTGCTCGAGTTTGTGGCGGCTCTCCTGCGAGGTGGTGAGGTCGATGTCGAGACTGATTTCGCCGCCGACGCGGACGAAGGTTGCCCACCCGCCGATGAGGATCGATGGCTCAAGGTCGTAGCCCAGCCGGTCGACGAGCGCGCGGATGACACCGCTCTCGTCTTCGTAGGGGTTAGGCACTGGTTCGCTGCTCCCAATCCGCGTCCGCGAACAGTTTCGCCTTGAGGGCGCGGGTGAACTCTGCTGCCTGCCATCCTGGGCTCGCCCACAGGTCGGCGTAGGTCTGCGCGAGACTGGCGTATCCGGACTTCCAGGTGCGTGCCGCCACCGGATCTTCGCGGAGGATGATGACCTCGTCTCCCGCAGGGAAGTCAGCTTGAGAGAGTGGGCGAGTTGTGTAGACGATCCGACGGCCGAGGTCGGCGACGGTGTTGCGGCCACCGAGGTAGTGCACTGCAGCGGTGCTGCCGCTAAGCGCGTAGTGGACTTCATCATCGTCGAGGAACGCTTGGGCGGCGGGCAAGGTCGTGGAGACCATGGTGTCGGCGCGCAGGTTGCGATGCGCCGCAAAGGCTTCAAGAAGCTTCTCCGGCGAGACGATCGTGTAGCCGCGACGCGAGTTCGGGCGGACAGCACCGATATCGACGAGTCGCCCGAGAGCCTGGTGGGTAGTTGAGGGCGCAACCGACGCAGCATCAGCGATGTCGCCGATACTGTTCCAATCGCGCTGACCGTCTAGCGCCGCATCTGCCAAAGTGCGCCAGACTATCTCCACGTTCTTCATCGCACCATGCTCGCGGGTTTTATATAAACATGGAAGCACGCATCTGTATTTATATGGATTGGTCGGAACGTCGCTCGCCCACCGTTTGCCCACAACTGTGGGCAAACGAACCAGAACCAACGTGGTCGCATTCAACGAAGAACGCTGAATTTCCGGGGAAGTTGAGCCAGTTCCGAATGATTTCAGCGCTGTGACGGGGGTTCGAGTCCCTCCAGGGGCACTTTGAATTCGTCAACAAAATGGCTGGTCAGAGGCCTATTTCAAGCCTCGGATGGCTCGGCAAATTGTTATGTATCAGGACATCGGTGACAGTTCTGCATCAATAGATCGGTGACCATTCCGCATCGCTTCGTGGTGACACTTCCCTTCAATGTTTGAGGGATGAGCCCCTTCGAACCTGTTGATCCTCGTGTCCGCCTCGCTGTTACTCAGTGGCCGCCTGACGTTCCACGGGGAGCGGTCAGCACCTTCTGCGCCGAGCACGGCATCTCCCGGAAGACGTTCTACGCGATCCGAAAGCGTGCGCTTGAAAGAGTTCTTCTTTGCGACACCCGCCGAGGTGCGCGAGGTCCTGATGTACAAGGTCGGGAACCTGCTCGAATTCCGAGAGCAGGCTGACGCAACTGAATACCTGCAGTCGGTGGGCCTGTGGCCGAACTCGGAGAGGACGGTTGGGCTGCCCCTTCGAGAGTTCCAGCCCGACTGAAATTGCTGCGAGCGTGGCCGTCGAGGCTTCCCTCGGGTCACTTCGCACCCCGCCTCCCCACGGCGGTCGCGCATCCCGAACTGGGGTAGGTAGATCGCCCCTGGCCGCTGTCATACACTCGCGGACTCGGCTAGCTTCGAGATGTCGCAGGGGGCGGCGTGACGGGGGACACAATGTCAGATCTGCGCGGGCGCGTTCCTGCTCAGGCCCTGATGGAACGCACCCTTCAGCTCCATTCAGCTGGTCCAGAAACACCAAGCGGAGAATCGCGACCCTGGTACGTCGGTGCCCTCGGCGAGATTGCCGTGGCTGGGCTCCTCAGTTCGCTTGGACCGGAGTGGACGGTGCTTCACTCGGTTCCGATCGGGAATGGCGAAACAGACATCGACCATGTCGTTATCGGGCCGCCCGGCGTCTTCACGATCAACACCAAGAATCACTCGGGGCAGGATGTGTGGATTGGGGGCCACGGACTATTCGTTTCTGGCAAGAGCACGCGCTACATACCTGCCGCCATGGATGAGGCTGCAGTCGCCGAGAGGCGCCTTTCGGCCGCTGCTGATCTGACAGTTCCCGTCGCTCCTCTCATTGTGCTGTTGAACCCAGGGGTGCGCACCGTCAAAGCCGAACCAGAGGGCGGCGTCCGGGTCGTTTCCGATGCAGAACTTCTGGACCTCCTTCGGGACCGTCCCGTCTTCAGCGACCAGCAGGTCGCCCGAATTGTTGAGGCAGCGATCAAGCCCGAGACCTGGCACGACAATCCTCGCCCTGGGTCGGACGGGGCTTCCTTGGCCATCCGGTTCAACGCGATCATGGCGCGGGACGCACAGTCCGCGCTTGCTGCTGCAGCCGTTGCGAACTCGAACCCCGCGGTTCGAGCCACCGCCCCGGCCAGAGCGCCGTGGCGCGCCCAGTTACGCTCGGCGCCACCTCCGCGTCGGTCCGGATCCGGTAGCCGTCGAAGGGCGAAGAAGTCATCAGCCGGTGAGGCACTGGCCAAACTGATCGTGCTGGGCGTCGCGCTATTGATCTTCTATGTCGGAGTACTGCCGGCAATGCAGGCAGCCGGACACCCCTGAATTCTCGACTGACTTAGAACGGCCGGAAGCGGGATGATTGCCGAGTGACCCTGTATCCGCACCTGCTCAACAGGATTGCGATTGCCTTCTCGACATTGGTTCTCGCGTGCATGGCATGGCTGTCACCGGGGCCATTGTGGCTGATAGTACCCATGCTGGTCGCGGAGGCGATTCTGAGCGTACGGTGCTATCGGATGAGCGTCACCTGCACCCCCGGCGTGCTCGTCGTGCGCGGAATTCTTGTGACTCGAACGATATCGAGGTCGGCGATCACATCCATTCCCGAAGATGCCCGCGCGGTTCCCCACGTGAACTGGCGCGATGAGAGCGGAAAGGACCGATGGAGCCCCATGTTTGTATTCGCCACACAGGAGAGTGAACTGTCTTTCACGCGTCGGGCCAAGATCGCGCAACTCGCGAAAATCCAGGCGTGGTTTCGCGCCGAACCTGCGGCGGTACAGACAGGCTCAGTTCCAAGCTGAGGGCAGTGACAACCGTTCCTCAAGTGACAATAGGGTGAGCACTTACCGATACTTAGACCAATAAATATCGGTATGCTGCCAGCATGCGGATATCTGATGCGCCCCATGAGGCAGCCCCCGCCTGGCCCGCTGTCGCGTTCGAGACGCTCCCGTGGCGAAGCGCGGCAGACGAGGGCCAGTCGCGACGTGCTGCCCTCAGGTCGCGCGGCCTGTACGAAGCGGCCGTCCCGCCCTTCATCGCGAACCTGCCACTTCCGCGCCTCGACGATGAAACCGCGGCCGCCGCCGAGGATGCCGTCACCGCCCTGGGCCGATTCGACGGCGAAGTGGGCGCGGTCGCGGCGCCGTTCTCGGCCATCCTGCTGCGAAGCGAAAGCGCCGCGAGCTCTGAGATCGAGCAGCTGACCGCGACCGCGAAGAACATCGCGCTGGCCGAACTCGGACGAGGCAGCGGCAAGAACTCCCGCTCCATCGTCGGGAACGTCCGCGCGATGGAGGCGGCGATCGACATGGCGAACGAGCTGGACGCCTCGAGCATCATCGCCATGCAGGCGGAGATACTGCGCGACGACCAGCCAGAGCTCACCGGCGGATGGCGCAAACAACAGGTCTGGATCGGCGGCGGATACTCGAACAGCCCGCACACGGCATCGTTCGTGCCTCCACATCAAGACCGAGTCCCCGATCTCATGAACGACCTGGTTGCTTTCGCGACGCGTTCGGATTTGCCGGCCTTTGCGCAGATCGCGATCGCGCACGCGCAGTTCGAGACGGTGCATCCGTTTCCCGATGGCAACGGACGCACCGGCCGCGCTCTGATCCAGGCGATGCTGCATCGGTTGGGGGTGACGCGCAACGTGACCGTCCCGGTCTCGGCCGGACTGCTTCGAGACACCGCCGGATACTTCGAGGCTCTGACGGCCTATCGGGCCGGTGACGTCGCCCCGATCATCCGCGCGCTGGCGGGCGCGTCGTTGGCGGCGGTCGTGAACGGGCGACAACTGGTCACCGACCTGACGGCGATACGGGTCGAGTGGGAGCGGGCCGCGTCCGCGCGCGCGGGAAGCGCCGGGCGCAGGCTGCTTGATGTGCTGCAGCGGCAGCCGATCATCGATGCGAATCTCGCCTCCGATGCGCTCAGGATCAGCGCCCGCAACGCGCAGGGTGGAATCGATCGCCTCGTCGAGGACGGCATCCTGCACAAGATCGGATCGGCCGAACGCAATCGCGCCTACGAGGCACGGGAGGTGCTCATCGCCTTGGACGAGTTCGCGGCTCGGGCGAAGCGCGTTCGGAGGGGCTGACTTAGCCGGCCCGTCTGATGTCTCAGGACATCGCGGTCTTCTTCGGTTAGACGAGGGGGTCGAACTGGAACTGACGGACCTCTTGCGAACACCGGCAGGCGACCGCGATCCTTGCGGCCCACTCCAGAGCCGCCTCCCTCGAGGGCACGTCGATGATCGCGAAGCCGCCGTTGAGCTCCTTCGACTGCGGGTAGGTGTCGTCGGTGACGGTGCCGTCACCGGCCACCATGACAGGCTCGACGTCCTCGTCCAGCCCGCCGCTGAAGATGTACACACCGGCAGCCTTTGCCTCCTGGATGACAGCATGGGCGTCCCTGGCGACGTCGGGAATCTCCTCCTCGGGGACGTCCATCGCAGCGCTGGGGAACGAAATCAGGTACCGCGTCATCCCACGACTCCTTTGTTTGGGCGGCTTCATCCGACGACTTCCATCTTCCACTGAGAGCGGCCCACTCGGAACCTTGTAGGAAGACGTGGAGCGTCACCGAGGACCTGAGGCAGAACCGTCAGCGATGTCCTGGGACATCGCAGACTCAGATGGCCCGGCTGTTATGTATCGGGTCCTTTGTTACACTGACCGTGTCGCTCGGACGGACCACATCACTTGGCGCGGCCGGAGGTGCTGGAACGTTGGAAGCCACTCCTGTTGTGCTGCGGTTGCCGTTTCGGGGCAGGTGGATCGCGCGAAACAGCCCGGCGAACCGTGTTCCTAGCCATGGCACTCATCTTTTCGGCACGACATACGCGATCGACTTCGTCTCGGTGAACGACCGCGGTCTTTCGGGAAAGCGGGGCTGGCGCTCGGTGCTGGCCACGGAGTCCCCAGAGGTCTTTGTCGGATTCGGCGCACCAATCCTGGCGCCGGCATCGGGCACGATCGTTGCCGCGGTCGACGGCGAGGTTGATCACGAGGCCCGCCGCTCGCAATTGGCGCTGATTCCGTACGTGCTTTCTCAGGCTCGACGTGTTCGGGAGGGTGTGCGCGCGATTGCAGGCAATCACGTGGTTATCGCGATCGGTTCGTCGGGGGCCTTTGTGCTCGTCGCTCATCTACGGCGTGGATCGGTGAGCGTCGCAGTTGGAGCAAAGGTCGAGGCGGGCGAGACCATTGGATCGTGCGGGAATTCGGGTAACAGCACGCAGCCTCACGTGCACGTGCAAGTCACGGACTCCACTGCCTGGCCGACGGCGCGCGGCCGGCCGATTATCTTTGAGCGCCCTCACGTCAGCGGTGACAACTGGCTGCCGAGGAACGGCGAGGCCTTCGACGCCTCATGAGTTGCCCCGGTATCCACATCCGAACAGGCTCTTGTCGCTTAAGGGCTTGCCTTAATTGTTTCTCGGACGACCGCGTGACAGGCTGCCACCATGAATGATTCGCAGATCAACGGACTGAGCGTCTTCGCCAATGGGGTGTTCCCGGTCGAACTTTCAGCCGGAAAGCGCATCAATGCAAGCCACCGAGTAGCGGTTCGGGCATCCGTGGATGTCTCGACCGGCGAGGTCCGGTTCTTCGTCGAGCCAGAAGCGATCGAGATTCTCAGGCGCGACACCGACGGTCAGTGAACTCTGACCGAGATTACGGCGCCGACGCTGGTTCTCGGCGGCGACCCCGACGGCTTCTACCCCGAGAGCTTCTTCAGGGCAACGACGCTTCGCATTCAATCGGCACAGTTCGTGGTGTTCCACGGGGTCGGACACATGACGACCCACGGCAACCATCGGCTCGCCGCCGACGTGCGGACCTTTCTTGCCGGCGAGCCTCTCGGCATCGAGCACCTCGGTAGGCATGGCCCCCTCGACGGTAAGTCGATCGAGCCGCCTCCATACTGGAGGAGTGCTCGAAACCGTCGGCGTGATCCGCGCGTGGCTGCGCGCTCACGGCCTGGCGCTCGGATTCGTCGTCGCGCTCACCGCGCTCTACTCGACTATCGCGATCCGGCTGCACCTGAGGGTGCACACGGGAGGCTATGACCTCGGCATCTTTGAGCAGGCGATTCGCAGCTATGCGGCGCTTCGGCCGCCCATCGTGGATCTCAAGGGCCCCAATTTCAACTTGCTGGGCGATCACTTTCATCCGATCCTCGTGCTCATCGCGCCGTTCTATGCACTGTTTCCGACACCGATCACGCTCCTCGTGGCGCAGGCGTTCCTGCTCGCGCTCGCCGCCTGGCCACTCGTGGCCTGGGCGCAGCGCACACTCGGTGTCGGTTTCGCCGCCGTGGTCGGCGGCGTGTACGGGCTGTCGTTCGGGATCGCCTCGGCGGTGGGGTTCGACTTTCACGAGATCGCCTTCGCGGTGCCCCTGCTCGCATTCTCCCTGAGCGCGCTCGGGGAGGGGCGGCTCAAGGCTGCTTCCGCGTGGGCGATTCCGCTCGTCCTGGTGAAGGAGGATCTCGGCGTCACGGCAGTCGCCGTGATCGGCGCCCTGATCGCGTGGCGGGGCGCGCGGCGACTCGGGATCGTCACGGCCGTGATCGGGGTTACGGCGTCGGCGATCGAAATGACGGTGTTGCTGCCCCTCGTCAACTCCGCGGGAAGTTATGACTACTGGAGCAAGTTCGCGGAGGGGCGCCCGATTCTCGACGAGGCGTTGACCTCCGTGGATGAGAAGCTCGGAACGCTCATGCTCACGCTGGCGATCACGGGATTCGCCGCCCTGTTTTCCCCCATCGTGCTGGTGGCCCTGCCGACCCTGGTCTGGCGTTTTGTGGGCGATGAACCCAACTATTGGGGAACGCGGTACCACTACAGCGCAGTGCTCATGCCGATCGTCGTCGCCGCGATGATCGAGGCGCTCGGGCGCTGGAAGCGGTCGGATTCCCGGCGCGCCAGGCGAGGCATCCGCGTCGTGGTCGTGGTGGGTGTCGCCATCACGCTGGCCACGATCCCCAACTACTCGTTCGCGCGGCTCTTCGAGCAGACCTTCTGGCAACCCAACCCGCGCATCGGCGCGATCGATGCCGCCCTGGCGAAGATTCTGGATGGCGCGACCGTCTCGGCGTCGGACGACCTGGTTCCGCAACTGACCGCGCGCGCCACCGTGACGCTCTTCGGGCTGGCGCCCCTCAACGCGATTCGACCGGATTGGATCGTCGTCGACCCGTACTCCACCAGGCATTTTCGGGTGCATCGCGGGCAGGAGCAGCGCGCCCTTGCCGAGGCGCGGACCCATGGTTACAACGTCGTGTTCCATCGGGACGGGATAGTGCTTCTGCACCGGTCGGGGTAGCCGCCGGGAGGTTTCTCGATTAGCAGAGGTGAGGTGCGGCTGAGGCGGTCGTCACGGAGCGTGGGGCGGGGGAGCGCCCGTGCTGGCCCGCAGCACCAGCCGCACGGGAACGATCGATCGCACGGGCACGATCGGTGCATGCTCGATCTCGTCGAGGAGGATCTCGATGCTGCGCTGGCCGACGAGGTCGAAGTCCTGGTGCACCGTCGTGAGGGGCGGCCAGAACGAGTCCGACTCGGCCATGTCGTCGAACCCCACGATGCTCACGTCCTGCGGAATCCGCCTCCCGCTCTCATGCAGGGCGCTCATGATGCCGAGCGCCATGGCGTCGTTCGCGGCGAAGACCGCGGTGATCTCCGGGCGGTGGGCAATCTCCAGCCCCAGTGCGTGACCGGATGCCGCGGTCCAGTCGCCGCGGAAGATCGGCGGAACCGGGCTGCCGTGCGCCACAAGGGTGTCGCGCCACGACTCGTGGCGGCGGCTCGCGGGGTATGACCCCTCCGGCCCGGCGACGTGCCAGACCGTGGCGTGGCCGAGGTCCAGCAGATGCTGTGTCGCCAGGCGTGCGCCCTCGGTCTGGTCGTTGTCGACGACGGGGTAGTCGGCGCGGGCGCCCGAGTCGACGACGACCACGGGCAGCCCCGGCGGCAACTCCACCTCCGAATTGTCGACGAGGTGCGCCTCGATCAGCAGGATGATGCCGTCGACCGCCTGCTCCACCAGGTTCGTGAAGGCGGAGCTCACCGCCTCCTGGGTCGGATCCCGCACCGGCACGAGCGTGATGGAGTAACCGGCTGCGGCAGCAGCCACCGTAATGCCGTCGAGCGTTCTCATGTTCCCGTAGGTGGACAGGGTGAACATGGTGATGCCGATGTTTCGGAAGCGGCCGGATCGAAGCGCGCGTGCGGCCTTGTTCGGCCGGTAGCCGAGCACCTGCATCGCCTGCACGACTCGGTCCCGAGTGGCCGACTCCACGTTGGTGAGCCCGTTCGCAACCCGGGAGACCGTTTGAGTCGACACTCCCGCGCTCTCGGCGACGTCCGCCATCGAGGGACCGCGGGCGGGGCGAGGTGCTCGCGAGGGAATCGTCTTGGTCATGGTGGCTTCATCCTAGGGCTTGCATGTTTACGTCAACATGCTAGGGTAACCCTGCGGATGTTGACGTAAACATCCGAGTGTTCGACGGGAAGAAACCATGACATCGACGTCCATAATCCGGCTGGCCGAGCGGGCCGCTCCGGCGCGGCGAAACCGCCGCGACTGGCGAGGCTGGGCCTTCGTGGCTCCGTTCCTGGTGGTGTTCCTCGCGATGATCATTGCTCCGGTGGTTTACGCGATCGGCCTCAGCCTGTTTCGCGAGCAGCTCTTCGGCGGAACCGTCTTCGTTGGCCTGAACAACTACCTCGCCGTCTTCCAGGATGCCAAGTTCTGGGAGGCCCTCGGCCGGGTGACCCTCTTCCTCGTCGTGCAGGTGCCCATCATGTTGGCCCTGTCGCTCACGACGGCGCTCGCCCTGGACAGCGCCCGACTGCACGGGGCAGCGTTCTTCCGCATCGCGATCTTCCTTCCCTATGCGGTGCCCGGAGTCGTCGCGGCACTGATCTGGGGCTTTATCTACGGCGACCAGTTCGGCCTCACCGCGGGGATCAACGATCTTCTCGGGGCGCACATCCTCGAACCGTTCAGCGCCCAGGCGATTCTCTCGTCGATCGGAAACATCGTCACCTGGGAGTTCATGGGCTACAACATGCTCATCTTCTACGCGGCCCTGCGCGTGGTGCCCACGGATATCTACGAAGCCGCGGAGATCGATGGCGCGGGCGCGATGCGCACGGTCTTCAGCATCAAGATCCCTGCGCTGCGCGGCGCAATCGTGATCGCCACCATCTTCTCGATCATCGGCAGCTTCCAGCTCTTCAACGAACCCAGCCTGTTGAAGATACTCAGCCCCAACGTGATCACCAGCTACTTCACGCCGAACATGTATGCCTACAACCTGTCGTTCGCCGGACAGCAGTTCAATTACGCGGCCACGGTCGCCATCGTGATGGGCGTGATCACCGCGGTCATCGCCTACGCCGTGCAACTGCGCGGCTCCCGGCGGGAGAACATCTGATGGCCGTCACCGCACTCGCCTCCCGTTCACCGCGCGCCCAGCTCAGGGCGGCGCGAAAGCGCGACCCTCGCCAGAGACGATCCGTGGTGCTCACCATCGTGATGGCCCTCTTCGTGCTCTACTTTGTGATTCCGCTGCTCTGGCTGATAATCAGCGCCACGAAGAGCCAGCCCGACCTGTATTCCACCTTCGGGCTCTGGTTCGGCAAAGACTTCAACCTGTTCCAGAACATCGTTGACACCCTCACCTACCGCGACGGCATCTTCGTGAAGTGGTTTGGCAACACGCTCCTGTACGTGGTGGTCGGCGCCGGCGGGGCGACCCTGCTCGCGACGGTTGCCGGCTACGGGCTGGCCAAGTTCACCTTCCCGGGCAAGCGGGCCGTCTTCGCCGTGATCCTCGGCGCCATCGCCGTGCCAGGCACGGCCCTGGCGGTGCCGACCTTCCTGATGTTCAGCCAGGTAGGACTCACCAACACGCCCTGGGCGATCATCCTGCCGTCCCTGATCAGCCCGTTTGGCCTCTATCTGATCTGGACGTACACGATCGACGCGGTACCGACCGAGCTGCTCGAGGCCGCACGGATGGACGGGTCAGGCGAGTTCCGCACCTTCTTCACCATCTCGCTTCGACTGCTGGCGCCCGGCGTCGTGACGGTGCTGTTGTTCGCCATCGTCGCAACCTGGAACAACTACTTCCTGCCGTTGATCATGCTGAGCGACCCCACCTGGTATCCGCTCACCGTCGGCCTCAGCCAGTGGAGCGCCCAGGCCTCCGGGGTCGCGGCTCAGCCGATCTACAACCTGGTGATCACCGGTTCGCTGCTCACCATCATCCCCATCGTCGCCGTGTTCCTCCTCCTGCAGCGCTACTGGCAGTCGGGGTTGGCCGCGGGAAGCGTCAAGCAGTGACGGGAGACCGCTGCTCGATTGTGCACCAACCCTCCCAGGGCGTCCTGCCCATCCTCATCCCGAAGAAGTGAAAGGAACACCATGAAGATCACGTCACGAACAGTGTCGTTGTCGCGTCGAATCGCCGCGGTTGTGGTCGTCAGCGCCCTCATCGGCACGGCCCTGGCCGGCTGCGCGAGCAACTCGTCAGGCACGGCCGGCTCCACCGATGTCACCGCCGCCCTCAAGAAGGGCGGAACCATCACCTACTGGTCGTGGACGCCCTCCGCCGAGGCGCAGGTCGCGGCGTTCGAGAAGGCGTACCCGAAGGTGCACGTCAAGCTCGTCAACGCCGGCACCAACACCACCGAGTACACGAAGTTGCAGAACGCGATCAAGGCCGGCTCCGGCGCACCGGATGTCGCACAGGTGGAGTACTACGCGATCCCGCAGTTCGCGCTGAGCAAGTCCCTCGTCGACCTCACGGCGTACGGCTTCGACTCGCTGAAGAGTGCGTACACGCCGGGCCCGTGGAGCTCCGTCAACGTGGGCGGTGGCCTCTACGGCCTGCCGCAGGACTCCGGCCCCATGGCCCTGTTCTACAACAAGACGGTCTTCGACAAGTACGGCCTGACGGTTCCCAAGACCTGGGACGAGTACATCGCCGACGCCAAGAAGCTGCATGCAGCAAACCCCGAGGCCTACATCACGAGCGACTCCGGCGATTCCGGCTTCACCACGAGCATGATCTGGCAGGCCGGCGGCCGTCCGTTCACCTCGAACGGATCCAAGGTGAGCATCAACCTCCAGGACGAGGGCAGCAAGAAGTGGGCCTCCACTTGGAACGACCTGGTCGACAACAAGCTCCTCTCTCCCGTTCCCGGTTGGAGCGACGACTGGTTCAAGTCCCTGGGCAACGGGAACATCGCCTCCCTCGTCACCGGAGCCTGGATGCCCGGCGTGCTCGAGTCCTCGGTGAAGGACGGTTCTGGCCAGTGGCGTGTTGCCCCCACTCCCGCCTATGACGGAAAGCCGGCCAACTCCGAGAATGGCGGCGGCGCCCAGGTGGTGCTCAAGCAGAGCAAGAATCCTGCCCTCGCGTCCGGCTTCCTGAAGTGGCTGAACAACAGCCCGGAGAGCATCAAGGTGTTCCTCGCCTCCGGCGGCTTCCCGTCGACGACCAACGAACTGAACTCGGACAGCTTCCTCGCGGATGCCCCGGACTACTTCGGCGGCCAGAAGATCAACGAGGTTCTCGTCCAGGGAGCGAAGGACGTCTCCACCGGATGGTCGTACCTTCCGTACCAGGTCTATGCGAACAGCATCTATGGAGACACCGTCGGCCAGTCCTACGTGTCCGCGGGTGACCTGAACGCCGGACTGGGAGCCTGGCAGAAGTCGCTTGCCGACTACGGCAACCAGCAGGGCTTCACCGTCACCACGAAGTAGCACCGCCTCGGTGTGCGGCCGACGGACCCAGCGGGTTCCGTCGGCCGCTCGCTGCGGCTACGACCAGCTCACGCCATAAGGACCGCGAAGCATGAACACTTTCGAGATCGAGGGCGACGACTTCGTCCTGAACGGCCAACCGTTCCGAATCCTCTCCGGCGCAATCCACTACTTTCGTGTGCACCCCGACCAGTGGGCGGACAGGATTCACAAGGCGAGGCTCATGGGCCTCAACACCATCGAGACCTATGTGTCCTGGAACTTCCACGCCGAGACGCCGAACTCGTGGATCGGCTCCGGCCGCGCCGATCTCGACCGGTTCCTGCGCCTCATCCACGCCGAGGGAATGTACGCCGTCGTGCGGCCCGGCCCATACATCTGCGCCGAGTGGGACAACGGCGGACTGCCCGCGTGGCTCTTCGCCAACCCGACCGTCGGCATCCGCCGGGACGAGCCGCAGTTCATCGCTGCCGTGACGACGTACCTCAACCGGGTGCTCGGCATCGTCGCGCCCCTGCAGATCGGCAACGGCGGGCCGGTGATCCTCGTGCAGGTCGAAAACGAGTACGGTGCATACGGCGACGACGCCTCCTACCTGCGAAAGCTCACCGACATCACCCGCTCGGCGGGAATCACCGTTCCGCTGACCACGGTCGACCAGCCACAGGACGACATGCTCGTCAACGGATCGCTCCCCGAGCTGCACAAGACTGGTTCGTTCGGCTCCCGCGCCGTGGAGCGGCTGGAGACGCTTCGGAGGAACCAGCCGACCGGTCCGCTCATGTGTTCGGAGTTCTGGGACGGCTGGTTCGACCACTGGGGAGCGCACCATCACACCGCCTCGGCCGACGATTCGGCCGCCGAACTCGACGCGTTGCTCTCCGCCGGTGCGTCCGTGAACATCTACATGTTCCACGGCGGCACCAACTTCGGGTTCACCAACGGGGCGAACGACAAGGGCATCTACCAGCCGATCGTCACCAGCTACGACTACGACGCGCCCCTCGACGAAGCGGGCGAGCCCACCGCCAAGTACTGGGCGTTCCGTGAGGTGCTCGCGAGGCACTCGACAGTGCCCGCCGAACTGCCCAGCGCGCGTGTGCCTGCCCCGGAGTTCTCCGTGCCCCTCGACGCGACGGTGAGCCTCTTCTCGGTCGCGGACCGGCTCGGCTCCTGGTCGTGGTCCGATGGGCTGCCGTCCATGGACGAGCTTGGCCACTACAGCGGATTCGCGCTCTACTCCCACGAGATCGACATCACCCGCGCCGCGGTTCTCGAAGTCGGCGAAGTTCGGGACCGGGCGTACGTCTTCGTCAACGGCGCGCCCATCGGTGTGCTCGCCCGCGACCACCACGACCGCGCGATCAGCGTGCCGGCGGGACGCGGCACCCTCGCCCTGCTCGTGGAAGACCAGGGGCGAGTCGACTACGGCGGCCGGATCGGCGAACGGAAGGGACTGATCGGGCCGGCACTCCTCGATGGCGGCCCGTTGCACCGGTGGGGTGTTCTTCCCCTCGACCTGCGCTCGCTCGTCCCGGTGCACGCTGCGCTTGATGCCAGCACCGATCATCCGCGAGCCCTCGGCGGGCCAGTGTTCGCGCGCGGCCACTTTTCGCTCGCCACGGTGCACGACCTGTTTCTCGAGACCTCGTCGTGGGGCAAGGGGGTGGTCTGGATCAACGGATTCTGCCTCGGTCGGTATTGGTCGCGCGGTCCGCAGCACACCCTCTACGTGCCCGGTCCGGTGCTGAACTCTGACCGGAACGAGATCCTCGTGCTCGAGCTCGAATCCGCGGCCCGAGCGGAGGCACGATTCGTGGCAGACGCGAGCCTGGGGCACACCGAGTTCTAACGGTCGGCTCGCGTCCTGGACCGGGCGAGAACCGCTCGGAGCTCGACCCTTGCCGAGCTCGAGGTGGACGCGGCCGGCTCCTCCATGCTGTCCAACCGCGGGCCGCGCATCCTGCAGGGGTACGAGGAGGACGGCGCAGAGGTGCTGAGTCGCCCCGACATCTTCGTGAAGGACATGGGGATCGTCTCCAGGGCGGCTCGGGCCGCCGGGCTCCCGGTGCCGGTGGCCGCCGCCGCCGCCGAGCAGCTGTACCTGCTCGGGCAGGCGCAGGGTCTGGGCAAGGCCGACGACTCCGCCGTGATCAGGGTGATCGCCCCCACTCTGCGATGACCGGGTCGTTCTCGGCCGGGCGGAAGCGGCGTGATCGGAGCGCCGACTCGCCCGGGCGAGGATGCGCGGCATACTTGGCACTGTGAAAGCCGTCCGGGGGAACCGTCTGCGTTGGCCACTCCGGTCGGTGCGTGCGCGGCTGTTGGTCGCGCTCGTGGTGGTCTCCGCCCTCGGGATGGCGGCCGGCGGGGCCGCGACCTTTCTGATCCAGCGCGAACGGGTGCTGGCGAACGCCGACGCCACCCTCGTGGCCCGGGTCGAGGCAGCGAGACTCGTGGTGCTCGGGGCCTCGAACAGCGCACCGGCGGCCGGTTCACCCGGCGCCGTTCCCGAGGCGTATCGCACAGGAAGCGCGGCACTGCAGGCCGTCATCGGCCGAGTGCTGCCCAACCTGCACGAGAGCTCCCTGGGCATTCTGAACGGCAAGCCGATGTTCGTGCCCGGCGTGCCGACCTCGTTCAGCCTGGCCGAGATGCCCGCGCTCGCCGCCGCGGCGGTGGCCGGCGTCGCCAACGGCAAGGCGCACATCGGCACCATTTCGTCGCGGATCGGGCCGATCCGCTACGTGGCGGTTCCCGTGAGGGTGGACGGCAACTCCGACCGCGGCGTCTATGTCGTCGCCATTGATCTCGACTCCCAGCTGGCCGACCTCACCGCGGCCTTCACCACCTACTGGATCGTGATCTCGATCGCCACGCTCGTGATCGCGTCGCTGGCCTGGTTCATCGCCGGGCGACTGCTCAGCCCGATCCGCACGCTTCGGCTCGCCGCATCCCGGGTCACCTCCACCAACCGCAGCGAACGCATCCCCGTGGTGGGCCACGACGACCTCTCGTACCTCACGCGGAGCGTCAACCTCATGCTCGACCGCCTCGACCGGGCGATGACCGATCAGCGGCAACTTCTCGACGACGTGAGACACGAGCTGCACACGCCGGTGACGATCGTGCGCGGGCACCTCGAGATCCTCAACCCGCACAATGTGGCCGAGGTGATCGCCACGCGAACCCTCGCGCTCGACGAGCTCGAGCGCGTGACGGTGCTCGTGGAGGATCTCGCCCTGCTTGCCGAATCGCAGCGCGCCGATCCGGTGCTCGGCTCGGTGGATGCCGCAGCCTTCACCCGGCAGGTCTTCGCCAAGGCGGAGGTGCTTCCGCGGCACGAGTGGGCGTTGGGCGGCGTGGCGGACGGCACGATCGCGATCGACCAGGGGCGCATCACCCAGGCCTGGCTCCAACTCGTCGACAACGCGTCGAAGTACTCGCCGGACGGCACCCGGATCGAGATTGGATCGTCGCTGCATGCCGTCGGTGTCGAGTTCTGGGTCGCCGACAACGGCCCGGGGATCCCGCCGAACGCGGCCGACCGCATCTTCGCCCGGTTCGGTCGAGTCGACTCTGGTCGGGGCATCGCGGGCTCGGGCCTCGGCCTGTCCATCGTGCGGGCGATCGCCATCGCTCATGGCGGCGATGTGGACTTCGTCTCCTCGCCAGTCGGGACGCGGTTCTCCATCCGAATTCCCCACGACCCGCTCGGCGCCGGGGCGACGGGGCCGGCCTGACATGGCGCGGCTGCTGATCGCCGAGGACGAGCCCCGCATCTCCAGCTTTCTCGACCGAGGGTTGCGTGCCGCCGGCTACGGCTGCACCGTCGTGGCGCACGGCGAGCGCGCCCTTGAGGAGGCACAGAGCGGCATTTTCGACCTGATGCTGCTCGATGTCGGACTGCCGGGAATGGACGGATTCGAGGTGCTGACCGCGCTTCGGCGCACCGATTCCCGGCTGCCGGTGATCATTCTGACGGCGCGCCACTCGGTGGAGGATGTGGTGCGCGGCCTTGACGGGGGAGCGAACGACTACCTCACGAAGCCGTTCAAGTTCGACGAGCTGCTGTCCAGGGTGCGCCTGCGGTTGCGCGAGAAACCGGGCCAGGACGCCGGGGTGCTGAGCCACGGAACGCTGCGCGTCCACCAGCGGAGCCGACGGGTGCTGGTGGACGAAGTGCCCGTCGCCCTTTCCGCGCGAGAGTTCGCTCTTGCAGTGGAATTTCTGCGGCATCCCGACCAGGTGCTGAGCCGGGAGCAGCTGCTTGCCCGAGTCTGGGGCGAGGGGCCCGGCTCGCAGCCGAATGTCGTCGGGGCAATGGTGAGCGCGCTGCGTTCGAAGTTCGGCGCCGACCTGATCGAGACGGTGCGCGGGGTCGGCTACCGCCTCAGATAGGGAAGTGCCCGGTTCTGTTCGAACCGGGCACTCTGTCTGTCATCGCGATCAGCCCCGAGCCGACCAGCGAGGAACAGATCGGAATCGAATTCCCGCCACGGTATTCTTCGACTCCCGAAGGAGCCGAACCGTCGATCGCGTACCCGAACGCGATGACCAACCGCAGCTTGAACCGTTCCGCTGTGTTTGGAACCCCGACTGGAGTTCCCCCTGAAACTGATCTTGCCTTGGGTGGATGAGGACTTTCCAAGACGGCGATGAGAGTTCTCTTATCGGGAGCCCGCGAGCGCGCGACACACGTCGGGGCGTCGGCGTGGATGGGCGGTGCTTCCCGCCGCGATCGCCGCCGCGCGTGACGATGCCGGCCCGGGCCAGGGGTGGCGTCAGCCGTTGCTGCCGGAATCGGCCTTGTCGGAGTTGCCGCTGCGGTCGGACTTGCCGCTGCTGTCAGACTTGCCCGTGTCGTCGACCTTGACATCTGCGGTCTTCTCCGGCGTGGGGGCCTGCGCTACCTCCGGCTTCGACTCTTCTGGCTTCGATTGCCCGCCCGGTTCGCTGGCGTCGGAATGCGAGTTGTCTGATCCCGAGGATTCGGAATCGCCGGAGATGCCTGGCGTTTCCCCGACGCGCGCAGGGTCAGCCGACGGCGAATCCGTGCGACCCTCCTGACGGCCGAGAGTGTCGGCTCCGCTCACCGCAACCACGACGAGGCCGCGGTCGGAGCCGACCGTCGCGGGCACGATGTCGGCGAATCCGGCGGGCCGGTGGCCAAGTGGCACAACCAGCGCCGCAACTCCCGCAAGCTCGGCTGAGGCCTGCGGGGCCTGTGCGGCAAACGCCGCGACGGCAGAGCCCGAGAGCACGGCGACCGCCACCGTCGCGCAGGTGGCGATCGAGAGCAGGGAGAGTTTCACACGTTAAGTCTGACCGAAAGCACGAGCCCCCGCAGTTAGATAAGAAAAGTCTCAGATCCCGGGTCGATGGCGCGAGAATCCTCGCCTGCCTAACGACGGTGCTCGCCCGGCCGATAATCTAAGCAAAGCCTCACTTCTTTCGCGTCCGGTCGCGCCGACCCGCGCGTAGGAGCATCCCGACCTGCTGATGGAGTCACCCGAACATGCGCCACATCCTGATCGCAGAAGACGAGCCGCGGATTTCGGACTTCCTCCAGCGCGGGCTCAGGGCCGAGGGCTACACCTGCACCGTGATGGCCGACGGAGCCGATGCTCTCAACGAGGCACAGACCGGCGGATACGACCTCGTTCTCCTCGACATCGGCCTGCCGACTCTCGACGGGTTCGAGGTGCTGCGTAGGCTTCGGATGCAGGACCAGTCGACTCCGGTGATCATGCTCACCGCGAGGCGTTCCGTTGCCGACACCATCCTGAGCCTCGACAGCGGGGCGAACGACTACCTGCCCAAGCCGTTCAAGTTCGACGAGCTGATGGCCAGGGTGCGGGTGCGCCTGAGGGACACCCCGGCGACGCCCGCGGCGTTGCGGCGCGGTTCGCTCAGCCTCGACCTGAAGACGAGGCGCGCAAGGGTTGGCGACGTGAGTGTCGACCTGTCTGCGCGGGAGTTTGCGCTCGCCGAGGAGTTCCTGTCGCATCCCGATGAGGTGATCAGCCGCGAGCAGCTTCTCAGCCGTGTCTGGGGCTACGACTTCGACCCGGGGTCGAACGTCGTCGAGGTGTACGTGGGCTACCTGCGCGGCAAGCTGGGCGCGGAGGCGATAGAGACGGTCCGCGGAATGGGCTACCGGCTGCGCTGACGCCGGTCAGTGGAGTGGTTCGAGCAGCACGAGCGGGATCTGCCGCTTCGTCTTCTCCTGGTAGCCGCCGTAGTTGGGGTACCTGCCGGTGATGATCGGCCAGAGGCGGGCGCGCTCCTCGAGGGTGGCGACGCCCGCGAGCATGGGCACTCGAGGGCGACCCTCGATCACGACCTCTACGTGAGGGTTGTCGCGGAGGTTGAGGAACCAGGCCGGATGCCGGTCGTCCCCACCGCGGGACGCCACGACCACGTAGGCGTCGCCCTCCTTCAGCGGCGACGTGAGCATCGTCGCCCGAGGCTCACCGCTTCGGCGACCGATCGTCGTCAGCTCGATCACGGGCATGTTCGAGATCGTCCAGCCGACCCGGCCGCGGGTGATCCACTGCAGGAAGCGGTGCGATGCCTCCATCGCCTTGAGCGAGAGTGTGCTCGGCATGGTCGGTCAGCCCTCCCGGGGAACGCCGGCGCCAGGCGCCGGGGTGACGTGGATGGTCATGGAGGCATCCTACGTCGCTATGCGGATCGCCCGCCCAGTCGCGCCGCCCGTTACGTTGCTGCTCAGTGCACCACGGGCGGCCGCGCCACCAGCACGGCTCCGTGGCCGTCGATCGACAGCGCGCCGGCGGCGAAGGGGACGAGCGTCGTGGTTCCCTGAGCCAGTTCCAGAACCGCGCCGCGCTCGGTGGTCAGCGTCATCGATCCCTCGAGCGCGATGACGATCGCGAAGCCCGCGGGCAGCGTCTGGGAGCGCGAGACGCGGTCGAGGCGAAAGTAGCCGGCCGAGGCGGCCGGGAGCACCGGGCCGTCCGAGTCGACGTGCCGCACCAGGGCGCGGATGTGCTCCCGCGAGCGCCCGTTCGTGTCGACCGCGCCGAGGGCGAGTTCGAATCCCAGCCCGAGGTGCCCGTCAGCTGCACCGTCGAGTTCGAACCCGGTCCACTCGAGCAGGATCGACAGGTCTTCCGGTTCCTGCACCTCGGCGAGCAGGATGCCCGGGCCGATCGCGTGCAGCAGCCCGGGAGGCACGTACACAGTGTCGTTCGGCGCGACGTCGATCGCGTGCATGAGCTCGAGCATGTGCTCGGTCTGCTGGCTGTCGACGAGGTCGCGCAGTTCGACGGGGTGGATGGGCTCGCGCAGGCCCAGGTAGACGGTGCCCGGGGTCAGGATGTACCAGGCCTCCGCCTTGCCGTGCGCCGCGGCGAGGTGTTCCGCGGCGAACCCACCGCCCGGGTGGGCGTGGATGGGCAGCCGCTGCCCGGCGTCGAGCAGCTTGACCAACAGCATCGTGTCCGCGCCGAAGCGTTCGACGTGGGCCGGACCGAGCCAGCCGAGCGGGTCGCGGCAGACCGCGTCCGCGAGAAGCTCGCCGTCGGGGAGCCGAGTCTGCCCGACCGGGGCGTGTCCGCGCACGCTGGTGGTGGAACCCACCCAGTCCTCCGGCGTGAACGGGTCGGCCGCCGGCGCGGACCGGAAGTCGGAGATGCGGCTCCCGCCCCGGTAGAACCGATCAGCCGGCTGGTTTGCGGGGAGGAGGATCGGATCCGTGCCGGGGGCGTTCACGGCGCCGGTGCCTCGACCCCGGCGACGATGCCCTCGTCGAGTTCCACGGCGAAGCCGGCGCCGGTCGAGGCACGCAGGTCGTCGACCGAGGTGCCCGGCGCGAGGGCGCGCAGCACGAGGCCGTCGGGGGTCACGTCGAAGACCGCGAGATCGCTGATGATCCGGTGCACGACCCGGCTGCCGGTGAGGGGCAGGTCGCACTCCGCCACGATCTTCGGGCTGCCGTCCTTGGCCACGTGCTCGGTCACCACGACCACGCGCGGAGTGCCGGCGACGAGATCCATTGCGCCGCCCATGCCCTTGACGAGCTTGCCGGGGATGGTCCAGTTGGCGAGATCCCCGTGGCCCGATACCTGGAGGGCCCCGAGGATCGCGATCTGCACGTGCCCGCCGCGGATCATCGAGAACGAGGTCGCCGAGTCGAAGTAGCTGCCGCCCGGGAGCAGCGTCACGGTCTGCTTGCCCGCGTTGATGAGATCGGCATCCTCCTCGCCCTCGAACGGAAAGGGACCCATGCCGAGCAGTCCGTTCTCGCTCTGCAGGGTCACCCGCACCCCCTCCGGCAGGTGGTTCGCCACGAGGGTCGGAATGCCGATCCCCAGGTTCACGTATTCGCCGTCGCGCAGCTCCCGCGCAGCGATGGCGGCCATCTCGTCCCGAGTCCATGCCATGATCGTCTCCTCCCGCGGAGTTCTAGTCGGCGACCGTGGCGCGGGGGCGCACGGTTCTCTGCTCGATGTCCTTCGTCCGCGGCAGCGCCACGACGAGTCGCTGAACGAAGATGCCCGGCGTCACGATGATGTCGGGGTCGAGGTAGTCGGTATCGAGCACCTGCTCCGCCTCGGCGATCGTAATCCCGCCGGCGGTGGCGACCACCGGGTTGAAGTTGCGGGCGGTGTGGCGAAAGATCAGGTTGCCCTCGCGGTCGGCCCGGAACGCGTGGACGAGGGCGATGTCGGCGACGATGCCGCGCTCGAGCAGGTAGGTCTCGCCGTCGAATTCGGTGAGCGTCTTGCCCTCGGCCACCCGGGTGCCCACTCCGGTATTCGTGTAAAAACCGGCAATGCCAGCCCCGCCCGCCCGCAGGCGTTCGGCGAGCGTGCCCTGCGGAACGAACTCGACCTCGAGTTCGCCGTCCAGGTACTGCCGGGCGAACAGCTTGTTCTCGCCGACATACGAGGCGACGACCTTCTTCACCTGGTGGTTCTCGAGCAGGATGCCGAGGCCCTTGCCGTCGACGCCCATGTTGTTGGAGACGATGGTGAGGTCGGTTGCGCCCGAGTCGCGCAGGGCCTCGATGAGGTCGGACGGGTTGCCGCTCAGCCCGAAGCCGCCCACCGCGATGGTGGCCCCGTCGTGCACCGCGTCGCGCAGCGCCTCCGCTGCCGATGGCCAGACCTTTGACATGAACACTCCCTCGTGCGATTGCCTTGGGCGCACCTCATCGACCACAAAGTGGTCAGGCGTTGCCCGCCACCCACGCTAGTGTTCCCAATCTGTTTCTGTCAAAGTTGCCGAGTGTTAGTCCACAATCCGATCACAGCGTGGTCAGACGCGCTACCCTTATCCACATAGTGGTCAGCGAGGGAGCAGCCGATGGCAGAACCGATCCAGGGCGGGCAGGTGATCTCGCGGGCGAGCAGCATCCTGCGCATCGTGAGCGAGAACGCCGACGGAGTGTCGTCGGCTGAGGTGGCGAAGCGGTCCGGGCTCACCAGGCCGACGGCCCATCGCCTGCTGTCTTCCCTCGCCGCCGAGGGGTTGCTCGACCACGACAGCGGACGAGCCCGCTGGCACCTCGGACCAGAGCTGTACGTGCTCGGTTCTCTCGCCGCCGAACGCTACGACATCACGGATGTCGCCCGCGACAGCGTGCAGACCCTCGCGAGGGAGACCGGGGAGAGCGCCTTTCTCTCCGCGCGCCGGGGCAACGAGACCGTGTGCCTGGTGCGCGAAGAGGGCAGCTTTCCGGTGCGGTCATTCGTGTTGTACGAGGGAGTGCGGTTTCCGCTCGGCGTCGCGTCAGCGGGGCTGGTGATGCTCGCATTCTCGGGCGATGACGAGATCGACCGGTACCTGGCGCGGGTGCCCCTCGAGGCGAACTGGGGCGCGCAGCATTCCGTGGCGGCGATCCGGCAGCGAATCGCGCTCACCCGCGGAACGGGCTACGCGGTGAATCCGGGGCTCATCCTCGAGGGAAGCTGGGGGATGGGGGCGGCGATCTTCGACGACCGTGGCCGGCCCGCCTGGGCGCTGAGCATCACCGGGATCGAGCCGCGGTTTCGGGCCGAGCGGCAGCCGGAGCTCGGGCGGCTGCTTCTCGAACAGGCGCACCTGGTCGGGCAGAGGCTGGCGAGCACGCCCCGGCACGCCTCCCGGGGGTGACCGCAGGCGGTCTGCTGCGCGTCAGCCCAGGCTACGGATCAGCGCAGGCTACAGATCAGCGCAGGCTACGGATCAGCGCAGGCTACGGATCAGCGCAGCTCCACCGGCACCGTTTGCGGCCGCTCCCAGGTGAGGGTCAGCCCGTTGCGACTCTGCGGCCGGGCGGCCTCGGCCACCTCCTTGGTGATGACGGCGCGGATCGTGTCGAGCATGTCTTCGTAGCTGGCCACGGCATCCAGTCGCAGGGTCGTCACCTCGTCGCGCACAAGCACCCGGCCCACCCCCTGGATCAACACCATGGTGCCGTTCGAGGCGACCGGCACGTGTTCGAAGCGGTTGAGGCGCTCCCGCAGAAGGACGAGCGGGAGGGGCGAATCGGTGGGGCGAACGGTCGCCGTGAGTGCGAGCATGCCGCCAAGCCTGCGCCCGGCGGGTAACGGGAAAATGAATTGCGGCTGTGCGGGAGGCGTGAGTTTCGGTTCAGCGGGTCTTCGGCAGGTAGGCCGCGAGCTTCCGCTCGAGCGCGGGCGCGAGGGCGCGGCTGTAGGTGGCGGTGAGGTGGTGCGAATCCGAGTAGACGAGCGTCGACCCGATGATCGGCGGGCAGGACGTGCGGTTGCAGAAGTAGTCGCTCAGGTCCAGGTAGCCGGAGCCGGTTCGCGCGCTCACCGCCCTCTGCGCCGCGGCGATCGCCGGGTTGAAGGCCTCCGCGCGCGGCACCGAGCAGGGCGTGGTGTCGTCGAGGTTCTCGGCGAGGCAGAGCACCGGCGAGTTCGCGAATTGCGGGGAGTCCGCGAGCGTGAGCACTCTCGAGCTCGAGGGCAGCCTGTCGATGGCGTGACCGATGCCCGCCTCCCAGTCGCGCTGCTGTTTGGCCGCGTCCCGGTCGGGGCGCGGGCCGAGGTGGTTGGCCAGCACGATCAGGTCCGGCGGGTGGGCGTTGAGGGCCGCGACCGCGGCGCCGCGCCACTCGGAGCACGGCGAGTCGCCCGCGCGGTTCCACAGTCCGTCGGTGTCTTCGGAGCGGCATCCCGACTTGGTGAAGGTGTCGAGCCGGATGCCGAGGCGAGTGGCCGCCGCCTCGATGGCGGGAAACCAGCGGCCGGCGTGCGAGTCGCCGAAGAGCGCGACGACGGTCGACGAGCCCCGGTCGCCGAAGCTGCAGCGGATGACCGCGGACCCGGTGAGGCCCTGCTGGCAGCCGTCGGTGTAGAGCTCGCCGGTGTCGTCGACCGCAGCGGACAGAGTGGGCGAGACCCCGGACGGCACGAAGCCGGTGCCAAGCGGGAGGGGCGACAGCACGGTCGCCGGCGCCGCGCGGCCGGAGTGCAGGGGAAGCAGAGTCGAGGCGGCCGCGCCCGCCCCGGCGAGGCACGCCGCGAGGGCGATCGACGCCGCGGCGCCGACGGCAACGACGCGACGGGGGCCGGCCGGGGCCGTGCGACCGGCGCCCGTGCGACCGGCGCCCCTGCGCCCGCGCAGCGGCGTCTCGACGAACCGGAACAGGCCGTAGGCGACCGGCACCGCGAGTGCCGCCACGAGCAGCCCGGTTGCGAGGGGGAGCGGTTCGCCGGCAGGCAGCTTCTCGTGCAGGATCGCGAGCATCGGCCAGTGCACGAGGTAGAGCGAGTAGGAGATGGCGCCGACGAACTGGAGAGGGCGCGTGCCGAGCACGCCGCCGCGCGCGACGCGGCCGCCGAATCCGATCACGAGCGCCGCCCCGGCCACCGGCGCCACGGTGGCCCAGCCCGGGTAGCGCGTCTCGGTGGTGAGCAGAACCGCGGAGGCGAGGATCACGGCGAGGCCGGAGGCCGCCAACAGCCGCGCCGGCAGCGGCGGAACCCGCGCGAGCACCGGCATCCCGCAGGCGACGAGCGCGCCGGCCGCGAGCTCCCAGGCTCGGGTGGGCAGCGAGAAAAAGGCCCACGGCTGCGAGAGGTGGGCGACGAGCAGGCAGGCCACGAAGGACAGTGCCGCGACGAGGGAGATGCCGATCGCGAGCCGTCGAGGCGACCGTCGCGCCACCAGGAACAGGGCGAGCAGTAGCAGCGGCCAGAACAGGTAGAACTGTTCCTCCACGCCGAGCGACCAGAAGTGCTGGAACGGAGACGGGGTGGTGCCGGCGAGGTAGTCGGTCTTCTCGATCGCGAACAGCAGGTTGGGCAGGTAGAGGGCGGATGCGATCCCGTCCCGCGCGATCGTCGCGACGCGGAGCGGTGAGAGCAGTATCAGGGCGGCCACCGCGGTGACGGCGATCACGGTGAGCGAGGCGGGGAGGATGCGGCGCGCCCGCGCGGCATAGAAGCCCGCGAAGTCGATGCGGCCGTTGTCGCGGAGGGCGGAGACGAGGTGGCCGCTGATGAGGAAACCCGAGATGACGAAGAAGACGTCGACCCCCGCGTAGCCGCCGGCGAGCCAGGGGAGGCCGGCGTGGTTCAGCACGACGAGGGCGACCGCGACCGCACGCAGCCCCTGGATGTCGGCACGGAATCCCGTCGGCGCCGCGGGAGCCGCGGGCCGGATGCGTGTCGTGCCGAACACTGCGAGGCCCTCCTCCCGGCCGATGGATCGATGCCGCGCACCATAACACCCCGCGGCAAACAGAAGGGGGCGACGGCTTCGGCCCGGGCGTCGACGGGTTCGGGGTGAGCCGGATGGTGGACATCGCGGGCGCCCGGCGCACAGGGCACCGAGAGGTGGCACGATTAACGTCACACCGGAGGAAAGAAGCACCATCGTGACGCAGTCTGGCAACCGATCAACTCCGAAGCTCCGGCCGGGTGACCGGTTCGTGCACACCGACCCTCTCGACCCGCTCGTGGCGCCGCTGCTGGCGGATCTGGAGCGCGAGTACGACGGACGCTACGGCACGATGTTCGGCGAGTCGGCGGCGGCGGAGATCTCCCGATACCCCGCCGAGGCCTTCACCGCGCCGGGCGGCACGTTCGCCCTGCTGCTTCGGGGCGGCGCGGCGATCTCGGGCGGAGCATTCATGAGGATCGACGAGTCGACCGTCGAGGTGAAGCGCATGTGGACCCATGCCGACCATCGCGGCCAAGGGCTCGCCAGGCTCGTGCTCGCCGAACTCGAGGCGGAGGCGCGCCGGCGCGGTTTCCGCACTGTCGTGCTGAGCACCGGGCCGCGCCAGCCCGAGGCCGTGCGGCTGTACCTCGCGACCGGCTACACCCCTCTGTTCGACACCGCCCTCAGCGCGGAGACGATCGTCATCCACTCCTTCACCAAGCACCTGGGAGAGGCCGCAGCATGACCGGCATCGACTCACACGGCAGCGACATGACAGTGCCGCCGAGCGGCACCGGCTGCGTGGAGTGCGAAGCCGTGGGCGGATGGTGGGTGCACCTGAGGCGGTGTGTGGAGTGCGGCCACATCGGATGCTGCGACTCGTCGCCGGCCAAACACGCGACGGCGCACGCGGCGGCGACCGGGCATCCGATCATCCAGAGCTTCGAACCCGGCGAAGACTGGTTCTGGGACTACCGAACCTCCGCGACGGTCACCGGCCAGGTGCTGGCACCGCCGGCGCACCGTCCGGTCGACGAAACGGCGCCCGGACCGCGCGGCCGGGTGCCGGCGAACTGGCGCGACCTGATGGGGTAGCCGGATTCGGCCGAATAGACTTTCGCGCAGAATCATCGGGGACGAAACGAGTTAATCGGCGTAACATTTCGTAACAGAGAGTCTCTGCAGTCCACGTGAACCGCGCAGCGTGCCGGTCGTCGGTGGGGACGATGGGTGGCGAACGATGAGCATGATGGCCGAAATGATGTCCATGTCGATGAAGGACATGAAGGACGCGCAGAAGATGGACATGGCGGGCATGCAGGCCTGCATCGAGGCGTGTTCCGCCTGCGAGCAGGCCTGTACGGTGTGCGCCGACGGCATGATGGACATGCCGCGCTGCGCGAGCATGTGCGCGAGCACCGCCGACGTCTGCAACACGATGATGCGCATGATGATGCGCCCGGCGGGCTACGACATGGCCGCGATGATGTCGATGCTCGAGACCACGATCGCCATGTGCAAGGCGTGCGCGGCCGAGTGCATGATGCATGCGGACATGCGCGAGGAGTGCCGGATGTGCGCTCAGGCGTGCATGGAGTGCCAGAAGGCCTGCGAGGCGATGCTCATGTCGATGAAGTCGATGAAGTCGATGTCGATGAGCTAGGCCCGTGGGGTGTGAGGGCCGTGGGGTGTTAGGCCCGTGGGGTGTTAGGCGGCGAGTTCACCCTCGACGAGAACGTTGAACCAGCGTTCGCCGACCGCGACGACGTTGTAGACGCCGTGGATGCCGACCGGCTCGCCCGCGGCGGCGAGGTTGTCGAGCGCCTCGTGGTGCCAGACGCTCACCGCGCTGCCGTCGAGGAGGTGCAGTCGCACCCAGCCGTCCCCGATCGGGGCACCGACCACGGCATCCAGCCACTTGCTCGGCGTGGCCGAAACGACGCGCTGCTGGATGAGGTGCATCGCGTGCCCTGGCCCGACCTTCTCGCAGCCCATCGCGTGCTCGCTCTGGCATACCGAGAGCTGCTGCGCGGGCAGGGGAAGGTGGGACATTCTGGCCTCATCACGGTGGGAAGCCGGGCCGAACTGGCGCCGGTCATTTCACGTTAGCGGCGATGGGCCGATGCGTCACTCATGCCCGTAACCCAGCGAAACATTGGCCGAGCGGCCGCAGCCGTCCGCAGCGAGATCCGCCGGATCCTCGCTATCGGGGGCTGGTCGTTGCTACTGTGGTGAATGTTGCCAGTGTTACTGGTGTTACACGCGATTTTTTCGCACGTCATGTATGGGGATCATGAGCTACACAACGCACGCCAGCGCCATGCCGCGCAGCGCCGACAAGACCCGCCTTCGCCTGGTCGCGGGGCTCGTCGCCTTCGCCCTGCTCGGCGCCGGTTCGGTGGCGTCCGGCCAGGCCGCGTGGGCAGTGACATACCCCAGCTGGGGAGACGTGCAGGCCGCTCGAGCCAGCGAGGGCGCCAAGAACGCGCAGATCGCACGCCTTCAGAGCCTGCTGAACGGCCTCAGCGCCCAGGTGCAGGCCACCCAGGCCGAGGCGGCCACGAAGGGCAACGAGCTGCAGGTCGCCCAGCAGAAGCTCGACGAGGCCTCGCTCAAGGCCGACGCCCTCGCTGCCCAGGCGGACGCAGCCAAGGCACGCGCCAAGACATCCCGCGAGCGGGCGGGCGCCATGGCCTCCCAGATGGCGCGCTCCGGCAACAGTGAGGTCGTCGCGACCCTGATGTTCAACGGCGGCAAGGCCGCAGATCTCCTGTCGCAGCTGAGCCTCGCCAGCAAGGTGACCGACCAATCGAAGGGCCTGTACGAGAAGGCCGTGCAGGAGCAGAACAGCGCGCAGTCGCTCACTGACCAGAGCACCCTCGCCAAGACCGCGCTGAAGGCGCTCGCGGAGGCTGCCCAGGTGGCCCTCGAAGAGGCCCAGACGGCCGCGACGAACGCCACAAACGCCCTGGCCGAGCAGACGGCCCACAAGTCAGAGCTTGACGCCCAGCTCGCGTTGCTCGTCAGTAACACCCAGCAGACCGAGGCCGGCTATCGCACCGGAGTCGCCGTCGCCGCGGCGGCAAAGGCAGCCGCCGAGGCCGCAGCACGGGCGGCGGCAGCGGCCGCGGCGGCAGCCGCCGCGGCAGCCGGAGGCGGAAACGGAGCCGGCGCCGGACAGCCCGGCTCGAGTGGATGGGCCAGACCGGCCGGCGGTCGGATCACGAGCGTCTATGGCTACCGGCTCGACCCGTACACCCACCAGAACGCCCTGCACTCCGGGACCGACCTCGGGGCATCCTGTGGCTCGCCGATCTTCGCCGCGCACTCCGGAAGGGTCATCTACGCCGGCCCGTACGGCGGCTACGGCAACTTCGTGCAGATCGCCAACAACGACGGCACGGGGATCTCCACCGGTTACGGCCACATCGTGAACGGCGGCATCCTCGTGGGCGTCGGCCAGCAGGTGAGCGCAGGCCAGCAGGTCGCGCGGGTCGGCAGCACCGGATGGTCCACCGGCTGCCACCTCCACTTCGAGGTGCGCTACAACAACGTGGCGCGGGACCCGGTGCCGTACCTCCGCGACCGGGGTGTGAACCTGTAGCAGGCTCCCGAGGGGGACGGCGCTGGCGCTCCTAGCGAGCAACCGCAAACGTAGTAGAGAATGAGAGTCATGTCCAAGAAAATTGACGCGACTCTGAAGGACCTCATCAAGGCCCTCGAGAACCACGCGAAAGTCGTTGGCGGCCGAAGTGTGTCGCTCAAGAAGTCCCAGCGTGCCGCTGCGAAGCTCCAGGCGGCCGCCAGCGCTTACTCCGTGACCGTCTATACCAAAACCGGACTGGATAGCCCGTTCAATGACGTGCTTCGCCCCGGGCTCGACGAGGCGACCGTCGCGTCGCTGGAGGCCGAGCGCGACGCGCTCGCGAAGATCGTGACCGGGTCGATCCCGCTGCAGCAGCGCGAGGCCAGCTAGCCGCACAGATCGCGTGGGGCACCACGCAAGGAGCGTGAGTGATCCAGTCGGCGCCCGGCCAGAGCGTGCTCGAGGCCGGTTCGAGGCGCACGGAGGCGCGCACGCTCGTGCAGGTCCTCGCAGAGACCGCCAGGGACAACCCGGATGCGGTGGCGCTCGAGGACCCGGACGGCGCGATCAGCTACCGCCGGCTGCTGCGCCTCGTCAACGAGCAGGCCCGCGCCCTGCGCCTGGCCGGCGTGCGCCGCGGCGACGCCGTCGGCATCCGGATTCCGTCGGGCACTCGCGACCTCTACCTGTCGATTCTCGCGACGCTCGTGGTGGGCGCGGCCTACGTTCCGGTGGACGCCGACGACCCGGAGGAGCGGGCGAGGCTCGTGTTCCAGGAGGCGGCCGTGGTTGGCGTGATCGGGGCGGGCGGCGTCTTCGAACCGATCGGCGGGGCCATCGGCACGCGCGGCGCGGTCGACGACGACGAGCCGTCGGCACAGGCGCCCCGACCGGAGGACGACGCCTGGGTGATCTTCACCTCCGGTTCGACCGGGCTGCCCAAGGGGGTCGCGGTGACGCACCGCTCCGCCGCCGCGTTCGTGGACGCCGAGGCGCGCCTCATTTCTGCAGGATGAGCCGATCGGACCGGGCGACAGGGTGCTCGCCGGCCTCTCGGTGGCATTCGACGCGTCCTGCGAGGAGATGTGGCTGGCCTGGCGCAACGGGGCGTCGCTCGTGCCGGCGCCGCGTTCGCTCGTGCGCTCCGGGGTCGACCTCGGCCCCTGGCTCATCGCCCACGGGATCACCGTCGTCTCCACCGTCCCCACCCTCGCCTCGCTCTGGCCCGAGGAGTCGCTCGAACTCGTGCGGCTCGTGATCTTCGGCGGCGAGGCCTGCCCGCCCGAGCTCGCGGCGCGGATCTCGGCGCGCGGGCGCGAGGCGTGGAACACCTACGGCCCGACCGAGGCCACCGTCGTGGCCTGCGCGGCGCCGCTCGGCGGCGCAGGCCCCGTGCGCATCGGCCTGCCGCTCGACGGCTGGGATCTCGCGGTGGTGGATGCCGCGGGGGAGCGGGTCGCCGAAGGGGAGACGGGGGAGCTCATCATCGGCGGAGTCGGGCTCGCCCGGTACCTCGACGCGGTGAAGGACGCGGAGAAGTTCGCGCCACATGAGGGCCTGGGCTGGGGCCGCGCCTACCGCAGCGGGGACCTCGTGCGTTTCGAGAGCGAAGGACTCGTGTTCGTGGGGCGCGCAGACGACCAGGTGAAGCTCGGCGGCCGCCGAATCGAGCTCGGCGAGGTGGAGGCGGCGCTGCAGTCGCTCGACGGGGTCGTCGACGCCGCAGCAGTCGTGCAGACGACGCCGGCCGGCAACCACGTGCTCGTCGGCTACCTCGCCCTCATCGAAGGGACCGTCGGCTTCGATCGCGCGGCGGCGAGCGACACGCTGAGGGATGCCCTCCCCGCCGCCCTCGTGCCGCTTCTCGCCGTGGTCGACGAGCTGCCCACCCGCACCTCGGGCAAGGTGAACCGCGCGGCCCTGCCGTGGCCGCTCCCCGCCTCCGACGAGCCGGCCGCCGAGCGGCTGTCACCCACGGCGGAGTGGATCGCCGAGCGGTGGACCGCGATCCTCGGCGCCCCGGTGGCCGGCCCGGACGACGACTTCTTCGCGCAGGGCGGCGGCTCGCTCTCCGCGGCCCAGCTGGTCTCGGCGATCCGGGAGCGGCATCCGCAGACGAGGGTCTCCGACATCTACGACCACCCGCGGATCGGTTCGCTCGCCGACGAGCTCGACGCGCGCGCGCCAGCCGCCCCCGCGGCGACGAGGACGGTCGTGCGGACCCCGCTCGCCAGCCAACTCGCCCAGACCCTCCTCGGCATCCCTCTGCACGTGCTGGTCGGCGCGCGCTGGCTGGTCTACCTCG
Organism: Lacisediminihabitans sp.; assembly: GCF_036569425.1. Taxonomy (GTDB): domain Bacteria; phylum Actinomycetota; class Actinomycetes; order Actinomycetales; family Microbacteriaceae; genus Lacisediminihabitans. The sequence goes on from NZ_DATCQQ010000077.1 coordinate 33,875, forward strand.
CCGTCGCGAACAACCTGCTCGCCCTCGTCTTCTGGGTCACCTTCGTGCCCACTGTCTCGTGGTGGTGGATTGCCGTCGGATTCGTGCTGTTCATCACCCCGCTGGGCAAGATGACGATAGCCGTGGTCGCCTCGAGACTGCTGCTCGCCGGGGTGCGGCCGGGCAACTACCCGCGCGGCGGGTCGGTGCACCTGCGGCTCTGGCTCGCCGAGCAGGTGTCGCTTCTCGTGGGGCCGGCGAGCCTCGCCGGTGCACCCTGGATCAGCTACTACGCGAGGGCGCTCGGCGCGAAGATCGGCGAAGGGGTCGACCTGCACTCGCTTCCGCCGGTCACCGGGATGCTGTCGATCGGCCCGCACGCCGCGATCGAACCCGAGGTGGACCTGGCCGGCTACTGGATCGACGGCGACGTCCTGCGCGTCGGTCACGTGCACATCGGCGCCGACGCGGTCATCGGGTCGCGAAGCACCCTGCTCGGCGGGGCGAGCATCGGGCGCGGGGTGGAGGTGGAACCGGGAGCCGCCGTCTTCGGACGCGTACCGGCCGGCGAGCGGTGGGCCGGGTCGCCCGCCGCGCGCGTGGGCTCCGCACGGCACGCCTGGCCGATCGAACGCCCGCCGCGCGGCCGGCGCTGGCTCGTCGTGTACGGAGCGGGGTCGGTGGCCCTCTCCGCGATGCCCGCCGTGAGCCTGGCGCTGGGGGTGCTCGTCGTCGGTTCGGCCATCGGCGAGGCGTCCACCCTCGGGGTCGCGCTCCTGCGGGCGGCCGTCGCGGTGCCGCTCGCCGTGCTGGTGAGCGGGGCGAGCTACGCGCTGCTCGTGCTGGTCGCGGTGCGCGCCCTCGGCGTGGGGCTTCGCGACGGATACTTCCCGGTGCGCAGCCGCATCGGCTGGCAGGCCTGGTCGACCGAACGTGTGCTCGACAGCGCCAGGACGCTGCTCTTTCCGCTCTACGCGAGCCTGTTCACGCCGGTGTGGCTGCGGATGCTCGGGGCCACCGTCGGCAGCGGGGTCGAGGCATCCACGGTGCTTCTCATCCCCTCGCTCACGACCATTGCTCCCGGGTCATTTCTCGCCGACGACACGATGGTGGCGACCTACGAGCTCGGCGGCGGCTGGATGCGCATCGGCCGGGCGAAGATCGGCCGACGGGCGTTCCTCGGCAACAGCGGCATGGCGGGGCCCGGCCGCACGGTGCCGCGGAACGGTCTCGTGGCCGTGCTCTCGGCCACGCCGCGCAAGGCGAAGCGTGGGTCGTCCTGGATCGGCAACCCCCCGCGGAGGCTGCGTCGCACGGTCACCGACGTCGACGAGGGGCGCACCTTCGAGCCGAGCCTCGCCCTGCGGATTGCCCGCGGCTCGTGGGAAGCCCTGCGCATCGTGCCGGTCTTCGTGACGGCGTGGATCGCCCTCGGCGTTCTCGGGTCCCTCGAGTCGCTCTGGATCGTGGTCGGCGGCGTGTGGTGCATCGCCCTCTCCGGCGTGGTGATGCTCGCGGCCGGGGCGGCGGCGGCGACCGCCACGACCTGCGCCAAGTGGCTCGTGGCCGGGCGGATCGACGCGAGCGAGCATCCGCTCTGGTCGTCGTTCGTGTGGCGCAACGAGCTCTCGGACACCTTCGTGGAGATGGTCGCGCGCCCGTGGTTCGCGGCGAACGCCACCGGCACCCCTGCGCTCGCGTTATGGCTGCGCAGCCTCGGCGCGCGGGTCGGCCGCGGGGTGTGGTGCGAGACATACTGGCTCCCGGAGGCGGACCTCGTGACCCTCGCCGACGGGGTGACCGTCAACCGCGGGTGCGTCGTGCAGACCCACCTCTTTCACGACCGGATCATGCAACTCGACACCGTGCGGATCGGGGCCGGCGCGACGCTCGGGCCGAACAGCGTCATCCTGCCCGCCGCATCGATCGACGAGGGAGCCTCGGTGGGTCCCGGCTCGCTCGTGATGCGGGGCGAGCGGGTGCCGCCGGGCTCGCTCTGGGCGGGCAACCCCATTTCGCCGTGGCCGTCGCCGCCATGGAATACTTGACGGCAGTCATGCCCCAGTCCCCGCGATCGACCTACGGCTCCCCGTCCGCGGGAGACCCCTACCTGCCGACGAGCGGCAACAGCGGGTACGCGGTGGAGCACTACGACATCGACCTCGACTACCGGGTCACCACCAATCGCCTCGTGGCGACCGCGGTCATTTCGGCACGCGCGAACCAGGCGCTCGAGCGGTTCAGCCTCGACTTCGCCGGCCTCGTGGTGGACCGGATCACGGTGGCGGGCGAGCGCCCGCGCAAGGTCTCGCAGACGGCGCGCAAGCTCGTGATCACGCCCGCGGTGCCGCTGGCCGACGGCGAGCCGTTCGAGGTGGTGGTGCGGTATCGCGGCAGCCCGCATCCGATCCGCAGCGAGTGGGGCGAGATCGGCTGGGAGGAGCTCGCCGACGGCGTGCTCGTGGCCAGCCAGCCGTCGGGGGCGTCGTCGTGGTTCCCCTGCAACGACCACCCGAGCGACAAGGCGACGCTCACCCTCGCCGTGGCGTGCGAGTCGTCGTACGCCGTGGTCTCCAACGGGACCCTCGTGTCGCAGGCCACCCGCTCCGGGCGCACCCGCTGGCTGTTCGCGGCAACCGAGCCGATGGCAACCTACCTCGCGACGGTGCAGATCGGCCGCTACCGCACACTCGACGTGCTCGCGGCGCCCGTGCCGACCCGCATCCACTTTCCACCCCAGCTCGCACGGAACGTGGCGACGGATTTCGAGCGCCTGGGCGAGATGATCGACCTGTTCTCGAGACTGTTCGGTCCGTACCCGTTCGAGACCTACTCGGTGATCGTGACGCCGGACGAGTTGGAGATCCCGCTCGAGGCCCACCGCATCGCGGTGTTCGGTCACAACCATGTGGACGGCGCACACGGCAGCGATCGCCTGATCGCGCACGAACTCGCCCACCAGTGGTTCGGCAACAGCCTCACCGCCGGCTCGTGGCGCGACATCTGGCTGCACGAGGGCTTCGCCTGCTACGCGGAGTGGTTGTGGGCGGAAGCGAGCGGCGGGGCGACTGCCGAGCAGAGCGCCCGGGAGGCGTGGGACCGTCTCGAGGCGTTGCCGAAGAACATCGAGATCGGCGACCCTGGCCCCCGGGCCATGTTCGACGACCGGGTCTACAAGCGTGGCGCCCTCGCGCTGCACGCGCTTCGGCAGCACCTCGGCGACGCCACGTTCTTCGCCGCCCTCCGCGGCTACACGCTCGCCCACCGGTGGGGCACGGTCACTCCGCAGGCCTTTGCCGCGTTCGTCGCGGCGTCGGGCGTCGGCGAGGCCGTCGACGACATCCTGCGGCGCTGGGTCTACTCCCGGCCGCTGCCGCCGCTGACCGTCGTCTGACCGCGCCGCGCCGACCGCGGCGCCGACAGTGTGGTGCCGACCATTACAGGCGGATGAACTCCGGGTTACCCCAGATGGGACGGTGCGACACGTCCGTGCCGGGCTTCGGCGCGTCGACGATGCCGCCGTTGCCGTCGTAGAAGCCGATGTGCTGGTGCGGGTAGTAGACGAGGTCGCCCGCCACGGCCTCCGAGCGCGGAATCACGGTGCCCTGGGCCGCCTCGGCCACGGCGTTCCCGGTGAGATGCACGCCGAACTGCGCGTAGACGAAGCGCACGAAGGTGTCGCAGGTGAAGCCGGTGCTCGGCGAGTCGCCGCCCATGATGTACGGCACCATGCCCACGAACTGCATCGCGTACTGCACGACGGCCTGTCCGCCGCCTCCGAGATCCGGCGGGTTGATGAACATGTTCGCGCCGACCGAAAGGGGAGTAGCAGGCAGGGCGCCGCCGCCGTACACGCCGAGTGCGACCCGCGTCGCCGCGTAGTAGACGCTCGACTTGTCGCGAACGACGTCGTCGGCCTCGACCGCTCGGCTCACCGTCAGGTGCTGCGACCGCGCGATCATCGACGAGACCTGCGAGTCGGCGTCCGTCGCCGAGGCCGAGACGGCGGGGATGGCCATCGTTGCCGCGAGACCGAGGGCCACGACCATCGCCGTGCCGGTGGCGGCGGCTCGTCTCAAGGAGAGAATGGGGCGTTGCGTGCGGGGGGCCGAGTGCCTGCCGAGATGAGAAGCCAAGATTCGTGAAGTTCCATATCGCGGTGCGTTACCAGAATGTGATCTTGAGGAGACTACCCCACGCGGCTGGGATCGGGCCGACCCACACGGTAGTTTTGACAGGTGAGCGAAACACGAACAGAACTTGAGCGGCAGTACGACTCCCTCCGCGAGCGCAACCTCAGCCTCGATCTCACCCGCGGCAAGCCGTCACCCGAGCAACTCGACCTGTCGAACGCGCTCCTCTCCCTCCCGGGTGACCGCGACTTCCGCGACGCGAGCGGCACCGACCTGCGCAACTACGGCGGCGCGGACGGCCTGCCCGAGCTGCGCGCGATCTTCTCCGAACTGCTCGCCGTTCCTGCGGCCCAGCTGCTCGCCCTCGGCAACGCGAGCCTCGCGGTGATGCACGACTCGGTCGTCAACGCCCTCCTGCACGGCGTGCCCGGCGGCAGCGGCCCCTGGCGCGACGTGCCGGACCTGGCGTTCCTCTGCCCCGTTCCCGGCTACGACCGGCACTTCAGCATCTGCGAGTCGCTCGGCATCCGGATGATCCCTGTTCCGTTCGTGGACGGGCGGCTCGACCTCGACACGATCGCCCGCCTCGTGGCCGAAGACCCGGCGATCCGCGGAATGTGGTGCGTTCCGATGTACTCGAACCCCACGGGACTCACCTACACCGTGGAGGAGGTCGAGGCGCTCGTCGCCATGCCTACCGCTGCGCCCGACTTCCGCCTCTTCTGGGACAACGCGTACGCGGTGCACCACCTCAGCGACGACGAGCCGGTGGTGATCGACGTTCTCGGCGCCGCGGCGACGGCCGGGCATCCCGACCGTCCGCTCGTCTTCGCCTCGACCTCCAAGATCACCCTGCCCGGCGCCGGCGTCGCCTTTCTCGGTGGTTCGGTGGACAACATCGCGTGGTTCCGCCGACACAGCGCGGCCCAGACCATCGGGCCGGACAAGATCAACCAACTGCGGCACGTGCGGCTGTTGAAGAGCGCGGATGACGTGCGCCGTCACATGCGCGCGCACCGAGCGATCGTCGAGCCGCGCTTTGCCGCAGTGCTCGCCATTCTGGAGAGGCGACTCACCGGGGTGGCGACCTGGTCGCGCCCCACCGGCGGCTACTTCATCAGTCTCGACGTCGCGCCGGGAACCGCCGCCGCCGCCATCGCCCTCGCGAAGGAGGCGGGCGTCGCGGTGACCCCGGCCGGGTCGACGTGGCCGCACCGAAACGACCTGATCGACTCCAACATCCGCATCGCCCCGACCTTCCCCTCGGTCGCGGAACTCGAGGCGGCGATCGATGCGCTGTGTACGTGCGTGCTGCTCGCTTCGGCGCCCGCCTGACGCCCGCCGACGGCCCACTGGCACCGAATCCAGGGCCGCGGAAGCGAAACTCCCCCGCATCTCCCCGGCTTTGCCGGGTTGCACGCTTAAGGTAACGGTGTGTGGCGTGCTAATAGACCTCAGGACGATCTCTTCGACGAGCCTGGCGATGACCGTGCCCGCGTGGAGCTGCAAGTGACCGCCCCCCATGCCTTGACCTTCGGTGACCCGAACTACGTGCTCGCCAACGTCGCCGAGCCGGTGTGGCACGAGTGGCGCACCGAACTCGCGACGGTGGGCGGCCCGTCGCCGCTGCTGCACTTCGTGGATTCGCCCCGCACCCGCATCGAACTCGGGGCGACGCATCCCGGCGGCCTTGCCCAGTTCATTACCGGCAAGAGCACCCTTCTCTCGAGTCTCATCCGCGACGATGTCGCCCTGCGCGCGGCCAAGCTCGCCGCGGGCGAGATCGCGGCGAAGGGCCTCGAACTCGCCACGGCCCGCGGCATCGACTCCATCCACCTGGGCATCGGAATCGCCGACTGGAAGCTCGGCGGCGTCGAGTACCGCGCCCCGGTCTTGCTGCGTCCGCTGGCCATCCGGCGCTACGGCAGCGACTTCGAGGTGAAGCTCAAGGGGGCGCCGTTCCTGAACCCGGCGCTCGCGAAGGCCCTCGCTGAGCAGTTCCAGATCGAACTCGACACCGGCGCCTTCGTGGCGCTCGCCGAGGAAGACGGATCGTTCAAGCCGAATCCGGTGATCGACCGGCTGCGCGGCCTCACCTCCCACCTGGACTGGTTCAACGTGCAGCCGCGACTCGTGGTCTCGTCGTTCGCCGACGTGGGCACGGCGATGGTGGTGGATTCCGCCGACCTCGAGCACCCCATCCTCGACGCGCTCGCCGGCAACCCCTCTGCAAAGTGGACGATAGAGGAGAGCTACGCACCGGTCGAACCGCAGAATCCCGACCAGCGCACCCCGGAGACGGACACCCTGCTGCTCGACGCGGACGCTGAGCAGGAGAACGTGATCGCCCAGATCGCCGCCGGCAACTCCGTGGTGGTCAAGACGCTTCCCGGCACCGGCGCCACCCAGACGATTGTGAACGCGCTCGGCTGCCTCGTGAACCAGAACAAGCGTGTGCTGGTGGTCAGCGCTCGCCGCTCCTCCCTCACCGGCATCGCCCGGCGCCTCGGCGACATCGGCCTCGCGGGCATCGCGGTGTCTCCGGCCACCCTGCGCCGCGACCTCATCCGGTCGATCGGCCGCAATGAGAAGGCGAAGGCGCCCCAGGTCGCGGAGGTGGATGACGCCCTCGTGCGCCTGCGCAAGGTTCTGCTCGACTACCGCGGCGCCGTCGCCCGCCGTGACCCCGCGCTGCGCGTGTCCGTGCTCGACTGCCTCACCGAGCTCTCCCGGCTGGCCCTCCTGCCGACGCCTCCCGCGACGACCGCCCGCCTCTCCCGCCAGTCGGTCGAGCTCATGGCGGACGACCGTTCACGTGCCGCGACCGCCATGGTCGAGGCGGCCACGCTCGGCGAGTTCAAGTACGGTCCTGGCGATTCGCCATGGTACGGCGCCACCTTCTCCTCGAGCGAGGCGGCCACCCGTGCGCACGGCATCGCGCAGCAGTTGCACCACACCGAGCTGCCGCGTCTGCTCGAACGCGCCAACGAGCTCATCTCCGGCACGCGGATGCGGCCGTTCGAGTCGATCAACGAGCTGGGCGTCTACCTGCGCCTGCTCATCGACATCCGCGACACTCTGGACAAGTTCCAGCCGGTGGTCTTCGACCGTTCGCTCAGCGAGCTCATCGCCGCCACGTCATCCCGCAAGGACTCCCCGGAGATGTCCGGCGCGAACCGGCGTCGGCTCAAGAAGCTCGCCCGTGAATACGTGCGCCCCGGCGTGCACGTCGGCGACCTCAACGAGGCCCTCGTGCGCATCCAGCAGCAGCGCATCCTGTGGCAGCGTTTCGTCGCCGCCGGGGTTACCCCCGAGGTGCCGGTCGGAATCGCGGACGTGCAGGTCGCGTACCAGCAGGTGGCGCAGGACCTGACCTTCCTCGACGAGCCGCTCGGCGCGGTGACGCGCGAGACGCAGCTCGTGTACCTGCCCATCCACGTTCTCGTCGAGCGGATCGCCGGCCTCGCCGCCGATTCGGATGTTCTGCACAACCTGCAGGAGCGTGCGCACCTGCGCACCACGCTGCGCGACCTGCAGCTCGACCCGCTGCTCGAGGATCTCGCCTCCCGGCACGTTCCGGAGGAGCAGGTGGCCGCCGAGCTCGAACTCGCCTGGTGGCAGTCTGCGCTCGAATCCCTTCTCGAGACCGACCGGGCGCTGCTCAACGCCAACACCTCGGTGCTCGACCGGCTCGAGGCGGACTTCCGGCTCGTCGATGAGGCGCACGCGGCCGGCAGTGCCCAGTTGCTCGCCTGGCAGCTCGCCGAGAGCTGGAGCATCGGCCTGGTCGACTGGCCGGACGAGGCGGCGGAGCTGAAGACCGCGCTTCGCACCGACCGCATGGATGCCCGCGCCCTGCAGGAGGCGGCCCCGCACCTGTCGCGCACGGTCGCACCGGTCTGGCTCGCGTCGCCGTACGAGGTGGCGCAGATCACCGACACGCTGCACTTCGACACCGTGATCCTCGTCGATTCCGGCGCCACCACGCTCGCCGAGAACGTCGCGGCGATCCGTCGCGGAAAGCAGACCGTGGCCTTCGGTGACCCGGTGACCCAGACTCCGGCGCAGTTCTCCATCGCCCTCGCGGATGCCGAGGACGAGCAGGTCGACGACGTCGCCGCCGCACTCGACGAGCTTCATGCCGAGTCGGCGCTCGCCCGACTGGGCACCCTCCTGCCGACCCTGGCCCTCACCCGCAGCTACCGCGCCGGCGGCGAGGACCTCGCCGAGCTCGTCAACCGCCGCTTCTACGCCGGCAAGATCGAGTCCTTCCCCTGGGCCGGAAGCTTCCTCGGCCACAACAGCATCCGACTCGACTTCGTCGCGGACGGCTCGGGCATGCCCGATCCGGAGTCCGGGGGAGTGGAGAGCGTCGACGCCGAGGTCAACCGTGCGGTCGAGCTCGTGATCGAGCACGCCACGATCCGCCCGCACGAGTCGCTCATGATCATCACCGCGAGCGCGCGTCACGCGGTTCGCGTGCAGCAGGCGGTGCTCGCCGCGACCGTCGGGCGCCCGGAGGTGAGCGAGTTCGTGCTCGGCGACCGGGCGGAGCCCTTCGCCGTCATGACGATCGAGCAGGCGGTCGCCCAGAGCCGCGACCGGGTGATCCTCTCGATCGGCTACGGCCGCACCCCGCACGGGCGCGTGTTGAGCGACTTCGGCGCCCTCGGGCGGCCGGGCGGCGAACGACTCCTCGCCGTGGCGATGACGAGGGCGCGCCGGTCCATGGTGATCGTGACCTGCTTCGAACCGCAGGACATCGACGAGGGCCGCATGCAGTACGGCGCGGTCGCCCTCGCGGAGATCCTCGCCGACGTGAGCGCCCGCAGCACGATCCAGCCGGTTCCCGACGACAGCGAACCGATGCTCGTCGACCTGGCGCGCCGTCTGCAGGTTCGCGGGCTGCGCGTGGCCCTCGGCCATCGTGGCAAGCTCGGCCTCGTGGCGTCGCACCAGGGAATGTGCCTCACGATCGAAACCGACACCGTGCTCCAGGGTTCGAGCCTGCGCGAGTCGCTGCGCCTGCGCCCCGAGATGCTGCGTCGACTCGGCTGGCACTACCTTCGCGTGCACGCGTTCGAGCTCTTCAGCGAACCGGATGCCGTCGCCGACCGCATCGTCACGATGCTCGGCCTGGACTCGGCGCCCAAGACCGAGCCGATCCCGATCGTCGCCGCGCGGGGCTGACCGGTGCCCGAAGTGATCGGCGCCGAGTCGACCGGCGCCGAGTCGACCAGCGCAGGGGCGACCAGCGCAGGGGCGACCGGTTCCGGTGGCACCGAGCCCGCCCCTGGCAAGCCCGCGCGCACGCGACGCCGGGTCACCACCAAGCCGGTGCCCGGTGTGGACCCGAACCCGCCGAGCGAGCCGAAGCGACACGCCGAGGGCGAGAACGACGAACGGCTGAAGGTCGACAAGCCGCCGCACTGGGGCTGACCCGGCCTCACCTCACCTCACCTCGGCTCACCTCGCCTCGGCTTGGCATCCCACTCGGCCGTCGGTAGGTGCTGGCTGGGGTCCGCCGGCGAGCGGTTAGTGACGGTTGAGTTGGGGTGGGCGGGCCGGTTTCCACTCGTCCGTCGGTAGGTGCTGGCTGGGGCCCGCCGGCGAGCAGTTACTGACGGTTGAGTTGCAGGGCAGGGCAGGGGCAGGGCAGGGCAGGGCGGGAAGGGGGCGGGCGCGCGGACTCCCGGCGGTGCCGCCGCGGACCGCGCTACTCGGTGGGCAGGGAGTGTGCGCCGCTCGATGCCGGACTCGTGGCGAGCAGGTCCCGAATCTCGCCGAGAAGCTCGAGTTCGGTGGGCGGAACTTCCTCGTCAGCGGTGGGCTCCTCCTGCTTCTTGCGGAACGACACCCGCTTGAGGTAGTTGATCGGCACGATGAGAGCGAAGTAGACCACGATCGCCACGAGCAGGAACTGGATGACGGCCGCGATGACCGCACCGAAATGCAGGGTCGCCGTGCCGCCGCCGGTGGTCGGGATCGTGACCGGCAGGGCCTCCTCGAGCGACTTCGCGTTGAACAGCGCGCCGATCGCCGGGTTGAAGACGCTGTTGACGATCGCGTTGACGATGCCGGTAAAGGCGGCGCCGATGACGACGGCGACCGCGAGGTCGATGACGTTGCCGCGCAGGATGAACTCTCTGAACCCCTTGAGCATTGAGTGACTCCTTCAGCGACGAGCTGGGCTAGCTGGCGCTTGAGGATACCGCGGCCGGGGCTTTCGCCGGCGTTGACGGGGCCGAGTCGGGCTTCGATTTCGGTTCGGACTTGGTGTCGGACTTCGTCGCCGAGCCGCCAGAGGATTCGCCGGAGGCGCCATTCGCGGCGGACTTCGCGCTGGACTTCGCGGCGGACTTCGCATCGGCGCGGGCGTCGTTGCGGTAGAAGCCGGTGCCGTTGAAGGTCACGCCGATCGAGTTGAAGACCTTGCGCAGCTGCGGTTCGTGGCAGTGGGGGCACACGGTGAGCGAGTCGTCGGTGAACGCCTGGTACTGGTCGAAAGCGTGGTCGCAGCTCGCGCAGCGATACGAATAGGTGGGCACGCGGTCCTCCGTGCGGTAAGCGGTAGTGGGGGTGAAAGTCAAAAAGTGACGAGGGCGTTCGGTGTGACAACACCGTCCACGCGCTTGTCGTGCACCTCGCTGGGCACTGAGTCGACAAGTTCCCGGTCGAAGATCACAGCATAGACCGGTGGGCACTTCTCCATCGATCCGAGCGTGCGGTCGAAGTATCCGCGTCCCCAGCCCATGCGCATTCCCGTTCGGTCTACGCACGCGGCCGGCACGATGATCAGGTCGACGTCATTAATGGCGAATGGACTTAACAACTCTCCGACGGGCTCCGGCATTCCGAAGAGCCCCTCGGTCTCGGTCTCTCCGTCGCCGACCGTCCAGTCGAGCAGGCCGTCGTCGCGGGAAATCGGGAAGAGGATGCGCACGCCGTGCTCGGACGCCCAGTTGAGGAACGGCCGGATGTTCGGCTCGTCGTTCGAGGGAAGGTACGCGGCGAGCGTCTTCACCTCGAGGCTCGTCGCGAGCTCGATCAGGTGCCGACTCAGCTCCGTCGTCGACCGCTCTCGCTCGGTCGCGGTCATGATGCGCCGATGCTCGCGAATCTCGGCCCTCATGGCCCGCTTATGGTGGCCAACGTCACCGCTCATGCTCACATCCTAAGTGTGTGTCGTTTGTTAACCCCCCCGAAACGGGCACAGGTTAGCCTTGTCCACATGTCGTTCAAGATCACTAAAGCAGTCATTCCCGCAGCGGGCCTCGGAACACGATTCCTGCCCGCGACCAAAGCCATGCCGAAGGAAATGCTTCCCGTGGTAGACAAGCCGGCCATCCAGTATGTGGTGGAAGAGGCCGTTGCCGCGGGACTCACCGATGTTCTCATGATCACGGGCCGCAACAAGAACGCTCTCGAGAACCATTTCGACCGTGTCGGCGAACTCGAGGCCACCCTGCTGCAGAAGGGCGACATCGAGCGCCTGCGCAAGGTCAACTACGCGACGGACCTCGCCGAGGTGCACTATGTGCGCCAGGGCGACCCGAAGGGGCTCGGTCACGCGGTGCTCCGCGCCAGGATGCACGTCGGCCACGAGCCGTTCGCCGTACTGCTCGGCGACGACATCATCGACGACCGCGACGTGCTGCTCGCGCGCATGATCGAGGAGCAGGGCCTGCGCAACGCGACCATCGTCGCGCTGCTCGAGGTGGACCCGTCCGTCGTGCACATGTACGGTGTCGCGACGATCGAGGCGACCGAGACTGACGACGTCGTGCGCGTGACCGGTCTCGTGGAGAAGCCGACCAAGGAGAACGCGCCGTCGAACTACGCGATCATCGGTCGTTACGTTCTGCAGCCGGAGATCTTCGACATCCTCGAGCACACGAAGCCAGGCAAGGGCGGCGAGATCCAGTTGACGGATGCGCTCGAAACCCTCGCGGCCAATCCCAGCATCGCCGGCGGCGTCTACGGCGTCGTTTTCCGCGGCCGCCGCTACGACACGGGTGACCGCCTCGACTACATCAAGGCGATCGTGCAGCTCGCCGTCGAGCGTGACGACCTCGGGCCGGACCTTCGTCCGTGGCTCAAGGAGTTCGCCAAGGACCTGAAGTAGTCGCCGGCGCCCGGCCGCCCGGCATCCCGGGCGGCTCGGGCGGCTCGGGCCCCGATGCGGCCAGCCTCTAGAATGGTGACCGTGGCGACGCCGATACCTACGCTCCGTGAGGGCAACGTGGCGATTCGCCCGATTCGCCTTCGGGATGCCCGGGCGATCGAGCGGGAACTGCTCGACAACCGGGGCTGGCTGCGCAAGTGGGAGGCGACCAATCCGCACGGCGCGATGAGTTTTGACGTGCGGTCGAGCATCCGCAGCCTGCAGGCGAACGCGCGAGCCGGCTTCGGGCTGCCGTTCGTGATCGAGTACGACGGCGAGCTCGCCGGCCAGTTGAACGTCTCGAGCATCACCTACGGTTCGCTGTCATCCGCCTCGGTCGGCTACTGGGTGTCCGAGCGCTTCGCCGGCCTCGGCATCACCCCCACGGCGGTGGCCCTCGCCACCGACCACTCGTTCTTCCAGGTGGGACTGCACCGCATGGAGATCTGCATCCGGCCGGAGAACGGCCCGAGTCTGCGCGTGGTGGAGAAGCTCGGCTTCCGCTACGAGGGGCTGCGTCGGCGGTACATCCACATCAACGGTGACTGGCGCGATCACTTCTGTTTCGCCCTCGTCGCGGAGGAGGTTCCGTCCGGGGTGCTGCGGCGCTGGCGGGACGGGCGGGTTCCGGCGGGCGCCGGCACGGTGCCCCAGGCGGATCGGGATGCCGCACTTCTGCCCGGAACACACCCTCGCTAATCGGCGCGATTCGCCCGCCGCCCTCGTAGCGTATGGGTATGGGAGCAGACGGGTTCGGATCGAGCATGATCATCGCGGCCGCCGCGCTGCTCTGGCTCGTCTATCTCGTGCCCACCTGGCTGCGTCGGCGCGAATACCTGGCCACGGAACGCAACGCGATCCGCCTCCAGCAGACCCTGCGCATCATGGCCGAGACGGCGGAGGTGCCGACCGAGGTGAGGGCCGAATTCTCGGCCCGCAGCGCCGCCCAGCAGGAGCGGCTGCTCAAGAAGGAGATGGAACGGCAGGCGGCCGTCGCGAGTGCTCAGGATGCCGCGGCCGCGCGTGCAGCGGCCAGGCGCCTCGCCGAGTCCCAGCCTGCCATCGCCGCGGACGTCACGCTCTCCTCGAGTTCCTCCCGACGACTGCGCCGTTCCCGGGCCATCACCTCCCTCATTCTCTTCGCCTCCTTCGCCGCCGTCGGAGTCGGTGTTGCGCAACTGCTCGCGACCGGCGCCTGGCTGCTGCTCGCCGCCGGCGGTCTCGTGTCGGCAGGCAGCCTCGCGATGCTCGGCCAGATGGCCGCGGTCGGTCGCGCGCGCCTCGAACTGGCCCGCACCATCCGGTCCCGGCCGCCCGTCGTGCAGGAGGTCCAGCGCCGAGTGGTCATTCCCGCGGTGCCTGTGCGGTCGACCTGGACCCCGGTGCCCGTTCCGAAGCCGCTCTACGCGACCATGCCGGTCGCGGAGCGTTCACTCGCCACCTCGCTCGAGGCGGCGGCCGAACTGCGGCAGGCCGCGGCCGACGCGGAACGCGCGCTGCGCGAGGCGCACCAGGCTCCGGAGGTGACGCCGATCCGCGCCGCGTCCGCTCCGAGCCGTTTTTCGCGCATGGGCATCATCGACGAACAGCAGGCGGCTACGACAGACATCGACGCCGTGCTGCGCCGCCGTCGCACGGCCGCTGCCGGCTGATCGGCCCGGCCGCTCGCCACGCACTGCTCGCACGCACTGCTCGCCAACACGCGTTTCTCCGGAGGTTTCGGCGAGAGCGGGAGACCGGATGCCGGGCAGGCCCGAGTTGGCGGGCTCGCTCGGCGGGCAATGCCCCGCGGGCGCGATGACCTCCGGAGAAACGCGTGTCGGCGGGGTGCTGGTGTCTCGGCGGCGCGCCGGAAAGTGATAACGTAGCTACGCACTAGGGCCCTTGGCGCAGTTGGTAGCGCGCCTCGTTCGCATCGAGGAGGTCAGGAGTTCGAATCTCCTAGGGTCCACCAGACAGGTGCCGAGAACCCCACACAGACGACAGTCTGGGTGGGGTTTCTTCGTCATTTCGCCCTACCCGCGCAGCGCGAGCTCCTGGCTTCGCCAGAGGGCATACTGCGCCCACGGGTCTTC
>NZ_DATCQQ010000078.1:0-51507 GCF_036569425.1 Lacisediminihabitans sp.
TTGTCGGCGGTCGCCGGCGCTGGTGCGCACCGTCGCTAGTACGCAATGATCGGTGCGGGCCTCGAGGTTCACGGCGTGAGCTGGTCGTTGCCACCGAACTTCGCCGTCACAAGGTGGATGCCCCTGGCGAACGCCGGCAGCGTCACCGTGGTGCGTCCATCGTCGGCCGCCGTGAGGGTGATCGTCGCGATGACCATTCGACCGTCGAGAATGGTGACCTCGCCAGTCGGCACCACGCCGTGGCCGTCCACCCGCACGGAGTATGGCACGGTGCTCGAGTGGCTGACGAAGAGGCGGGCCGGGATGCCGACGGTCTGCGAGTCGCGCTTCCTCACCTGGCTGGCCGCCGAGGTGGCTGCCACCGCCAACGCCCTGCTGCTGCTCGGGCCGCGGCTCGGTGACCTGACCGTGCAGTCGGTGCTCACGGCGCTCTATCCGGCCGGCACGATCATCCTCGCCGCCGTCGTATGAAGGAGCGCATCGCGCCCGTGCAGTTCGTATGGCTTGTTCTGGGGCTCGTGGCGGCGGCGATGCTCGCCCGCGCATGAGGCGCGCGTCGGAGCTTGCTGGCACAGTGGTTGCAGCGCGGCCGGAATCGAAGGGAGGCAGTGCATGTTGAGCGTTCTGCTCGGACTCGCCGGGTCCATCATCTACGGCGCGAGCGACTTCTTCGGCGGGATGGCGGCCCGCCGGGTGAGCGCGGTGCGGGTGACCGCGATCAACTCCGTGGTGGGATTCCTCGCCCTGGCTGTCGGGTCCCTGCTCCTGCCGACGAAGTGGAGTCAGGAGGCCCTGATCACCGGAGTGCTCACCGGGATCGCGGGCGCCGCGGCGCTCGTGCTGCTCTACGCGTGTCTCGCCATCGGACCGATGAGCATCCTCTCCCCTATCCTGGCGCTCGTCGCCGCCGTCGTGCCCATCACCATCGGCTTCGCGCGTGGGGAGAGGCTCAGCCCGGCGGGCAATGCCGGTCTCGTCGTGGGGCTCGTGGCGATCATCCTGATCTGCCTTGTTCCGGGCGCAGGTGCAGTGCGGCCGAGCGCGCGCGGCATCCTGATGGCGATCGGGTCGGGCCTGGCAATCGGCGCATACCTGGTGGTGATCGACCTGTCACCGGCCGACAGTGGGCCGGCTCCCCTCGTCGTCTGCTTCGCAGTCACCGGCCTCGTGATGGGGACGATCCTGCTGGCGGGCGCCGCGCGGCGTCGCCTGCCCGCCGAGCGCGCGCGGGGCGCTGTCCTTCTCTTCGCGGTTCTCTGTGGCATCACGGATGCCGCGGCCGCGCTGCTCTTCCTGCTCGCCCTGCGAGCCGGCGACCTCTCGGTGGTCTCCGTTCTCAACGCGCTCGCGCCGGCCGGCACGATCATCCTCGCCGCCATCGTGCTCAAGGAACGGATCGCGGTGGTGCAGTGGATCGGCCTCGCCGTGGCTCTCGTCGCGGCCGCGCTGCTCGCCCTGGCTTAGCTGCTCGGCTTCTCGGCTTGTTGACACCGATGACTAGAATCGATGAATGGAACTTCGCCAACTCGAACACTTCGTGACCGTCGCCGACGAGCGGCACTTCACCCGCGCGGCAGAACTGCTGCAGATCTCCCAGTCCGGGCTGTCCGCGTCGATCCGCGCCCTCGAGACGGAGTTGGGCACGTCGCTCTTCGTCAGGAGCACCCGTCGCGTGGAACTCACTGCCGCCGGCCAGGCGCTTCTCGCGGATTCGATTCGCACCCTCGCGAGCGCGGCGGCAGCCCAGAACGCGGTAGCCGCGGTGCGGGGACTCGTTCGTGGGCGATTGACCGTGGGCGCGGAGCCCTGTCTCGGCGCGATCGATCTGCCGGCTGAACTCGGGCGTTTCCGGGTCGCGAACCCCGGCGTCGAGGTGCGGCTGCGCTACGACGGGTCCGTCGAACACCTCGAGAATGTGGCGAGCGGCCTCACCGACGTCGCCCTCGTCGTGGCGACCGGCCCGGTGCCCCAGGGCGTGCGGCTGCGGCGGATGAGCTCGCAGAAGCTCGTGGTTCTCTGCCACCCCGAACACCCGTTCGCCGGCGCCGCCGAGGTAGACATCGAGTCGCTGCATCGGGAGCCGATGATCGGCTTCCAGCAGGGCTGGGGTGCGCAGGTGCTGTCGCGTCGGGCCTTCGCGGCCGCGGGATTCGACTTCCGCGCCTCGATGGAGGTGAATGACGTGCATCCTCTTCTCGACCTGGTCGAGTACAACCTCGGAGTGGCGATCGTGCCCGCGAGTTTCGCGGCGAAGCGCCCGGACTCGCTGCGGTCGGTGGCGCTGCCCGACGACATGCCGGAGTGGACCGTCGCGGTCGCGGTGGCGAACGAGCCCAGCCCGGCCGCCACCGCGTTCCTCGATCAGCTCTTCGAGAGTCCCATTCAGGCGTCGTCGAGCATCGACAGTTCCTCGGTGGAGAGCGTGACCTCGGCCGCCTGAACCGAGTTGGAGATGCTCTCCGGCCGCGACGCACCGGGGATCGGGATCACGCGGGGCGACTTGGCGAGTTCCCACGCGAGACAGACGACCTGCGGGGTGAGCCCGCGGTCCGCCGCCACCCGGCCGAAGGCCGCGAAACGGTCGCCGAGGGCGCCGGCCGACCTGATCCCCCCGAGGGGGCTCCAGGGCAGGAAGGCGATCCCGAGCTCGTCGCACAGTTCGAGCTCTGGCTCGCTGCTGCGGTAGGCGGGCGAGAACTGGTTCTGCACCGACACGAGCCGGCCGCCGAGGATCTTCTGGGCGAGCCGGATCTGGTTCGGGTTCGCGTTCGAGATCCCGGCCATCCGGATGGTTCCGGCGTCGAGCAGGTCGCGGATCGCGCCGACCGAATCCTCGTACGGAACCTCCGGGTCCGGGCGGTGGAACTGGTAGAGCCCGATCGCGTCTCCGCCGAGGCGGGCGAGCGACGCCTCGGCCGCGCGCTTGAGGTACTCCGGACGTCCATCCACCGTCCACGAGCCGTCGCCCGGGCGCAGGTGGCCGCCCTTGGTTGCGACGAGCACGTTCGAGGTGTCACCACCCCACGAGGCGATCGCCTTGGCGATCAGGGACTCGTTGTGTCCGACATCCGTCGCGGTCAGGTGGTACGCGTCCGCGGTGTCGAACAGCGTGACGCCGAGGTCGAGGGCGGCGTGGATGGTGGCGATTGATCGGGCCTCATCCGGACGCCCTTCGATCGACATGGGCATGCCGCCGAGGCCGATAGCGCTGACCTCGACGTCACCAATTGTGCGGGTCTTCATGTTTTCTGTTCTCTTCTCTCTGTCGGGTTACCAGGCGTAGTCTTCCGGGGCCGTCTTTCGACCCGGGAAGATCTCGTCGAGGCGGGCAAGCGCTGCGGCGTCGAGCGTCACGTCGAGGGCGCGCACTGCGGCATCCAGTTGGCCCTGTGTACGGGGTCCGATGATCGGAGCCGTCACCGCCGGCTGGTGCAGCAGCCAGGCGAGGCCGATGTCGCCCGGCTCGTGTCCGAGCTCCGCCGCGAAGTCTTCGTACTGCTCGATCGCGTCGCGGTGCGTCGCGAGGGTCTCGAGTGCACGCCCCTCGAGTCGGCGCTTCCCATCGCGCTCCTTGCGCAGCACGCCGCCGAGGAGCCCCCCGTTCAGTGGCGACCAGGGGATGACGCCGAGGCCGTTTCCGACCGCGGAGGGAATCACCTCGAGCTCGATGTCCCGGGTGAGCAGGTTGTAGATGGACTGCTCGCTCACGAGGCCCATGAAATTGCGGCGCCGGGCCTCCGCCTGGGCCGTGGCGATGTGCCAACCGGCGAAGTTGCTGCTTCCCGCGTAGAGGATCTTGCCCTGCGCGACGGCCGTCTCCATCGCCTGCCAGATTTCGTCCCAGGGGGTCTCGCGGTCCACGTGGTGGAATTGGTAGAGGTCGATGTAGTCGGTCTTCAGGCGGGTGAGGCTCGCATCGAGCGCGCGCCGGATGTTGAGCGCCGAGAGCTTGCCTTCGTTGGGCCACGGCGTCATGTCCCCGTAGAGCTTCGTGGCGAGCACGGTTCGCTCGCGCCGCCCCCCACCCTGCTCGAACCAGTTGCCGAGGATCGTTTCGGTGATGCCCGTGCCGAGGGCGCCGCCGTAGACGTTCGCCGTGTCGAAGAAGTTGATTCCGTACTCGTGCGCCGAATCCATGATCGAGAACGAGTCGGGCTCCGAGGTCTGCGGACCGAAGTTCATCGTTCCGAGGCAGAGTCTGGAGACTTTCAGGCCGCTGCGGCCGAGGTGTGTGTAGTCCATGCCTCTAGGCTGCGCTCGGGCCGATCACCTGTCCAACAGGAGATCCGGATGCAACTGTGCGCTCGCGCTTCTCAATGCGGCCGGCCGACGCGTCCCGATTCGCGTCCCGATTCGCGTTTCTCTCGCGTATCTCTCGCGTTTCTCCGGAGCTTTTCGCGAATTCGGCCCGTTTCGGCCCCAAATGGGCCCCAGCGAGTGGCACTGCGGCGAAACCTCCGGAGAAGCGCGGGTTCGGGCGGTCGTGGCGGTCAGCCCTCGTCGAGGATGAGGCGCTTGCCGAGGCTGAGCACCTGGTCTTCCCCGTAGCCGAGGCCGCGGTAGAAACCGAGCACCTTCAGGTTGTCTGACCTCACCTGCAGGTTGAGCTTCGGGCATCCGCGCTCCACAAGCAGGCGCTCGACCTCGGCCATGATGGCGCGACCGAGACCCTGACGCTGCCGCAACGGGTCGACCGCAAGGTAGTGCACCCAGCCGCGGTGACCGTCGAACCCGGCCATCGCCGTCGCCACGATCCCGCGCGTCTCGCCGCTCGTCTCGCCCGTCTCGCCCGTCTCGCCGACGAGGAACAGCTCCGGCTGTTCGGTGAGCTTGCGCGCGATGTCGGCGCGCGGGTCGTTCCACGGCCGCACGAGCCCGCAGCACTCCCACAGTGCCACGACGGCGTCGGTGTCTGGTTCGGCAAACGGTCGGATCAGCATCCGTCCAACTTTACGGGCCAATCCGCCGTCCTCCTCCACCCGCGTTTCTCCGGAGGATGCCCCGGATTCGGCCCCAAATCGGCCCCGGTGACCAGCGCAGCGGCGAAACCTCCGGAGAAACGCGGCTAGCAGGGTTGGGAGAGGGCGGGACCGCGCGGAACGACGAAGGGCGCCCATCCGCGGGGATGAGCGCCCTTCGTGCGAGCGTGCTGCTGTCTACAGGGCGGCGAGCTCTCCGATGACGCGGTCACCGGGCGCCGCGATCTCCACGGACGCCTTGATCTCGGCGCGGCCGAGAAGCTCGTCCATGCGACGACGACGCGCCTTGGAGATGAGGGTCACGACGGTTCCGACCTTGCCCGCGCGGCCGGTGCGGCCCGAGCGGTGCAGGTACGTCTTGTACTCGTCGGGTGCGTCGGCCTGGATCACCAGGCTGATGTCATCCACGTGGATGCCGCGGGCCGCGACATCCGTGGCCACGAGCACGTTGACCCGGCCGCTGGTGAGCAGCTGGAGGTTACGTGTGCGACGGGACTGGTTGAGGTCGCCGTGCAACGAAGTGGCCGGGATTCCGGCATCCTCGAGCTGGTCGGCGAGCTGCTCGGCGAACGCACGGGTGCGGGCGAAGATCAGCGTCTTGCCCTCGCCGCCGGCGAGCTCCTCGATGATGCGGGTCTTGTCGCGCTGCTCGATGAGCAGCACCTTGTGGTCGATCGTGGATGATGCCTGGTCTTCGCCGGCAACCTCGTGGACCGAGGGGTCTTTGAGGAACTGCTTGACAAGCGTGGCGACGCCCTTGTCGAGGGTGGCGGAGAAGAGCAGCTTCTGGCCGCCCTTCTTCGTGGACTCGAGGATGCGCTGCACGGGCTCGAGGAAGCCGAGGTCGCACATGTGGTCGGCCTCGTCGAGCACGGTCACGAAAACCTCGCTCAGGTCGAGACGGCCCTGCTCGATGAGGTCCTCGACGCGACCGGGGGTCGCGATGACGATGTCGACACCGCGCTGCAGCGTGGAGACCTGCTTGAACTGCGGCACGCCACCGACGATCGTCGTGGTGAACAGGCCGACGCTGCGCGCGATGGGCTGCACGGTGCGGTCGATCTGCATGGCGAGTTCGCGCGTGGGGGCGAGGATGAGCGCGCGGGGCTTGCGGCCCGGCTTGCGTCCGGCGCCGCCCATGTTCTCCATGAGGCGCTCGACAAGCGGTGCGCCGAAGGCGATGGTCTTGCCGGAGCCGGTCTTGCCACGGCCGAGAACATCCTTGCCGGCGAGAACGTCGGGGATGGTGGCCGCCTGGATCGGGAACGGCGTCTCGGCGCCCATGGCGATGAGCTGGCGGGTCATGTTGTCGCCGATGCCGAGGTCGGCCCAGGTCTTGCCGCTGGCGTCGCCGGCCGTGATCACCTTGGCTTCGAGGCGCTCGAGCACGACGTCTTCGTGCGGCTGGAATCCGGCTGAGTGGCCGGTGCGCTGCGCGTCGTTTCCGAACTCACGCTTGGCCGGGTAGTAGTCGCTCTCACGACGGGGCGCGCGGTCGTCTGAACGCTGCGGGCGGTCGCTGTAGGTCGGACGGTCCGTGCGAGCAGGACGGTCGTTGTACGAGGGACGCTCCGTGCGAGCCGGACGCTCGTTGTACGACGGACGCTCGCTCGACGTGCGAGCAGGGCGGTCACCGTACGACGGGCGCTCCGTGCGAGCCGGGCGGTCGTTGTACGACGGGCGCTCGCTCGACGTGCGAGCAGGACGGTCGTTGTACGAGGGACGCTCCGTGCGGGCAGGACGCTCGTTGTACGACGGACGCTCCGTGCGAGCCGGGCGGTCGTTGTACGACGGGCGCTCCGTGTGAGCCGGACGCTCGTTGTACGACGGACGCTCGCTCGACGTGCGAGCAGGGCGGTCACCGTACGACGGACGCTCCGTGCGAGCCGGGCGGTCGCCATAGGACGGGCGCTCGGTGCGCTGCGGGCGGTCGCCGTACGACGGACGCTCCGTGCGAGCAGGACGGTCGTTATAGGCGGGACGGTCCGTGCGAGCCGGGCGGTCGTTGTACGACGGACGCTCGGTGCGCGCGCCATACGACGGGCGCTCGGTACGCTGCGGCCGGTCGCCGTACGACGGACGGTCGTTCGAGGCCGGACGGTCGTTGGTCGGCGTCCAGTTGGGACGGCGGTCGTTCGAGGCCGGACGGTCGCCGGTGCGCGAGGCACGCTCATCCGCGTTCCAGCGCTTCTTCGCCGGGGCGGCGTCGGCGTGGAAGCCTCGGTGGCCCTCGCTGCGGCTGCCGGGCTTGGAGGCTCCGGTGGAGTTGTACTTCTTGGCTGGACGGCCAGAGTCGGACTTCTTATCGAAATTTGGCATGGTTCTTTCCGGGTTGTATTAAGTTGCATGGCAGCGCGCAACCAACAAGCAGCGCTTCTGCAGGAACCCGGGCAGTCTTTGGCCAGGACCGTTCACATACGTGATTTTCCCCGCACCAAAAAGGAGTAGTTAAAGGTGGGGAAACCGGCCCGAAAGACTTACAAACCCATTCGCAAGATTTCACGATGTCTAGAGCCGACCTGTCTACATTACCGGATGACCTGAAAATCCGCACTAGATTGGCCGGAATCATGAATCGCGTTTTCCGTGCGGCGCCGCGCTCGCGAGTGTGCACGGTGCTCGCGGCGGCCGTCGTGGTAGTACTCGCCCTCGCCGCCTTCAGCCCCACCGGAACGGACTCCGTGCGGGTGACACCGGCCGCGCAACCGGTCTACCCGCAGGTGAAGACGTACCCGCACATCCGCGTTCAGGAGAACATCGACTACTCCCCCTCGGTCGGCGCGCCCCGGCAATTGGATGTCTGCCTACCGTCGAAGAGGGACCCGTCGCGGGCGGCGATCCTGTCCATTCACGGCGGCAGCTGGCGGGCCGGAGACAAGGCCAACATCAACTGGCGGAGCGTGTGCCAGTGGCTCGCCTCCGAGGGATTCGTCGTCTTCTCCGTCGACTACCGGCTCGCCCCCCAGTTCCCGTTCCCCAGCGCGATTGACGACGTGCGGTCCGCCGTGCGCTTCATGCGGGATCCGAAGACCGTCAAGCGCGACGACATCGACCCGCACCGGATCGGCGCGTTCGGGGGTTCAGCCGGCGGCAACCTCACGGCCCTGCTCGGCGCGGGAGGCGTCGGCGGCTGGACGACGGGGTCCCGCGTCGCGGCGGTCGCCGAACTGAGTGGTCCGATCGACCTCACCGCCGCGGGGGCGAAACTCGGCCATGTCGCGCCGGAGTTCCAGCAGCTCGAACTCGAGTACCTGGGCTGCGCGAGACTCGCCGACTGCCCGCAAGCCGAAGCTGCATCGCCCCTCTACCAGGTGGACGACAGCGACCCGCCCTTCTTCATCGGGCACTCCCTCGACGAGCGCATCCCTCTCGCCCAGTCGAAGGCCATGGTGCGCGCGCTGCGCGCCCATGGCGTCGACACCACGTTCGTCACGGTGAAGGGCACCCTGCACTCGATCGCGATGCTCAACCGGGACATGCGATCGCGCATCGCGACCTTCCTGCACGCGAAGCTCGACGGATGAGTCAGGCTTGGTGATCATGAGTATCTCCATCGAGCCGGCGATCGCGCCCGGCGTAGCCGAACTCCTCCGCCTGAGCGACGAGTTCGCCTTCTCCCTCTATCCGGCCGAGAGCTGCTACCTGCTCGACGTGAGCGAGCTGACCGCGCCCGGGGTCGCAGTAGTCGTGGCCCGCTCGGGCGAGGATGCGGTCGGGGTCGGCGCCCTCGTCGAGCGCGGCGACGGATCGGCCGAGCTCAAGCGCATGTTCGTGCGGTCGGATGCCCGTGGTCGCGGCATCGCGAGCGGCATCCTCGCGGCGCTCGAAGAGATCGCGCTTGGTCACTCGATAGCCACTCTCCAACTCGAGACCGGGCCACTGCAGCCCGAGGCGATCGCACTCTACGAGAAGCACGGCTTCCGCCGAATCCCCGCCTTCGGCCAGTATGTCGGCGACGACTTCAGCGTGTGCATGGAGAAGAGGCTCGGCTGAGCTGGGCTCAGCGCTCGAAACGCGTCGACCCGTTCGCCTCCACCGCGACGCGGATGCGGTCCATCATCTCCGCCGACATGTCCGGCAGCGCGTCGAGCGCGAACCACGCGGCGGCGGTGTTCTCGCCGTCGGCCGGGTAGGGCTCGCCCGAGATATAACCGCAGCGGAATACAAGGTCGAGGTACTGCGATTCGTCACCGTTGGGGTAGCGGATCGGCGGAAGCACCTTCACCCAGGCGAGCACATCCACCTGGGAGACGATGTCCGCCTCCTCGAGCACCTCGCGCTCGGCGGCCACCGCCGGCTCCTCCCCTGGGTCGATGATCCCGGTGACCGGAGTCCATGCTCCCGTGTCGGCTCGACGCACGAGGAGCACCTCGTGGCGCGAATGACGACCGCGAATGACGACCGCGGTCACGCCGGAGAGCCAGAGCGGCGCATGTCCGATCTTCTCGCGAAGGGCGAGGACGAAGTCGGGGGTGGCCATCCCGCGATCCTAGCCAACCTCCGCAGCAGGCTCCTGAACCTCCGTCTCCTTCGCCGCACGCCGATCGGTGCGTCGCTCCTTCGCACCCTCGACGAGGTAGTAGAGCACCGGCAGCACCACCAGAGTCAGCAGGGTCGACGACACGAGGCCGCCGATCACGACGATGGCGAGGGGCTGCGAGATGAATCCGCCGTGACCGGTGAGCCCGATGCCGAGGGGAAGCAGCGCGAAGATGGTCGCGAGCGCCGTCATGAGGATCGGACGCAGTCGCCGGGAGGCACCGTGGATGATCGCGTCGCCCACCTTCATGCCGCGCGTTCGGTACTGGTTGATGAGGTCGACGAGCACGATGGCGTTCGTCACGACGATCCCGATGAGCATGAGCACGCCGATGAGCGACGCCACGCCGAGCGGGATGCCGGAGACGACCTGCAGCGCGATCGCCCCGGTCGCTGCGAACGGCACAGACACGAGCAGCAGTAGCGGCTGGCGCAGGCTCTTGAACGTCGCGACCATGACGACGTAGACGATGAGGATCGCCGCGAGCAGGGCGAGTCCGAGCTGGCGGAACGAGTCGCTCTGCTGGGACGTCACTCCGCCGAGCGTGGCCGTCGCGCTCGCGGGCAGCGTCACCGTGGCGACGGCCGCCGAAACGGTGGCCGATGCGCTGCCCGTGTTGTCGGTGGCCGGCGTGACCGTGAGGGTCGCGCTGCGCAGCCCCTTGTTCGTGGTGATGCTCGACGGACCGTTCACCGTCGCGATCGTCGCGAGGTCGGAGAGCGGAACGATGCCCCTCGCCGTGGGGATCGAGAACGCCGTCAGCTCAGCCGTCGTGGTCGGCGCGCTGGAGTTCTTCACGTAGATCGAGAGCGTCTTTCCGTCGATGACGACGCTGCCCGTGGCGCTCGGGTTCATCGCCTGGGTGACGATTCCCCCGACCTGCACGTCGGTGAGGCCGGCGGCCGCCGCCTTCGCGCGGTCGATCTGCACGGCGATGTATGGCAGGGATGCCGAGAGGTTACTCGAGGCACGCGACACGACGCCGAGCTTCTCGACCTTCGCCAGGGTGGCGTTCGACGCCGTGCGCAGGTCGGCGTCGCTTCCCGCCGTGATGTTCACCTGGATGTCCGACGAGCCGAACCCGCCCTGGGCGGTGGCGACCGCGAGCACGCCCTCTCCCTTGATCTTCTTCAGCTCGGCCGTGACCGCGGCCTGCAGCTTCGCCTGGTCGGCGTTCGGGTCGGTCGTCAGCGAGAAGGTGCTCGACCCGCCCCCGGCGAAAGCGGCGCGGAGGGAGCTGCCGCCCGATCCGATCGTGAGCAGCACGGTCTTGACGCCCTTCACATCCTGCAGCACCGTCTCGACCTTCTTCGATGCGGCAACCTGCGCGTCGAGGCTGGTGCCGAGCGGCAGGGTCTGGGTCACGGTGAGCGTGTTCTGGCCGCTGTTGCCGATGAAGTTGGTCTTGAGGCTGGTGGCGAGGAATCCGCTGCCCACGAGCACGAGGAGGGCGCCGACGAGCACGATCGCCGGGAACTTGAGCGTCCAGCGGATCACGGGGAGGTAGGCACGCTGAAGCCGGGTCGCGTGTTCGAGTTCGTCCGTCGCGGCGGTAGCCGTGGCGGCCGCGGGGCCGCCGGCGTGCTTGTGCGAGGTCTTCTTGTTGCCGAGGAACCAGTAGGCGAGCACGGGGACGATGGTGAGCGCCACGAACAGCGAGGCGCCGAGAGCCATCGTCACGGTGAGGGCGAACGGGCGGAACAGCTCCCCCGTGATTCCGCCGACGAGCGCGATCGGCAGGAACACGGCGACGGTCGTGATGGTCGAGGCGGTCACCGCGGTCGCGACCTCCCGCACGGCCGTGAGGATTGCCGGGAGCTTCTCCTCGCCGAGCCCGATGTGGCGCTTGATGTTCTCGATCACGACGATGGAGTCGTCGACCACCCGCCCGATGGCGATCGTGAGGGCCGCGAGCGTGATGACGTTCAGCGTGTAGCCGGAGGCCTGCATGCCGATGAAGGTGATGAGCACCGATACGGGAATCGAAATGGCGGTGACGAGGGTCGACCTGATGGAGAACAGGAAGACGAGGATGATGACCACCGCGAAGACGAGGCCGAGCAGCCCCTCCTGCGCGAGGCTGTCGATCGACTGGGTGATGGAGGGCGCCTGGTCGGCGACGACGACGAACTTCGTGTTGCTGCCGAGCTGCTTCTCGAGGGTCGGGATGTTGCTGCGCACCAGGTTCGACACGGTCACCGTGTTGCCTGCGGCGGATTTCGTGACGTTGAGGGTGACGGCCGGCTTGCCCTTGACGCTCGAGAAACCGGTGGTGGGGTCGTTCACGATGGCGACGGTGGCGACATCCGCGATTGTGGGGGCGACGGCCGCGCGGGCACCGAGCAACGGCAGCGCCGCGATCTCGTCGGTCGTGGTGATGCGCGACCCGGACTGCACGGTGAGCGTCTTGTCGTTCTCGGTGATGGATCCGCTCGCAAGCAGGGTGCCGTTGGCGGCGAGCGCGGCCTTGATGGACTGGATGCTGAGGCCGTCTGCGGCGAGCCTGTCGGCATCCGGGGTGATGGCCACGCGCTGGGACGCCGCGCCGAGGAGGCTGACATCGCTCACCCCGTCGAGCTGCTTGAGGTCCGTCACCGTGAGTGCCGAGAGCTTCGAGGCGAGTGTGTTCTGGTCCATGTCGCTCGTGACGGCGAGCTGGATCACCGGGAAGTCGCTCAGGCTGAAGGTGATCACCTGGGGCGTGACGCTGGAGGGCAGGATCGACTTGATCCGATCGAGGGCGAGCTGCACCTTCTGCTCCGACGTGGCGATGTTGGTTCCGAAGGCGAACGACGCCGTGACGGTCGAGGCGGCGGTGTTGGAGGTGGCCGTGGTGGAGTCCAGGTTCTCCAGGCCCTGGAGGGCGCTCTCGATCGGGGTGCTCACGTCGGTATTCACCACGTCGGGCGAGGCGCCCGGATAGGACGTGACGATATACACGGACGGAAGGGTGAGCGACGGGATGAGCTCCTGCTTGAGCGAGGTCAGCGCGAGCCCGCCGAAGATTGCGACGACTACCGTGACCAGGGCGATGAGCGCCCGGTTGCGCAAGCTGAAGACGGACAAGAGGTGCACGCGGTTCTCCCTGGACGCTGCGGTGTGACGCCGCGACTGGCGCCGAAGAAGGCGCGCTGATGCCGTGCCTCCCTCGAAATTATCTCAGTGCCCGACGCCCGTGCGCATACTCTCGCGGGAGTAGTTGCGCTAGACGACCTCGGCGAGGTAGCTCGAGTCGAGCATCGGCCCGCGGGCGAGCGAACCCCAGGCCGTTTCGAGGGCGGAGACCGCTCGGTCGATCTCGTCGGTCGGATGCCCGAACGGGATGCGCAGGAATCGCTCGAATGCGCCGTCGATGCCGAAACGAGGCCCGGCGGCGAGCAGCAGCCCCTCGTTGCGCGCGGCGAGGGTGAGCTGGGAACTCACCGGCGCTCCGAGATTGATCCACGCCGTCATCCCGCCCGCGACGTGCGGCACCCGCCACTCGGGGAAGGCCCGGCGCAGCTCGGACTCCAGGTGGTCCCTCCCCCGCCGCAGCTGAGCCCGTCGCGTGTCGAGCACTGACGGGAAGTCGTCGAGCAGGTCGGTCACGAGCAACTGTTCGAGAAACGGGGTGCCGAGGTCTCCTGCGCTGCGCGCCCGGGTGAGCTTCTGGATGAGCTGGCGTTCGGCTCGGATCCAGCCGATGCGCACCCCGCCCCAGACCGTCTTGCCGACCGAGCCGATGAGCACCGCCGGCCCGAAGGCGGCGAGCGGGAGCGGCGCGGCCGCCTCGTCGATCGCGAGTTCCGCCGTTGTCTCGTCGGCGACGATCGTCGTGCCCTGCTTCGCGGCGATGGCGAGCATCCGCTCGCGAAGCTCGGGCGACATCGTGCGCCCGGTCGGGTTGTGGAAGTCGGGCATGACGTAGCCCATCGCCGGGCTCGCGCGCTGGAGGGCCTGCTCGATGGCAGGCTCGTCCCACCCGTCGTCGGTCGTGACGCTCACGGGAACGAGACGCGCGCCGGTGAGGCGGAGGGCCTCGTAGGCGTGGGGGTAGCTGGGTGACTCGACGAGGGCGCTGTCGCCGCGCCCGAGCAGCGTCCTGGCGAGCAGCGCGATCGCGTGCTGGGCGCCGATCGTCACCATGATCTGCTCCGGCTCGGTCGGCAGGCCGCGCGCCGTATATCGGTCGGCGATGGCCGCCCGCAGCACGGGCAGGCCGATCGGGTCGAACCCGGAGTCGCCGAGGTACGCGGGCAGGGCGTCCGCCGCCCGTCTGGCCGCCTCCGCGAGCTGCGGGATGGCCGGCAGTGAGGCCTTGCTGAAGTCGAGGTAGCCGGAGTGCACGTTCTCGATCGACACCGGGGCACGGGCGGGCAGTCGCGCGACGCTGCCGGACCCGCGCACGCTGTCGAGGTAGCCGGCGTCCCTCAACTCGGCATAGGCGGCGCTGACCGTGGTGCGGCTGACCCCGAGTTGCGCGGCGAGATCCCGCTCGGCAGGGATGCGCGTGCCGAGGGGTATGCGTCCGTCGAGGATGAGAAGCCGGACGCGGCCGGCGAGCGCGCTGTAGGCCGGGGCGGCGGTGGCTTCCCGCCATCCACTCAGCACGGAGGCCAATGCACGGGCCGAGATCGAAGACATAAGGCCACTCTACGATGATTGGCATCTTGCCAGAAGGCCAATCGAGTAATTGGATACAAGCATGCTCTCTGCACTCCTCCTCGCGCGTCGGATCACCCAGCTCCTGGTCGGCCTCGTCCTCTACGGGTTCGCGATCGCCATGATGGTGCGCGCCGGAATCGGGGTGTCGCCGTGGGACGTGCTCTCGCAGGGCGTCTCGCTGCAGACCGGAATCGCTTTCGGCTGGGTCACCAACATCATCGGGCTCGTCGTGCTGCTGCTGTGGATCCCGATCCGGCAGAGGCCGGGCATCGGCACGCTGCTCAACGTGCTCCTGATCGGGCCGAGCGCCGAGGTCGGGCTCGCCGTTCTCCCCGCCCAGCACGTGCTGTCGCAGCAGGTGCTGCTCTTCGCGGGCGGGCTCGCGCTGCTCGCCGTGGCGACGGGGCTCTACATCGGCGCACGGTTCGGGCCGGGCCCCCGCGACGGCCTCATGACCGGAATCAACCGGCGCTGGGGCTGGCGCATCTGGATCGTCCGCACCTCGATCGAGGTCGTGGTGCTCGGGATCGGCTGGCTGCTCGGCGGCAACGTCGGCATCGGCACCGTGGCCTTCGCCCTCCTGATCGGCCCGATGGTCAACGTGACGATCCCGCTGCTGCGGGTGCCCACCGCGTCCGTCGCCGCGGCCGCTCCCACCCCTGTTCAGATTGGAGAACCGTCGTGATCGCCCTCGTCTCACTGGCCGCCCTGGCGCTCTGGGCATCCGTCGCCACCGTCGAGGTCGTGCGCCGCGACGGCTACCGCCAGGTGCCCACGCTGGACCGCTATTGACCGGCGGCGGAGTGCCGGAGGGGCCGGCGACACGGATGTCCACCTCCGCGTCACCGGCCCCGCGCAGTCCTGAGCCGCTGGGCGCCTCCTACAGGTTGCGCTCGGCGAACGCCGCCATCGCGTCGCGCACGAAGGTCGCGCCCTCGACACCACCGTAATTCGCGCCGAAGCGCTCGTCCGCGATGTACATGTCGCCCATCCCCACGAGCTGCTCCGCCGTCGGGCGCCTGCCCTGCCAGCCGGCGACCAGCCAGTCGTAGTGGCGCTGCGTGATCGCCAGCACCTCCTCGCTCTCGACGCTCGCGCCGGCCGCGAGGGCCGCCGCGTAGTCCGCCTGGACCGTCTTTCCGCTCCTCGCGGAATTGCGCCTTTTCGGCCGCCGTGAGCGAGCGCCACCAGCGGTCACCGCTCGCGTACGCCTCCGTGCCCCAGCGCTCCTCAACCTCGACCTTGTACCGCGTGTGGTCGAAGCCGTCGAAAAGGCGGTTTCCCCTCCGCGAGGCGGTTTCCCCTCCGCGAGGCGGGACGAGCCGCACAAGCGAGGCGGGACGGGACGCGAGGCGGCACGGGATACCTGCGCGGCGGGCGCGACGTCCCCCCACGAGCAGGAGGGGCTTGCGCTCCGGCAAGACGCGATATATCGTGAGTTTACGCACACGCGATATATCTCGATTCGGATGCTCGGCATCCGCCAACGAAAGGCACGACAATGGCTCTGGAAAAATGGCTCGTCGACGGCGAGAAGGTCATCGACATCGAACTGGTGCGCAATCTCAAGGTTGCCCTCATCGCCGGGCAGGTGAACATCGTCGGCCACGACGAACCAGGAGCCCGGGTGGAGGTGCACTCGGTGCACGGCAAGTCGCTCAAGGTCTCTATCGATGGAGACACCCTCGAAATCGACCACCCGCAGCTCAGCTGGGACAACTTCATCGACGTGTTCAAGTCGTTCAGGGGCTCCGCGAGCGCGGACGTGAGCATCATGGTTCCCCGGGATGCCGCGCTCAAGTTCGGCGTCGTCTCGGCGAGCGCCCTCATCAGCGGCCTCACCGCCGATGCGCGCATCAGCACGATCTCTGGCGAGGTCGTGGTCGACAACCACCGCGGCGATCTCGAGCTCAATGCCGTGAGCGGCGAGCTGGCGGTGCGCAACCACTCGGGCAAGATCGCCGCGCACACCGTGAGCGGCGATGTCACGGCGACGGGCGAGATCGTGCGCTTCACCTGCGACGGGGTGTCGGGCAACGTCTTCCTCGACATCGCCGGGACCCCGGATGAGGTGCGCATCAACTCGGTGAGCGGGGACGTGACCACGCGGCTCGAAGCCGGCGTGGCCGCGCAGTACAGGATCAACACGGTGAGCGGCAAGCTGCAGCTCGACGACGCGTCCATCACCGGGGTGCGGGGAAGCTACACCGGCAAGTACGGCGTGCTGGAGAAGAGCTGGCTCGACTTCAAGGCCAACACCGTGAGCGGCGACGTCTCGGTGCTGCACGCGGTGACGGCATGACTCCCCCGGTCTTCGCTCACGGGCACCTGAGGCTGTACCTGCTAAGCATCCTCGCGACGCAGCCCATGCACGGCTACGAACTCATCCAGGCCCTCGGCGACCGGTTCGGAGGCACCTACGTGCCGAGCGCCGGCACCATCTACCCGCGACTGGCAAAGCTCGAGGACGAGGGACTCGTCACCAAATCGAGCGATGGCCGAAAGACCGTCTACGAGATCACGGCTGCCGGCCGCGCCGAACTCGAGGCGCGACAGGGCGAGCTCGACGGGATCGAGAGCGACGTGACCGACTCGGTGCGCCGCCTCGCCGACGAGGTTCGGGCCTCTGTGAACGGCGCGATGAAGACCCTGCGGGCCGATCTCGCCGCCGCGGCACGCGAGGCGAGGGATGATGCGAGGGACTTCGGACGCACCGTGCGCGTGGACACCCAGCGGTCCACCACGAGCACGCAACTGCACGAGGCCGACATGGTGCTCAACGAGTTTCGCCATCAGGTGCGCGTCGACCTTCGGCGTCTCGCCGCCGACGGCGAGATCCCGGCGGAGACGGTCGCGCTGCTCAAGGAGCGGCTCGCCGACGTGCGAGCGGCACTCCGGGCGAGCTAAACACGGACGGCGGGCCGTGAGGATCCTCACGGAATCCTTACGGCCCCGGAGCCGCCGTGGCCCGTGATCCCGGGGATCGCGGCCTCGGTCCTAACGAATTATTGACAGCGCAGGTAACGGGTGTAGTCTCGCTCCTCGTGACTAGCGAAGTTCGGTCGCCGAAAAGGTGGCTGATCGGCGAACCGCTGGCGTCTGAGAAACTCGAAGGCCAGCTCCTCCCGAAACATTTGGCGCTGCCCATTTTTGCCAGCGACGCCCTTTCCTCCGTGGCCTATGCGCCGCAGGAGCTCCTCCTCATTCTTACCCTCGGCGGGCTCGCCTTCCTGAGCTTCGCCCCCTGGGTGGCCGCCGCCGTCGTGCTGCTCCTCATCGTGGTCGTGGCGTCCTACCGCCAGCTCATCAAGGCCTACCCATCGGGCGGTGGGGACTACGAGGTGGCGCACCGCAACCTCGGGGAGAAGGCCGGCCTCGTGGTGGCCTCGGCACTTCTCGTGGACTACATCCTCACCGTTACCGTGTCCGTGGCATCCGGCGTGGACAACATCATCTCGGCGTTCCCCGTGCTCAACACCTGGCGGGTGGAGATCGCCGTCGGCTTCGTCATCCTGCTCGCCGCGATCAATCTGCGCGGTGTTGCCGAGTCGAGCAAGGCCTTCGCGCTGCCCACCTACCTCTTCATCGCGAGCGTCGGGGTCATGATCGTGACCGGGCTCGTGCGCACGGCGCTCGGCGACACTCCCCTCGCCGCGTCCTCCGCCTTCACCGTGAAGTCGCCGGAGAGCCTCACCCAGATCGCCTTCATCCTGCTGCTGCTGCGAGCCTTCGCGAGCGGCTGTAGTGCGCTCACCGGCGTCGAGGCCGTCGCCAACGGCGTGCAGGCGTTCCGCCGCCCCAAGATCAAGAACGCGCAGCGCACGCTCGTGCTCATGGGCTCCATCGCGATCGTGCTCTTCATCGGCATCATGACTCTCGCGCTGATCAGCCGTGTGCACTACGCCGAGACCGCCTGCGACCTGCAGGGTTTCAAGGACTGCGCAACCGCCCCTCAGGCGAGCGTGATCTCTCAGATCGCCGCAGCGGTGTTCCCGGGCGCCGGCTATTTCATGTTCTACGTTGTGCAGGGCACGACGGCCCTGGTGCTCCTGCTCGCCGCCAACACGGCCTTCAACGGTTTCCCCCTGCTCGGCTCGGTGCTCGCCCGCGACTCGTACGCCCCCAAGTCCCTGCAGACCCGCGGCGACCGGCTCGTCTACTCCAACGGAGTTCTCGTGCTGAGCGGCGCCGCCATCCTGCTGCTGCTCATCTACCGCGCCAACCTCACCCAGCTCATCCAGCTGTACATCATCGGCGTCTTCGTCTCCTTCACCCTCGGCCAGACCGGAATGGTCGTGCATTGGACCCGGATGCTGCGCGAGGGCTGCGCCAATCGGGGCCAGGTGTACCGCAGCCGGGCCATCAATGCGACGGGCGCGCTCTTCACCGGCATCGTGCTCATCGTCGTGACCATCACCAAGTTCACCCACGGCGCGTGGCTCGTCTTCGCGATCATGCCCGTGCTGTTCTACCTGATGCTGCGCATCAACCGGTACTACGCCAAGGTGGCGAGGGATATCGAGGTCGACCCGACCACGACGTTCGGCGCGACGGGCGACCACGCGATCGTGCTCGTCGGCAAGATGCAGAAGCCCACCCTGAAGGCGCTCGACTACGCGATCGCCGCGCGGCACGAGAGCATCGAGGCGATCCACGTGAGCATCGACGACGCCGCATCGGAGTTGCTCTCCACGCAGTGGGACGAGATGAACATCAAGGTGCCGTTGCGCATCGTGTCGTCGCCGTACCGCGATATCAGCATGCCCCTGATCAAGTACATCAAGGCGCGGCGGGCCGAGTACGGCTCGGAGGTCGTCACGGTCTACACGCCCCTGTACATCGTGGGCCACTGGTGGGAGAACCTGCTGCATAATCACAAGGCCCGCCGCATCCGTCAGAAGCTCATGCTCTGCCACGGCGTGACGATCGCCCTGGTGCCGTGGCTGCTCGACTCGTCGAAGGCGCTCTACGGGCGACCGTACCGACCGCTTCCCGGCCAGG
Source organism: Lacisediminihabitans sp. (assembly GCF_036569425.1). GTDB lineage: Bacteria > Actinomycetota > Actinomycetes > Actinomycetales > Microbacteriaceae > Lacisediminihabitans. The sequence goes on from NZ_DATCQQ010000078.1 coordinate 19,165, forward strand.
ACCGCCGCGGTGAGCCCCGTCGACCGGTGATGCGCAAGCCGCTCCCGCCTGCGGCCCCGTTGGCCAAGACCCCGACCCCGGCTGCGGCCCCGTTGGCCACCAAGCCGACCCCGGCTGCGGCCCCGATCCGCAAGTAGGTCAAGGGCCACGGCGGCAGCGCATGGACCCACGACACGGCCATCGCCATCCACAGCCTCAGCCTCAGCCTCAGCCACAGCCACAGCCACAGCCGGGATGGCTTCGTCACCGAGGCGGGAACGCTCGTTTCCGGACTGCTCGCCGCGGCATCCGGTTTCGACTATCGCATGCCCGAGTTGCACTCCGGAGACGCGGCCTCGATCTTCGCGTCACCGGTGCCGTACCCGGCCACCTGCCGGCCGCAGGCCTGGTCGACGGCCGCCGCCGTCTCGGTGCTCGGCAGCGTGCTCGGCCTCAACCCGGACGCCCAGTCGGCCACGATCGGGGTGTCGCCGCGCCCGCTCGCCGGCTCGCTGTCGGTGACCGGCCTGCGTCTCGGTGACGCGAATGTCTCGATCGCCCTCAATCACGGCGGCGAGGTCACCGCGGCCTCCGGTGCCGGGGTGCTCGTCGGGTGAGCGCCCGCGTTTCTCCGAACACGCGTTTCTCCGGAGGTATCCGTTCTCCGAACACGCGTTTCTCCGAACACGCGTTTCTCCGGAGGTATCCGCCCGAAACCCCCAATTCGGCCCGTTTCGGGGCCGAATAGAGCACGTGGGCGCGAAACCTCCGGAGAAACGCGTGTTGGTGCGCCTCGGTGGGGGCGGATGGCGTCGGCGCGCGCCAGCAATCGCGCGGGTGCAGCGGGCGGCTGTCCATCGGTCGCCGCATCCGTCGCCCGCCCATCTCGAACTGCGTTTCTCCGGAGGTATCCGCCCGAAACCCCCAATTCGGCCCGTTTCGGGACCGAATAGAGCACGTGGGCGCGAAACCTCCGGAGAAACGCGTGTTGATGCGTGTTGGTGTGTGCTGACGCGTGTTGACGCGGGGGCCGGGCTGAGGAGGGTGGGTCAGCCGATGTTCGAGAGGGTCGCGATCACCTGGCGCGCGATCTGCCGGCCAGCCCGGTTCGCGCCGATCGTGCTCGCCTGCGGGCCGTAGCCGGCGAAGAAGATGCGCGGGTCTTTCCAGGCCGACCCGTTGCCCACGGACACCCCGCCCTCCTTCTCGCGCAGCTTGAGCGGCGACAGGTGGCGAAGCTCCGGGCGGAAACCGGTGGACCAGACGATCGCATCCGCCTTCCGGAATGTACCGTCGTCCCAGCGCACGCCGTCCGGCTCGATGGAGGAGAACATCGGCCGAGCGACGAGCAGCCCGCGGTCGATGCCCGACTGGATTCTTCTGGTGCGCGGGATGCCGGTGCCGCTGACAATGCTCGGGAGCGCCCGGCCCGCGCGGGCGGCCTCGTCCTGCTTCGCGACGGCGGCCTTGCCGTCCTCCATGTTGAGTTCCCCGTCGTCGAGATACTCGATGCGGCGCCTGGTGACCCAGGTGAGCTCGGACGCCACGTTCTCCAGCTCGAGCAGGAAGCCGATCGCCGACGTGCCTCCGCCGACCACGACCACGCTCTGGCCGGCGAACTGCGCGGCGGAACGGTAGTCGGTCGTGTGCACGTGCCTGCCCCGGAAGTCGTTGAGCCCCGGATACCACGGCACGAACGGGGAGCCCCAGGTGCCCGTGGCGTTCACGACGATCTCGGTCGTGAGCTCCTCATGGCCGAACCCGACCACGAGTTCCGTGCCCCGATTGAAGACCCGCTTCACGTCGACCGGGCGGCGCACCTGCAGGTTGTAGTGCTCCTCGTACTGCCGGTAGTAGTCGGCGACCACGTCCTTCGCCGGCAGCGTGCGATCGGCGTTCTCGAAGCTCAGGCCGACGGCATCCATGCCCGGGAGGTCGTTGATGCGGTGTGCAGAGCCGATGCGCAGAGCGTCCCAGCGCAACTGCCAGGCTCCTCCCGTGGACGGTCCGCGGTCCAGCACGACGAAGTCGGTGCCCGGTTCGAGACCGAGTCGCTGGAGGTAGAAAGAGACCGAAAGTCCGGCCTGGCCCGCGCCAATCACCACTACGGAAGGGTGCGTGGGAGAGGATGTCACGCGTTAACGTTAGCCGTCGTTCCCGCACGTGCTAACGGAGCCAAAGGGGTGCGGTCCCGCATGCTAAAGTTGCCCTTTAGATTTCGTAGTTCCTTGTTGGTCATCCCAGGCAATTGTGAGCTTGCTCGGGCAGGAATCGTGAGGGGGTCAAGCCATGGGGCGCGGCCGTCAAAAAGCTAAGCACACCAAAGTTGCCCGCGAGCTGAAATACTTCAGCCCGGACACCAACTACAACGCGCTCGAACGCGAACTCACGCACCCCGTCACCGGGGCTCCCGTCGACGCTCGCCTCGAAGAAGACCTCGAGAAGTGGCCGGAATTCAACACGGCCAGCGGTTACACGGACGACTACTCCGAAGACGAGTTCGAGTCCGACCAGAACAAGACCGCGTAGGCCGCTTCGCTCGACCCGAGCGGGTCGGGGCGCGGCTGCTGTGCCGGGAACTGCTGTGCCGGGTACTTATATGCCGAGCCCGGCCTATGCCGGGCCCCGCCTATGCCGAGCCCGGCCTGTGCCGGATAGGCGCCGACGCCTGCCTATGCCGGCCCCTGCCTATGCCGGATAGGCGCCGACGAGTCGAACGGCCCCGCCGTTCACGCCCTTCGCGCCCTGCTCGAAGCCGGCCAGGTCGCGCACGCCCACGGTGACGCTGCCGACGAGCCAGGCCGGGACGCCGCTCGTCACGAGCCTGGTGATCACGCCGTCCGCGGCATCCGCCCGCACGACCGCGATCATGCCGATCCCCAGGTTCCAGGTTCCCTCGGTCTCAGTGAGGCCCATGCCGCCCCACTCCGCGAGCACGCGGAACACGGGCTGCGGCGACCACGCGCTGCGGTCCACCTCGACCCAGCTGCCCACGGGCAGCACCCTCGCGAGGTTGGCGGCGATCCCGCCTCCGGTCACGTGGCTGAGGGCATGCACGCTCGAGGCGAGACTCTCGTCGGCCAGAAGCTTGAGGAGAGGCTTCGTGTACAGCCTGGTCGGCTCGAGCAGGACCTCCCCCACCAGCCCGCCGAGTTCGTTCGAGTGTTCGGCGTATGTGACCTTGCGGCCGGCGAGCACGTGCCGCACGAGCGAGTAGCCGTTGGAGTGCAGGCCGGATGACCCGAGAGCGATGACGACGTCGCCGTCGGCCACGAGGTCGGCGCCGAGCAGGCGGTCGGCCTCGACCGCTCCGACGGCGGCCCCCGCCACGTCGTAGTCGTCCGGGCCGAGAAGCCCGGGATGCTCGGCCGTCTCGCCGCCGATGAGGGCGGTGCCGGTCTCGTCGCAGCCCCGCGCGATGCCGGCGACGATGTCGGCGATGCGGGTCGGAACGACCTTGCCGCACGCGATGTAGTCGGTCATGAAGAGCGGCGTCGCGCCCACCACGACGATGTCGTCCACGACCATGCCGACGAGGTCGATCCCGATGCTGTCGTGCTTGTCGATCGCCTGGGCGATGGCCACCTTCGTGCCAACGCCGTCGGTGGAGGTCGCGAGCAGAGGGCGCTCGAACGACTTGAGAAACGACACGTCGAAGAGCCCGGCGAAGCCGCCGACGCCGCCCAGAACCTGGGGGCCGTGCGTCTTCGACACCGCCGCCTTCATCAATTCGACGGCCAGGTCCCCGGCCGCCGTGTCAACGCCCGCTTCGGCGTACTTGCTGGCCATTCGTGTTCCGTTCCTGAACCGTGAAAGACTTGGGCTAAATCACCCCCAACTCTACGGTCTGGAGACTCACCGCGAATGTGCGGCATTGTCGGCATCGTTTCTTCGGAACCCGCCAACCAACAGGTTTACGACAGCCTCCTGCTTCTACAGCACCGCGGCCAGGACTCCACGGGCATCGCCACCGCGGAGGGTCGCACCTTCCACATGGTGAAGGCCAAGGGCCAGGTGCGCGAGGCGTTCCGCACCCGTGACATGCGCGCCCTCCCCGGCAACATGGGCCTCGGCCATTGCCGATACGCCACCAAGGGCAGCGCCGCCAACGAGGAGGAGGCCCAGCCGTTCTACGTGAACGCGCCGTACGGCATCGTCCTCGTGCACAACGGCAACCTCACCAACACGCGCGAGCTCACCCAGGAGCTCTTCCACATCGACCGCCGGCACCTCAACACGAGCTCGGACACCGAACTGCTGGTGAACGTGCTCGCCCACGAGCTGCAGGAGCAGGTGACCGGGCTCGACCTCGACCCCGACCAGATCTTCGCCGCCGTCGAACGGGTGCACGAGCGCGTGGAGGGCTCGTACGCCACCATCGCGATGATCCCCGGCTACGGGCTGCTCGCGTTCCGCGACCCGTTCGGCATCCGCCCCCTCGTGCTGGGCAAGCGCCCCCGCGGCTTCGTCGGGGAGGACTGGATCGTGGCATCCGAGTCCCTCGTGCTCGAGAGCGCCGGCTACGAGTTCGTTCGGGATGTCGCCCCCGGCGAGGCGATCTTCATCGCCCTCGACGGCGAGATGATCTCCCGGCAGTGCGCGAAGAACCCGCGGCTCGTGCCGTGCTCGTTCGAGTACGTCTATCTCGCCCGCCCCGACTCGATCATGAACGGCATCTCGGTGTACGAGGCGCGACTGCGACTCGGCAACCGGCTCGCCGACACGATCGCGAAGTACACGCCGACGGGCGACATTGACGTCGTGATGCCGATCCCGGACTCCGCCCGCCCCGCAGCCATGCAGGTGGCACAGAAGCTCGGAGTGGAGTACCGCGAGGGCTTCTACAAGAACCGCTACGTGGGCCGGACCTTCATCATGCCCGGCCAGGCCGAGCGCAAGAAGTCGGTGAAGCAGAAGCTCAACGCGATGGGTTCCGAGTTCCGCGGCAAGAACATCCTCATCGTGGACGACTCGATCGTGCGCGGCACCACCTCCAAGGAGATCGTGCAGATGGCTCGCGAGGCCGGCGCGAACAAGGTCACCTTCACCTCCGCGGCACCGCCCGTGCGTTTCCCACACGTGTACGGCATCAACATGCCGTCGCGGCAAGAGCTTGTGGCGCACGGCCGCAAGATCCCGGAGATCGCGACCGAGCTCGGCGCCGACTACCTCATCTACCAGGAGGTGACCGACATGCAGGCGGCGATCATCGAGGGGTCGAATGTGACGTCGCTCGAGATGAGTTGCTTCACGGGCGACTACGTCACCGGCACGGTTACGCCCGAATACCTCGACTGGGTGGAGCGCACCCAGCTCAGCTGACCACGCGAGTTGCACGCAATCGCCGCTATCCAGCCCGCGATAGCGGCAAGTGTGGGCAACTCAACGCGTTCGAGGCCGGCGGGGTCGAGTTCGTCCTCCTTCAGTGACGCCGAGGCCGAGTGTTGCGCCACCTCGACGGTCTCGGGGAGGGTCGCATCCGAGTCGTGGATCCCCCCGGGGCTTGCCGAAAACGCAGGAAATTCGCCGCCAAACGGCAGCTTTGGCCGCACGAAGGCGTCTTTCGTGCCGGATCTCCTGCGTTTTCAGGGCGCGAGGTCGGGGGCCGACTCGTCCTCGGCTGGCTCATCATCGACGGTCGTGTGCTCGACGACGACGCTCTTCGACCGGCGACTCGACACCCGGTCGAGCACGATCGCGACAAAGGCCCCGACTAGCACGCCCGCCGGAACGCCGTAGATGGCGAAGTAGCCGAATAGCGCGCCGAATCCCACGGCGGGGTCCACCGGGAAGAGCGCGGTCAGCACGAAGGTGACGATCGCCCCGAGTCCACCGCCCAGGATCAGGAAGATCGGGTATCGGGGGGCACGGCGGATGCGCACCTCGGCGGCCGCGACGGTGCCGATCGGCGGCGTACCGTCGCCCGGTTGCTGCGCTGCCCCGCTGGGAGGCGTCTCGACTGGCATGGTTCTATTCTCCCGTGCCCGCGGGATCCCAGATCACCGGCAGGAGGCTCGCCAGGTCGGCGCGGGAGCCGGATGCCGAAATGCGCCCGTGCTCGATGGCGTGCTGCCAGGTGTCCCCGCCGGTGGCGATCGCGAGCCAGGTGAGCGCATCCGTCTCGACCACGTTCGGCGGGGTGCCCCGCGTGTGGCCCGGCCCCTCGATGCACTGAACAGCGCCGAACGGCGGCACGCGCACCTCCACCGAGTTGCCGGGGGCGGCATCGGCGAGCACCTGCAGCAGGTAGCGCACCGCGGTGGCCTCCGTGTCGCGGTCGGCGACCGTCGCGAGCGCGCGGCGCACGGCCTCGCCGCCCACGGCATCCGAAATCCTGGGTTTCGCCATGCATCAACGGTAGCGCGCGCCCGAGACGGGACGCCCGCCCGACCGCCAGTTGGGTACGCTTACCGGGTGAGAATCCTCGTCCTCGGCTCAGGCGCGCGCGAACACGCCATCATCACGGCGCTGCTCAGCGAAGACGCCGCCCACGAGATCACGGCGGCGCCCGGCAACGCGGGGATCGCGGCCGAGGTCGGCGTGATCGCCCTCGATCCGACGAACCCGGCGGTGGTCACCGAGTTCGCGATCGAGAACGAGATCGACCTCGTCGTGATCGGGCCGGAGGCGCCGCTCGTCGCCGGCGTGGCCGACCGGCTCCGCCAGCGCGGCATCGCCGTGTTCGGGCCGGGCAAGGCGGCCGCGCAGCTCGAGGGCAGCAAGACCTTCGCGAAGCGCATCATGGAGGAGGCCGGCGTGCCGACCGGCCGCGCGGTGCGGGTCGGCTCCCTCGTCGAAGCCGTCGCCGCCATCGACGAATACGGCGCGCCGCACGTGGTGAAGGCCGATGGGCTCGCGGCGGGCAAGGGAGTGCTCGTGACCGCCGACCGGGAGGCGGCGATCGCACACGCGGCGTACTGGCTCGGTCACGGCAGCGTGCTGATCGAGGAATTCCTCGACGGCCAAGAGGTGTCGCTCTTCCTGCTGAGCGACGGCCACAACGTGCTGCCGCTCTCTCCCGCCCAGGACTACAAGCGCCTCTCCGACAACGACGAGGGCCCGAACACCGGCGGCATGGGCGCGTACTCCCCACTGCCCTGGCTCGCCGACGGCTTCGTCGACGAGGTCATCGACACGATCGCTCTGCCCACCATCCGGCGGCTCGCCGTCGAGCAGACACCGTTCATCGGTCTGCTCTACTGCGGCCTCATCGTCACGGAGAACGGCATCCGGGTGATCGAATTCAACGCCCGGTTCGGCGACCCGGAGACCCAGGTGGTGCTGCCGCGCCTCGTCACCCCCCTGAGCGGCCTGCTCTTCGCCGCCTCGACGGGCGGTCTCGGTTCGCTTCCGCGCCCCGAGTTCTCGTCTGACGTGGCCGTGACCGTGGTGCTCGCGAGCGAGGGCTATCCGGAGACCCCGGTCACCGGCCGGCCGATCCGCGGCCTCGACACCGCTCTCGCCATCGACGGCGTGACGATCGCCCACGCGGCAACCGCCGACCTGGACGGCGTGCTTGTCTCGACCGGCGGCCGCGTGCTGAGCGTCGTCGCCACCGGCTCCGACTTCGCCGATGCCCGGTCCCGCGTCTACCGCGCGCTCGAGGCGATCGAACTCGAGGGCGGCCAGTACCGCACGGACATCGCCGCCCGGGTCGCCCTGTGAGCGCTACCGACCCGAGCGCTACCGACCCGAGCGCTGCCGACCTGACCGCCGACGGGTGGACGCACGCCTACTCCGGCAAGGTGCGGGACCTCTACATCGAGTCCGGAGTGCCCGATCTTGCGAGCGCGCGGCGCGTGCTCATGGTCGCGAGCGACCGGGTGAGCGCCTTCGACCACGTGCTCGAGCCGGGCATCCCCGGCAAGGGCGAGCTTCTCACCACTCTCAGCCTCTGGTGGTTCGACCAGCTCGCCGGCGTGCCCAATCACCTCATCGCCGACCATGAGCTGCACGGCGACACCGTGACGGACCTGATCCCGGATGCCGTGGCCGGGCGGGCGATGCTCGCGCGCACGCTCGATATGTTCCCGGTCGAGTGCGTGGTGCGCGGCTACCTCGTCGGCTCGGGCTGGCTCGAATACCAGCAGTCGCAGAGCGTCTGCGGCATCGCCCTGCCGGCCGGGCTGGGCAATGGCGACCGCCTGCCAGAACCGATCTACACCCCCGCGTGGAAGGCCCCGATGGGCGAACACGACGAGAACATCTCCTTCGAACGCACCGTCGAGCTCGTGGGCGAGGATGTCGCGGCCTCCCTGCGCGGCCTCAGTCTCGAGATCTTCGCCAGGGCATCCGCGATCGCCGAGGCACGCGGCGTGATCCTCGCCGACACCAAGTTCGAGTTCGGCCGCAACCGCGACAACGGGGTGATCACCCTCGCCGACGAGGTGCTCACGAGCGACAGTTCCCGCTACTGGGACGCCGAGCTCTACGCCGCCGGCGGCCCGGACTGGCTCGCGAGCTTCGACAAGCAGATCGTGCGCAACTGGCTCAGCGCCCACTGGGATATGACGGGGACGCCCCCCGAGCTCCCGACCGACATCGTGCAGCAGACCGCCGCCCGCTACCGGGAGCTGATCGAGAGGCTCACTGGGCGATGATCGTGCGCGCGGTGGACTGGAACGACCCGGCGGCGGTAGGCCTGAGGGCGGCCCAGCGGCAGGAGGTCTCCGCCCGCTACGGGTCGCCGGACTCCGAACCGGGGCCCACGCCGACCGCGGACGACATGGCCGTCTTCCTCGTCGCCTACGACGCGGCCGGTGAGCCGGTCGGCTGCGGCGGCCTGCGCCCGCTCGGCCCCACCGAGGGGGAGATCAAGCGGATGTTCGTGAGCGTGCCGCATCGCGGAACCGGCGTCTCCACCGCCCTGCTGGCGGCCCTCGAGGACGACGCGCGTGGCCGCGGCTGGCTGAGACTCCTGCTGGAGACCGGGGACCTGCAGCCGGAGGCGGTGCGCTTCTACGAGCGGGAGGGCTACTCGCGGATCCCCAACTTCGGGCACTACGCGGGGGTCGGGAGCTCGCTGTGCTTCGAGAAGTCCCTCGTGTTGGGCGACCCGGCGGCGGATGTCGCCTGCGAGGGCTGCGAATAGCGGGCGTCGATCCCGGCGCGGCACGTCAAGGGTGGTTTGATGCAACCATGACCGACCACATCACTCAGCCATCGACCCCCGTCGTGATCCGCAGCCACCTGTTGCAGGACGGCCGATCGCATCATCCGTCCGTGCTCGCGGAGGCCAGCCGACGGGCCGCGAGCGTGCAGTTGCGCGTCGCCGACGGCATCACCGCCTTCGCCGGTTCGATGCGCTTCGTGTACGTGCACGCCGTGCTCTTCACCCTGTGGATGCTGTTCTTCGAGAAGAGCCCGTGGCCCACCCTGACCCTCGTCGTGTCGCTCGAGGCGATCTTCCTCTCCACCTTCGTGATGATCGGCCAGAATCGCCAGGCCGCCTTCCAGCAAGTGAAGGCCGACCACGACTTCGTGTCGACCGAGCAGGAGCTCGCCGACAACACGGCGCTGACGAAGCAGATCGCCGATCTCACCCAGCGGATCGAGCACCTCACGAGCGAGATCCACAGCGAGGTCGTCGGCAAGGGCACCGCGGCGACGACGTGATCCCGGTCGAGTGGCAGCCGCACCACAGGCCGGATGACGGGGAGCTTGTCGGCTACCTCGTCCCCGACGGTGCCCTCGCGGTTCCGACGACGCTCATCGGCACGGCGCTCGGCGAGGCCGCGGAGCCCGCTGTGGCGGCGGCCGCGCTGGATGCCCGCGGCCTGTCGGCCCTGGATGGCGTGTGGTGGTGCCGGGTGCCGGACACGCTGCCGAGCGGGCGGATCTCGGCTGACACCCCTGGCGACGGCTGGCGCTGGCGCAGAGTGGTGATCGTGGAGTCGAGCCCGACCGAGTGCCGTGTACGCCCCGCGATGCCGTGGCCGGAGGAGCTGAGGTCGCACGCGGTTCTCACCCCGCCGGTCGGTGACCGGTTGAGGTCGTCCGCGCCCGAGTAGGCGACTCCGCGGCGGGCCGTCTCAGCTGCCGGGCGTCTCAGCTGTCCGGGCTTCTCAGCTGTCCGGGCTTCCCAGCTGTCCGGGCTTCTCAGCTGTCCGGGCTTCTCAGCTGTCCGGGCGGTGCCGGTGACGACGGGAGGGGGCGCCCGGCTTCACGGTGCCCCGCATCGAGCAGGCCCGAAGGGTCACGGCCGGGGTGTGGCGCAGGCGTTTGACCTTGCCGGCGCTCGCGTCGGTCGTGACGAGCAGCCGGTCTCCGTCGCGGACCACCCAGACCGGCGTGCTCAGCGGCACTCCCGTCGAGGCGGCACAGACCCGGCGGCGAAAGGTGGTGAGGGAGACGTATTTCGCGTCCGCGACGTCGGGACCACCGGTGCTGGGCATTCGGCAATGCTGCGGAAGCAGATCGAAGATTGCCATCCGGAAGTTATGGACATTATGACTATCGGATAGGTATACTATCCAACATGCGAATGGCCGAACTCTCAACGACCAGCGGGATCCCCACCGCCACGATCAAGTTCTACCTGCGCGAGGGACTCCTGCCTGCCGGACTCCGCACCGGGCCCACCCAGGCCCAGTACGACGAGAGCCACGTGCAGCGCCTGCGCCTCATTCGCGCCCTCCTCGATGTCGGCCAGCTCTCCGTCACGGCCGCTCGCAGCGTGATCGCGTCGATTGACTCCGACGACCCGCTGCTGCACACCTTCGACCTGGCCCAGCAGTCCGTGTCCCAGGCGCTCGACCCGGCGGAGGTGGGCGAGGCCGCCCTCGGACAGGTCGACGCGGTGCTCGACGGGTGGCGGGTGAGCCCCCAGAATCCGGGCCGCATCGCCGCCGCGCAGGTGCTCAAGGTCTTCGGCGAGCTCGGCGAGCCTGCCATGCGCGGCTGGTACGCGAGGTATGCCGAGGCCGCCCTCATCGTGGCCGGCGCCGACCTCGACGAGATCGACGCGAGGGACGACCGCGAGGCGAAGGCCCAGATGGTGGTCGTCGGCACCGTCCTCGGCGACGCGCTCTTCTCCGGGCTTCGTCGTGCGGCCCAGGAACACATCTCGAGCGAGCGCTACCCGGCGCCGCCATACCCCACCACACCCAGTCACTCGAAGGAGTGAAATGTCCACCTCAACCGCACCCGTCCCCTCCCTCGCGTCCCGCGTCGCCTGGCATCGCCCGCTGCTCTGGCTCGCCGCGGCGATGGCCGTGCTCACCGTCGTCGCGCTCATCGGCCTCGCCGTCGACCCCCGAGTCGTGACCGGGGCGCCGCTCTGGGCGAAGCCGCTCAAGTTCTCGCTTTCGGTGCTCGTCTACTCCCTCACGCTGTCCTGGCTACTCGGGATGCTGCGCCGCTGGCGACGCACCTCGTGGGCGATCGGCACGATCGTGAGCGTCTTCCTCGCCGTGGAGATGGTGATCATCGTGGGCGTGGCCTCCACCGGCGGGACGAGCCACTTCAACGTCTCCGCCCCCTTCTCGGCCGCCCTCTGGAGCGTGATGGCGGTGTCGATCGTGATCGTCTGGGCGGCCGGCATCCCGGTGGCTGTGCTGCTGTTCCGCACGGACCTCGGCGATCGGGCCCGGTCGGTCGCCATCCGCGCCGGGCTCATCATCGCGCTCGTCGGAATGGGACTCGCGTTTCTCATGACCGGGCCGCACGGCGACCAGATCTCGAACTACCGAGGCATCATCGGCGCCCACACGGTCGGGGTGCCGGATGGCGGGCCGGGCCTGCCCCTGCTCGGCTGGAGCACCGTGGCCGGCGACCTGCGCATCCCGCACTTCGTGGGCATGCACGCCCTCCAGCTGCTGCCGCTTCTCGCGCTGCTGCTCGAGCTGGCCGCGCGCCGGATCCCCGCGCTCCGCCCGCCGGGCGCGAGGCTCGGGCTGGTCTGGGTCGGCGTGGCACTCTCCGTCGGCGTGCTCGCGCTGCTCACCGGGCAGGCGCTCGCCGGGCAGTCGATCGTGCGACCGGATGCCGTGGTCGCGTCGATCGGCGGAGCGCTCGCCCTTGCCGCGGCGGTCGCCGTTGCCGTGGTGCTGTCCCGCTCGAACCGGGCGCCCGGCCCGCGCCTCGATGCCGCGATCTCGAAGCAGCTTCCGATTCGCTTTTGACGCATACGCCTTGTCGGCCATCGGTTCTCACCGACCATCACACGGTGGCTCTTCACGTCGACGATCCGACGCTCAGAACCGGGGAAACCACACCACTCAGCGGGACGTGACCCTTCCTGACTCACCGTTCACCGGCACGGCAGCCCGAATCCGATTCACTAGGACGGAACTGATTGGGCTCTGCAGCCAGTCCAGGTGCAGTGATCAGACAGGCGGTCGGTGATGCGTCCGTCGCGCGAACGTCAGGCGGTAATGAGGCTCACATTCGACCCCGCCGGACGTACATACGGTCCGAAACGTCGGGTCGTTGTGCCGAGCGCTTAGCCGCCCCAGACCGATTCGCTCGATGCGATCTCCATCCGGGTGATGCCTTCGGCGGAGCGCTCGCGAAGGAGCTCGCCGGGAACGGAATATCGTGGGGCCGCAGCGGGCGAGCGTGCGGCATGCTGCACTATCGCGTCTGTTAGCGAACGCGCCATCTCTAGCCGAGGGAACGCGAGATGAATCGCGTGTTCGTGGGTCATCACGATGTCTGCGCGACGGCCGAAGTCGACTCCGATCCCTTCCCGCGTTAAGTAGGCCAGCAGGCCGCGGCGTTCCGCAATTCCGGGTGAGGAATGAAAGGCGATTGCTTCCCACACACGGTCTACATCGCGCGCAGCAGCGCCATGGGCAGACAGGATTTCAGCTGCGAGATCTGCGCCTTCCACTTCGAAGCGTTGTTCGCCCCTCGCTTTGTCGCCCGTCCCTAGGTCGTGCATTACACATGCCGCGAACAGCAGCTCACGGTCGTAATCGGAGTCATTCGTGGTGCCGTCGTGCTCCGCCAGCAGCTCAGCAAATAGAAAGCTGCGAATGCTGTGATTCGCGATCGCGACGCTCTCGGATGCTCGGGCTGCAGCGAGCGCGGCGTTGGCGAGTGGGCTGGCGGGTAATCGCGAAATCGCGTTCATGCTGTCGAGGCTATAACCACGCTTCGATCGCAGAAAGTGGCACGCAGGTCAATGTTCGCTAGCATCGGGCCATGCCGCCATCTGATTCCCATCACGTCGTCGTTTTCGCGCTCCCGGGGGTTCTGGCGCTCGATTTCGGCATCCCCGTGCAGACATTCGGCGCGGATTCGAATTATCGCCTAACTATCTGTGCCGAGCACCCCGAGCGGCTGGTAGAGGGTACCCAATTCAAGATCGAAGCGCCATACGGGCTCGAGTCGCTTGCAGAGGCCGACACAATCGTTGTCCCGGGCTTCGACCCGCCTTCGCGCCAAGTTTCTGATGTAGCGCTGGACGCGCTCCGCGCTGCCAGTGCACGTGGTGCGCGAATAGTGTCGATCTGCACTGGCGCCTTTGCGCTGGCCGCCGCCGGCTTGTTGGATGGCAGACCCGCCACTACCCACTGGTACCACGCGGCACTCCTCCAGCGGCTTTATCCCCGGGTCAGCGTCGACCCAGCGGTGCTGTTCGTCGATGACGGCGCGGTGTTGACCTCGGCTGGTGTGGCTGCGGGTATTGATCTGTGTCTGCACATTGTTCGGCGCGACTTCGGCGCGGCTGCGGCGAATTCTCGTGCCCGGTTCTTGGTCGCAGCTCCCCATCGTTCTGGTGGCCAGTCGCAGTTCGTCGAGAGGTTCGTGCCACCCGAAATCAGCCACGGGCTGGCCGAAACGCGTGAGTGGTTGATGGCAAACCTCGCTGGCGCGGTCACTGTCGATTTGATGGCCGAGCATGCCGCAATGTCACGTCGAACCTTCATTCGACAATTTCGACGGGAAACGGCCACGACGGCGATGGCGTGGCTCACAGATGCTCGGATTGACCGTGCCAGAGAGCTACTGGAGACAACGGATGTGTCCGTCGAGCAGTTGGGGCAACTCACCGGGCTCGGCAGCACCGCCAACGTGCGAGAACAGTTTCGACGTCGGGTCGGGCTATCACCGCAGGTCTATCGGCGCCAATTCCGGCAAGTCTCCGAAGGCTCTGCGGTGTGAGCTGTCCTTGAGGTATCGCTCGCTCTGCAAGCCTCAAAACGATCAAAATGCAGGTGGTGCTAGGGCGACTCGTCGCCGTGCTCGTCGAGCGCGGCGACGATCGCCGTGCTGATCGCCTCGAGCTGGCCCACCTGGTGGGGGGAGAGCCGGGACAGGGCGACGGCGCGCACTTCGGCGGCCTGGCGCGGAGACACCCGGCGAACGAGCCGGCTGCCGGCCTCGGTGAGGGCGACGATCTGCATCCGCCGATCGGTTGCCGACCGCTCGCGGGCGAGCCAGCCGGACTTCTCCATGCTCGTGACCGCGTGCGTGAGGCGGCTGGGCGAGTGGCGCAGCCGGGCCGCGAGTTCGCTCGCCGGCAGGCGATGCCCCGGCGTCTCATAGAGGATCACGAGAAGCGAGTAGTAGGCGTGCGGCAGCCTGCCGTCCCGCTGGGACTGGCGGTCGAGGGCCTCCTCGAGCACGAGGACGGCGGTGACGAGCGATCGCCAGGCCCGCGCCTCCGGCTGTTCATCCATTCGCCCCACCCTATCGGGAATAGTTGAGATCTCAACTAAGTTGGATCCGGTAGACACGAAAGGCACCCCATGAGCACCCAGGATCTTCTCGCCGCCGACACCGCGATGGGCGCGGTGACCCTGCTCGTCGCCGACCTCGATGCGATGACCGCCTACTACCGGGATGCCGTGGCCCTCAGCGTGATCGGCCAGACGGCGGACACGGTCACCCTCGGTCGCGGCGCGACGCCCATCGTCATCCTCAGCCATGCCCCCGGCCTCGTGCACGCGAGTCCGCGGGACGCCGGACTCTTCCACACCGCCATCCTGTTCGACAGCGAGGCGGCGCTCGCCGCCGCGGTGTACTCCGTGGCCACGAAGGCGCCAGGCACGTTCACGGGCAGTTCGGACCACCTCGTGAGCAAGGCGTTCTACTTCACCGACCCGGAGGGCAACGGCGTCGAGCTCTACTGGGACCGCGACCGCAGCCAGTGGAGTTGGACACACGGCCAGATCGAGATGAACACCCTCTTCCTCGATCCGAATGCCTTCCTGCAGCAGAACCTCACGCCGGAGGCGATCGAGTCCCCCAACTTCGGCGACGCGGTGGTGGGGCACGTGCACCTCTCGGTGGGCGACATCCCCTCGGCCCGCGAGTTCTACGTCGACCGCCTCGGGTTCGAGCAGACCACACTGTTCGGTTCGCAGGCGCTCTTCGTGAGCGCCGGCGGCTACCACCACCACATGGCGATGAACACCTGGAACAGCGCCGGGGCGGGGCGGCGAGCGCGCACCCTCGGGCTCGGGCAGGTGGACATCGTGCTGCCGACATCGGACGACCTCGGCGCCCTCGGCGAGCGGATGACCCACTTCGGCGTGCAGACCCGGCACGACGGGCGCACCCTCGCGTTCGACGACCCGTGGGCCAACCTCATCCGGGTCACCACGGCGGATCAGGCCTAGGAGAGGGTTCCCCGCACGATCGAGTCGCCGGAGTGCGCGCCGTCGCCGGAGTGCGCACCGTCGCCTGAGCCCGCACCGTCGCCTGAGCCCGCCGGGCGTTCTGCGGCACGACCACGGCGGGCGGGAACCACTCCGCCGTCGCCAACTGCTCCCTGCAGGCGGCCGGCGAGCACGTGGTGACGGATGAGCGGGGCGGGCGATGGGGCGAATGGTCGAGGGGCGAATAGCATCGACGGGTGAAGACAGAGCGGGCGAAGACAGAGCGGGTGAAGACAGAGCGGGCGAAGACAGAGCGGGCGAAGACAGAGCCGGCCAGGACAGTGCCGACGAAGACACTGCGGCCGAACATCCTGAGTCGGCTCGTCGCCGTGCCACTCTCCCCCGTGCTGATCGTGCAGGCGCGGCGGGCCCGGCGAATCATCCCGAGGCTGCCGGATGCCGCCGAGCCGTGGTCGGGTGCGCTGGCCGGCGCGGATCCGGTGCGGCTGCTCGTGCTCGGCGACTCGACCGCCGCCGGCGTGGGGGCCGGCAGCCAGGACGAGGCCCTGCCCGGCAATCTCGCCCGTGAGGTGCTGCGCGTTGCCGGTCGAGGAACCCGCTGGGATGCCGTCGGCGAGAACGGGGCGACCGCGCGGGACCTGCTCCAGCGCTTCATCGGCCCGGCCACCGAACAGCGCTACGACCTGGTCTTCCTGAGCATCGGCGCCAACGACGCCCTCGCGCTGCGCTCACGGCTCGCCTTCGCCCGGGACGTGCGGGAGCTCGTCGCGAGCCTGCGCGCCGCGAGCCCGGACGCCGTGATTCTCGTCTCGCTCATGCCGCGGTTCGACCGCTTCTCGAGCCTGGCCAATCCGCTGCGCTGGAACCTCGCGCTGCACGCGGCCAGCCTCGACGACGGCGCGCGGGCGGCCGTCGCCGGTCTCGACCGCGTCTTCGCCATTCCGAAGCCTCCTCCGTACACGCCCACCTTCTGGGCGAGCGACCTTTTTCATCCGAGCGCGTCCGGCTACCGGGAGTGGATCGAATTCGCCATCGCCGCCGTGCCGTCTGAGCTGATGGGCGGGCTGGCGCGGTGAGCGTTCTTCGCAGCATCGACGAGGTCGTGACGGTCGTCGCCGGCGCGCGCGGCGACTCCCGCCTCGTGGTCGGCATCGTCGGGCCGCCGGGCTCGGGCAAGTCCACGATCGCCGCCCAGCTCGTGGAGCGCCTCGGCGACGAGGCCGTGCTGCTCCCCATGGACGGCTACCACCTGCCGCAGGCGCGACTCGTGGAGCTCGGACGCCGGGACCGGATGGGCGCGGCCGACACCTTCGACGTCGACGCCTTCGTCACCACCCTCACCAACCTGCGTTTCTCCGGAGGTCTCGTGCTCGCGCCGGGGTTCGACCGCGAGATCGAGGAGGCGATACCCGACGTGATCGCGATTGCTCCGGAAAAGCGCGTGTTGGTGTTGGAGGGCAACTACCTGCTGCACGACACGCAGGGCTGGGAGCGGGTCGCCCCGCTGATCGACGTGAGCTTCTTCGTGGGAGTCGACCACGACATCCGGGTGCGCCGCCTGGTCGAACGTCACGTGCGCTTCGGCAAGAGTCCGGGTGCGGCGGCCGCTTGGGCGACGGGGCCGGATGAGGCCAACGCGCGCCTCATCGACGGCACCGCGGCCTGGGCCGACCACGAGATCCGTCTCGGCTAGACTGGGTGCATCCACCCCCGTCGAACTCCCTGGAGTATTTGGTGCCCACAATCGTCGTCGAGGTAATGCCCAAGGCCGAGCTACTCGACCCGCAGGGCAAGGCCGTCGCCGGAGCCCTCACCCGCCTCGGCAAGACCAGGTTCAGCGCCGTGCGAATCGGCAAACGCTTCGAGGTGACCGTGGACGGGCCGGTGACGGATGAGGTGCTCGCCGAGGTCACCGACCTCGCGAACGACATGTTCTCCAACTCGGTGATCGAAGACGTCGTGTCGATCACGGTGGCGCCGGATGCCGCCCAGGCCGCCCAGCCGGACCTGGCCGTCTCGGTGGAAACGACGGACGCGAACTGATGCGAATCGGCGTCATCACCTTCCCGGGTTCGCTCGACGACCGTGACGCCCAGCGCGCGGTGCGCCTCGCCGGCGCCGAGCCCGTCGCGCTCTGGCACGGCGAACACGACCTCCGCGGCGTGGACGCGATCGTGCTGCCCGGCGGCTTCAGCTACGGCGACTACCTGCGCTGCGGCGCGATCGCGAGCTTCTCGCCGATCATGTCCGAGGTGATCGACGCCGCCAACTCCGGCATGCCGGTTCTCGGCATCTGCAACGGCTTCCAGATGCTCACCGAGGCGCACCTGCTTCCCGGCGGACTCATCCGCAACGAGCTCGGCAGCTTCATCTGCCGCGACCAGAGGCTGCGGGTGGAGAACGTGAACACCGCGTGGACCAACCAGTTCGAGGCCGGCGCTGAGATCACCATCCCGCTCAAGAACGGCGAGGGCGGCTTCATCGCCGACGCGGAGACGATCGCGAGACTCGAGGGCGAGGGACAGGTCGTGTTCCGCTACCTCGAGGTGAACCCGAACGGTTCGGTCAACGACATCGCCGGCGTCTCGAACGCACGCGGCAACATCGTGGGCCTCATGCCGCATCCCGAGCACGCCACCGAGGAGGGCTTCGGCCCGGATACCGCGGCCGCCATGCGTTCGGGGGTCGACGGCCTCACCTTCTTCACGAGCGCCATCCACGCCCTCATCTCTGCCTAGCTGTTCTTCCCACCTAGGTCGCGCGCGACGACTGTCCCGGCACGCATCACTCCCCGTTCGGGGTTCCGAACGATGGCGATCGCCGAGGCGATCACCTGGACGCTGCTCACCACCGGCCTGATCCTGCGCGCGGCCGCCGCCCGGTCGACCGACTTGTGCGCTGGCTGCGTTCGCGAGCGTCGACTGCGCGGCGAGACCCGCGATGATGCTCACGAGGCCGGCCGAGGCGAGCACGCTCGTGCCGACCGCTACGACCCGGCCGGCTGATCGGAACGGGCCCCCGGCACCCGGATAGAATTGACCCATCCGGCACGCCCTCGATCCAGGAGCACTTGCGCCCGTGAGCACCCCCACCACAGTTTCCGCTGCAGACACCGTCTCCAACGCCGCCGCCACGCCCGACAGGGTGCAGCCGTTCGGCGCCCTCGGGCTCAAGGAGGACGAGTACCTCAAGATCCGCGAGATCCTCGGCCGCCGCCCCACGAGCGGCGAACTCGCCATGTACTCGGTGATGTGGAGCGAGCACTGCTCGTACAAGTCATCGAAGGTCTACCTGCGCCAATTCGGCGACAAGGTCTCCGAGAAGATGAAGAAGAACCTCATGGTGGGCATGGGGGAGAACGCGGGCGTCGTCGACATCGGCGACGGCTGGGCGGTGACCTTCAAGATCGAGAGCCACAACCACCCCTCGTACATCGAGCCATTCCAGGGCGCGGCGACAGGCGTCGGCGGCATCGTGCGCGACATCATCTCGATGGGCGCCCGCCCGGTCGCGGTGATGGATGCGCTTCGCTTCGGCGCCATCGACGACCCGGACACGGCGCGCGTCGTGCACGGAGTCGTGGCCGGAATCTCGTTCTACGGTAACTGCCTCGGCCTGCCGAACATCGGCGGGGAGACCTGGTTCGACTCTGTCTACCAGGCCAACCCACTCGTCAACGCGCTCGCCGTCGGCGTGCTGCGGCACGAGGACCTGCACCTGGCGAACGCCCGCGGCGTGGGCAACAAAGTCGTGCTCTTCGGGGCGCGCACCGGCGGGGACGGCATCGGCGGAGCATCCATCCTCGCCTCAGACTCGTTCTCGGCCGGCGGCCCGACCAAGCGCCCCGCGGTGCAGGTGGGCGACCCGTTCGCCGAGAAGGTGCTCATCGAGTGCTGCCTCGAGCTGTTCCGCGACAAGCTCGTGGAGGGCATCCAGGACCTGGGCGCCGCCGGCATCAGCTGCGCCACCTCCGAGCTCGCCTCCAACGGCGACGGCGGAATGTTCATCGAACTCGAGAAGGTTCTGCTGCGGGATCCGACGCTCACCGCCGAGGAGATCCTCATGTCGGAGAGCCAGGAGCGCATGATGGCGATCGTGACCCCGGAAAAGCTCGAGGGCTTCCTCGCGGTCACCGCGAAGTGGGACGTGGAGACCTCGGTGCTCGGCGAGGTCACGGACACCGGCCGTCTGGTGATCAACTGGCACGGCGAGGAGATCGTCAACGTCGAGCCGCGCACCGTCGCCGTCGACGGGCCCGTCTACAACCGCCCGGTCGCCTACCCCGCCTGGATCGACGCCCTGCAGGCCGACTCCACCGCCCTGCTCCCCCGCGCATCCACCCCCGACGAGCTTCGCGCGCAGGCCGTCGCGCTGCTGGGCAGCCCGAACCTCGCGTCGAAGGACTGGATCACCAACCAGTACGACCGCTACGTGATGGGCAACACGGCGCTCTCCTTTCCCGACGACGGCGGCATGGTGCGCGTCGACGAGGAGTCCGGGCTCGGCTTCGCCGTGGCGACGGATGCCAACGGACGCTTCAGCCAGCTCGACCCGTACCGGGGCGCACAGCTCGCCCTCGCCGAGGCCTTCCGCAACGTGGCCGTCACCGGGGCGACCCCGGTCGCCGTCTCCGACTGCCTCAACTTCGGCAGCCCGGAGAACCCCGAGGTCATGTGGCAGTTCTCTAGGGCGGTCGAGGGGCTTTCAGACGGATGCCTCGAGCTCGAGATCCCCGTCACCGGCGGCAACGTGAGCTTCTACAACCAGACCGGCGACGTGCCGATCCACCCGACCCCGGTCGTGGCGGTACTCGGCGTGATCGACGACGTGGCCAACCGCATCCCGTCCGGCTGGCAGGACGAGGGCAACAACATCTACCTGCTCGGCATCACGCGCGACGAGCTCGACGGCTCGGCCTGGTCGGACGTGCTGCACCACCACCTCGGCGGCGTTCCGCCCGTCGTCGACTTCGCGGGCGAACAGCGCCTCGCCGGGCTCATCACCGCCGGCTCGGAGCAGAACATCATCGCCTCGGCCCACGACCTGTCGGAGGGGGGCCTCATCCAGGCCGTCTCCGAGTCGGTGCTGCGGTTCGGCGTCGGCGCCCGGGTCTGGGTGAGCGAGATCATGCAGCGGGACGGCGTGGATGCCACGGCGGCCCTGTTCAGCGAGTCCACCGGGCGCGCGATCGTCTCGGTGCCGCGCGAGGACGACGTGCGCTTCGTCGGCCTGTGCGAGGGCCGCGGCTACCCGGTGCTGCGGATCGGCGTCACCGACTCGGGCGGAGCCCTCGAGGTGCAGGACCAGTTCACGCTCACGATCGACGAGTTGCGCGACACGCACCGCGGCACGCTGCCCGAGCACTTCGGCCCGGTGGTGGGGTACTAGCGCCCCAGTCCTCCCCTCACCTCACCTCACCTCACCGCACCTCGTCGTCCCACTCAACCGTCACTAAGTGCTCGTCCAGCGCCGTGAGCGAGCACTTGGTGACGGATGATCCGCGGCTGGGGATGATTCCCGCGGCGAACTGACGGATGGTGCACCCTACGGGGATGCACAGACATCGCGCACTGCCCACCACGCTCCACGCTCGCCCGTTCGCCATCACCGAGGCCGTCGACCTTGGCGTGGGGATCGGTCGGCTCCGGGGCGCCGATCTCGCACGACCGTTTCGCGCCGTGCGCAGCGCGCATGCCGCGACCGTCGACATCCCGTCACTGGCGCGTTCGTATGCGACGATCATGCCGCCCGGCCAGTACTTCAGCTACTGGACCGCGGCCGTGCTGCTGGGGCTTCGGATGCCGGAGCGAGTCGCCGGCGCCGGCCTCGATGTCGCGGTCCACCATCCGGCCCGCGCCCCGCGACCGCGAGGAGTGCGGGGACATGAGCTGCTTCCCACCACCCGCATCGTTACCCTGGCAGGCGGTCTCCGGGTGAGCTCCGCCGTGGATACCTGGTGCCAGCTGGCCCGATATCTTTGCGTCGACGACCTTATCGTGATGGGCGACGGCCTCGTGTGCCGCACGAATCCCGTCGCGACAATGGACGAGCTCGTCGCCGCGGTGACGGCCTGGGGGCACCGCCCAGGAGTGGCAGCCCTTCGGAAGGCCCTCCCCGACATTCGCGTGCGCACCGATTCCGTCCGGGAGACGATGTTGCGCCTCCTCGTCGTGCGGGCCGGTTTTCCCGAGCCGATCGTCAATTTCGAGGTCCGCAATCGCTTCGGCGCCGTGCTCGGGCTCGCCGATCTGGCCTTTCCGGAGTATCGCGTGCTCCTCGAGTACGACGGTGGACAGCATCGCGATGATGAGAAGCAGTTTCACCGGGATGTCGAGCGACTGGACGACTTCATGGAGGAGAAGTGGCGCGTCATCCGGGTCAACAAGGAACTGATGGCGAGGCGTGCGACTCTCCTGCACAAAGTGCGCACCGCACTTACCGAGGCGGGATGGCGGGGGTGAGCTGCACTTCCCCGACCCACTCATCCGTCAGCAAGTGCTCGCCCGTCCGGGCGGTCTCAAGCTGTTAGCGCAACACTGTTGATCAATTCGTTCAGCATGGCAGATGGGGTGCGCCAGCCGAGCGTCTGTCGTGGCCGGATATTGAGGAGTCGCTGAGTCTCGGCAAGGTCAGCGTCGCTGATCTCGTTGAAGTTGGTGCCCTTGGGATAGAAATCACGGATTAGTCCGTTGGTGTTCTCGTTCGTGCCACGCTGCCAGGGCGAGTGCGGATCGCAAAAGAACACCGGGCAGCCGGTCTTGACTGTGAAGCTGGCATGGCCGGCCATCTCGGTGCCCTGGTCCCAGGTGATGGTTTTCGTCAGCGCGGCAGGGAGACCAGCGATCATCTCTGCGAGGATGCCGGTGACCGTCTGGCTATCGCGCATCCCAGGCAGGCGCCCCAGCAGGGCGACCCTGGTCTGACGTTCAACGAGAGTCACAATGCCGGAGTTCTCTGGCCCGACGACGAGGTCGCCCTCCCAATGTCCCGGGACGGCCCGGTCATTGACCTCGGCAGGACGCTCGGTCAGGCGGGCGCCGTCCAGCCAGGGTCGGCTGCTGCGCGGCGGCAGCTTCGACTGCGGCACCCGTGTGGTGCGCCCCGACCGCAACGCTTTGACCACGGTCAGCTCGTGGCGCAGGGCACCCTTGCCCTGCAGGTACAACGCTTGGTAGATCGTCTCGTGTGACACCTGCATCTCCACCTGCTCCGGGAACATGATCCTCAACTCACCGGCAATCTGCTGCGGCGAGAACCTGGTGTTCAAGCGTGACACGACCTCCGCCCGCAACGACGGATTATCAAGCTTCCCCGGCCGATACCGTGGGCGTCTGGCCAAAGCCCGGTAGTGGGCCACCTCCGCGTCGTAGTGCGGCACCCTCCAGTGCGCGATCTCGTGAGCGCGGATCTCCCGCGACACCGTCGAGGCAGCGACCCCGAGCTCTCGAGCGATCGCCCGAACACTCATCGGCACCCGCAACGCCCTCGCCGCCTGGATGAACGCCCTATCCGACACGGTCAGACGTCGATAGCTGCGCCCCGCACCCGCTGGCGCGGGAGCATCCATCGGCATCCGTCTTACGCCGCCAATCCGGCCGGGCATGAATTCC
Organism: Lacisediminihabitans sp.; assembly: GCF_036569425.1. Classification (GTDB taxonomy): domain Bacteria; phylum Actinomycetota; class Actinomycetes; order Actinomycetales; family Microbacteriaceae; genus Lacisediminihabitans. The sequence goes on from NZ_DATCQQ010000078.1 coordinate 42,323, forward strand.
ATGCCAGCGAGCTTGGCCCAAGACTTCACCGTGCTCATCGCGACGCCCAGCGCCGACTCAAGCTCCAGAGCCGACCTGCCCGCCGCCAACTCCCGATAGACAGCAGCCCGAACCGCCCAGTCCCACTTCCTCGCCACAACACACTCCATCCACGAAGGTGTTGCACTAGCAACCTGAGACCGCCCCGCCCCAGCCAGCACTTAGCGACGGCTGAGTGGGAAGGGGGGTTAGTGCCGTCAGACCGGGAAGGCCTGCCCGACGAGCCGCTCCGACTCGGTCCAGAGGGCGGCACCGAGCGCCGGGTCGTGACTCGCCGGCGCCGGCTTGCCGACGCGGGGCTGCCCGCTGAGCCCGCCGCGTGGCCCCCAGTACTGTCCTCCGACGGCATCCGGGTCCGTCGCCGCCCGCACCGCGGGCCATGCGGCGGTGTGCTTTCCACCGCCCACGAAGAACAGGAGCTTGGCGAGGATGCGCTGCCCCATCGTCGGCTCGATCACCCCGAGTCGAGCGGGGGTGTTGCCGTCCTGGCCGCCTCCTGGATGCGCGACGAGCGCGGTCACCGGGCTTCCGGCGGCCCGCAGCCGGCGGTCGAGTTCGAAGCCGAAGGCCTGGGTCGCGTGCTTGGACTGCCCGTAGGCCGCCCAGGCCGAGAACGTGCGCGCGCTCTGCAGGTCGTCGAGACGGATGCCGGTGAGCCGGGTCGCTCCGCTGCCCATGGTGACCACCCGGCTGCCCGGAGTTCTCTCGAGCGTGGGATGCAACAGCGCCGTGAGCAGGAAGTGCCCGAGATGGTTGGTGCCGAACATGAGTTCGTTGCCGTCGACGGTGAGTTGGCGCGACTTGCTCGGCATGATCGCGCCGGCGTTCTCGATGAGCGCGTCGATGCGGTCGAGCCTGGAAAGCTCGGCGGCGGCAGCGCGCACCGAGTCGAGCGACGCGAGGTCGAGGTGCACGGCGCTCACCTCCGCACGCGGATGCCGCGAGCGGATGGACGCGATGGCCGCCGATGCCCTGCCGGGGCTGCGGGCCGCGATCACCACCCGACCGCCCGCCCCGGCGAGCTGTTCGGCGATGAAGTAGCCGATTCCGGCGTTGCCGCCGGTGACGACGAAGGTCTTGCCCTGTTGGGAGGGGAGATTGCCGGGGTCCCAGGTCACCTCAGTGCGTCTCGATCGAGCCGGTGCTGGCGATCTGCTCATGCTGGTGGATGACCTCCGCGATGATGAAGTTGAGGAACTTCTCTCCGAAGGCCGGGTCGAGATGGGACTCGGCTGCGAGTGCCTTGAGTTTCTGGATCTGCTGGCGTTCCCGATCCGGATCGGCGGGCGGCAGTCCGCTTGCCGCCTTGAGCCGGCCCACCTGCTGGGTGAACTTGAACCGTTCGGCGAGCAGGTGCACGAGCGCGGCATCGACATTGTCGATGCTCTGGCGGAGGCTCAGGAGCTGGGCCGATGGGTCGAGTTCGTCTGCCATACCTCGAGGTTACCGCCGCGGCCGCCGCGCGCCGAGCGGACCGGGCTACGGACCATCGGTGACGCCGAGGCCCGGCGAGACCGGCAGCACCGCCGGCTGCCTTCGTGGGCGCAGGATGCGGCCCTACGCGAGCGGTATCCCGGCGAGCACGATCGCGGCCCCCACCGGCTCGTTCCAGGAGAGTGACTCGTCCACCCGGCCGAGACTACTGCCGGCCCACGACCTACGCCGTCGCCCGGCTTCGGAAGAGCACCGGCCGTTCGCCGTAGCCGGCGAGCCGCTGCTCGAGCAGCGCCTTCACCCGCGGCCAGTCGTCGACGATCACCGAGAACAGCGCGCTGTCGCGCCACGTGCCGTCGGCCCGCAGCCGGTCGCGCCGCAGCACCCCTTCGAAGGTCGCGCCGATGCCCGCGATCGCCGCCCGTGAACGCTCGTTGAGGGCATCCGCCTGGATCAGCACACGCCCGAACCCGTTGTCGAACGCGACGCCGAGCAGCAGGAGCTTCGCCTCCGCGTTCACGGCCGTGCCCCACACCCGCGGGTCGTACGCCGTCCAGCCGATGTGGGTGGCCTCCCGGGCGGGGTCGAAGTCGGTGAGGGTGGTCGTGCCCACGAGCTCACCGTCGTGCGGGCCGCCGACAACGAACACGGCGAACGGGTTTCCCTTCTCCCAGTCGAAGTAGGATTCCGCCCACTCGACGAAGCCGTCGACCGTGTCCCGGTGGGCCGCAGGCCCGCCGCCGAAGCCGCCCGCGAAGACAATCGGATGCGCGATCGCCGCGAACAGGGCGGGCAGGTGCTCCCGCCGCAGCGGCTCGAGTCGCACGAATCGCCCGACGATGGGGGCGGGTCTGGGGCGTGTCGCGGTCACGATGCCCAGTCTGGCAGGGGTCGGTGCCACGATGTTAACCGTGACCAGCGCATCTCTCTTTTCGCGATCGGCCGAGTCGTTCATCGACATCCTCCGGGAGATCACGCCGGGGCAGTGGGACCAGCCGGGTCTGGGGTCCTGGACGGTGCGCAGCCTGGCCGGGCACGCCGCGCGGGCGATTCTCACCGTGGAGAACTACCTCTCCCAGGAGGAGCCGGGCGACGTGACGATCCCGTCGGCCGCCGAGTACTACACGAGCGTGTTCGCCCAGTTCACGGATGACGCGGCCGTCGCCGCGCGCGGTGTCGAGGCCGGCGAGTGGCTGGGCGACGACGCCGTCGGCCAGGTGTCTGCCGCGCTCGGTCGCGCGCGAGCCCTGATCGAGTCCCAGCCGGCCAATCGCATCGTCTCGATCGGCGGCATGGGAATCCTGCTCAGCGAGTACCTCCGCACCCGCATTTTCGAGCTCGTGGTGCACTCGATCGACCTGTCGCGGGCCACCGGCATTCCCCACGGGCTCCCGCCGGCGGCGGTCGCCGACGCCGTGTCGCTCGCCTCGTCGACGGCGGCCCTGCGCGGGGACGGCGAGGTCCTGCTGCTCGCCCTCACCGGTCGCCGCTCGCTGCCCGACGGCTTCAGCGTCGTCTGAGCGCCCGCTCAGTCGACCATGAGCCGGTGGGTAAGAGCCGCGAGGTGATGCCCCCACCGGCGGTAGAGCGACGCGTAGCTGAAGACGTCGTCGATGAAGTCGGTGCTCTCAAGCGGGGGGCGACGAAATTGACCCGGTCGTATCGGGCGCTCAGGGCGAGCGCCGTCTCGTTGAGGACGCGGATCTGGTCGCGCAGCACCCCGGTCACGAACCGGCCGACCCGCACCTGGTCTGCGACATCGGGCACCGGCGTGCCGGCCGACATGCGGGTCGGCCAACCCGCCCCTGGTCTGCGACATCGGGTTCCACGCGATGAGCGGCCGCACGAGCGGCCGGAGCCCTCGAAACAGCTGCGCCACCGGCTCAGCCCTCAGCCCTCAGCCCTCAGCCCTCAGCCCTCAGCCGAGGAGATCGTGTCGCACGATGATGGCGTCGCGGCCGGGGCCGACGCCGATCGCTGAGATGCGCGATCCGCTCATCGCCTCGATCGCGAGCACGTATGACTGCGCCGTCGCCGGCAGGTCCTCGAACTCGCGCACGGAGGTGATGTCCTCGGTCCAGCCGGGGAACTCCTCGTAGATCGGCACGGCGTGGTGGAAGTCCGACTGCGACACCGGCACCTCCTCCACGCGTGTGCCGTCGACCTCGTACGCGACACAGACCGGGATCGTCGAGAGGCCGGTGAGCACGTCGAGCTTCGTCATGACGAAGTCCGTGACGCCGTTGATGCGCGCCGAGTACCGGGCGATCGGGGCGTCGTACCAGCCGGTGCGGCGCGGACGCCCAGTCGTCGTGCCGAACTCGAAGCCGGCCGAGCGCAGGAACTCGCCGGACTCGTCGAACAGCTCGGTGGGGAACGGGCCGGCGCCGACGCGAGTCGTGTACGCCTTGACGATGCCGATGACCCGCTCGATGCGACCGGGGCCGATGCCCGAGCCGGTCGAGGCGCCGCCGGCGGTCGAGTTGCTCGAGGTGACGAACGGGTATGTACCGTGGTCGACGTCGAGCATGGTGGCCTGGCCGCCCTCGAAGAGCACCGTCTTGCCGGCGTCCAGGGCGAGGTTGAGCTCGAGGGCGGTGTCGGCGACCATCGGGCGCAGACGCTCCGCGTAAGAGAGCAGGTTCGCGACGATCTCGTCGGCCGAAATGGCGCGCCGGTTGTAGACCTTCACGAGCAGGTGGTTCTTCTGGTCGAGGGCCGCCTCGACCTTCTGACGCAGGATGTTCTCGTCGAACAGGTCCTGAATGCGGATGCCTACCCGGTTGATCTTGTCGGCGTACGCCGGTCCGATGCCGCGACCGGTGGTGCCGATCTGCTTCTTGCCGAGGAATCGCTCGGTGACCTTGTCGAGGGTGCGGTGGTAGTGGGTGATGATGTGCGCGTTGGCGCTCACCCGCAGCCTCGAGACATCCACCCCACGGGCCGTGAGCGCCTCGAGTTCGTGGAACAGCACCTCGATGTCGATCACCACGCCGTTGGAGATGACCGGGATGACGCCGTCGGTGAGGATTCCGGACGGCAGGAGGTGCAGCGCGTACTTCTGGTTGCCGATCACGACGGTGTGACCGGCGTTGTTGCCGCCGTTGAACTTGACGACGTAGTCGATGCGGCTTCCGAGCAGGTCGGTCGCCTTGCCCTTGCCCTCGTCGCCCCACTGGGCTCCGATGATCACGATTGCTGGCACGAGGGATCCTTCTCAGTTTGGTGGGAATTACACCCCATTCTACCGAGAGGGCCGCAGTCCCCCCGGCGACTCGACCCTCGGCCGGATCGCGCCATAACTTGCACATTGCTGTGTAAGTTATTATGCTTGCCACTCGTGCCCCCCACTCCTTCCCGTCGCGCGCCACGCCGCGACGCCACCGAAAACCGCGAGGCGATCCTCGCCGCAGCCAAGGTCGTGCTCAACCGCGACCCCAAGGCTCCCCTCGAGGCCATCGCCGTCGCCGCCGGCCTCAGCCGGCGATCCATCTACGCCCACTTCGCCAACCGGGACGACCTCTTGCGCGAACTCGTGAGCCTCGGCGCGCTCCGGGTGGCCAACGCCCTCGACACCGTGACGCATCCCGACCCGCTCACCCGGCTCGCACTCATCGCGTCGCGGCTGTGGCACGAGGTGGAGAGCGTGCGGGTCATGGCCGTGCTCGCCGTGCGCGGACCACTCGCCTCTGACACCGGTACCGCCCTGCGCTCGGTGCGGTCCAGCGTGCGCGAGGCGATCTCCGACGGACGCGCCGACGGCTCGATTCGCCAGGACCTGCCCGTCGACCTGCTCGCCCGGCTCGTGGAGGAGACCGCCCTCGGCGTGCTCGAGGAGGCCGCACGCAAGCCGCTGCCCGCCGCGGACGGCCACCGGCTCGTGATTCTGATGACGCTCGGCGCGGTCGGTCTCGGCTGGCGCGAGGCCGGGAACTTCATCGACGAACGGCCGGACCTCCAGTGGAAGGACGCCGACTGATGCTCGTCGCCCTCGACCAGGCCGCGATCGGCAGCGGCCTCGGTGCTGCCGTGCCGCCGCTCAGCCTCAGCGTCGCCCCCGGTGTTCCGAACGCCATCCCGGTCGAGTCGGACGAACGCCCGATGCTCGTCTCGATGCTCCTCACCGGGCGGATCCGCCCGGACTCCGGGCGCGCGCTCGTGCATGGCGCCGACCATCCGGACCGGCTCCGGCGGGGCAGCGCCCTCGTCGACACCCCGGTCGTGGCGGAGCCCGGCGCGGACATCTCGCTCACCACGATCGTGGCCGAGGAACTCGCGTTCGCCTCGGCACCCAGCTCACGGCGGGCCGCGCGGCGGTTCCTCACCGATCACGGGCTCCTCGACTACGCGAAGCTCCCGGTGCGGGCGCTTCCTTCAGCCGCCCGCATCCGCGTCTTCAGCGAGCTCGCCGTGCTACGCCCGGGAGTCGCCGCGATCGTCGTCACCTCCCCCGAGCGCCACGGCGGCGAGCCGTCCGGCTGGTACGGGCCGCTCGCCGAGATCGCGGCCAGGGGCGTGACTGTCAGCATCGTGACAGACCAGGCCACCGCCGACATCCTCTTCCGCCTCGGCGCCCGCGACCCGTTCCAGGCGCCAGAGCCCGACCCGGATGACCTCCCAGACGTTCCATCGCCGAGCACCATCGAAAGCCGCCTTCCATGACCATTCCCGTACTCGTTCGCGCAGAGTTCGCGCGCCTCACCGCCAGTCGCATCGGCGTCGCCGCGCTCGTCGCGCTGATGACCGTGCCGCTCGTCTACGGCGGCCTCTACCTCTGGGGCAACCAGGATCCGTACTCCAACCTCGACAAAGTACCGGCGGCTCTCGTTGTGCAGGACACCGGCACCACCGTCGACGGCAAGGCCACCAACTACGGACAGAAAGCAGCCAAGAGCCTCCTCGACGGCAAGAAGTTCGGCTGGGTCGAGGTGTCGAGCGCCCAGGCGGCGATCGGCGTGAAGAACGGCACATACGACTTCGGCCTCACCTTCCCCGCCGACTTCTCCACGAGGCTCGCGTCGGCATCCGGCGACGAGCCGGTCTCGGCGGCGCTGAAACTCACCACCGACGACACCAACAGCTACCTCAGCACCACCATCGCCAAGCAGGCCGCCGAGGCGGTGCGCGTGGAGATCGCCAAGCAGGTGGGCTCCGAGGCCTCGATCACGCTGCTTAACGCCGTCGGCTCCATCCGGGACGGGCTCGTGAAGGCGGATGACGGAGCCGTGTCCCTCGCGTCGGGCGCCGCCACCGCGGCGACCGGTGCGGCATCCCTCGCCTCGGGCAGCGCCACGCTCTCGTCGGGGGCGGCAAAGCTCTCGACCGGCCTGCACCAGCTGGATGCGAAGGCCGCCGCGCTTCCGTCGTCGGCGGCGCAGCTGAGCGCCGGAGCGTCGAGCCTCGCCGGCAGCCTGGCCACGGCCTCCGCCACCGCCAAGACCCTCTCCGGGCTCACCGCGCAAGCGGCGAGCACGTCGGCGAAGCTCACGTCAGATGCCGCCAACGCCGGTGTCACCGATCCGGCCGTGCTCGCGGACATCGCCGCCCTGGGCCAGATCACCCCGGGAGCCAACGCCTACGCGGGAGGGCTCGCCGCGCCGACCGGGCTGCCCGCCGCCGCCGCCGGGGCGGCGCAGGTCGCCGCCGGGGCATCCGCCCTCAGCACGTCGGCGCCCGCGCTCGCCTCGGCGGTGCACTCCGCTGCTGGCGGCGCCTCGAGCCTCGCGACCGGGGCGACGACGGCGTCGACCGGCGCATCCGATCTCTCGACCGGCGTCGCGCAACTCGCCACCGGCTCGAAGACGCTGAGCGACTCGCTCACGGATGCCGTGGGCAAGATTCCGCAGACGACAGCGGCGGAGCGGGCGGCGACATCGAACCTCATCGCGAACCCGCTCAAGGTCAACCAGGACGCCATCACCCAGGCGAAGAACTATGGAGCTGGCCTCGCGCCGTTCTTCCTCAGCCTCGCCTCCTGGATCGGCATCTACGCGCTCTTCCTGCTCGTGCGGCCGCTCTCCCGCCGGGCGCTCACGGCCGTGCGCCGGCCCATCCGCACGACTCTCGCGGGCTGGCTCACTCCGGCACTGCTCGGCGTCGTGCAGATGGTGGCACTGTTCGCGCTCGTCACCCTCGCGCTGCACCTCCCGGTGGCCAACCCTGTCGGCATGGTCGCGTTCATGGCCTTCGTCGCCATGACGTTCGCGGCGATCGTTCTCGCGCTCAACGTGCTGCTCGGCAGCGTGGGCCAGTTTCTCGCGCTCGTCTTCATGGTGGTGCAGCTCGTGACCGCCGGCGGCACCTTCCCCTGGCAGACCCTGCCCGCACCGCTCGCCGCGCTGCACCAGGCGCTGCCAATGAGCCACGCGGTGGACGGCATCCGGCAGCTCATGTACGGCGGAACGGGCGGTGACCTCTGGTCGGCCTTCCTGCCGCTCGCCGCCTGGTTCGTCGGGTCGCTCGCGCTCTCCGTGCTCGGCGCGCAGAAGCAGGGGCGCTTCCGCACCGTGCGGCAACTGCGCCCGTCACCGATCGGGGCGTAGGACGGCCGAGACCCCGGCGCAGCGGCGGCGCTAGCCGAAGCGGACGCGCTGCACGATCCACGCGTGCATCGCGACCGCCGCCGCCGCGGACGCGTTGATGCTTCGGGTGCTTCCGAACTGGCTGATCTCCACGACCGAGCCGGCCGCGGCGAGCGCCTCGGCGCTGAGACCCGGGCCCTCCTGGCCGAAGAGCAGCACGCACGCCTCCGGAAAGTCGAAGGTCTCGATGGCCACCGATCCCGGCACGTTGTCGATCGCGATCACCGGAAGCCCGGCATCCCGCGCCCAGTCCGCGAACTCGGCCACGTCGGCGTGGTAGCGCACGTGCTGGTACCGGTCGGTGACCATCGCGCCGCGCTTGTTCCAGCGCTTGCGGCCGATGATGTGCACGGTGTCCGCGGCGAACGCGTTGGCGCTGCGCACGATCGAGCCGATGTTCATGTCGTGCTGCCAGTTCTCGATGGCAACGTGGAACGGATGCCGGGTGAGGTCGAGGTCGGCGACGATCGCCTCCATGCGCCAGTAGCGGTACCGGTCGATCACGTTGCGCGAATCGCCCTTCGCGAGCAGCTCCGGATCGTAGAACTCGTCCGTCGGCGGCTCGCCCTTCCAGGGTCCGACGCCCTGGGTGGTGAGCTCGACGCTCGGGTCGGGGGTCTGTTCAGGCACCCCTCGAGGGTATCCGGCATCCGTGGGTGCCAGTCGCGAATGGGCACCGAAGTTAGGCTGGCGGCATGATGCAACGGCTGGTGACCTTGTGGCGAACGAGGCCTGCGAGGTGAGGCTCGGACCTCTCCACAGTTGCGCCCGGTTTCGGCTCCGGTGTCTTCCACCCGCCCTAGACTGGCCCGAGCTAGTGGGCCGATTCCGGTCGGCGACGGCTTCATCGTCAATCAAACCGAAGCGACTGCGCTTCGGCGAGACCCCGCCAACCTGTCAATCGTGCGCCCTAACCTCGTTGGCGAGGATATTGCGAACGAATCCAGCCAGTCGGCGAGCCGCTGGATCGTCGATTTTGGACTTCGAACGCTAGATGATTAATTCCTAATGGTCGTAGGCGGTGAGGGAGCGTTTTCGGGGTGCGTCGATAAGCCAGTTGTGCCAGATTGCGGCTGACATGGCGAGGAGTTTCGCGCCGACTCGGGCGTAGACGCCGGCGAGGGTTCGTCC
>NZ_DATCQQ010000079.1:0-24664 GCF_036569425.1 Lacisediminihabitans sp.
ACAGGCATCCACCCTTTCCGAAACCCATGCAATTGGTGCCGACACTCCGGCTGGAGTGACCCCGCAGCGGCGTGTTGAGAAGAAATGCATGGATTTCGGAAGGGAGGCGGGGCGGGGGAGCGGCACCGGCGCGGGCAGGCGGCTCGGGCGGCTTCGCTAGAGTTGGGGCATGACTTTCACGCTCATCCTGCTGCGCCACGGCAACAGCGAATGGAACACCAAGAACCTCTTCACCGGCTGGGTGGATGTCGACCTGAGCGACCAGGGCCGCGCCGAGGCGAAGCGCGCCGGCGAGCTCATCGCGGAGTCCGGCGTGCTGCCCGACATCCAGTACACCTCCGTCCTGAAGCGCGCCATCCACACCGCGAACATCGCGCTCGAGGTGGCCGACCGCGACTGGATCGACGTGAAGCGTAGCTGGCGCCTCAACGAACGCCACTACGGTGCCCTTCAGGGCAAGGACAAGGCGCAGACACTGGCCGAGTACGGCCAGGAGCAGTTCATGACCTGGCGTCGCTCGTTCGACGTGCCGCCGCCTCCGCTCGATGACGACAGCGAGTTCTCGCAGGCCCACGACCCGCGCTACGCGGGCCTCGGCGCCGACCTGCCCCGCACCGAATCGCTCAAGCTCGTGATTGACCGGATGCTGCCATACTGGGAGTCGGACATCAAGCCGGATCTCGCCACCGGCAAGACCGTGCTCGTCACGGCTCACGGCAACTCGTTGCGAGCCCTCGTGAAGCACCTGGACGGCATCTCGGATGCGGACATCGCCGAGCTCAACATCCCCACCGGCATCCCGCTCGTCTACGAACTCGGCGACGACTTCATGCCGACGAACCCCGGCGTGTACCTCGACCCGGAGGCCGCGGCCGCCGGGGCCGCCGCGGTCGCCGCCCAGGGCAAGAAGTAGGGCCCAACCGGAGGCGGACCGCCTACAGGTCCGCCCTACAGGTCCGCCCTACAGGTCCGCCCTACAGGTCGGCCCTATAGGTCCGCCCTATAGATCTGCAGAGACCCAGTCGCCGGTCGCCAGGTACTGCACCTTCTTGGCGATGGAGACGGCGTGGTCGGCGAAGCGCTCGTGATAGCGCGAGGCGAGGGTCGCGTCGACCGTGTCGACGGCCGCACCCTTCCAGGTCTCGCCGAGCACCTTGTCGAACACGCTGAGGTGCAGCGCGTCGATCTGGTCGTCGTCGTTGCGGATCTCCTCGGCGAGGCGCATGTCTTCGGTGCGCAGCAGCTCGGTGAGCTTCTTGGCGATCTGCACGTCGTACTTGCCGAGGTCGGCGAAGGTGCTGCGCAACGAGCGGGGGACGACCTTGTCCGGGAAGCGGTAGCGCGCGAGCTGCGCGATGTGTTCGGCCATGTCGCCCATGCGCTCGAGGGAGGCGCTGATGCGCAGCGCGCTCACGACGATGCGCAGGTCGCGGGCCACCGGCTGCTGGCGGGCCAGGATGTTGATGGCGAGTTCGTCGAGGGCGATCGCCGCCCCGTCGATCTTGTCGTCATCCGCGATCACCGTCTCGGCGAGCGAGACGTTCGACTCGTTGAAGGCCCTCGTGGCGTTCTCGATCGAGATTTCCACGAGAGTGGCGATCTCGACGAGTCGCTCCTGCACCTCTTGAAGTTCCTGCTGGAAAACCTCGCGCATTGTCGAATCCCTTTCGCTGCGAGCATGACGGTCCCCGCACAGTTGAAGCCACACTGCCCCATGCTGGTTAACACTTGGTGATGAGCACCTGAACAAATGCCAAAGTATCGCCTTCCCCCGACAGGGGCTGCGAGGCGGGCCGTGAGATCTAACTAATCTAGTGCGTATGACCTCCGCGTGGCTCGTGCCGCTCACACTCGTTTTCGGTGTGATCGTTGGGGCGGGCATCGTGCTGATCCTCGTCGCCTCCGCCCGCCGTGGCCAGCGGGCGGTGGATGTCGTGAGCAACGCGGTGCCCGACGGCGTCGACCAGGTGATCGAGGCCCTCGAGTCCGCCGGGGTGGTGCTCGACCCCTCGAACAACGTTGTTAAGGCATCGCCGGGCGCGCTCGCGTTCGGCCTGGTCTGGAACGACGCGCTCGTGCACTCCGAACTCGTGGCGCTCGTCGACCAGGTGCGCCGCACGGGCGATTCCGTCGCCCAGGAGCTCGAGCTCGCCCGCGGGCCGTTCGGCGACGCCAACGTCTACCTGTTCGTGCGGGTCGCGCGGCTGGGCGCCCGCTACATCCTGCTGCTGGCCGAGGACCACACCGAGAGCTACCGGCTCGACGAGGTGCGACGCGACTTCGTGGCCAACATCAGCCACGAGCTGAAGACCCCGATCGGCGCGGTGAGCCTGCTCGCCGAGGCGCTGCAGGCGGCATCCGACGAGCCGGACCAGGTGCGCCGCTTCGCGAAACGGCTCACCAAGGAGTCCGAACGCCTGGCCAAGATCACGCAGGAGATCATCCAGCTCTCCCGGCTGCAGGCGGCCGACGCGCTCACGAAACCCGAGGTGGTCGACATCGACCACGTCGTCGCGCTCGCGATCGACCAGAACCGGGTGGCAGCAGACTCGAGCCGCGTGACCATCGTGAGCGGGGGAGACGCTGGCGCCGAGGTGTACGGCGACGAGCCGCTGCTCGCCGTCGCCTTGCACAACCTGATCGCCAACGCGATCCAGTACTCGCCCAAGGGCTCCCGGGTGGGGGTCGGGGTCACCAACGCGGACGGCATCGTCGAGATCGCGGTGACCGACCAGGGCGCGGGCATTCCGGAGGAGGACCTCGACCGGGTCTTCGAACGGTTCTACCGCATCGACCAGGCGAGATCACGGCACACCGGCGGTTCGGGCCTCGGCCTCAGTATCGTCAAGCACGTCGTGCAGAACCACGGCGGCGACGTTCGCGTGTGGTCCCAGATCGGCAATGGCTCCACCTTCACCATCCGCCTGCCGGAGGCGTCCCACGCCTCGCAGGCATCACTGAAAGAAGCATGATGACGCGAATCCTGATCGTGGAAGACGAATCGTCCCTGAGCGAGCCCCTGGCCTTCCTGCTGGGCCGGGAGGGGTACGAGACCACGATCTCCGCCGACGGCCCGGCGGCGCTCGCCGAGTTCGACCGCAACGGCACGGACCTGATCCTGCTCGACCTCATGCTGCCGGGCATCCCGGGCACCGAGGTCTGCCGCGAGATCCGCACCCGCTCGCAGGTGCCGATCATCATGCTCACGGCGAAGGACAGCGAGGTGGATGTGGTGGTCGGCCTCGAGCTGGGCGCCGACGACTACGTGACCAAGCCGTATTCGACGCGCGAACTGCTCGCCCGCATCCGCGCGGTCATGCGCCGCCGCGTCGAGGGCGACGACGACGATGTCGCGGTGCTCGAGGCCGGCGACGTGCGGATGGACGTGGAGCGGCACACCGTCTCGGTGCGCGGCACGGAGACGGCGATGCCGCTCAAGGAGTTCGAGCTGCTCGAGGTGTTGCTGCGCAACGCGGGGCGCGTGCTCACCCGCGGCCAGCTGATCGACCGCGTCTGGGGCGCCGACTACTTCGGCGACACCAAGACCCTCGACGTGCACATCAAGCGCATCCGCACCAAGATCGAGCGGCACCCGTCAGACCCGACGATGCTGCTCACCGTGCGAGGCCTCGGCTACCGCTTCGAGGCCTGATCGCGCGGGGAGATCGCGCGGGAGAACACGCGGGGAGAACACGCGTTTCTCCGGAGGTTTGGCTCACCGCGGCCCTAATTGCCGCCCAACAGCCCGATTTCGGCCGGTTGAGCCGCAAACCTCCGGAGAAACGTGTGCTCGCGGCTTGGGCAGCGCGAACGGGCGTCTCATCGTCGCGAACACGCACTGCGCCGCTACTGACCCACTGCGCCTAGAAACTAGTTGCTCGGTGACGCGCTCGGGGTCGGGGTCGGGGTCGGCGAGGGCAGCAGGCCCTTGTATTCCTTCTGGCTCGCGTCCAGCACCGGCAGGACAAGCTGCTTGCCGGTGTCGGATCCCGACTGGAAGTACACGGGGAAGAGCGCGCCTGGCTCGGTGTTGATGCCCTGCAGCACGAGCTGCTTCGAGCCCTTCGCGCCGAAGGTCTTCGCCTCGCCGGCGTCGAGCCGCACGGTGGAGGTGAGCTTGCCCTCAGATCCCTCGTACTGGATGTTGACGTCGGCCGGCTGCTCGCCGTCGTTGATGATGCTCACGAGCAGGCTGGCCTCCTCGCCGTCCTTCGTGAAGACCAGGGCGTTGCGCACCTGGATCGAGCCGAGGGTCGCTCCGACGCCGTCGCTCGAGTCGTACAGCTTGGTGGTCGACAGGGGGACGAACAGACTGCAGCCGGTCGCGCCCAACATCATGGCGGCCGCCAGGACGACGGATGCAGCAATGCGTGCTCTCACAAAACCCTCCAGAAGCAAAGAAATCGGCCTCACATCGTGGACGATCGCCACGGGAGCCTGCTTGGAGTTTAGCCTACCGACCCTTCGCGCCCGGCTCCGGGTAAGGCAACCCTAACTGGGAGATCGCTGTGGTAAACTAGAGGCCACGGAACGGAGTCCCATCCATGCTTTTCGAGGTCGGCGAAACCGTCGTTTACCCCCATCACGGTGCAGCAACCATCACCGAGGTCAAGACGCGAATCATCAAGGGCGAGGAGAAGCTCTACCTTAAGCTCAACGTCACCCAGGGTGACCTGACAATCGAGGTACCCGCAGAGAATGTGGACCTCGTCGGCGTGCGCGATGTGATCGGCAAAGAGGGACTGGACAAGGTCTTCGAGGTGCTGCGCGCCCCGTTCACCGAGGAGCCGACCAACTGGTCGAGGCGCTACAAGGCCAACCTCGAGAAGCTCGCGTCCGGCGATGTCATCAAGGTGTCCGAGGTCGTGCGCGACCTGTGGCGCCGCGACCAGGACCGTGGACTCTCCGCCGGTGAGAAGCGGATGCTCGCCAAGGCACGCCAGATTCTGATCTCCGAGCTCGCGCTCGCCGAGAAGACTGACGAAGAGAAGGCATCAACGGTTCTCGACGAGGTCCTTGCCTCCTAGGGGCAGCACCGAAACTCCGCGCGTCGGAGTGATCGTCGTTGCTGCCGGAAGCGGCAGCAGGCTCGGCCAGCCCGAGCCGAAGGCCTTTGTCGACCTCCTGGGGCGGCCCATTCTCGAGCACGCGCTGCTGCCGGTCTTCGGGCTGAGCACCGCGGCCCAGGTGGTGGTCGTCGCGCCGGCGGCGCAGCTCGGTGAGGCGCGGTCGATGGCGCTCGAGGTCGCTGGAGTCGCCGCCGACTACGTGACGGTCGTCGCGGGCGGCCAGACCCGGCAGGCCTCGGTGGCCGCGGGAATCGCTGTGCTCGACCCCGGCATCCGCATCGTTCTGGTGCACGACGCCGCCCGTGCCTTCACGCCGACCCACCTCTTCGAGACGGTGATCGCCGCGGTGGAGGGGTCCGGTTCCGGGGTGATCCCCGGGCTGCCCGTGGCCGACACGATCAAGCGCACGGTGGACGGGCTCGCCGTCTCCACCGTCGATCGCTCGGAGCTCGTGGCGGTGCAGACCCCGCAGGGCTTTCCCCGCCAGCCCCTCGCCGACGCCTACGCGACGGCGACTGCCGAGCACACCGACGACGCCGCGCTCTACGCCGCGGCCGGGCATCCGGTAATCGTTGTGCCCGGCGACCCCCTCGCGTTCAAGATCACCACCCCGTGGGACCTGCGTCGCGCGGAGGCGCTCGCGTCGTCCGCTCCGGATGTCGCACCGGGCGCCACGCGAACCGGCGTCGGCATCGACGTGCACGCCTTCGATGAGTCGAGCGAACTCTGGCTCGGCGGGCTGCACTGGCCGGGCGAGGTCGGCCTCGCCGGCCACAGCGACGGCGACGCACTCAGCCACGCGATCTGCGACGCCCTGCTCTCCGCGGCGGGTCTCGGCGACCTCGGCGAGCGATTCGGCACCGCCGACGAGCGCTTCGAGAACGCGCACGGCGCGGTCTTCATCGCCGAGACGGTGCGGCTCGTGAGCGAGGCCGGCTACGCGATCGGCAACGTCGCCGCGCAGGTGGTGGCCAACCGGCCGAAGCTCGCCGCACGCCGCGACGAGCTGCAGCGCAACCTCTCCTCGCTCGTCGGCGCGCCAGTGAGCGTCACGGCCACGACATCCGACGGTCTCGGTTTCACCGGGCGCGGGGAGGGTGTCGCGGTCATCGCGACCGCCCTCCTCCGCCTGTTGCCCCCGCAAGTTAGGCTGTGAGTCGTGACTGTGCGCCTCTATGATTCCAGGACCCAGTCCGTGGTCGACCTCGTGCCCCTCGTCGAGGGCGAGGTGGGCATCTACGTGTGCGGGCCGACGGTGCAGTCGTCGCCGCACATCGGCCACCTTCGCTCCGCCCTCGTCTACGACCAGTGGCGACGATGGCTGTCGTACCGGGGTTACACCGTGACCCTCGTGCGCAACGTCACCGACATCGACGACAAGATCCTGGCCAACGCAGCCTCCGAGTCGTCCGACGCCACCGAGGAACAGTGGTGGGCGCTCGCCTATCGTTACGAGCTCGAGTTCACCGACGGCTATCGCGCCCTCGGAATCCTGCCCCCCACCTACGAGCCGCGCGCCACGGCGAGCATCACCCAGATGCAGCAGATCATCTCCCGCCTCATCGAGAACGGCCACGCCTACGTCGCCGACGACGCGTCGGGCGACGTCTACTTCGACGTGGCGTCCTGGCCCTCCTACGGCGAGCTCACCAACCAGCGGGCGGACGACATGGCGGCCTCGGCCGATGCCGAGTCGAGGGGTAAGCGGGATGCCCGCGACTTCGCGCTCTGGAAGGGACACAAGGAGGACGAACCGCAGTCCTCGGCCTTCCCCTCCCCGTGGGGCGACGGCCGGCCCGGCTGGCACATCGAGTGCTCGGCGATGGCGACGCGGTACCTCGGGCCCCGGTTCGACATCCACGGCGGCGGCCTCGACCTGCGCTTCCCGCACCACGAGAACGAGCTCGCCCAGTCGTCGGCTGCCGGCCTGCCGTTCGCCAACCACTGGGTGCACAACGGGCTGGTGAACGTGAACGGGCAGAAGATGTCGAAGTCGCTCGGCAACTCGGTCTTCGCATCGGAGTTTCTCGAGGAGGCCCGCCCCCTCGTGATCCGCTACTACCTCGGCGCCGCGCACTACCGCTCCACCCTCGACTACCACGACGGTGCGCTCATCGAGGCGGAGGCGGCCCTCGAACGCATCGAGGTGTTCCTCGACCGCGCCGAGCGTCGACTCGAGGGAACCCAGTTCGCCGGGCAGGGTGTGGAGCTCGTGCCCGCCGAATTCGCCGAGGCGATGGATGACGACCTCGCCATTCCGCAGGCGCTCGCCGTGCTGCACGACCAGGTTCGGGCCGGCAACGCGGCGCTCGACGCGGAGGATCTGGGCGGCGCGGCCGTGATCC
Organism: Lacisediminihabitans sp.; assembly: GCF_036569425.1. Taxonomy (GTDB): domain Bacteria; phylum Actinomycetota; class Actinomycetes; order Actinomycetales; family Microbacteriaceae; genus Lacisediminihabitans. Next base: position 7,415 of record NZ_DATCQQ010000079.1, read on the forward strand.
AGGGCAGGGTGCTCGCCATGGCCGAGGTTCTCGGCATCAACCCGATGGCCGTAGAGTGGCACACTGCCGCACACGATCCGGCCAGCGTCGCTCTCGCGGCCCTCGTGGAGAAGCTGCTGGAAGACCGGGACGCCGCGCGCAAAGAGCGCGACTTCTTGTCGGCCGACCGCATCCGCGATGAACTCGCCGCCGCCGGCATCCAGATCGAAGACACCCCGACGGGGTCACATTGGAGTCTTGACTAATGAAGAGCAGTGGAGCGAACAAGCCTCGCGCGGGCGCCGTGCGCAAGAGCAGCACCGGCAAGCAGGTCGGATCGGGCGGCCAGGGCCGCCAGGCCCTCGAGGGCAAGAAGCCGACCCCCAAGGCCGTCGACCGCCCGTATCACCCCGCAGGCAAGCGCAAGGCCGCGAACGACCGGTTCACGGCGGCAGGCGGCACGCGCCAGCCCGCCAAGACAGGTTCGAGCGCCGGAGCGCCGCAGCGGCCGCAGGCCGGCCGCGCCAACCGGCCCAAGCAGACCGACGAGTTCGAGGTCGTCACGGGCCGCAACTCCGTTCTCGAGGCGTTGCGGGCCAAGATCCCGGTGACCGCCCTCTACATCGCGACCCGCATCGAGTATGACGACCGGGTGAAGGAGGTCATGCAGCTCGCCACGAAGCGCGGGCTGCCAATCCTCGAGGTGATGAAGCCCGAGCTCGACCGCCTGGCCGGGTTCGACTCGGTGCACCAGGGCCTCGCGCTCAAGATCCCGCCGTACGACTACGCGCACCCGACCGACCTGCTGGAGAAGATCATCTCCCGCGGCCAGGTGCCGCTGCTCGTCGCGCTCGACGGCATCACCGACCCGCGCAACCTCGGCGCGATCATCCGCTCGGTCGCCGCGTTCGGCGGGCAGGGCGTGATCGTTCCCCAGCGCCGCTCGGTCGGCCTGACGGCCGCCGCTTGGAAGACGTCGGCCGGGGCCGCGGCGCGCACCCCCGTCGCGATGGCGGGCAACCTCACCCAGACGCTCAAGGCGTTCAAGGAGCGCGGCGTCTTCATCCTGGGCCTCGACGGCGGCGGCGACACCCCGCTGCCCGACCTGTCCTGGGCGAAGGAACCCCTCGTGGTCGTCGTCGGCAGCGAGGGCAAGGGACTCTCGCGACTCGTCACGGAAACCTGCGACGCGATCGTTTCCATCCCGATCAACGCGGCCACGGAGTCACTCAACGCCGGCATCGCCGCGAGCGTCACGCTCTACGAGATCTCCAAGCAGCGCGCCCGCAAGTAGCTAGGCGGTGGCGCCCGCCCGCTCGAGCCGGCGGGCGGCCGCGAGAGCGTCGAGGATGTCCTGGGTGAGGTCGTCGACGTGTTCGAGACCGATGGAGAGGCGAACGAGCCCGGCATGAGGCCTGGCCTCGGCCGCGACCGGTCGGTGAGTGAGGGACGCCGGGTGTTGGGCGAGCGAGTCGACTCCGCCGAGGGAGACGGCGTTCGTGACGAGCCGCAGCGCCTCGATGAACCGCACTGCAGCGTCGTAGCCGCCGGCCATCTCGAGGGCGATCATGCATCCCCCGCCGTGCATCTGGTGCCCGAGGAGGCCGTTCGGGTCGCAGCCGTCGAGCGTCGGGTAGAGCACGCGGGAGACTGCCGGGTCGCCGAGGATGCGCCGGGCGAGCTTCTCTGCGGTCGCCTGCTGGGCACGAACGCGGATCGGCAGTGTGCGCAGGCCGCGGTGCAGAAGGTAGGCGGCGAGCGGATGCAGCACCCCTCCGGTGAGCGCCCGCACGTGGCGCAGGCGGCTGGCCCACTCGTCGGTGGTCGCGACGACCCCGCCCATCACGTCGCCGTGGCCGCCGAGGTACTTGGTGGCGCTGTGCAGCACGATGGTCGCGCCGTGTTCGATCGGACGCTGCAGCACGGGAGTCGCGAACGTGTTGTCGACGAGAACCGGCACGACGCCGGCCGCCGCGACGACGGCCGCGATGTCCACGAGTTCCAGGGTCGGGTTGGCGGGGGACTCGATCACGACGAGTCCGGTGTCCGCTCGGATGGCCCCGGCGATGCCGTCGAGGTCGGTCCAGGTGACGGAGGTGCCGACGAGCCCACTCTCCAGCACGTGGTCGGTGCCGCCGTAGAGCGGGCGGAGCGCCACGACGTGGGGGCGGCCGGCGGTGACGGTGGCGAGCAGGCAGGCGGCGAGGGCCGCCATGCCGCTCGCGAACGCGACCGCGCACTCCGACCCTTCGAGCGCGGTGAGGGCGTCCTCGAAGCGGGCGACCCCGGGCTGCCAGAGCCGTTGGTACACCGCGGACTGACCGGGCAGCAGCACACCGCCGGTGGCGAGCTGCTCGTAGGATTCGCCGCCGAGCTCCACGCCGGGGAGCGGGTTGGTGGTGGAGAAGTCGATGGTGGGCACATGCGATCCGCTCTGACTCAGGCCCTCCATTCCGGCGTGCACGGCGCGGGTCTCGAGACGGAATTCGGAAGTCGACATGGGTCGACGAGAACAGAATCTGCGGCTCATCGCAAGAGTGCCTGCAGGTAGTGCGATACTGGGCTCTATATTCGGAGAAGATGCGCCTCGGGGCGGGAATCGCCCCGTCCGACGAAAGATCCAGCGAAGGGGTCGACGCCATGATCGACGACACGGACCGCCTCATCATCCGGGCGCTCTCGGCCAATGCGCGAATGTCGGGGGCCGCGCTGGCCGCCGTCGCCGGTGTCGCGGAGTCGACGGTCTCGCTCCGGCTGAAGCGGCTGCACGCCTCGGGGGTGCTCCGCGGCTACCACGCCGACGTCGACATCGCCGCACTCGGCATGACCGTGCAGGCGCTCATCTCCATCCGCCTCGTCTCGATCGTGCGGGAGGAGGTTGACCGTTTCCGCCGGGAGGCGCCGAACTGGCCGGGCGTGCTCGCTCTCTTCCACATGGGAGGGGTGGACGACTTCCTCCTGCACGTGGCCGCGCCGAACGCATCAGACCTGCGCGACTTCGTGCTCGAGAACCTCGCCGGGCATCCGGCGGTCGCCCACACGGAGACCAACCTCATCTTCGATCACGTGGCTGGCCGCGGGCTCGAGCAGCTGCTCGGTTAGACCCTCGAGCGCCAGTCGCTCTCGTCGACTACTGAGATCGGCAGGGTGATCGTTCCGGTGACGGGGTCGATCACGGTGGCCTCGTCGCGGCGGTGGCGCAGCACCGTGTCCACGTAGGAGCTCACGGCCTCGGCGAGCGGCACATCCCGGTTCTCGTTCTGCGACAGGAACCAGCGGTGGTCGAGCAGCTGGTGGAAGACCTCCGCGGGCTCCAGGCGTCGCTTCAGGTCGCGCGGGATGGCGCGGATCACCGGTTCGAAGACCTGGGCGAGCCACTCGTGGGCCACCATCTCCTCGTCCAGGCCCTGCTTCTTGAAGGTCGCGGTGTACGAGTCCAGGTCGTTGAGCAGGCGGCGGGCCTGGTTCTCCTGGGCGTCGAGCCCGGTGAGGCGAAGCAGCCGGCGCTGGTGGTGGCCGGCGTCGACCACCTTCGGCTGGATGCGCACCTGCGTGCCGGAGTCATCCGTCTTGATGGCGAGTTCCTCGATGTCGAAGCCGAGCTCGTTGAGACGCTCGACGCGCTCGTTGATGCGCCACCGCTCGGAGGACGAGAAGGATTCGGAGCCGGTGAGCTCCCTCCACAGGTTGCGGTAGGCGGCGACGATGCCGTTCGAGACCTCGACCGGGTCGGCATCCTCGTCGAGGCGCCCGCCTGCGGCGAGGTCGAGCAGCTCTCCGGCGATGTTGACCCGGGCGATCTCCAGGTCGTTCTCGCGCTGGCCGTTGGAGAGGCCGCTGTAGAGCTGGCCGGTCTCGGCGTCGACGAGGTACGCGGCGAACGAGCCGGCGTCGCGGCGGAAGAGCGTGTTCGAGAGGGACACGTCGCCCCAGAAGAAGCCGTGGATGTGCAACCGCACGAGCAGCACGGCGAGGGCATCCACGAGCCTGGTCGCGGTGTCCGGTCGCAGGGTCTGCGAGTACAGCGCACGGTAGGGGAGTGAGAACTTGAGATGACGCGTGACGAGCGCGGACTCGAGCGGGTTGCCTTCGTCGTCGGTGCGGTTGGTGATCACCGCGACCGGGTCGACGCAGGGCACGTCGAGCTTCTGCAGGGCGCGCAGCATGTCGTACTCGCGCTTGGCGAGCTCCGAGGAGGTCTCCTTGATCGCGATCACGTAGCCGCTGAGGTGCACGAAACGCACGAGGTGCCGCGAGATTCCCTTGGGCAGGGCGGCGATCACGCTGTCGGGCCAGACGTCGAGGGGAAGATTCCACGGCAGGTCGAGCAGTGCCGGGTCGACGGTTGCCGAGGTGATGTTGAGTGAGCCGCTCATGCGCTGTGCCTATCGAGAATTCGGAGTAAAAAAAGTGCGGGCGACGATCGAGATCGCCGCCCGCACCAGGGTTATTCGACCGCTTAGTCGGCGACGGCCTTGCTGAGGCGGTTGCCGGACTCGATGTCGAACGCGTGGATGTGGGCGGGCTCCGGAAGGATGAAGACCGTCTCGCCGGCGTTCGGGTGAACGCGGCCATCGACGCGGGCGACGATGTCGACGCGGGCGCCGTCGATGTCGGTGTGGCCGTAGAGGTAACCGTCGGCGCCGAGTTCCTCGACGAGGTCGACGTCAACCTTGAGGCCCTCGCCGGTCGTCGAGACGCGAACGTCTTCCGGGCGAACGCCGATCGTGACCTTGGTGTTGGTCGTCGCGCCCATGGTGGCACGGTCGAGGGCCGCGACGGACGATCCGAACTTGAGTCCACCCTCGACGAGGTCGGCGGTGAAGAGGTTCATGGCCGGCGAGCCGATGAATCCGGCGACGAAGACGTTCTTCGGGTTCGCGTACAGGTCGCGGGGGGTTCCCACCTGCTGCAGCACGCCATCCTTGAGCACGGCGATGCGGTCACCCATGGTGAGCGCCTCGGTCTGGTCGTGCGTGACGTAGACGGTCGTGACGCCGAGGCGGCGCTGGAGGGAGGCGATCTGCGTACGCGTCTGCACGCGGAGCTTGGCGTCGAGGTTCGACAGCGGCTCGTCCATGAGGAACACCTGCGGCTGGCGCACGATCGCGCGGCCCATGGCGACGCGCTGACGCTGTCCACCGGAGAGCGCCTTCGGCTTGCGGCCCAGGTACGGCTCGAGGTCCAGCAGCTTGGCGGCTTCGAGAACGCGGGTGGCGCGCTCGTCCTTGTTGACGCCGGCGATCTTGAGCGCGAAGCCCATGTTCTCGGCGACGGTCATGTGCGGGTACAGCGCGTAGTTCTGGAAGACCATCGCGATGTCGCGGTCCTTCGGCGGAACGTCGGTGACGTTGCGGTCGCCGATGAGGATGTTGCCGTCGTTGACCTCTTCGAGGCCGGCCAGCATGCGCAGCGACGTGGACTTGCCACAGCCGGATGGGCCGACGAGGACGAGGAATTCGCCATCAGCGACGTGCAGGTCGAGTGCGTCGACGGCGGGCTTGGTGGAACCCGGGTAGAGACGGGTTGCCTTGTCAAAAGTGACAGATGCCATGGTTCTATTGCTCCTTCACCGGCAGGTACGTGCCGGACGATCCGTAGTGAATGGAAGATTCTGCTCGGTCATTATGTCACGTCGAGGTGAACGCCGTTAAATTGGCGTTCACCGACTGGCTAGGCTTATCCAGCGTAGGTCTGGCTTATTCCCAGAATCACTGTCTACTGTGCAAAGGGCTCCCGCTCGCTGCTGTCGAGACGGTTCGAGGGCCACAACCATGTTGATCAATAGTGAGGTTCGATGAGTTACGGCGGTGCTGGCGACGATCGCCTCAGCAAGAACCAGAGGCGCGAGGCCGCTCGTGAGAAGGCCCGCACGCTGCGCGAAGAGCAGAGGAAGAAGGATCGCCGAAGCCGTTTCGTTCTGCAGGGCAGCCTCATCGTCGTCTCCCTGGCGATTATCGCCGTCATCGTCGTCGTGATCACCAGTTCGGTGCGCCCGCCGTCTGCGGGGCCCAGGAACATGCTCAGTGACGGCATCAAGATCGGCCAGAACCTGGCCGCGGTGCCGACCGCCGCGCTCCAGCCGGGCGACGCCCCCGTGCCGTCGGCCCGCAACAAGTCTGACGTGATCGACATCCAGATCTTCGTCGACTACCAGTGCCCCGTCTGCCAGGTCTTCGAGCAGACGAACACCGCCCAGATCAAGTCCTACCTCAAGACCGGCGCGGCGACGCTCGAGATCCATCCGATCGCGATTCTCGACAACCGCTCGCTCGGCCAGAGGTACTCCAGCCGCGCGGCGAACGCGGCGGCCTGTGTCGCCAACTTCTCGCCGAACTCCTACTTCGACTTCAACACCCTGCTCTTCGAGGAGCAGCCGAAGGAGAACACCGAGGGTCTACCCGACCAGAAGCTCGTCTCCATCGCGAAGCAGGCCAAGGTCGAATCCCTCACCTCGATCACGAGCTGCATCACGGACCAGTCGTTCAAGGCCTGGGTGACGTCGGCCACGTCGCGCGCCACCACCGGTCCGATCGCCAACTCCGATGTCAAGAAGGTGTCGGCGACGCCGACTGTGATCATCAACGGTGCCAAGTTCAACGGGGCGGCGACCGACGCGAGTGCGTTCTCCGCCGCCATCCAGAAGGCCGCCGGCGACACGTTCCGCGAGGACGCGACGGCGACCCCGAGTCCCAGCCCGGCCCCATAGCGCTCAGCGCCCGCCGCGGCCCGCGGGTGGCGCGGCGACCGAGGCGCGCTCGATCAGCTGGACCGCAGTGACGATCGGGGACGGCGAGGCGCCGGGGGAGGATCCCACGCTCTCCGCGGGGCCTGCGAAGAGGCGCTCCCTGGCGCCACCGTCGTGGCCCTCGCCGGCCAGGAGGAGTCCCGGCTGGGCGAGCTCGGCCGCACTCGCGGGGTGCCCAACCTGTACAACGACTGGCAGGACCTTGTCGCGCGCGACGACCTCGACTTCGTGAGCATCGGCGTGCCCAACCACCTGCACCATCCGATCGCGATCGCGGCGCTGGCCAGCGGCAAGCAGAGCGCCGGCTCGTGATCGAGGAGTTCGACGCACGCCCCGCGCGGGTGGTTCGAGGGCTAGCTAGCTGTGCTGCCCACCGACGATCTCGACCTCGCCCAATGCCGGCCCGGCGATCGCGCCGGCGAGGGTCGGGGCGAGCGCCGGGGGGATGGCGAGGTCGCGCACGACCATGCCGGGCGAACCGGCGTCGGCCCAGCCGCCGGCTTGAGGTCGAAGCGCCACTGTCGACATCTCGCGGGAGAGGCCGAAACCCGTGGCCTTGAGCAGGGCCTCCTTGCGCACCCACACGTCGAGGATGTCTCCCGTCACCGCTTCGCCGGGGGCCAGCATGTCCCGCCCGAGCGGGGCGAGCCCGGCATCCGGCCGCCGCACCTCGATGTCGACCCCGATCGCGGCCCCCTCGCGCACGGCCACGGCGACCCAGGATCCGGAGCGGCTGAGGGTGAATTCCAGCCCGCGAGGGTGCGCCAGTTCCGGCCGGCCGTGCGGCCCCCCGCAGGCCGGACAGGCGCCTCGGCGAAACGACACGAGCGCGGGCTCCACCTTCAGCACCGAGCCGAGCACCAGGCGAAGCACCGCGTGCGCCCGCGCGAATCTCTCCGAGGTCAGCGGGTCGACGAGGCTCGCCGCGCGAGCCCGCTCGTCCAGGTCGAGCCACTCGGCCGGCCGAGCGTCGCCGGATGGAAGACCGAGGCGCGCTGCGATGTCCGGCAGCTCGTCGTCGACGCAGGCGATCCACACGCGGGTCGGACTTCGGGGCGTCCGGCCGAGCAGCCGCGGTGTCTGGCGGCTCTCATTCATGTCTAGGTGCCGTCCCGCTGCGGTTGCGATGCGGGCCCGGTCACCGGTTCGTCGGGCACCCGCACCGTGCGCCAGGTGTCGATCGCGATGACCGTTCCGACAATCACCATGGAGAGCGAGAGTGAGGCGAGGATGTCGGTGAGCCAGTGGTAGCCGAGATACATCCGGCTCGTGAGGGCGGCGACGATCCCGAGCACCGCGACGATGGCGCCCGCGACCACGCGACCGGGTGAAGGAGCGCGGGAGATGAGCAGGAAGGCCGCGATGATGAGGAAGTCGCTCGCCCCGAGCACGTGCCCGGACGGAAACGAGGATGTCGCGTCGCTGCCGATCAGCATCAGGTTCGCCGGTGGGCGGTGCCGGTGAACGAGGGGGGCGATCGAGTTCGCCACGATCACCCCGGTGACCATGGCGCCGGCGAGGAGAAGGGGCCGCCACAGGTGCCGCGCGAGCAGCGCCCAGGTGACCGTGGCGACGAGGATGATGATCGGCAGGAAGATGGGACCGAAGATGGTCGTGATCACGGCCATCACCGCCGTGGTGGATGGCGAGCGCAGCGAGTTGATCCCGAGCTCGGCTGGTCGGTCCAGCTCGGCCAGTCCGGTCTGCTGCAGCACCGACGTCAGCACGATGATGAAGAACACGATGCCGAGCGGGATGAGGATCGAGGAGTTCAGATACAGGTTTCGCCTGGTCGCGGGGCGAACGTAGCGCTCCTCGACGATGAACTTGCCGTGCCATCTCTGCCAGCGGCTCTCATCCGGTCGGGTGGCAGTGGCCATGTTTCTGACCGTTCCTTTCGCTCGAGATGCGCAGTCGTCGGTGACCGGCCACGATATCGCGTCACGGCGGAGCCGGACGACGCCCTTCGTCCGAGCCTAGAGTCCCTCCGCGATGGCGGCCGTCGCTCGAAGCCACGCCTCTCGGGTGGCCGGCGCGAGGGCATCGATCACCAGGGGCCCGCCCGCCACGAGTGCCGGGTCGTACGGCACGTCCACGACCGCCCGGGTGAGCTGACCGAAGTGGTCGTGCAGCCGCTCGGAGAGCTGCTCATCGGCGTTCTTTGCCGGGGACGCCAGGATGGTCACCGCCTGGTCGACCTTGTCTGAATGGCCCTTCTGACGCAGCCCGTCGAGCAGGGAGGCGGCTCCGTATGCGGTGTCCTCGCGGATGGTGGAGACGATCACGAGCTGGTCGGCGGTCTCGACGGCCGCCTCCCAGTTCGACGCCCGCATGTTGTTTCCGGTGTCGATCACGAGCACCCGGTAGAAACGGCTGAGGGTGGCGTGGAGCTTGCGGAACGCGTCGGCGTCGATGCTCGCGGCTCCGGCCGGGTCCAGGTCCGAGGCGAGTGCGTCGAACTGGGCGTCGCCCTGAGCCCGCACGTAGTTGTCGAGATCGCCCACCCGCACGGAGCGGGGATCGGTGAAGCGGTCGAGCGCGCGCAGCAGGTCGACGGCCGTGTTGGTGTGCCGGGCGGCCTGCGCCCGAACGCCCAACGTGCCCATCGTCTCGTTGTTGTCCCAGGCGAGGGTGTACCCGCCGCGGTACATGCCCAAGGTGGCGGCGATCAGCAGGGTCGTCGTGGTCTTGTGGGCCCCGCCCTTGGGGTTGAGCACGACGATGGTGCGCGGGCCGTTGAGGCTGCGTTGCACCGTGGTGACCGCGGCCCGGTGCGCTCGCTCTCCCGAACCCGGCGTCGGCGAGATGAGGCCGGCGGAGAGCCGGCGAACGGTGCCCTGCCAGCCCCACGCTGCCGGGCCGGCCGGGGGCTCCGGACGGGAGTCCAGGAAGTCGGCGAGGGTCGGGGGTGCGGCCGATTCGCCGCCGAGAGCGCCCGCCAGCGAACGGGATGCCGGCGCGGAAATCGGCATCGGAAACAGGGAGTCCTCGTCGAGGTCGGGGAGGGCCTCCCGCTGGACCGGCTCGGGAGACGCTGCCGGCTCGGGCGGAAAGGGCACGGCCGACTCCCGCCGGACCGCGGAGACCGGTTCGGCCTGGCCGTCTTCGACCGGCGGCACCAGGATGGGGCGGGTCTGCGGGGGAACCCCGGCTCCCACCCCCTCGACTCGCCCGTCGGGGTGAACCAGCAGCTCGCCCTGGCCGGACTCATCCTCCGTCGTGATGTAGAGGGCGCGGCCGCTGACCCGCGCGCGGGTCGTGACGTGGGCGATGATTTCCTCGCGCACACCGGCATCGTCGGCGGCGACGATGGGGTGGCTGAGGCCGTCGACGAGTACCTCGCCGGCAGTGCTGCCGCGAACAATCACATGGATGCGCGGTTGGGAGATTTCTTCCTGAGACATGGGTGAACGGTTCCGTTCTTGCTCAATGCGGTGGTTTTGCGCCGCCTGAGCAGCATAGTGTGCCCCGTTTGGGGGTGCCCGACCATGCCGCCTCGCGGACCGTGCACCCTGAACGGGGGACTGTACCGAACCGTCGGTGTACGCGAGCCTGGTTCAGGAAAAGGGAGGCCACGTGCTATCGATCGCTTACCTGAGTTCGGCGAGCCGCGCGTACACCGACGAGGACCTTGCTCGACTGCTCACGAGCATCCGCGGGAACAACGCCCGGCTCGGCATCACGGGCATCCTGTTGTACAGCAACAGCCAGTTCATGCAGGTTCTCGAGGGTCCGGACGAAGCGGTACGAGCGTGCTACGCCGTCATCGCTGTCGACCCTCGTCATTTCGGCGTGCAGATGCTCAGTGTGGAATCCATCACCGAGCGGCGTTACCCGGGCTGGCGGATGGGCTACCGTGCCCTCACAGACAGCTTCTCGCGCTCCATCCCCGGCTACGACGATTTCTTCCACCAGCAGCAGAGCCCGACGAATGTGTCTGAGACCGCTGAGCGGGCGCGCAGGCTGCTCGATTGGTTTCGCGACAACTCGCTTCCCGTCAGTCAGGCGTCCTGAGGCCTTCCCGCTCGACGACGCCGGCAGCACCCCGTGTTCATAACTCAGGCACAATTTTCCCGCGCGCTCGAACACAGCCGGAATTCCGGGGGTGTGATGAGGCGCGCGTCGAAATCAGCCGTAGTTATGCACGCGCCGTCGCCGCCGCCGCCGCCAGAGCCGAACCGGCGTCAGGCGGTGGTGTTCTCGCTCGCCATCCCGGCGTGAACCGGCACGAACTCGATCATGTTCCTGGGGTGCACGGTCTTGGCCGGGCCGCGCGAGAACCCTTTCGCGTCCAGGTGATTCTGCGCCCGGAACTCTGCCAGCGTCTCGTCATAGATCGCGTTGACCTGCTCCCCCGAGAACACCTCGGACGATCCGTCGGCGAAGGCGATGGAGATGGTCGCCGTGGTCGGGAAGTGCCTGTTCATGCGGATGAAGCCGTCGGAATCCTGCTGGAGGGTGATCATTTCGTTCCCGTCTACGCGATAGTTCGCCGCTGACACGTTACAGGTCGGACGGTTCGGCGGCGGTCTGCCGCCGCCTCTCACGCGGACGACCGATGCGCGGCCCGATCCGTCTCGCGTTCGGGCGGCGCCGGATCCGCCGAACCATTGACAGGCAAGTACGTGCTTGCATATTCTTGCATCGTGGGCGACGTCTTCAAGGCACTGGCCGATCCGACCCGGCGCGTGATCATGGACGAACTTCTGCTGCGCGACGGCCAGACCCTGTTCGAGCTCTGCGCTCGGTTGATGAGCGTCCACGGCAGTCAGTCCAGCCGGCAGGCGGTGTCCCAGCATCTTGCGGTGCTGGAGGATGCCGGCCTGATCGCCACGTACCGTGCCGGCCGAACGAAAGTCCATACCCTGAATACGGAGCCGCTGCGCTCGATCACCGAGCGCTGGCCCCTCGATCGATAGGAGACCAGGTTGAAGGCACGACTACAGGTGACGAGCGTCTTCGTCGACGATCAGGCGAAGGCTCTCGCCTTCTACACGGAGAAGCTCGGATTCATCAAGAAGACGGATGTGCCCGCCGGCGACTATCGCTGGCTCACCGTCGTGGGTGCGGACGATCCGGACGGGGTGGAGCTCCTCCTCGAACCGGACGAGCACCAGGCCGCGAAGGCGTTCGCGCGGGCTCTCGTGGAAGACGGGATCCCCATGACCTCGTTTCGCGTCGACGATGTGAACGCCGCGTATCGTGAGCTCCAGGCAGACGGGGTCGCATTCACCCAGCCGCCGATGCCCATGGGCCCGATGATCGGTGCGGTGCTCGACGACACGTGCGGCAACCTCATCATGATCGTGAGCCCGGCGCCGGCCTCCGACTGAGGTCTGCAGGCACACCGCGGGCGGCCGCGATGACCTCGCGACCGCCCGCAGCTAGTGGTTGCGACCCGGCTCAGCGCACCGACTTGCGCTCGTAGATCGCCATCGACCAGGCGTACCCGGCGACTGCGATCACGACGCACCACCCGATCGCGAGCACCGGGTTCCAGCCGAGCGGGGTGCCGAGCAGCAGCCCGCGGATGGTCTCGATGAACGGGGTGAACAGCTGGTACTGCGCGAACCAGTGCAACCACTCCGGCATCGAATCCGTCGGTACGAAGCCGCTGCCGAGGAAGGGCAGCAAGACGAACAGCGTCGGCCCGTTGCTCGCCGTCTCGACTTACTTCGCCTGCATCCCCATCGCGACCGCGAGCCAGCTGAGGGCGAACGCGATGAGCGCGATCAAGCCGACAGTGGAGATCCACTCGATCGGCCCAGCAGTCGGGCGGAACCCGACCAGCAGGCCGACGCCGAGCACGATGACGACGGCGATGATCGCCTGGATGGTGTTGCCGAGCACGTGTCCGGCGAGCACCGCCGCCCGTGAGATCGCCATTGTGCGGAACCGCGCGGTGACGCCCTCGGTCATGTCCATCGAGACCGTCGTCGCGGCGCCGCCCATGGTGCCAGCGATCGCGATCGCCAGGATTCCCGGCATGACATACGCGACATACGCCGCCCGCCCGCCGGCCGGGTCCACTCCGGGCAGGCCCGCCCCGAGCGTGCCGCCGAAGGTCAAATCACAGACGGAATGAGGTTGCCTGGCCTGCAAGGCTCAGGCAGTCCTGCGGCCCTTCCCGCCGACCAGCAGCGAGCGATTGCCATCGACTACTCAACGAATATCGCTCGCGTGGTACAGGTTCTTGCTGACAAATGGAATCAGGTCGCGAACGCGGGAATGTCGCTCAACGGAGGGACTTCAGCAGGACTCGAAGATTGGTTCTTCGCCGTTTGGGCGTACAACTCAGGTTTTCACGCCCAGTCGGGTTCAAGCCCATGGGGTGTTGGCTGGTCAAATAACCCGGTCAATCCCATGTACAACCCCAGCAGGCTTCCCTTCTTAGAATCGAGTTCGGCGGACGCGGCGCACCCCCAAGATTGGCCCTATCCCGAAAAGGTAATGGGATTCGCTGCATGGTCACTCCCGCTGGCAGAGAAAGTGGTAGTGCAAACGGGCACGCACCCGACCGGGTACACCACCACGAACGTCTCAGGGTTCAACCTTGCATGGTGGGGCCTAAACGAGTACCGCACCACAGTGAAGCCACCCGCGAACCTGTTCTGCACCGTCGCCAACAATCAATGCGACACATCGACAACCGCTAAATGCACGCGTTCTGACCTGCAGTGCTGGTGGCACGTTTCTGCGTCATGGAAGGAGTGTGATACGGCCTGTGGCAATGAGAACGTCAGGTTCACCTACCCAACGTACGCAGCTGCACAACCTGACGGCGTGAGCGTGCCAGGACGGTGCGATTCCGGCGGGCTGCCCGCGTCAGCGTTGATTGTGGACGACGTTCCGGCATCAGTCTCACCAGTTCGGGGAGGGTGCAGCAAGCAACCAAGCACCGGGTCGTTCGCCCTACAATTCTTTGCGCCCGATGCGAACGGCTCTTATCCAGGGAAGATTGACCTGCATCAGCAGGGGGGCGGATTCAACGACCACTTCTATTTCACCCATGTGCGAAACGTTCCCGCAGGAGACAAGACGGAAATCAGCGGTTCGTGGAACCTAGGCCAATCCCTGACGAATTGGACTCGCGTGTTCGTTCATGTACCCAGCTACGCAGCTTGGTCACCCCAAGCCGCGTACACGATCAACCTTGGAGACGGGACGAGCGAGACACGAACTCTGAATCAGCACCGTTTCGCCAATGAGTGGGTGCCAATAGGCGTGTTCCATATGAACGGAACGCCCAGCGTCACGATGACGAACCTAGCCACGTACGCGGACGGCTTCAATGACATCGCTTGGGATGCAGTGGCTTTTCAACCGCTACCCGCCAAGCCAACGGACTTCGTGGTATCGCTTGGGGATTCCTTCTCCTCCGGAGAAGGGGCTACCACAGACCTCTCAACGGGCGCCAGCTACACGAGCGAGTCAGACCACAATGGCACAGACGCTGACCCGCTCAATTCACTTCGCGACGGGTGTCACCGATCATCGCTGTCATGGCCTCTCAAGACAACGCTTCCCGGCGCAGCGACCTCGATCGGGACGCTGTCAGGCAGTTGGAGTAGCAGTTTGGACTTTCAAACGATGGCTTGCTCCGGCGCCCTGACGCAAGACGTCCAAACCGGAGGAAGCAGCCCTAGAACTTATGGCGAGCTCAATCAGCTGGACCGAGGCTACCTAGATCAGAACACCACCCTCGTTACGATTTCAATCGGCGGCAATGACATGCGGTTTTCGGACATCCTTCAAGCCTGTGTCTTCTCATACGCCCGAAATCAATTGGTAGGGTACACGCCATGCAACCAGAGCATTCTCGCAGGCGACACCAACGACATCCAGACGTCCACGGCCAATCGCCTTGCCAACGTCCTACCGGGCGCGCTCGCCACTACACTCAACCAGATTCACGCCAAGGCACCTTCTGCAAAAATAGTTCTCATGGGCTACCCGAAACTATTTGAGACGGGGAGCACGTGCGTGTATATCGATGACAATGATCGTGCGTGGCTGAATTCAGTTTCGACCGGACTGACGGGTGCCATGTCTGCAGCAGCGAGCAACGCGACTGCATCCGGAATCCCTGTCAGATTTGCGGATCCCCAGCAGTTCTTCACCGGTCACAACCTCTGCACGTCCATACCGGCAGAAAACGGCTTGGTGTTCACGCAGACGTCCGGTGATGCGCCCATGTATTCCCTGCCAGTCCCAGGGCCCAACTACAATTTCGGCGTATCGCAGCAGTCCATTCATCCGAACCCAACTGGTACGAGTTACTACGCTGCGACGTTACAGGGGGCGCTCAATGGGTTCTATCCGTAAGAGAACGGCGCATCACACAAGTCTGCTCGCGATGGCGATTCTCATCTCTTTCGGCCTAGCGGGCTGCGTCGACGGCGCAAGTCAGGCGGATTCCTACGCACTGGCCGGGCTGGCGACCGAGCTGAAGACACTCAAACAAGGTACCGAGCAGGAGTCCACGACCGCCGACTCGCCAGAGACTGCGGCTCAGCGGATTCAGGGCGGGAGCGTAGGACGAGTCCTTCCCAGTCGACTGGATTCAAACGACTCAAAGCTAGGCTCCTCATTTGTTGCGATCTACGACATCAGTACTTCCGGAAACACCGTGACATTCCACGCAGTTCTCCAATCCACCGGCGTTAGCGGCGGCGGATGGACCTACAAGGAACGAGGGCGCTACATGTGTTTGGCAGTCGACGCCCAGGTTCCCGGGCAAACATCGCAAGCGAAAGTGAACGAAGTTGACTGCAGGAGCGACATCCTCGTTTTGCTGCGAGCCCTGTCAGACAACCACCATGCCTCGCTTTCCCAATTGGAAGGCTAGTCACGTCATCTGAGATCTAAGCCGCGCCGCGTTCCGTCGAATCCCGGTGGCAGCGCGACTGTATGCTGAGCGCCTGGAATCGTATTGTCCTCCAAACAGGTTTCCATGGTTCTTCCTCAGATCGTCGATTCGTTCTAACGAGCGTTGGAACGTACGAATCGATCACACGTAGGGCATTGCCGCAGATGCATGACCGAGCAATCGCTGCACGGCCCTGTCATTCGCTCCCGCGGAGATTCCGAGCGACGCTGCGGTGTGTCGAAGGTCATGGAGCGTGACCGCGGGCGGGAAGCTCGGATCAGACTCCGATGCGCGCCTTCTCGCGCCAGCGAACCATCCGTCGCCCTGCGTCGGCGTCGGCAGGAAGACAGCCCCGGTCCAAAACGCGAGTGCATCGTGCTGCTTGCCGTCCTGCGCCGACACGAGTGGCCCGACCAAGGCCGGGAAGGGGCAAAGGAATAGCTGTGGCGGCAGATCAGGAAGCAGTTGGAGTAATGGTCGGCATAAGTATGGTGGGGGCTCGTAGTGTTTGACCCGAGAATTATGGCGAGAGGAGCGGCGTGGGAATTTCATGGTTTTCAGAGAGCGATCTCTCCGCGACCCTGCGCAGTCACGGGCAGAAGTTCGTGCAGCAGATAGCTTCACTAGACCCACAGTCGATTCGATTTAGCCTGGAGGCAACCGTAGTCCAACTGGCGGAGGATGTAGACGTTGTGCCGCTCGGCTTCCAGCGGGACGCCCTCTCCCGGACTGCGCTAGTTGAGACCACCATCGAAACATCGCAGTTTGGCGAGCGGTACACGGTGGCGGCCAAGAGCGTCACCCTGCTCATCCCATTCACCGGCGATCCCATGCTCTTTAAGTGCAGGGCGAGTCCCCATTCCCTTAGCGGGTTCCCCTTCGATATGCAGATCTCTCCAGGCGTAGCGCAACTCCACGTCAAGGACCGTGAGCTCACTGCCGAGAAGATTTCCGCAGAGTTGCAGGAGTTCAGGACTTCCCTCGAGCAGCGTGCGGGCTGGATCAGGGTGATGTCGAAGCTTGGCGCGGAGAGATAAGGGCGACCATTCAAGCGATGGTTGAGCAGCGCCGAGTGCAATTGGAAGAACTCGCCGCTCTTGACGCGGCATTGGAGATTCCGATGACTCCAAACAAGTCTGGCGAGCGCGTTGAAGTCCCGCTGAAGCCCAAGCGACTCAGCCCGGTTGTGAAGAGCGCGAATTTGAAGGCCGGCGCAGTGCTGCGCAACCGCACGTTTCGACGTGGCTGGTTCAACGACGCGGCCGAGAGCGTGGGCATCCCGGGCCTCACACCGCACGAGCTGCGGCACACCTGCGCGAGCCTCGCGGTCTCGGCTGGCGCCAATGTCAAAGCGTTGCAACGGATGCTCGGCCACAGCTCCGCGAAGGAAACGCTCGACACCTACAGCGATCTCTTCGATGATGACCTGGACGGCGTTGCGGTCGCTTTGAATGACACCGCGGCTCGTCTGAATGTGGGCAAACTGTGGGCAATGAAGTCCGCCAGGACAGCTATGTGATGTATCAGGACATGGGTGACAGTTCTGCATCAGGACATCGGTAACACTTCCTGCATCAGGACATCGGTGACACTCAGATGGTTTTGGGTTGCCGTCCTCGGGGCCGACCGGAGCTGACGTATTTGACTCCGGGTC
>NZ_DATCQQ010000080.1:0-27974 GCF_036569425.1 Lacisediminihabitans sp.
GGTGCAGCGCGGCCTCCTGGGCGGCGAGCCGCTCGGCGTAGTCGCCGCGCGCGAAGTCGGCATCGGTGAGCGCCGCGGCGCGCGCCCGCACGTCGCCGTCGCGCACGCCGGGGGCGACACGGCGGTCCGCCAGGGCCGCGGATGCGGCGTCCAGCTCGTCCTGGATGGCGTCCCTGCCCTCGGCGAGGCCCGTCGCGAGGGTCGCGATCTGGGCGACCTTCTGGTCGGCGAACGCGAGCCAGCTCGTGAGGCGCTCGTCGAGCAGCGGCTCGTCCGCGACGTCGTGCGGGGTGTGGAAGAGGCTCGTGGACGACGTGACGGCGACGCTGGGCGAGAGCTCGCGGAGCGCCTCGAGCGAGTCGAACGCGGCGGCCAGGTCACCGCGCCAGATGTTGTGGCCGTCGACGACGCCGCCGACGAGCGTCTTGTCGGTGTGGAACCCCGTCGGCAGCGAGCCACGCACGAGGTCGAGCCCGATCGCCTCGACGGGAGTCTCGCCGAGCACGGGAAGCGCGTCGTCGAGGCTGCCGTACGGGGCAGCGACGAAGATCTGCGGTCGCACCGGCACGGCGCCGAGGGTCTCGTACGCACGCTTCGTGGCCGTCAGCACCTGCGCGCGTGGCACCTCGATGCTCTCGCTCACGAGGGCCGGCTCATCGAGCTGCACCCAGTCTGCGCCCACCGCGGTGAGGGCCGCGAGCAGCTCCGCATACACCGGCAGGAGGTCGTCGAGGCGGTCGAGCGGCTGGTATCCCTCCGGCGCGCTCTCGCTCGCCTTGCTCAGCAGCAGGAAGGTGACCGGGCCCACGATCACGGGGCGCGTGCGGTAGCCGGAGGCCGTCGCCTCGGCAACCTCGCGGATCAGCCGGTCGGAGGCGAGGTGGAACCTGGTCTCCGGCCCGATCTCGGGAACGAGGTAGTGGTAGTTCGAGTCGAACCACTTGGTCATCTCGGCCGGGGTGTTGTTGCCCTCTCCGCGGGCGATCGTGAAGTATCCGGCCAGGTCGATGGTGCCGTCGGCGCGCACGAGGGACTCGAAGCGGGTCGGGATGGCGCCGACGGTGACTGCAGCATCCAGCACCTGGTCGTAGAAAGAGAAGGCCTCGGGAATCGAGGAATCCGTGGCACCGAGGCCGAGCGACGCGAGCCGTTCGCGGGTGACGCGGCGCAGCTCGGCGGCACGCGACTCCAGCTCCTCGGCAGTGATGCTGCCGGCCCAGAAGGCCTCGACGGCTTTCTTGAGTTCGCGGCGGCGGCCGATCCTCGGGTATCCGAGGATGCTGCCGGTGGGGAATGAGGGCGCAGTCATGCTGATTCCTTGATGTTCGCTCGAGCGGTGGATGGTGTTGCGGTGGTGAGTCCGACTCCTTCGAGCACGGACAACACCGCCTGGTGCTGGTTGAAGGGATAGAGGTGGAGTCCGGGGGCTCCGCCGTCGAGAACCTCGGTGGCGAGCCCGATCGCGTGCTCCACGCCGATGGCATGCTGCTCGTCGGTGGACTCGGTCGACTCGAGGCGGCGTGCGAGGCTCTCCGGCCGCCGCTCCCCCGTGAGTTCGAGGATGCGCGACAGCCGAGCCGGGTTCGTCGCCGGCATGATCCCCGGCAGGATCGGGATCGTGACCCCCGCGGCGACCGCGGCGGCCACGAACCGCAGGTAGTCGTCCGCGTGGAAGAACAGCTGGGTGATCGCCATCGTCGCGCCCGACACCTGCTTGGCGAGCAGCGTGTCGATGTCCTGGTTCGACCTGTTGGACCGCGGATGCCCGTTCGGGAAGGCCGCGACGGCCACCCGCACCTTTGCCCTGCTCGTCGGAATCTGGCCGACCCCGTGCGCGCTCCGGGAGCGCAGCGTCGCGTACTGCGCTCGCTCCGTCTGCACGCGGTGGATCAGCTGCACGAGCTCCGACGCGCTGCCGAGATCGCCGAGGAAGTGGTCGCCCTCGACGGCACCGCGGGGCGGGTCGCCGCGCAGGGCGAGGAAGCTCGTGACGCCGGCATCGAGGAACTCCCGAACCAGCCGGTTGGCCTCGAAGTGCGAGGACCCGACACAGGTGAGGTGGGCGAGCGGGCTCACCGAGGTGTTCTCGAGAATGTACCGCAAGACGTGCAGCGAACTCTGGCGCGAGGATCCGTTCGCCCCGTAGGTCACCGAGATGAAGTCCGGCCCCGCCGCCGCGAGCTGCTGGATCGTGTGCCACAGGTTGTGCTCCGCCGCATCGGAACGCGGGGGGAAGAGCTCGAACGAGAACGGAACCCGCTCGAGACCGTGCGCCTCCGTGTTCGTCACGCCTCAGGTCCAATCCATCGTGGTGTGGATGTCCTGGGGCCCGCATTCGGGCCCACAGGGCATCTCTGTGCAGAAATGCGGGGCCAATGGCCTCCTGTGGGCGGGTGCCGGGCTCGGCTGTCGCACCGTCGCCGGGCACGCCCGGACGAGTGGTAAGTCAGCCTAGCAAGACCGGGCGTCTGTTGCCGAGTGTTACGCGGGCACCCGCGCGACGGAGAACGGCCGGAGCGTTGCGGCGTGCTCCTCGGTGACGAGCACCGCCACCCGGGTTCCGCTCTCTTCGTACGTCGTCTCGAGGATCTTGCCGTTGTCATGCAGCGAGGAGACCAGATCGCCCCGGTCGTACGGGATGAGCAGCTCG
Organism: Lacisediminihabitans sp.; assembly: GCF_036569425.1. Taxonomy (GTDB): domain Bacteria; phylum Actinomycetota; class Actinomycetes; order Actinomycetales; family Microbacteriaceae; genus Lacisediminihabitans. The sequence continues at coordinate 2,651 of NZ_DATCQQ010000080.1, forward strand.
AGCTCGATCGAGGGCGCGGGCAGCGCCGCGTCGATCGCCGCCAGCAGCTCGTCGATTCCCTCGCCGGTGCGGGCAGACGCGAAGATCGCGTTCGGCTCGAGGCCACGCAGCACGAGCCGCTGGTCGTCGTCGATGAGGTCGCTCTTGTTGAACACCACGATCTCGGGGATGTGCCTCGCCTCGACCTCGCCGATCACGTCGCGCACGGTGGCGAGCTGGCTCGCCGGATCCGGATGCGAGGCGTCGACCACGTGCAGGATCACGTCGGAATCCGCGATCTCCTCGAACGTGGAGCGGAACGCCTCCACAAGCTGATGGGGCAGGTTGCGCACGAAGCCGACGGTGTCGGTGAAGGTGTAGCCGCGGCCGTCCTCAGTGACATTCTTGCGCACCGCGGTGTCGAGGGTGGCGAACAGGGCGTTCTCCACCAGGGCGCCCGCCCTCGTGATGCGGTTGAGCAGCGACGACTTTCCGGCGTTCGTGTAGCCGGCGATCGCCACGGACGGCACCGAGTTGCGGTTGCGGTTGGCACGCTTGGCCTCGCGGGCCGGCTTGAAGCCGAGGATCTGCTTGCGCAGGCGGGACATCCTGGTGTGGATGCGGCGGCGGTCGAGCTCGATCTTCGTCTCACCCGGTCCGCGGCTTCCCATTCCGTTGCCTGCCCCGACCTGGCCACCGGCCTGGCGGGACATCGACTCGCCCCAGCCGCGCAGGCGCGGCAACAGGTATTCGAGCTGCGCGAGCTCGACCTGGGCCTTGCCCTCCCGGCTCTTCGCGTGCTGGCTGAAGATGTCGAGTATCACTGCCGTGCGGTCGATCACCTTGACCCGCACCACGTCCTCCAGCGCACGCCGCTGGCTGGGGGCGAGCTCGCTGTCGACGATGACCGTGTCGGCCCCGACGCTCGCCACGACATCCCGCAACTCGAGCGCCTTGCCCTTGCCGAAATAGGTGCTGGGGTCTGGCGTCGCCCGCCGCTGGAGGAGGCCGTCGAGCACGATAGCGCCCGCGGTCTCGGCAAGCGCGAAGAGCTCGCGCATGGAATTCTCGGCCTCGGCGGCGTTGCCCTGGCCGTAGATGCCGATCAGCACGACGCGCTCGATGCGCAGCTGCCGATACTCGACCTCTGTCACGTCCTCGAGCTCGGTCGAGAGCCCGGCGACACGCCGCAACGCCTGGCGGTCCTCCCGGTCGAACTGGTCGCCGTCGCTCAAGGACTCGTGGCCGACCGACTCGGTCTGGAGCGCCTGTGCTCCGCCGCTCGAGAACAGCGTGAATCCGGCGGAACGCGATGCCGCACGCGCGAGAACGCGATCGATCGGATCGAGCACGTCCGTGCCGTCCGTCTCGCCCTCGTTCGGGCCCACGCCTTCACTCTCAATCATCTGGTTAACCCTAGCTCCTCGTATTTCGGTAGGTTTCTCTCCATGGCCAATGAGCATTACTTCTCGGAAACTCCAGAGAGTGAACTCATCTATCGGCAGATCCGGGTACCGCTCGCCGGCGAACTCCGCGATCTCACGACCTCGAATGGCATCTTCAGTCCGGAACGCATCGACGTCGGCACGAGCGTTCTGCTCGCCAACGTCCCTCCGGCGCCGCCCGGCGGCAACCTGCTCGACCTCGGCTGCGGGTGGGGGCCGATCGCGCTCACGCTCGCGCTCGCGTCTCCCCACGCCACGGTCTGGGCCGTGGACGTGAACGAACGCGCCCTCCAACTCGTGCGGCTAAATGCGGAGAAGTTGGGCATTACAAACATCAACGCCTGCAAGCCCGCGGATGTTCCCGCCGACGTGCAATTCACGACCATCCGCTCGAATCCGCCCATCAGAGTCGGCAAGGACGAGCTGCACAGCATGCTTGAGATGTGGCTCCCGCGCCTCGAACCGGACTCGGATGCCTGGCTGGTCGTGCAGCGCAACCTCGGGTCAGATTCGTTGCACCGCTGGCTCGAGGGCGCGTTGCCGGCGGAGTTCTCCGTCGTGCGCGCGGCGACCAACAAGGGCTACCGGGTGCTGAGGGTGCGCCGCCGCTAGCTCAAATCTGCAGGGTGCCCTCGAAGACGAGGTCGGCCGGCCCGCTCAGGGAGACGTGTTCGCCGTCCTCCGCCGCCCACATCCGCACACCGAGGGTGCCGCCCGGCACCTCGACCTTCCACTGGTTGGGGGCTCCCGGCCCCGCCCAGTGACGCGTGGCGAGCGCCGCGGCAGCGGCACCCGTGCCGCAGGAGAGCGTCTCGCCGCTCCCCCGCTCGTGCACTCTCATGCGGATGCGGCCCACGCCGTCCTTCACCAGCGGCTCGAGCGGAACGACGAATTCCACGTTCGCACCCTCCGGCGCCTCGGGCTCGAGCACCGGGACGAAACTCAGGTCGGCCGAGTCGAGTTCGGCATCGCTCGATAGCGCGACGACGACATGGGGGTTGCCGACATTGATGCCGAGTCCAGGACGCGCCACCTGCAGGTTCTTGGCCCGCACGAGCGGTTCGCCGCCGTCGAGCGACCAGCGCCCGAGGTCCACCTGGAAGCCGCCGGCGTTGCCTTGCACGTCGCGCACCCCGCCCCGTGTGCCGATCGCGATCGTCTGCCCGGCGCCGAGCTCGACGAGCCCGTTGTCCACGAGGAAGCGCGCGTAGACACGGATGCCGTTGCCACACATCTCCGACGGGGAGCCGTCGGCGTTGTAGTAGTCCATGAACCACTCCGCCGACTCGTCTTCAGCAAGGGCCGCCGCCCCGTCCGGAAGGCTCCTGGACCGCACCGCGCGAATGATCCCGTCGCCACCGACGCCGAAGTGCCGGTCGGCGATCGCCGCCATCTGCTCCGGCGAGAGGTCGATGAGGCCGTCCGGATCGGCGAACAACACGAAGTCGTTGCCGGTTCCGTGGCCCTTGGTGAAGTGCAGTTCAGGCATGGCTCAAGACTAGTTGCAGGGCGCTCGCCACTCGTTCCGGGTCGTCGTGGGCGAACCAGCGGGTGTGCGGATCGCGGGTGAACCAGCCGACCTGCCGACGGGCGTACTTGCGTGTGAGCGCTGCCGTCAGTTCGATGGCCTCGCCCTCCGACAGTTCCCCCCGCACCTGCGCGATGGCCTGCGCGTAGCCGATTGCGCGCGACGCAGTCACCCCGATTCCGCGCTCCACGAGGGCCGCGGCCTCCTCTACGAGGCCGTGCGCCCACATGCCGCGCACGCGATCGTCGAGCCGGGACACGAGTTCCGCCCGCGGCGCTGACACACCGATCATCACGGTGGGGGCCCACTGCCGGGCCTCCGCACCGAGACCCGAACCGAACGGCTCGCCCGTCAGTTCGATCACCTCAAGAGCGCGCACGATCCGCCGACCGTTGTGCGGGCCGATGGCGGCTGCCGCCTCCGCGTCGAGCTCGCGAAGCCTCGCGTGCAGCAGGCCGGGCCCCGACTCGAGGAGCTCCCTCTCGATCCGGTCCCGGATCACGGGATCGGTCCCCGGAAAACGGAAGTCGTAGACGACGGAGGAGACGTAGAGGCCGGACCCGCCGACGAGGATCGGGATGGCGCCCCGGCGCCGCACGTCGTCGATCGCGGCGCGGGCATCGGACTGGTACGCAGCCACGTTCGCCTCGTCACTCGGCTCGAGCACGTCGAGCATGTGGTGGGCGATTCCGCGCCGCTCCCCCACCGGCAGCTTCGCCGTGCCGATGTCCATGCCCCGGTAGAGCTGCATCGCGTCGGCGTTGACGATCTCCGCCGGCATCCCGTGCGCCGCGAGGCCCTCCGCGAGATCGAGGGAGAGAGCCGACTTGCCGGTGCCCGTTGCCCCGACCACGGCCACGAGCAGGCCGCTAGCGCTGCCCATCGGTGACGTCGTAGAGGGGGATAGTCACCGCGCGGAGCCCAGGGAGCCCCAGGGAGACGCGACCCGGTGCACTCGCACCGCCGGAGGGCGCCGGCACTCCACAGGACTCGGCGCCTGCACGGTCCCAGGCGTCGCCGGCGGTCGTGCGGCGGATGCGGGGCGGCGCACCGTCGAGCGAGTCGGCCAGGAGGTAGAAGGGCTTGGCATCGGAGATCCGCACCGTGACGACGTCGCCCGGCCGCGGGATCTCGCTGTGCGGGGTCACCTCGAAGTGAACGAGTCTGCTGTCCTCGGCTCGACCGGACAACCGATGGGTGGCGGCGTCCTTCGACCCCTCCGCGCCGACGAGAACGTTGACCTCCGTGCCGACGAGCTTCTGGTTCTCCTCCCAGGAGATGCGGTCCTGCAGCGCGACGAGGCGCTCGTAGCGCTCTTGCACGACGGCCTTGGGCACCTGGTCGTCCATGGTCGCGGCCGGGGTTCCCTCCCGAATTGAGTACTGGAACGTGAAGGCGGTGGCGAACCTCGCCTGCTCCACGACTCGCAGGGTGTCCTGGAAGTCCTCCTCGGTCTCGCCCGGGAAGCCGACGATGATGTCGGTCGAGATCGCGGCGCGGGGAATGCGGGCGCGCACCCGGTCGAGAATCCCGAGGAACTTCTCGGACCGATAGCTGCGGCGCATGGCCTTGAGCACCGAATCGGATCCGGACTGCAGCGGCATGTGCAGTTGAGGCATGACCGATGGCGTCTCTGCCATCGCGTCGATCACATCGTCGGTGAAGGCCGCGGGGTGCGGGCTCGTGAAACGAATCCGTTCGAGCCCCTCGATCTGCCCGGCGGCGCGGAGCAGCTTGCCGAAGGCCTGCCGGTCGCCGAACTCGACACCGTAGGAGTTGACGTTCTGGCCGAGCAGCGTGACCTCGATCGCGCCGTCGTCGACGATCGCCTGGATCTCCGCCAGGATGTCGCCGGGGCGACGGTCCTTCTCCTTGCCGCGAAGCGCCGGAACGATGCAGAACGTGCAGGTGTTGTTGCAGCCGACCGAGATGGACACCCACCCGCTGTAGGTCGACTCACGCCTCGTCGGCAGGGTGGACGGGAAGACGTCGAGCGATTCGAGAATCTCGAGCTGCGCCTCGCCATTGTGCCTCGCCCGCTCGAGCAGCGTCGGGAGGGAGCCCATGTTGTGGGTGCCGAAGACCACGTCGACCCACGGCGCCTTCTCGAGGATGACGTTCTTGTCTTTCTGGGCCAGGCAGCCGCCGACAGCGATCTGCATGCCCTCGTGCTTCTGCTTGACCGAGGCGAGGTAGCCGAGGTTGCCGTAGAGCTTGTTGTCCGCGTTCTCTCGAACCGCGCAGGTGTTGATGACCACGACGTCTGCCTGCTCGCCGTTCGCCTTCACGTACCCGGCCGCCTCGAGCGAGCCACTGAGGCGCTCGGAGTCGTGGACGTTCATCTGGCAGCCGAAGGTGCGCACCTCGTAGGTGCGTGTCTTCGCCTCGAGTTCGGGGCGCACGGACGCGGTCATGGTCATGATTCATCCAGCCTAACGCCGGTGATGCGCCGGCCCCACTGGTCCGACCCAGCGCAGCCGGCCTAACGGAATCGAACGCCGCCGGACCGTGACGCGCCGGACCGTGACGACAGGGCCTCGTCGGTGGCGGCGCGCACGACGGACGACGAGTAGCCCCTGCGCATGAGGAAGGCGGTGAGGCGTCGCTTCGCCGTGTCGAGGTCGTAGGAGCTGAGCTGGGAGGCGCGCTTGACCGCCAGTTCGGTGGCGCGCGACTGCTCGTCGTCGTCGTCCACCTGCTCAAGCGCTGAGGCGATGTGCTCCTGGTCGATGTGCCGTCGGCGCAGCTCCGCCGTGAGGGCTCCGCGACCCAGGCCCTTGCGCTCATGCTGGGTGCGCACGAGGGTCTCGGCGAGGGCCGCGTCGTCGAGCAGTCCGACGGCCTCGAGGCGGTCGAGCTCGGTGAGGACGGTCTGCTCGTCGATCTCGCGCGACAGGAGCGTCTTCTCGAGTTCCCAGCGGGACATTCCCCGCCGGGTGAGCGCGTGCATGCTCACGTTCTCCACCCGAACCTCCGGGGTGGCGCGCCCGCCCTTCTCGGGCAGTTCGGTCTCGGGCTCCGGCGATTCGGGCTCCGGCAGTTCGGTCTCGGGCTCCGGCGATTCCCCGGGGCTCTCGGAGGAGCTCTCGGCGGAGTCTTCGCCGAAGAAGGTGGCGAAATCGGGAAGCCCCGCCCTCCGCCCGACAGGCTCGGGCACCTCGACAAGCTCGGACGCCTCAAGATCGCGCGCCTCGTTGGCCTCCGGCGACGGCGGCACGACGCCCGGCAGGTAGGTCACCCTGGCCAGCTTCGCACCGGTGCCGCCGTCGCCGGAAAACATGACCTACGCCCCGACCGCGGTGCGCTTGGACGCGGCGGTCGACAGGGGTGCCACCTCACGGTCGCCCGCGCTCACCGCGAGACTCTTCGCGGCCTTGGCGCTGGCGGCCTCGGCTCCGGCCGCCGCCTTGACCTGGAGCGCCGCGGCCGCAGCCGCGGCCTTGGCGTCGCCCAGAATGCCGAGCTTCGCCTTGATCTTCTGCTCGATCTCGTTCGCGACCGCCGCATTCGCCATGAGGTACTTGCGCGAGTTCTCCTTGCCCTGTCCGAGCTGGTCGCCGTCATAGGTGTACCAGGCGCCGGACTTGCGCACGATCTCGTGCTCGACTCCGAAGTCGATGAGGCTGCCCTCGCGCGAGATTCCGGTGCCGTAGAGGATGTCGAATTCCGCCTGCTTGAACGGCGGAGCCATCTTGTTCTTGACGACCTTCACGCGCGTACGGTTACCGACCGCATCCGTGCCCTCCTTGAGGGTCTCGATCCGGCGGATGTCCAGTCGCACCGACGCGTAGAACTTGAGCGCCTTGCCTCCCGCTGTGGTCTCCGGGCTGCCGAAGAAGACACCGATCTTTTCGCGAAGCTGGTTGATGAAGATCATGGTCGTGTTGGTCTGGCTGAGCCCGCCGGTGAGCTTGCGCAGCGCCTGCGACATGAGCCGGGCCTGGAGGCCGACGTGCGAGTCACCCATCTCGCCCTCGATCTCCGCACGCGGGACGAGAGCAGCGACGGAGTCGATCACCACGAGGTCGATCGACCCGGAGCGGATGAGCATGTCGGCGATTTCGAGCGCCTGCTCCCCCGTGTCCGGCTGGGAGACGAGGAGGGCATCGATGTCCACCCCGAGCGCCTTGGCGTACTCGGGGTCGAGCGCGTGCTCCGCGTCGATGAATGCCGCGATACCGCCTGCGGCCTGGGCATTGGCGATGGCGTGCAGGGTGAGAGTGGTCTTACCCGAGGACTCCGGGCCGTAGATCTCCACGATGCGGCCACGCGGGAGACCACCGATGCCGAGCGCGACATCCAGGGCGATCGAGCCGGTGGGGATCACCGCGACGGGGGCACGCTCGTCGCTGCCCAGGCGCATCACCGAACCCTTGCCGAACTGACGGTCGATCTGGGCGAGGGCGGTTTCCAAAGACTTTTCGCGATCGGCTGCTGATGGCATTTCCATGCTCCTTGTATGACTCGTATCGGTGCGCCTATAGGCTGCCGTTTCGTCGGGAGAACCGATCCTGCAAGGCTCTACCGACCTGCGACAAGGCTGGTGTTGGCGGCTTCTCCAACAAATCCGACACTACGCGCGGCCGGGGACATTCCCCTTTGGGCCGTGTGCGAGGTGCAGAACTCGATCGCATAATCCGCTGTGCAGGAGCCTACGCGCATCCGAAGAGATGTTCGAATGTATCTTCCCGGCGTGTCGCGCGTGTTCGAAGCAGGACCGTCGAACGCGCCCACCCGCGTCAGGGCTTCGGCGTACGCTGGCCGACCCCGTACCAGCGGTTCTCCGGCACATCGGCGGCTCGGCAGAGAGCGAGCCAGATCGCCCGGGCATCGAGACCCTTGGCGATCGCCTGCTCGGCGGTGAGGCCACCCAACTCGTCGAGCGAGAGGTCGTGCACCAGCGTGCGGCCATAGGACTCGCCGAACTCATCGCCGACGGCGGTCCACAACTCGCTCAAACGCATTCGTACAACCTAACCGGTCAATCGGGCACGGCACGTCGGCGACGCCCGCGCGGCTTAACGTGAGGATGCCCGGCTCTCGCGAGCCGGGCATCCAATCATTCACGACCCGGGCACACCGTCCCGGATCGACTCAAAGTCCTTTAGCGGGCAACCAAGCCCGCGTCGAAGTCCGCGACGAGGTCGTCGGGAACCGTGTCGGGAATCACGTTGATTCCCTCGATTACGGCGAGGCGGTCTCCCACCTCACGCATGATGACTGAAATCGGCGTTTCGAGTGCATCCGCAACCGAAGCGAGAATCTCGGAACTGGCCTCTTTCTGGCCCCGCTCTACCTCGCTGAGGTAGCCGAGAGCAACACTTGCCTTGCTCGCGACCTGACGAAGAGTACGACCCTTCTGCAGGCGGAAGTCCCGGAGCACGTCACCGATTTCTTGACGAACTAGAACCATTGGACCCTCCTCTCCTATGACGCGACCTGTGGATCGACCTTGCCGATGGTTGTGTAACACTACAACCTCCGTTATGCAAACTCTAACCAGCATGGACTGTGTGACGCTTGTGAATCACTGCTATGTAACGAGATTGAAACGCGAAAGATTCCCGCCAGACATCTCAGGCCTCGCGAAGCATTTCACTGAGCCGTGCGAGGGATTCGGAGACGACCGCGGTTCGGATTGCCTGGCGGTCTCCTGACAGGTCGAGGCGGAGCGAGGTGACCGTCGGCCCGAACGCGATTCCGATGAAGACGGCCCCCGGTTGCTGGCCGCCCTGCGGGTCCGGGCCGGCCACGCCGGTCGTCGACAGCCCGATGTCGGCGGGAACTCCCCCCACGGCGAGCACCGACCTCACCCGGTCGGCCATCTGCCTGGCGACCTCCGGATGCACCGGGCCGTGTTCCGCGAGCAGTTCGGCGTCCACGCCGAGCACCGTGGCCTTGAGCTCGGTGTTGTAGGCCACAACGCCGCCGAGCACCGCGGCGGACGCGCCGGGAACACCGATCAGCTCGGCGACCAGGAGGCCGCCCGTGAGGGACTCCGCCACGGCAACGGTGAGCCGTCGGTCGACCAGGGCCGCGATCACGGCGGCGGCATCCGTCATCGCCCGGTCCCCGGCCCTGGATCCCGGCACCGGCTAGGCCTGTTGGCGGTTCTGCTGACGGTACTTCACGAAGAAGTCGATGCCCGACACCACCGTGAGGGCGAGCGCGGCGGCCATCACGATCCAGCCGAGCCAGAGCGCCCAGACGCCCACGATGGTCCAGAACGGGAAGAGGAGCAGGGAGATTCCCACCGCCTGCAGCACCGTCTTCAGCTTTCCGCTCGCGACGGCGGGAATCACCCGCGTGCGGATGACTGCGAACCGGAAGATCGTGATGCCGAACTCGCGGATGAGGATCACGATCGTGACCCACCACCACAGTTCGCCCAGGATCGAGAGGGCGACGAGGGCGCCGCCGGTGAGCACCTTGTCGGCGATCGGGTCGAGAATCTTGCCGAAGTCGGTGACGAGGTTCTGCCGTCTCGCGAGGATGCCGTCCACCGTGTCCGTGACGATCGCGATGACGAAGAGCGCGGCTGCCACCCAGCGCAGCGGCCCGAGTTCTCCCTTGTCGGCGAGCAGCAGCCAGATGAAGACCGGAGCCATGAAGATGCGAACGACCGTGATGATGTTCGCCACGTTTCCGGTGCTCGCCGGGGTGTCGCCGTTGCGCGCGACCCGCCCACGCATGGGATTCGGTCTTTTGGCTGGTGGCTCTTGAGGTGCTGGCAGCGCCACGAGTTACTCCCTGCCGGTCAGCTTCCAGGCGTCTTCGTCGTCCGACGACCCGTCCACCTCATCGTAACCGCTCGTCATGTCCCCGACGGGATCGGCCGAATAGCGGTCTGCCGAGGGCGCCTCCGACATCCTGGTCGGCCAGTCGTCGCCCCGCAGGCGCGCGAGCACGCCGGCGAGCTGCTCCGGCGCGACCAGCACGTCCCTCGCCTTGGAACCCTCGGAGGGCCCGACGATCTCGCGGGACTCCATGAGGTCCATGAGCCGGCCCGCCTTGGCGAAGCCGACCCGGAGCTTGCGCTGCAACATCGAGGTGGACCCGAACTGCGTGCTCACGACGAGCTCGGCCGCGGCGAGCAGAAGCTCGAGGTCGTCGCCGATGTCGCCATCGATGTTCTTCTTCTCCGCCGAGACGGCCACGTCCTGTCGGTAGTCGGGGCGGGCCTGGCGCGTGACGTGCTGCACGACGGCCGCGACCTCGCTCTCGGTGACCCACGCGCCCTGCACGCGGATCGCCTTCGACGCTCCCATCGGCAGGAAGAGCGCGTCGCCCTGCCCGATAAGCTTGTCCGCCCCTGGCTGGTCGAGGATCACGCGCGAGTCGGTCATGCTCGACACCGCGAAGGCGAGCCGCGACGGCACGTTGGCCTTGATGAGGCCCGTGACGACATCCACGCTCGGACGCTGGGTGGCCAGCACGAGGTGGATGCCGGATGCCCGGGCGAGCTGGGTGATGCGCACGATCGAGTCCTCGACGTCGCGGGGGGCGACCATCATGAGGTCGGCGAGCTCGTCCACCACGACGAGCAGGTACGGGTACGGCTTGAGCGAGCGCTCGCTGCCGGCCGGAAGCACGATCTCGTCTGCCACGACGGCCGCGTTGAAGTCGTCGATGTGGCGGTAGCCGAAGCTCGCGAGGTCGTCGTACCGCATGTCCATCTCCTTCACCACCCAGGCGAGAGCCTCCGCCGCCTTCTTCGGGTTGGTGATGATGGGCGTGATGAGGTGAGGGATTCCGGCATACGGCGCGAGCTCGACGCGCTTCGGGTCGATGAGCACCATGCGCACCTCGGAGGGCTTCGCCCGCATCAGGAGTGAGGTGATCATCGAGTTGACGAAGCTCGACTTGCCAGAACCGGTGGAGCCGGCGACGAGAAGATGGGGCATCTTGGCCAGGTTGGCGACGACGAAACCGCCCTCGACATCCTTGCCGAGTCCGATCGTCATGGGGTGCTGGCTCGAGGTGGACGCCTTCGACCGCAGCACGTCGCCGAGCGAGACGATCTCGCGGTCGGCATTGGGTATCTCGACGCCGATCGCGCTCTTGCCCGGGATCGGAGAGAGGATGCGCACCTCGTTCGAGGCGACGGCGTATGAGAGGTTCTTGGTGAGGGCCGTGACTCGCTCGACCTTGACGCCCGGCCCGAGCTCGATCTCGTAGCGGGTGACCGTCGGGCCGCGGCTGAACCCGGTGACGCGCGCGTCGACCTGGAACTGGGTGAGCACCTCGGTGATCGAGGCGACGATGACGTCGTTCGCCTCCGAGCGCGACTTGGGCGGCGTGCCCGGCTGGAGGGTCGCGGCGGCGGGCAGGCGGTACGGTGCGGTCGGCTGCGCGTCGCGCCTGGCGATCGCGGCGTCGTCGAATTCGCCCAGGCCGCCCTTGGTCGACGCCTTGTCCGAGAATCCGGGGAGAAGCTCGGCGATGAGCGGTCCGCCGTCGTCGGTGATCCCGGTGACGGGGGCCACCTCCCCGGTGAAGCGTTTGACGGCGTTCTCGGCGTTGACGAGTTCCTCGAGCAGTTCGACGCCGAACTCCTCGTCGTCGTGGCGGGTGTGGTCGATCACCTCGGTGGCGTTGAGGTCACGGCCCTTCTTGTCGTGCGTCAGCACCGGGCTGTCGAAGGCCGGGTCGTCCTCGCGCTGGGTCTTGTTTCGGCGCCACCACGGCAGCGAAGCGGTGTCCTCGGCATCGATGCCGAGGTCATCGAGGTCGCCGAACGCCACGCTGTCGCTCTTTTTTGCTGCGCGCTCCTCGGCATCCGGCAACTGGGCGCCGAAGAGGTACGAGTAGAGCTCCCGGAGACGCGCGCCGACATGGTTCGGCGGGGTCTTGGTGAGGATGAAGAGCGAGAGCAGCAGCAGGAGGGAGACGAGGGGCACCGCGAGCCAGGCCGTCCCCACCGCGAGCAGCGGCGCGGCGAGCACCCAGCCGGCAATACCGCCCGCCCGGGCGAGCACCTCCATGCCGTCCGAGGGCTGCGGCTGGCCGCCGAAGATGTGGCACAGCGCGCTCACCGTGGTCAGGAGCACGGCGAGGCCGATTCCGATGCGGCCGTTGTCGTGCACGGACGACGGATGCCGGAACAGCCACACCGCGAAGAGCAGCATGATCACCGGAAGCGCGAAGGCCACTCGGCCGAATAGCCCGCCGAAGGTGTACCCGTCGAGGGCGATGGCCACCGGGTCTGCCGGGTTGAACCATTCGACGACGGCGCCGACCACCGCGAGCACGAAGACGAAGAACGGCACGCCGTCGCGGCGCTCGCCCTTCGCGAGAGTCTCCTTGCCGAGAACCCGCGCGGCCCCGCCGACGACGTGGGCGAGCCCGAGCCAGGCGACGGTCAAGAGGCCGGGCTTCTCCACCGGCACCGCCTTGGCCACCGGGAGCTTGCGGGTGGTGCCCTTGCCGGTGGCACGGCTCGGAGCGCGCGGCGGCGTGGTGCGCGCACGCGGGGTCGACCTGGTACTCGTAGCCATGCGTCAACGGTAGCGCGGAGGTCCGTCAGACCCCGTAGCGCCGGGCGCGTGTCAGTACCGGATCGCGTCGATCACCTTCACGCGCACGGCCACGATCGCGGGCAGGAGCCCGGCGAGGGCGCCGACGGCGGTAGCCGCGATGAGGCCGATGATCGCGGCCTCGATCGGGAATGGCGGGAGGTCGACGACCCCCTGGGAGATCTTGGACTGCAGCCAGGGGTTCTCCACGATCGCGATGGCGGCGGCGACGCCGACCACCCCCGCCGCGACCGTCGCAACGACGCTCTCCATCATGACGGCGAAGAACACACGGCCGGCCGTCGCCCCGAAGCTGCGCCGGATGCCGATCTCGCGGATGCGCTGGCGAACGGTCACGAGGGAGATGTTGACGAGCCCGAGCGCGCCGAGGAAGAGCACGAGCCCGGCGACACCGCCCACGATGATCTTGAACGGAAGCAGGGGGTCGTCGCCGCCGTACGCCGCGTAGTCGTTGCGGTTGACCTCGACCGTGGTGCCCGCGGGCACCACGCCGACGAGGTCACGTTTGAGAAGGGGGATCAGCTCCGTCGAGATAGCGGGCGGCACCCAGGCCTCGAAGCTGGGCATCGGCCCCTGCTGCACGGCCGGGTCGGCCACGGCCTCATACGCGTCGGCGAGAATGTACATCGTCGGCGGGTCGCGGGGCGCCGACCTGGTCACGCCGATGATGACAGCCGTCGTCGGGTGCTGACCGAGCACGGATGCGGTGGGATGGGTACGCAGGTCGGGAGAGCCGAGTTGCCTCCAGAATGTGCCGTTCGCCACTATCGCCGGGGCCAGTCTCGTGCCGTCCGAGTCGGCGAACCACGACCCGTGGTCGATCGACACCCGGTGCATCGTGCCGAACGGCACGTCGATTGCCGTCGCGCTCACGTCCGCCGCGCCGTTCGTGAACTGGATGCGCAGGCTCCCGTCTGTGCGACGGGAGTGATACTCGATGCCGTAGCGGTCCATCGTGGTCTGGAACGCCGCCGCAACGGCGCCGGAGTCGATGGGCGATCCGTCCTGCGAGTTGACGTAGGCCTGAAGGCTGGCCGGACGTCCGCTGTTGCGCTCGTTCGATTCGCGCAGGGACTGCTCAGCGACGCTCCCGAGTCCGACCACCGACGTGATCGCGGTCACCGCCACCGCGACCCCGATGAGGCTCAGGAGCACGCGGGTGCGATGGATGCGCACCTCCGCCCACGCCTCGCTGAACGCGCCGGCGATCGCCGCGACCAACGACTGCCGGGAGTTGCGCGCGCTCACAACGTGACCTCGGGCGCGGCGAGGGCGAGCACCCGGCCGACGTCCACCGGGGTGAGCACTCCCCGATCGAGGCGGTAGTGCCGTCTGGCGAGCGCGGCGACGTTGGCGTCGTGAGTGATCGTGATGAGGGCGGCGCCCGAGCTCTCCGCGACGTCGTCGAGGAGGCCCATCACGCTGACCCCGGTCTCGATGTCGAGGGCACCGGTCGGCTCGTCGGCGAGGATCAGGCGCGGGCCCCGCACGAGCGCCCGGGCGATCGCCACTCGCTGCTGTTCCCCGCCGGAGAGCTTCTCTGGGATCGATTGGGCCCGCGAGGCGAGGCCCACCCTGTCGAGCATCTCCATCGCGACCTGCCTGCGCCGCCAGAACATCCGTCCCGTCGCGTAGAGCAGCGGCGTCATCACATTCTCGAGCGCGGTCCGTCCGCCGAGCAGGTTGAACTGCTGGAAGATGAAGCCGATGTCCGCGCCGCGGGATCGATCCCGCTCATTGGCCGAGAACGAACTCGTGAGGCGATCGTCGAAGAAGATGCTCCCGGCCGTCGGGGTGTCGAGGAGGCCGAGCAGGTTGAGGAGAGTCGACTTGCCCGATCCGCTCCGGCCGACGATGGACACGTGGTCGCCGACGTCCACCGCGAGATCGACGCCCCTGAGGATCTCGAGGATGCCCTCGTCCGGCAGCAGCACCGAGCGGGTCACCCCCTCGAGGCGCAGCAGGCTCATCGCGACGAGCTCTGGCAGATGGTGCCGCCGTCGGGTGTCGTCACGCAGCCGTTGGCGTCCGGCACCGCGACGGCACCCGGCACGAACTGCAGGACCTTGTCGCCGGCCTTGAGACCGGTCGTGATCTCCACGTTGCTGCCGTCGGTGAGGCCCAGGCCCACAGCGTGCTTCTCGGTGGATCCGTCGCCCTTCTGCATATAGACGGTTCCGGTGCCCGCACTGCCCTCGACGGCGGTCAGCGGCACGATGAGCACCTTGTCCGCGACCCCGCCGGAGATCGTGAGCTCGGCGGAGAGGCCGCCGAAGACCTTCACCTCCGCCGGCACCGCGCAGCGCACCGTGGTTCCGCTGGCCGGGCTTCCGCCCGACGCGTCGCCGTTCGGGTCTGCCGGCGCGCCGGCGACGGCCGTGGAAATCGTCAGTCCGGTGCACGTGAACGGCGCGGGGCCGCCCGTGACGGCGACCGTGGCCTCGGTCGGCTGGTTGAGCAGGCGGTACTGCTGCTCGGGCGAGAGCGTTCCCGTGACGCTGAACGATGGCGGCGCGACCTGGCCAACCGCGTCGCCGACGGCGACGACCTGGCCGACGATCACCGGGAACGACGACAGCGTGCCTGTCGAGCCCGCCAGCACGGTGACGGTCTTGACCACGGGAGTGCCGTCGGCCGACGCCGTCTCCGAGCGAATGGTGAGGATCGCGGTCTTCGCGTCTACCGCCTGGCCCTGGGTCACGAGCACCTTCTTTACCTCGCCGGCGAGGGTCGCCTTGATTGGCACCGCGGCATCCGCCGAAATCGCGCCCTTGAGCGTCACGTCGTTCGTGATGGTGCCCGTGGCGACGGTGCTCTGCGGCTCCACGATGTGGCCGGTCGGCATCGTCGGGTCCACCGATTGGGTCGCCCCGGCGAAGAACGCGACCTTGACGAGCGCGATGGCGATGGCCGCGAAGATCACCATCCGGATGATCGGAAAGACCCACTTGCGCGCAACGCCCACGACAACCCCCGACTTTGGTGACCACGACCTTCGGCCACCCTAGCGGAGTTATCATGAGCAAACATCATCCTCGCGGATGATGCCGCACGCCCACCGGGGCGCTACGCCTCGATCACGACAGGCACGATCATCGGACGACGTCGGTGGGACGAGTTCACCCAGCGGCCCACCGTTCGGCGGATCACCTGGCTGAACGCGTGCGTGTCGCGCGTGCCGTTCTCCGCTGCGTCGGTGAGGGCGCGGATGATGAGCGGCTTGACCGCGTCGAACACCGCCTCGTCCTCGGCGAAGCCGCGCGCCTGGATCTCCGGCCCGACGATGACCCGACCGGTCTGGGCGTCTATCGCCACGAAGATCGAGACGAAACCCTCCTCGGCGAGGATCCGGCGGTCCTTGAGGTCGGCATCCGTGATTTCGCCGACCGTGGAGCCGTCGACGTACACGTAGCCGAGGTCGAGCAGCCCGACCACTTCGGCGACGCCGTCCTTGAGGTCGATCACCGTGCCGTCCTCACCGATGATCGTGTTGGTCTCGGGGATGCCGGTGTCCATCGCCAGGCGCTGGTTGGCCACCAGGTGGCGGTACTCGCCGTGCACGGGGAGCACGTTCTTCGGGCGCAGGATGTTGTAGACGTAGAGCAGCTCGCCGGCAGAGGCGTGCCCGGAGACGTGCACCTTCGCGTTGCCCTTGTGCACGACGTTCGCGCCGAGCTTGGTGAGGCCGTTGATCACGCGGTAGACCGCGTTCTCGTTGCCCGGGATGAGGCTCGACGCGAGAATGACGGTGTCGCCCTTGCCCACCTCGATCTGGTGCTCGAGGTTGGCCATGCGCGCGAGCACGGCCATCGGCTCGCCCTGCGAGCCGGTCGACATGTAGACGATCTTGTTGTCCGGCAGGTCTGCGGCCTTCTTGGCGTCGATGAGCACGCCGGCCGGCACCTTGAGGTAGCCGAGGTCGGCCGCGATCGTCATGTTGCGCACCATGGAGCGCCCCATGAAGGCGACGCGGCGGCCGTTGGCGTGCGCGGCATCCAGCACCTGCTGCACGCGGTGCACGTGGCTCGAGAAGCTCGCGACAATCACCCGGCGCGGCGCCTTGGAGATCACCGACTCGAGCACGGGCCCGATGTCGCGCTCCGGGGCGGTGAACCCCGGTACGTCGGCGTTCGTGGAGTCCGGCAGGAACAGGTCGACGCCGATCTCGCCGAGTCGCGCGAAGGCGCGCAGGTCGGTGATCCGGTCGTCGAGTGGCAGCTGGTCCATCTTGAAGTCGCCGGTGTGCAGCACGACGCCGGCGCTCGTCTTGATGGCGACGGCGAGGGCATCCGGAATCGAGTGGTTGACGGCGATGAACTCGAGGTCGAACGGGCCGAGCTTCTCGTGCTGGCCCTCGCGCACCGTGAGCGTGTACGGGTTGATGCGGTGCTCCTTGAGCTTCGCCTCGACGAGGGCGAGCGTGAGGGTCGAGCCGATCAGCGGGATGTCCTGGCGGAGCCTCAGCAGGTACGGCACCGCCCCGATGTGGTCTTCGTGGCCGTGCGTGAGCACGACGCCGATCACGTCGTCCAGGCGGTCCTTGATGGGGCTGAAATCGGGCAGGATCAGGTCGACGCCCGGCTGGTTCTCTTCCGGGAAGAGAACGCCGCAGTCGACGATGAGGATCTTGCCGTCGATTTCGAACGAGGTCATGTTGCGACCGATTTCGCCGAGGCCGCCGATCGGGATGACGCGGAGCGTTCCCGGAGCGAGTGGGCGTGGGTCGAAGACAGGTGAGTTCATGGAATCCATTTGGTGTGTGGCCGGTGTGGCCGGTTGTGTGGGGTCTCTAGCCCCCGGTTAAAGTTCGTTGGTTATCGGGTCGTCCCGGCGACCTTGGGCAGGGCGCCGCCCGCCGCCGCATTGCGATCGGGTCGGAAGTTGCTCAGGTCGACCCCGGGGATCTCCCCCACGATGGCCAGCTCGTCTTCGATCTGGGCCGCCTCGAAGTCCTCGGGGCCGACGAGGGGCAGGCGCACCCGCGGACTCGCGATGCGCCCGAGCCCGTGCAGGATGTACTTCGCGGCGACGGTGCCTGGCACGTGCGTCATCACGGCGCGAACGAGCGGCTCGAGCTGCCGGTGGGCGGCCGTCGCCGTGGCGAGGTCGCCGGCGTTCACCGCGTCCACGATCACGCGGTAGGGCGCCGCGGCGATGTTGGCGGTGACACCGATGAGGCCGGTCGCGCCGATCGACAGGTGCGGCAGCACGTTCGCGTCATCGCCCGAGAAGTAGAGCAGGTCGGTCTGGTTGAGCACCCGGCTGACCTCGCTGAAGTCGCCCTTGGCATCCTTGATGGCGCGGATGTTCGGATGCTGCGCCGCCCGCAGGATCGTCTCGTACTTGATCGGGATTCCGGTGCGCCCCGGGATGTCGTAGAGAATCACCGGCAGGTCGGTGGCGTCGGCGATCATGCGGAAGTGCGTGAGCACGCCGGCCTGTGTCGGCTTGTTGTAGTAGGGGGTGACGATCATGACGGCGTCAGCGCCGGCCTTCTCGCTGTGCTTGTATAGCTCGATCGCGTGGGCGGTCTCGTTCGACCCTCCGCCGGTGATGATCTTTGCTCGGCCGTTGGCCACGGACTTGCCCACCTCGACGAGCTTGAGTTTCTCCGGGTCGGTGAGGGTGGATGTCTCGCCCGTGGTGCCGGTGACGACGATGCCGTCCGCCCCCGCGGTGATGACGTCGTCGATGTGCTTCTCGACGCCAGCCCAGTCGACCTCACCGTCAGCGGTGAAGGGTGTCACGAGGGCGACGAGAACCTGGCCGAACGGATTTGATGACGTAGACACGTACTACAGGGTATCGTGCGCCGCCCCCGATGAGCCGCATCCTGCTGCCTGCTCGCGCGCGAACTCCACGTCCACGGCGCTTCGGTCGCCGGGGACGGGCCTGCGAGTCCAGTGCACGATGATGGCGGGGTCCGGATGCTCGGCCAGCCGTTCCCGGTGGTTGTGCGCTGTCCGCAGCCGTGACGCCGTCCTCGGCACACTCACGTGGAGAGCCAGAGGGTCGGGCTCGCCGAGCCCGTGGTGGGCGAGCGCGCTGACGCAGGCGAGCCTGCCGCCCACCCGCCAGGCTCGGATCAGCGCATCGTCGGAATCCGTGTTGGCGTACCAGCCCTTGCGCACGCGGATGATGCGCCCGTAGTCGACAAGCAGCCCGATGATTTCGGGCGAATAGCCGTGGCTGCCCAGCTCGCTCAGTCTGGCGATTCCGCCCAGCTCCCGGATGATTGTTTGAACTCGGCGCATGAGCAGAGTGTGGATGACGCCCCGGCGGTGAGGACGCCCCGGACCACATCTGTGGGCGGCCGGCTCCAGACACCGGCTGTGCGGGACGCGTTGTGCCGACACCGGTTCGCGATCTGCAGGATGGCCGCCGTGTGGGCGCCCGCTCCACAGACTCCAGTTCTGCAGGACGCGGCCTGCAGGACACCTCCCGCACGGGCAAGACGCGAGGTGAAGGGGAAGGCGTGCCGAGTGAAGACCTTCGGGAGCGAGAGGCGTCCACTGGCCCCTCTGCGACGCGTCCTCGGGGACGGGAGCCGCCAGGGCGATGGCACGTCCTGCACAACCTGTCCTTCACAACCTGTCGTGCACAATCTGTCCTGTCGAGAGCGTCCTGCAGAACTGGAGTCTGTCGGGTGAGCCAGGCCTGGACCGAGGGCGGCCGTACTGGTGTCGCGGGCGGCACTGGTGTCGCGGGCGGCACTGGTGTCGCGGGCAGCACTGCTGTCGTGGGCGATCCTGCTCGGAGCGCGGTGGAAGTCCGTGCTGCCGTCCTCCCTCGCCGCCGTGATCATCGCGACGGTCACCGCCCAGCTCGCCGGCCTCTCGCTGCCGATGATCGGTGCGCTTCCGGCCGGCTTCCCGGCACCGACCCTCGCCTTCTTCGATGTCTCCCGCGTCGGCGACCTGCTCCCCTCCGCCTTCGTCGTCGACGCCCTGGCCGCCCTGGCCGCCCTGGCCGCCCTCGAGAGCCCGCTCTGCGCGACCGTCGCGGACGCGATGAGCGTCGGCGAACGGCACGACCCGGATCGTGAGCTCTTCGGCCAGGGCGTCGCCAACATCGTGGTTCCCCTCTTCGGCGGGGTGCCGGCGACGGCGGCGATCGCCCGCACCGCGTTCAACGTGCGGGCGGGGGCGCGCTCGCGGGTCGCCTCGATCACGCATTCGCTCGTGCTCGCCGCGATCGTCCCGGTGGCCTCTCCGCTGGTCGGGGGCATCCCGCTCGCCGCCCCGGCGGGCGTGCTCCTCGCCACGACGGTTCACATGATCGAGGTGAGCTCGATCAGCGCCCTTCTGCGATCGACGAGGGCGGATGCCGCCGTGCTGCTGTTGACTCTCGGAGTGACCGTGGCCCTCGACCTCGTCACCGCCGTCGCCTCGGGCTCGCAGCGGCCGGAGTGCTCGCGCTGCGGGCAGTGGCCCGATCCGCGCGGGTTCAGAAGCAGGCGCTCGACGCCGAGATGCCGCTCGACGGTGAGCGCAGCGCGGAGGAACGCGCCCTCATGGACGAGCACATCGTCGCCTACCGGCTCGATGGCCCGCTGTTCTTCGGCGCGGCGCCCCGCTTCCTGCTCGAACTCACCGAGGTCGCGGACCTGACGGTGGTGATCCTGAGGATGTCCCGCGTGAGCACGATCGACGCGACCGGCGGCGCCTCGGTGCTGAGTGACGCCATCCGTCGGCTCGAACACCGCGGGATCGCCGTTCTCGTCTCCGGTGTGCGCCCGGGGCACAAGACGGTTCTCGACGCGCTCGACGTGGGCAGGCACCTCAGGGAGTCCGGTCGGATCTTCGCCGATACCCCGTCGGCGATCCCCGCGGGCTCATGCCCGCGAAGCACTCGGTCAACGGCTAGACGTACGGCTAGGGCGCGACCCGTCCGTTGCCGTTGAACGCGGCGTAGGTGAGCGGCATGAGCTCGGCGAAGAAGTCTTCCATCTTCTCCGCGGCCATCTCGATCTCGCGCTGCGGGAAGGAGGGGAAGGTCGTGCCCTCCCTCTTGGTGCGGAGCGAGAGGAAATTCATGAGCGAGCGCGCGTTGAGGGTCACGTACATCGAGGAATAGATGTTGAGCGGCAGCACGATCCGTGCGACCTCCCGTGCCACGCCGGCATCCAGCATCCGCTGGTACGACTGGAACGCGGAGACGCTCTGCGCCCTCGTCTCGTGATCGACGAGCGAGATCTGCTCGGTGGAGCCAGGCAGGAACTCGTAGGCGCCCGGCTTGCCGACCTGGACGAGATTGCGGTCGGCGTTCGGAACGTAAAAAGTCGGGTTGAGCTCGCGATAGCGGCCAGATTCCTCGTTGTAGGAGGCGATGCGGTGGCGCATGAACTCGCGGAACACGAAGATCGGCGCCTGCACGTAGAAGGTCATCGAGTTGTGCTCGAATGGCGACCCGTGACGGTCGCGCATGAGGTAGTTGATGAGCCCGCGGGCGCGCTTGTCCCCCGCCTCACCGTCCCCCGCCTTGTTGTCCTCGGACGCCTGGGCCGCCTCGAGGGTCTGCTCCCCCTGGGTGGAGACGCGAGCCGCGAAGAGCACGTCGGAGTCATGGGCACTTGCGCGGACGAGCTCGACGGTGATGTCGGAGCGGAACTCAATGTCATTTGGCACGGTTTTCACTCTAGCGAAGGCCACAGACATCGCCCACTCCGCCACTCCGCGTAACGGGGCGTCACAGTGCTGCGCCGGCACCCCGCAGCGAATATTGTTGCGAACACGATGAACCCCCTCGCGATCGCTGGAACGTTGCTCGGTCTCGTGGCCGTTGCCACCGCCGCCGGGCTGGCCTGGCGCGCCTCGACCGGGCGTGCCCGTGCCGTCTCATCGGCCGACACCGTGATCGCGGTCTCCGAGCTGTCCGCGGATGCCGTGGCCGGCAGCGGAGCCACCCTGCTGCAGTTCTCCACCGAGGTCTGCGCCCCCTGCAAGACCACCAGAACGCTGCTCGGATCTCTCGCGGCCGAGCTTGCCCCCGTTCGACACGTGGATGTGGACGTGACGCACCGGCCGGACATCGCCAACCGGTTCAACCTGCTGCAGTCGCCCACCACCTTCATTCTGGACGCGAAGGGTGTCGTGCGCTCCCGAATCGGCGGCGCACCGCGCCCGGGCGAGGTGCGGGCGGAACTCGACCGGATCCTCGCCGCCAGCTGACCAGTCACCGCCGACCCGCGACGAAAGAGACGACATGACCGCCCACCCGACGCTGCCACCCTCCAAGCGCGGCCTGGTCGCCACGCCGGGCCGGGCCGGTATCGACCCTCGCGGCCCGCGTTTCAGCGCGGGCATCACCGCCGTGTTGTTGCTCGTGGCGATCGGTCTCGGGCTCGGTTCGGCGGCGAGTCCCCCGGCGACCGTCGTCGCGCGCGCGAGCGAGCCGGCCTTCATCCTCTTCGCCATCATCACCGCGCTCTTCGCCTGGGGCGCACTCGCCGGCGTGCAGCGGCATCCGTACGGCTGGCTCTTCAAGAAGCTCGTTCGTCCACGGCTCGCTGCGCCCGGCCACCTCGAAGACCCGGCG
Organism: Lacisediminihabitans sp.; assembly: GCF_036569425.1. Lineage (GTDB taxonomy): Bacteria > Actinomycetota > Actinomycetes > Actinomycetales > Microbacteriaceae > Lacisediminihabitans. The sequence goes on from NZ_DATCQQ010000080.1 coordinate 24,676, forward strand.
CCGCCCACCTTTTCGCAGGGCGTCGGCCTGTTCGTCACCCTCGTCGGCGTGGTGCTGCACCTCGCCGGCGTGCCTTTCGGACTCGTGATCTTCGCCGCCTTCGCCTTCGTCGCCGCGTTCCTCAACTCCGTGTTCGACTACTGCTTCGGCTGCCAGATCTACCTGCTACTGCTGCGCAGCGGACTCATCAAGTCCAGGCCCTCCGCAGTCTGACGAGGGCAGTCTGACGAGGGCAGTCTGACGAGGGCGGCCTGACGAGGGCAGCCTGACGAGGGCAGCCTGACGAGGGCGGCCTGACGAGCCCGGGCCCCGCACGAGCGCCTGGCATAGTCTGGAGTCTCCAATGGAGGAGGCATCATGGCTGTGACCAGTGAAGCGACAACGTTGTGGGTCGGCGACCTGACGTCGGGCTCCGGCACCACGACCCTCGATTCGTCGGGGGCCGCACGGTTGGCGGTGAGCTGGGCCGCCCGCTCGGAGGGTGTCGCCGGCATGACCAACCCGGAGGAGCTGTTGGGCGCCGCCCACTCGGCGTGCTTCTCGATGGCGCTCGCCGGCGCGCTCGCGACCTTCGGCACGCCGCCCCAGGACCTGCAGGTGACCGCGGCGGTGACCTTCGCGCCCGGCACGGGCATCACCGGCAGCCACCTGCTGGTGAGTGCGCGCGTGCACGGCATCAGCGAGGCGGACTTCGAGCGCATCGCCGACGAGGCGAAGGCCAACTGCCCGGTTTCGCGCGCGTTATCCGGCATCCCGATAACGCTGGAAGCTACTCTCGCATAGTGCCTGCATCCGAGCGTCCCGCCGTTCCCCGTCGACTCCGCGACAAGCGTTCGCTGAAGGTACTCGTCTCCGGTGCGTCCGGATTCATCGGCCGCGAGCTGACCACCCAGCTGCTGGCAGACGGCCACGACGTGCGCGTGCTCGTGCGACGGCAGCCTCGCGCCGAGAACGAGATCAACTGGGCGCCGAGCGCGGGAATCCTCGACTCCGGTCTCATCGACTCGGTGGATGCTGTGGTCAACCTCTCCGGCGCCCCGCTCGGCCGGCTGCCCTGGACGGCCGGCTACCGCAAGGAGATCCTCGACTCCCGCCTGCAGACCACGAAGGCCCTCGCCGAGGCGATGACGATGGCGTCGAAGCCCCCGGCGGTGTTCCTCAGCGCCTCCGCCGTCGGCATCTACGGGGACCGACCGGGTGAGCGGCTCACCGAGCAGTCGCGGCGGGGCGAAGGCTTCCTGGCCGACGTGGTCGAGGCGTGGGAGGCGGCCGCCCAGATCCGGCCGGCGAAGACCCGCCTCGTGACCTTCCGCACGGGACTCGTGCTCGGTAACGGCGGGTCGATGGCTCCGATCCTCGCCCTCACCAAGGTCGGCCTCGGATCGCGATTCGGCACCGGCGGCGACATCTGGCCGTGGATCAGCCTCTACGACGAGGCGGCCGCGATCCGTCACCTGCTCACCTCGAAGCTAAGCGGCCCGGTCAACCTCGTCGGGCCGACGCCGGCCACCTCCGACCGCATCACGAGCTACGTGGCCCGGCGGCTGCACCGCTGGTACTCCTTCGTCGCGCCGACCAGGGTGCTCGAGACCGTTCTGCGGGATGCCGCGCACGAGCTGCTGCTCAGCAGCCAGAACGTGATTCCCGAGAAGCTTCTCGCCGACGGATTCGAGTTCCGTCACCGCACGGCCGAAGAGGCGATCGACGCCCTGCTCAGCCGGCCGAACGCTCGAGAGTGATCGCGCGGCGGATCGCCTGCCGCGCACGGCGCCGGTCGCCGCTCGCGTCGTAGGCGAGCCCGAGCCGGAACCACGCCTGCCAGCTGCCCGGGTCGGCCTCGACCTCGGCCTTGTAGCGCGGGAATTCGGCGTCGGCCGCGCTCTGCACGGGTCGACCGCTCGTGAGCTTCGGCAGGGTGTCGACGGGCAGCTCCCCCGCGTCCCGCAGTCGCCGCACGAGTCGCTCGCTGCGGATGCCGAAGAGGAGTTCGGCCACGAGGGCCCAGGCGCCGATCAGGGGAAGCACGATGAGCGCCACGCCGAGCGCCTTCGACACGCCGTTGTCGACGGCGATGAGTCGGATGGCGAGCTGCGTCACCACGATCAGGTACAGCACGAGCAGTGCCGCCATCACGATCGCCGCGATGCGACCCCTCATTCCGGCTGCACGCCTTCCGGCTGCACGCCTTCCGGCTGCACGCCTTCCGTCTGCACTGGGGCGACGGCCTCTGCCTCGACCCGCGCGAGGTCGATGAGCCGGTCGAGCCCCACGATAACGCCCTCCGTGCCGGGGAGCGCACTCAGCGCCAGCAGTATCCCGGCCTCGTACGACGACGGGTCGAGGGTCTCGTGGCTGAGGGTGAGCGTCTCGCCCCGGCCGCCGAAGATGACGTCCTGCCTGGCCACGACCCCCTGCATCCGAAGGCTGTGGATCGGCACACTCGCCACCTGCTGCCCGCGGGCGCGCTGGTCGGCGTGCGGCGCGATGACCGGCCCGAGAGCCGAGCGGGCGGCGCCGATGAGCTCCGCCGTGCGCACGGCCGTGCCGGACGGCGAGTCGACCTTGGAGGCGTGATGGGTCTCGATGATCTCGACGGAGTCGTAGAAGCGGGCCGCCATCGCCGCGAACGAGGTGGCGAGCACCGACCCGATGGAGAAGTTGGGCACGATGATGACGCCCACCCGGTCGATCCCCGAGCGGTTCTGCTCCGCCACCTTCGTCTCGAGGGCGGCGATGCGCTGGCTCGACCAGCCGCTCGTCCCCACCAGGATGCTCACGCCGTTCTCCACCGCGAAGCCCACGATCCTCTCGCTCACCGCGGGAAGGGTCACGTCGACGGCGATGTCCGCGGAGAGGAGTTCGGCAAGGTCCCCCGTCGTACCGATTTGAGCGGCGAGCTCGAGGTCGGCCGATTCTTCGATCAGCCGGCACACGAGCCGGCCCATCCTGCCCGTTGCGCCGACAACGGCGACCCTGATTGTCATGGGGCAAATCTACCAACCCGGCCGAGGCATCCTCTCCGCTCGCCGGCGGCACCCGTCGCCCGGCCTAGGCTGGAGGCATGGTGTCCTGGCGCGAAGAGTCCGTCGACGACGAGTCGGCGCACCGGCTGCTCGCGGAGTATTTCGAGGCCCGCGCCACCGATTTCCCCGGTGGCCCAGGGGCCTATCGCACGGTGTTCCCCACGGCGGAGCAGTTCGTGCCGCCCCGGGGAGTGTTCCTCGTGGTCGAAGACCTCGACGACTCCGGGCTCCCGGCGGATGTCGGCTGCGGCGGGATCCGCGAGATCGCGGCGGGGG
>NZ_DATCQQ010000081.1:0-17285 GCF_036569425.1 Lacisediminihabitans sp.
CGCCGCCACGTCGGCGCGCGGCTGCGGCGCCCCGAGGATCACGATGCCGGCGATCACCGCGGCGCCGACCGCGACGGCACCGACCGCGAGCAGCACCGACCACAGAATTCGCATGATGCTCCCATCATGCCGGGCGACGCCCGTTAAACTGCTGGCATGGCTGATCCAACCTTTGACATCGTGAGCAAGGTCGACAAGATGGAGGCCGACAACGCCCTCCACCAGGCGCAGAAGGAGATCGCGCAGCGCTACGACTTCAAGAACGTGGGCGCCGAGGTCGACTGGAGCGGCGAGAAGCTTCTACTCAAGGCATCGTCCGAGGACCGGGTGAAGGCCGTGCTCGAGGTGCTCGAGGCGAAGTTCATCAAGCGCGGCATCAGCCTGCGCAGCCTCGACGCCGGCGACCCGTACCCCTCGGGCAAGGAATACCGCATCGACGTCTCGCTCAAGAACGGCATCTCGTCCGAGGACGCCAAGAAGGTGTCCAAGCTCATCCGCGACGACGGGCCCAAGAGCGTCAAGGCCCAGATCCAGGGCGACGAACTGCGCGTCACGTCGAAGAGCCGCGACGATCTCCAGACGACGATGGCTCTGCTCAAGGGCGCCGACCTCGACATCGACCTGCAGTTCGTCAACTTCCGCTGAGCCGCGGCACCCCGACCCCGTGCTCACTGCCCTCGTCGCCTTCTTCACCAGTTCCGTCTTCACCACGACCGCGCTGATCATCGACATCTCGATCCGCGTGATCGCGGTCGTCGTCGTGCCGCAGAATCGCAAGCCGCAGACGGCCATGGCCTGGCTGCTCGCAATCTTCATCCTTCCTCCCGTCGGCATCGTGCTGTTCCTGCTGTTCGGCAGCACCCGCCTGCCCAGGCGCCGCCGCGAGAAGCAGGAGGAGATCAACGCCTACATTCTCGACATCACCGAGGGCCCGGATCGGGTGGAGAAGGAGATCGACTTTCCGGACTGGCTCGAGCCGATCGTCGAACAGAACCGCACCCTCGGGTCGATGCCGCTCGTCGGCGGCAACACCGCGAAGCTGTTCACGGAGTACGCCGAGTCCCTCGCGGCGATGACCGCCGCGGTCGGCCAGGCGAAGCGATTCGTGCACGCCGAGTTCTACATCCTGTCGTTCGACCACACGACCGAGCCGTTCTTCACGGCGCTCGAGGCGGCGGTCGCCCGCGGCGTCACGGTGCGCGTGCTTCTCGACCATGTGGCGTCCGTGCGTTCGCCCGGCTACCACCGCACCATCCGCAAGCTCCGGCGCATCGGCGTGCACTGGCGGCTCATGCTCCCGGTGCAACCGCTGCGCGGCCACTGGCAGCGGCCCGACCTGCGCAACCACCGCAAGCTCCTGGTGATCGACCGCCTCGTCGCCTTCACCGGGTCGCAGAACATGATCGACCGCAGCTACAACAAGAAGCGCAACCTGCGCCGCGGCCTTCGCTGGAAGGACCTGATGGTGCGCTTCGAGGGGCCGATAGTCGCGGGCATCAACGCGCTGTTCGTGACCGACTGGTACAGCGAGACCGACGAGCTTCTGATGCGAGAGACCGACAGCGGGCCCGCCGAGAAGATCGTGGACGCGATCGACGCCCAGGTGGTGCCGAGTGGACCCGGCTTCGAGCTGGAGAACAACCTCCGCCTGTTCGACTCCCTCGTCTACAGCGCCCAACACCGGGTGATCATCACGAGCCCCTACTTCGTGCCCGACGACTCCATGCTCTACGCCATCACCAACGCCGCCTATCGCGGGCTCGACGTGCAGTTGTTCGTCTCCGCGGTGGCCGCCCAACCGGTGGTGTTCCACGCCCAGCGCAGCTACTACGAGGTGCTGCTGCGGGCCGGCGTGCGCATCTGGCTCTACAAGTCTCCGACGGTGCTACACGCCAAGCACTTCACGATCGACGAGGAGGTCGCCGTGATCGGCTCGAGCAACATGGACATGCGCTCCTTCACCCTTAACTACGAGATCTCGGTGATGGTGCTCGGTCGCCACATCGTCGCGCAATTGCGCGAGATCGAGGAGAGCTACCGGGCGGAGAGCACCGAGCTGCTGCTCGACGAGTGGCTCACCCGTCCGCTGCGCTCGAAGGTGCTCGACAACACCGCGAGGCTGACCGCAGCGGTGCAGTGAGGGCGATCAGCGGAAGTACCCGAGCAGCCAGCGGGTCGTCTCGGCGAAGGCGCGCTCCCGCACGTCCTGCGCCGACAGCGTCGCGTCGTGCAGGGCACTTTCGAGGCGCACCACCGTGACCGCGTTGCCGAGCCGGAGCGCGCTCTGCGCCACCTGCTCCACGTCGAGGGCGGCGTCCGAGGTCAGCATCATCGTATTCCAGCGAGGCAGGAGGGTGCTCTTCCACGACAGCAGCGTGAGCACCGCCGCGTCGATGTGCAGTCCGAGGGCGACCTTCGCGTGCCCGGCGAGGATGGCGCTCAGCCAGGCCGGATGCAGCGGGAAGCCGTGCTCGGGCCGCCGCTGGTCGTTGTAATCCCCGACCCCGTCGAATCTGCTCGACACCGATCGCGTGTAGAAGCCGAGGTCCACCGTGGGCACGTCGACGAGGGCCAGGCGCTCGACACCGCGCCCCGGGATGTCGGGGACCCAGCCGTGCGTGGGCATCGCGCCGGCTAGTTCGTGCCGCGCGAGACCGCGACCATTTCGTCCCTGGGCACCACCTTGACCCGCGTGCGCCCGAGGGGCTCGCCGAGCGCCTTCTCGAACTCGTCGAGCGAGTGCCAGCCGCCGAGGTTGGTGTACTCGATTCCGCGGCTCTCCAGCAGGGCAACGATCGACGCCTCGTCCAGGTGCGCGGGCATCCACCAATCGGCCTGGTCGTTGACCAGGTGCCGGATGGTCTCCATCGCGTCGCTCTTGGTGTGGCCGATGAGCCCCACCGGACCGCGCTTGATCCAGCCGGTGGCGTAGACGCCGTGCACCCGCTGGTCGTGGTCGTCGAGCACCTGGCCCTCGCGGTTGGGTATCACCCCGCGCTTCTCGTCGAACGGGATGCCGTCGAGCGGGGAACCGAAGTAGCCGACCGCCCGGTAGACGGCCTGCACGGCCACCTCGCGGATCTCCCCCGTGCCGCGCACTCCGCCCTCGGCATCCGGCAACGTGCGCTCGTAACGGAACGCCTCGACGGCGTCGTGGCCGACGACCTCGACGGGCTTGGCGTAGAAGTGCAGGTGCAGCCGGCGGGAGGCGGTGCCTGCCTCCCGCGCGCGCCACTTTGTGAAGACCTTGTCGATCACGAAGACCTGTTTGTTGCTCGCGATCGCCGCGCGCGCGGCCTCGTCGTAGTCGAAGTCCTCCTCGTAGACCACCATGTCCACATCGGGAAGCTCGCCCAGTTCGCGAAGCTCGAGCGGCGTGAACTTCACCTGCATCGGCCCGCGCCGACCGAACACGTGCACGTCGGTGACGGCGGAGTCCTTGAGCACCTCGTAGACGCTGTCCGGGATCTCGGTCGGCAGCAGGTCATCGGCGTGCTTGGCGAGCATGCGTGCCACGTCGAGGGCCACGTTGCCGTTGCCGACAACGGCCACCTCCTTCGCGGTGAGCGGCCACTCGCGGGACACGTCGGGGTGCCCGTCATACCAGCTGACGAAGTCGGCGGCGCCGTAGCTCCCTGGCAGGTCGATGCCCGGGATGTCGAGGTCGGCGTCGCGCACCGCCCCGGTCGAGAAGATCACGGCGTTGTAGTGCTTCTTGAGGTCGTCGAGGGTGATGTCCCGCCCGTAGAGCACGTTTCCGAACAGTCGGATCCTGCCCGTATCCAGCACATCGCGCAGGGCGGTGATGATGCCCTTGATCCGCGGGTGATCCGGCGCCACCCCGTAGCGCACGAGCCCGTAGGGCGCCGGGAGCTGTTCGAAGAGATCGATCGACACGTCGAAGTTGCGCTCGGTCTTGAGCAGGATGTCCGCGGCGTAGATTCCGGCTGGTCCTGCCCCGACAATGGCGAGTCTCAGTTTCGTCATTCTGTCTACTTCTCCATCGGTTGGGGTGGGGATGTCGGTCAGTGCGACCGTTCAACAATGCTCTCGGCGAAACGGGTGAGGGCCTTCTTCACCGGGCCGTTCGGCAGCGGCTCGAGCGCCTCCACCGCCTCGCGCGACCAGCGGTGCGCCTCGTCGAGGGTCTTCCGCGTCACGGCGTGGTCGCGAAGCTCGACGATCGCGGCGGACAGCTCCGCTTCATCCGGGGTCGTGTAGACCACCGCGTTGATGTCGCGTTCGATGCGGGTGAGCAGGTCCGCGGCGTCGACGTCGCTCCTGGCGAGGTCGCGCAGGTACAGCAGGGGCAGGGTTGAGACACCGGCACGCAGGTCGGTGCCCGCCGTCTTCCCCGTGCCGTCCGCCGCCGGCGAAAGGTCGATGACGTCGTCGATGAGCTGGAAGGCGATGCCGATCTTCTCGCCGAAGACCATCACCGGGGCCTGGTACTCCTCCGGCGCCCCGCCGAAGATGACGCCCATCTGCGCGGCGGCGGCGATGAGCGAACCGGTCTTGTCGGCGAGCACGCCGATGTAGTGCTCGATCGGGTCGTCGCCGGCCCGCGGTCCGATGGTCTCGTGCAACTGGCCGAGGCAGAGCCGCTCGAAGGTGTCGGCCTGCAGGCTGATCGCCCGCTCGCCGAGCCCGGACATGAGCTTCGACGCCCGGGCGAAGAGCAGGTCGCCGGTGAGGATCGCCACGGAGTTGCCCCACACGTTCTGGGCGCTGGCCACCCCACGGCGCATGTTCGCCTCGTCCATGACGTCGTCGTGGTAGAGCGAGGCGAGGTGCGTGATCTCGAGCGCCTGGGCGGCGCTGATCACCTTGCTGTTGTTGCCGGTGCCGAGCTGAGCCGTGAGCAGGGTGAGCGTGGGGCGCACGCGCTTGCCGCCGGCCTCGAGCAGGTAGCGGCTGGTCACATCTGCCAGGTCGTCGGCGAAGGACATCTCCCTCAGGAGCCCGGCTTCGACCTCGTCGAGGCCCTCCTCGATCGCGTCGGCGAACCTGCGCTCGCTCGCCGAGGAGAAGAGCTTCTCGCCCAGGCCGAGGGCCGAGTTGAGGCTGTTCCCACGGCGCCCGTGGGGCACGCTCGGATTCACTGTGTCACCCTATCCGTCCGCATTGCGCCAGAACCCCTAGGGCTTCGGAGTGCCGGTGTCTGTCGGTTTGGTCGTCGTCCGCGGAGTGCTCGTGCGCTTCGCGCGCGGCTTGACGACGCGGGCCGGCTTGCGACCGCGATGGAGGGCGACGACACCGACCGTGAGGTTGCGGTAGGCGACACGCGTGAAACCGGCACCGCGGATCCACTGGCTCAGGGTGACCTGGTCTGGCCATTCCCTGATCGAGTCGGCGAGGTAGGTGTACGCCTCGGGGTTGGAGCTGGCCGCGTCGACGACGGCCGGCATGATGTATTTCATGTAGACCGAATATCCGGCACGGAAGATGGCCCTCGGGGGCTTCGAGAACTCGCAGATCACGAGCCGGCCACCCGGCTTGAGCACGCGGTACATCTCGGCGAGCGCCTTCTTCGGGTCCTCGATGTTGCGCAGGCCGAAGGAGATCGTCACCGCGTCGAATTCGTCGTCGCCGAAGGGCAGCGCCATGGCGTCCGCCTGCACGAAGGTGATGCCGGGATGCTTCAGCCGGCCCACCTCGATCATGCCCGGCGAGAAGTCGGCGGCCACGACATCCGCCCCGCTCTTCGCGAGGGCGACCGAGCTGGTTCCGGTGCCCGCGGCGATGTCGAGCACTCGTTCACCGGCCTGCGGGGCCACCGCGCGCACCGTCGCGACGCGCCAGATGAGCGAATTGCCCATCGACAGCACGGAGTTGGTGCGGTCGTAGTGTTTCGCGACCCCGTCGAACATCGCGGCGACCTCGTCCGGTTGCTTGCTCAAATCTGCCTTGGCCACTCGCCCAGTCTAGTTCAGCGATTCCTACGCCCCGCTGGCGCACGGTTTCGCCGGGATAGTCTTGGCGTGTGACCGGTTCCGAGCCCTCGAGCGTCGAGCCGTCCATTCCGGCGCTCGTCGTCGAAACCGTCGCGACGGACGATCTCGGCCCCCTCGTCCCCCTGCTCGACCGGGGCAATCCGCTGCTCTGGACGCGTCGCGGCTACGGCCTCGTCGGCCACGGCGAGGCGCTGCGCCTCGAGTTCACGGGCCGGCGCCGCATGCTGAATGCCGCGGAGGCCTGGCAGCGGGTGGTCGCGGCCGCGACGGTGAGCGACCCGCTCTCCCGCACCGGCACCGGACTCATCGCCATGGGCAGCTTCGCCTTCTCCGACCGGTCTCGGCGCACGAGCGTGCTCATCGTGCCGTCGCTCGTGATCGGGCGGGACGCCGACCAGAGCTGGGTCACGCGCGTCGGCGTCGGAGCGCTGCCCGACCCGGTGGTGCCCCCCATGCAGCCGTACGGCGGACCGTTCACGGTCGCGCTGCGCCCGGGAACCCTCGACGCCGAGGGCTATCGCGCCGCGGTCGCCGCCGCCGTCGATCGCATCCGCAACCGCGACCTGAGCAAGGTGGTGATCGCGCGGGAGCTCGTGGGCTCGCTGCCGCCGGGTGCCGACCTCCGCCGCGCCATCGAGGCCCTCGCCCTCGGCTACCGCGACTGCTGGACCTTCAGCATCGACGGGTTCTTCGGGTCGAGCCCGGAGACCCTGGTGAGCGTCGACGACGGTTTCGTCTCGGCGCGGGTGCTCGCGGGCAGCGCGGCGCGCGGCAGCGACGAGCGGTCGGACGAGGATTCCGCCACCGCGCTCGCGACGTCGCCCAAGGACCAGGACGAGCACCAGTTCGCCGTGCAGAACGTGCTCGCGTCGCTGCGCAGTCACAGCCCGAACGTCACGGCGAGCGAGATGCCGTTCACGCTCAAGCTCCCCAATCTCTGGCACCTGGCGAGCGACGTGGAGGGCGAGCTCACCGACGGCTCGACCTCGCTCGACCTCATCTCGGCGCTGCATCCGACGGCGGCCGTCGCCGGCACTCCCACCGCGGAGGCCCTCCGCCTGATCGAGGAGCTCGAGCCGTTCGACCGTGGCCGCTTCGCCGGGCCGGTCGGCTGGGTCGGCGCGGATGGCGACGGCGAATGGGCGGTCGCGCTGCGCAGCGCCCAGGTCGACCCGGACGGCACGGTCACCGCCTACGCGGGCGCCGGCATCGTCGCCGGCTCGGTGCCGGAGCGCGAGCTGCTCGAGACCCGGTTGAAGTTCCGGCCGATCGTCGAGGCGCTCGCGTAGACGATATGGGTACGGCAGGTATCTCGTGAGGCTGGGGGCCCGTTCGAGTAGACGTGGGTTACCAGCCCGTGGAGGTTGGCCTGTCCACTGTCGAGCTGTGGAGGCCCCGGTTGAACGAAATCGAAAGTTATGTTGGTCTGGAATCCAACTACTCGCATTTCGTGCGACAGGTTACAAAATGGCTAACTACCCCACGGTCGGTCCAATGGTCCTCTGACCAGAGCTCTTCGTATGTGCGTCGATGTCGACGGTTAGTACTCTCGCTCCTCGCGACGATCTGCGATGATTACGGCTCAGATTAAGAAGGCTCCGAGCAGTTGAGGCAGCTAGTCAGGGTGGCGAGGATGGCGGATCAAGATGGTCAGCGTGATACGCGGGTGACGCCGCGTCTCGTGATCGGGCAGATCCGGAGGCAGCACTTCGCGGTACTCTCCACCGTCGGGCGTGACGGCGCGCCACACTCGGCGGGTGTTAGTTACGGTTCTAATGGTTCTGGCGATGCCTTTGCCATCTATGTCATGACCCGGCGGCACCTGCTCAAGGCGCGCAACATCCAGTCGGATCCGCGAGTCTCAATCGTTATCCCGATTCCAAGACCGGTGCTCTCATTCCTTCCCCCGGCAACTATTCAGCTGCACGGACGAGCAGAACTGCTGAACTGGGACGACCCGAACGGAACCGCAGTGTTCGAGAAGTTCTGGATGGGACGTCGAATTCTCCGGGGGTATCAGCGGGCACGAGAAGACGGTGAAAGCCGAGTCTGCTTCGTCAAGATCGTTCCGGAGCCACAGGTGAGCACGTACATGGTCGGCTATCAAATCTGGGAACTGCGCCGCAACATGGAGTCGGGCTCTGCAAAGGTCATCCTCGCTCCAGGAATGTAACCGTGCGACATCGGCGTCATTGGACATCTCCTTCCGACGCCCACCGCATGCACTGCGCCGCCGAACGTCCCAGCCGCCTGTCAAGGCCAAACCCCACGGTGACCCCACGAATGGTCGCTTTGCCAGCCACAGCTTGATATACCCCTAAGGGGTATAGTGGTTTCAACTCGCCGGACGAGCGCCGACGAAGCGAAGGGGTCGCCATCGTGGATGTCATCGTCGTCTTGAGCGCAGCAGGGCTATCGGCTCTGCTGGGGTGGTATTTCTTCGCTCCTCGCACCGCGCGGCGCGCGATCGTGGACGGGGACGTGCAGGTCCAGACCATCAGGGTGAGTGGTGGCTACTCCCCCAGCGTCGTCGAAGTCGCGCAAGGGGTGCCGACCCGATTGCTGTTCGACCGCCAAGAGACGGGTGACTGCTCATCTCGCGTGGTCTTTCCCGACTTCAAGGTGAACCAGAGCTTGCCCGCTTATGCGACGACAGCCTTGGAATTCACCCCCGAGAACCTTGGTGACTTCGAGTTTGCGTGCGGGATGAACATGATCCATGGCACCCTGAGGGTCGTTGCCGCCCCTGCCGGCATCCAACGGACCGCGACGGCCGTGCTCGAGGCGCCACCCGCTACGCCCTCCAACGGGGACGCCGTCGACGAGCTGATCACGGAGGACAGCGGCGACCAGGAAACCGCCGAGCACACTAAAGAGATCGCGGACCTGCGCCGACGGATCATCGTCGGCGCGGTACTGACCCTGCCGGTCTTCCTGTCGGTGATGGCGCATGAGCTGTTCGGTGCCACGTGGGTCCCGTCTCTGCTGCTCGCGCCGTGGTTCCAGTTCCTTCTGGTTACTCCCGTGATGTTCTACACCGGGTGGCCGATCCACCGGACCGGATGGCTGGCGCTGACGCACCGAGCAGCGGAGATGAACTCCCTCATCACCCTCGGCACGATCGCCGCATACGGATTCAGCCTGGTGGCGACGTTCTTTCCCTCGATACTTCCCGCGGAGGCGCGCGGCGTGTATTTCGAGGCCGTCGGCGTCATCCTCACCCTGATTCTCATCGGCCGCCTGCTGGAGAGCCAGGCCAAGGCCGGAACGGGTGAGGCGATCCGAACCCTGATCGGCCTCCAGCCGCGGACTGCGCGGATCGTCCGTGCAGGTGCAGAGACGGAGATCCCGGTCGGTGACGTCGTGGTCGGTGACATTGTGGTGATCCGCCCGGGCGAGAAGCTTCCGGTCGACGGGCAGGTCATCGAGGGCACCTCCGCGATCGACGAGTCGATGATCACCGGCGAACCTCTCCCTGTGGTCAAGTCCATAGGTGACACGGTGATCGGCGCGACGATCAACCAGACCGGGTCGTTCCGCTACTCAGCAACCAAGGTCGGGGTAGACACGATGCTCGCCCAGATCATCAAGCTGGTTCGTGAAGCCCAGGGCTCGAAGGCTCCCATCCAGCGTCTGGCTGACAAGGTCTCCGGCTATTTCGTGCCGGCGGTCATCGCGATCGCCATCTGGACCTTCGCCGCCTGGTGGGTGTTCGGTCCTCCCCCGACTGGAGTGTTCGCCCTGGTAGCCGCTGTCGCCGTGCTCATCATCGCCTGCCCGTGCGCGCTCGGGCTGGCCACACCGCTGTCGATCACCGTCGCCACCGGCAAGGCCGCGAGCAACGGAATCCTCATCCGTTCGGCCGAGGCGCTCGAGACCGCCCACAAGATCAATACGGTCGTCCTGGACAAGACCGGCACGATCACCAACGGAACCCCGATCCTCACCGACGTCCTGCCCGCGGAAGGTTTCACCTCTGACGAGCTGCTCGCACTCATCGCCGGCGCCGAACGCGACTCCGAGCACCCGCTCGCCGCCGCAATCGTCGCCGGCGCGGAGGGTCGCAGTCTGACGATCCCCCGTGCGGCATCGTTCGAATCCATCACCGGCCAGGGAGTGCGTGCTGAGGTGAACGGCAGGGTCGTCCTCGTTGGCAACACTCAGCTACTGGCCGCGGCGGGCGTCGAGACGTCGGGCCTAACCGCCGGCGTGGAAGGTCTCGCAGCGGACGGCAAGACCCCCATGCTTGCCGCGATCGATGGGCGCCCAGCCGGGGTGGTGGGCGTGGCGGACACGATCAAAGACGGGTCCATCGCCGCGATCGCGGATCTGGCCGCCCGCGGCATCGATGTGGTGATGATGACCGGCGACAACCGAACCACCGCTGCGGCGATCGCCCGCCAGGTCGGAATCGGCCGCGTCGTCGCAGAAGTCATGCCAGAACACAAGGCGCGTGAGGTCCGACGCCTGCAAGCCGAGGGTCGAGTGGTCGGCATGGTCGGCGACGGCATCAACGACGCCCCCGCGCTGGCCCAGGCGGACGTGGGCTCAGCGATCGGCACCGGGACGGACGTGGCGATCGAAGCCTCCGACATCACCCTGATCTCCGGGAACCTGGCCGGGCTGGTCACCGCCATCGACCTGTCCCGCGCCACCATGCGCAACATTCGGCAAAATCTGATGTTCGCGTTCGGCTACAACATCGTCGGCATCCCCCTCGCCGCAGGCATCCTCTACCCGGCGTTCGGGCTGTTGCTCAGCCCGATGATCGCAGCCCTGGCGATGTCATTGTCATCGTTGTCCGTGGTCACGAACTCCAGCCGGTTGCGCCGGTTCGCCCCCAAGCCCGCGGTCATCCCGGTCGCGGCCTCGACCTCCAACCCGGTGGTCGAGATTGGCAACCAGCACGTACACGAGGAGAACCCTATGACGCACGACAATCACCACTCCGACGGCGCCACGCTCGTCACTGACCCGGTCTGCGGTATGAAGATCGACCCCGCGACGGCCGCCACCACGCGTGAGCACGACGGAACGACGTTCTACTTCTGCTCCACCAGCTGCGCCGACAGGTTCGACGCGGATCCCCACCGTTACGGTCACGCGCACGCTGAGCACTAACCCCGGGAGGATCACACAATGCACGGCTACGTCGGAAACAAGGACGCGCTCCTGGCTCGACTGCGCAGGGTCGAAGGGCAGGTGCGGGGTGTGGCGAGGATGATCGAAGAAGACACGTACTGCATCGACGTGCTAACTCAGGTCTCGGCCACAACCCGGGCGCTCGAGGCGGTGGCGCTCGCGCTGCTGGACGACCACCTGATGCACTGCGTCGCGGAAGCCACGGAGCACGGTGGCACCGTCGCCGAAGACAAGTTGCGCGAGGCAAGCGCAGCCATCGCACGACTCGTCCGGTCCTAATCGTCCCGCGTTTCGCAGTGGGGATCCCACGCCTTGTTCGTTTCCTCCACCGCGATACACAGGCCTCAAGCGAGGTGCGGGACCTTCGACTCTCGCGCACCGGCACCAACAGGGCCAGCATCGACTCACACGGTAGGACACACATGAACTCAGCACTCCCCAACGCCAGCCTTACCCGCCGCGGCTTCCTCGCCGTTGGTACCGGCACACTGGCCGCGATCGTCTTGGCCTCATGTGCGGCACCGCCGCGCTACATCACCCCCACCGGCGCCGCAGTGCGGGCGGGGGAACTGGCCCGCGGCGGTACGGGTCGAATCATGAGTGTCGACCTCATCGCCTCCCCCACCCAGATTGATCTGGCCGGCACCGTGGCGAATACCTGGAGTTACGGCACAGTGCCCGGATCGACCATCCGGTTGTCCGCGGGCGACACGCTGCGGGCGAAGCTGCGCAATGCGCTGCCGGACGATACCTCCGTGCACTGGCACGGTCTGGCGCTGCGCAACGACATGGACGGTGTGCCCGGCGCGACCCAGGCTCCGATCGCAGCCGGGAACGACTTCAACTACGAGTTCGTCGCCGACCAGCCCGGTACTTACTGGTTCCACCCGCACGTAGGCCCGCAATTGGACCGGGGCCTGTACGGGGCGCTCATCGTCGAAGACCCGAATGAACCACTCACTTATGACGACGAATGGGTGGTCATTCTTGATGACTGGCTCGACGGGGTGACCGGGACCCCCGACGAGGTGCTCAAGGAGCTCAGCGGTGGCATGGGCGGGATGATGAGCGGCTCGGGTAGCCACATGATGATGGGCACCCGTTCCGATCTGCTCGGCGGGGACGCCGGAGACGTGGCCTATCCCTACTTCCTCATCAACGGGCGTCCCCCCGCCGACCCCGAGACGTTTACCAGCACCCCTGGCAAACGGATCCGCCTGCGCATCATCAACGCCGGCAGCGACACCGCCTTCCGCGTCGCCCTCGGCGGTCACCGGCTCACCGTCACCCACAGCGACGGGTACCCGGTGAATCCCGTCGACACCGACGCGATCCTCATCGGGATGGGCGAACGCTACGACGCCCTCGTGACACTGGGCGACGGGGCGTTCCCGCTCATCGCCGCAGCAGAAGGCAAGAACGCCAACGCCTTGGCGATCGTGCGCACCGGCTCCGGTCAGACACCCCTATCGGCGTCGTCGATCCCGGAACTCACCCGCACGGTGCTGACGGCGTCCATGCTCTCCGCGGTCTCACATGTCGCCCTCGCCACCCGCTCCGTCGATCGTGAAATCACCGCAACGCTGTCCGGGTCGATGATGGCGTATGACTGGGCGATCAACGGGCGCCGGTTCGACCCGGCCAACCCCATGGCCGGCGCACTCGGCGTGCAGCAGGGCGAGCGGGTGCGGCTTCGCATCGAGAACACAACCCAGATGTGGCATCCATTCCACCTGCACGGGCACACCTACCAGCATGTTGGCGGCGGTCCGCGGAAAGACACCTCGATCGTCCTGCCTGGCAAAACTCTAAGCGTTGACTTCGATGCCGACAACCCGGGCCTGTGGGCGGCGCATTGCCACAACATTTACCACGCCGAGTCCGGGATGATGACCATCCTCGGCTACCTGGCGTCCTGAACGCCCGACCGAAGAGAAGGCACAGATGAGTTCGGACATCCGCACCATCGTCCTGGAGGTTTCGGGTGTCCACTGGGCCTCCTCGAAAGCTGTCGTCGAGGCGACCTTGCGCCGTCAACCTGGCGTTATCTCCGTGGAAGCCAACCCGGTGTCCCAGACCGCCAACGTCACCTACGACCCCGAGACCACCTCGCAAGCTCATCTGCGCAGGTGGATCCTCGAATGCGGCTACCACTGCGCCGGACAATCGGTACCCCAACACATCTGCGACCCGGCCTTCGACCAAGCCCAGACGTCCACCTCAACCGAACCCGGCATGGATGCTTCTACGACTCCAGGATCCTCCGACCAGCCGGCGGACATGGACCACGAGCACATGGAACACAAGGCGCACGCTGGCATGCCGCACGCCATGGAGCATTCCCGCCCGATGGCCGCAGCAGCCGGGCAGGCGACCGGCGACCCCCACGCGGGACACACAGCACCCTCCCGGAGCAGCCAGGACGTGATGGGTCACGGCGGCGGCCACGCCGGAATGTCGATGGCATCAATGATCCGCGACATGCGCAACCGCTTCCTGGTGGCAGCGATCCTCTCCGTCGCCATCATCCTGTGGTCACCGATCGGCCGGCAGGTATTCGGGTTCACCGTGCCCGCCCCATTCGGGCTGCGCGACGATGTCTTCGCCCTGATCCTGTCGCTACCGGTGATCTTCTATTCAGCCTGGATCTTCTTCGACGGCGCGTTCCGTGCGTTGCGCGCACGCACCCTGGACATGATGGTGCTGGTCGCTGTCGGTGTGGGAGCCGGCTGGACTTACAGCCTCGTCGTGACCCTGACCGGCGGCGGCGAGGTGTTCTACGAAGCGGCCACCGTGCTGACCTCTTTCGTGCTCCTGGGTCACTGGGTTGAGATGCGCGCCCGCGGCGGCGCCAACGATGCCATCCGTACCCTGCTCGAGCTGGCACCCGCGCGAGCCATCGTCCTCCGCGATGGCGAGCCGCTCGAAGTCCCCACCGCCGAGGTGCTACCCGGGGATCTGCTGCTCGTTCGGCCCGGTGCGAAGATCCCGACCGACGGAACGGTCGAGGAGGGCGACTCGGATGTCGACGAATCGATGGTCACCGGCGAGAGCCTGCCCGTGGCGAAGTCGACCGGGTCTGCGGTCATCGGAGCGACGGTGAACACCACCGGGACCCTGCGGGTGCGGGCCACCAAGGTCGGGGCCGACACCGCTCTGGCGCAGATCGTCGCCCTGGTCCAGGAAGCACAGAACTCCAAAGCTCCCGGCCAGCGCCTCGCTGACCGGGCCGCGTTCTGGCTGGTCCTCGTCGCTCTCATCGGCGGCAGCGTAACCTTCGTCGCGTGGCTGCTCCTCGGCGCAACACCCCAGGCCGCGCTCCTGTTCGCCATCACGGTGGTGGTCATCACTTGCCCGGACGCCCTCGGCCTGGCAACACCGACCGCGATCATGGTGGGAACCGGCCTCGGCGCCAAACGTGGCGTGCTGTTCAAGAACGCCGCAGCGCTGGAAACCGCGGCCCACATTGACACGGTCATCATGGACAAGACCGGAACCCTGACCAAAGGCGAACCGGAAGTGACGGATTTCATCAACGTCGGAATCCCCCGCGACGAACTTCTCGCCCTGGTGGCAGCTGTCGAGCGTGAATCCGAGCATCCCCTCGCGGCAGCGGTGGTCACCTACGCCGAAGCCCAGGGCGCCGAGAAGCTCGCTGCCACCGAGTTCCGAAACGTCCCCGGGCATGGTGCCGGCGCCACGGTCCGCGGGCGCCGGGTGCTGGTCGGCAACCGGAAACTCATGGCGGCCGAAGGCGTCGACATCAGCACGGTCCTCGACCAGCGCGAGCAGTTAGCGTCCACCGGACGCACCGCGGTGCTCGTCGCCGTCGACGGGAAAGCCGCGGGAGTGATCGCGCTGGCGGACGCTGCCCGGGACACCGCCCAAGCGGCGATCACGGCCCTCCACGACGCCGGCATCGAGGTGGCGATGCTCACCGGCGACAACGTGGCGACAGCCCAACGGATCGCCACCATGCTGGGCATCGACACCGTCATCGCCGAGGTCCTGCCGCAGGACAAGTCCGCCAAGGTCGCAGAGCTGCAGGCCGCCGGTAAGAAGGTGGCGATGGTCGGAGACGGAGTCAACGACGCGCCCGCCCTCGCGCAAGCAGACCTCGGAATCGCGATAGGTGCAGGAACCGACGTCGCGATCGAGACCGCCGATGTCGTCCTGATGCGCTCTGATCCGTTGGATGTTGCGATCGCATTGCGCATCGGCAACGGAACGGTGCGCAAGATGCGGCAAAACCTTGGCTGGGCGATCGGCTACAACGCCATCGCACTGCCAATCGCGGCCGGAGTCTTCGCAGGCATTGGCCTCATGCTCAGCCCCGAGATCGCGGCCATCTCCATGTCCGGTTCCAGCGCGATCGTCGCCGCGAACGCCCTCCTCCTCAAGCGACTGCGCCTGCCTACTGCGGCGGAAGCAACGAAACCATCGGCGCCCGAGAACAGCAGGGCCGGAGTCAGCACGACTCCCGCTCTCGATCAGTCCAGAATCCCGTGAGCGGGATGACGAGATCGATCGGAACCGCAACGATCAGGCCCGTAGTTCAGGCCAAGAATGGTGCCATCTCGACGAACGCCCACCACGACGATCAATCGACTAAGGTTTGCCGCCCAGAGTCTCGACACGCTCGCGGTACTCCTCTGTGGTCAACTCGCCGCGGGCATACCGCTCATCGAGTATCTGCCGCGGCGTCGAGGTCGCAGCCGTGGCTGTGGTAGCTGACTTCGTCGGCGCAGTCGAATTGCGGATCAGAACCACCACAAGAACGACGATCCCGACGATGACAAGACCGCCGACTGCCCACATCCAGCCCCAGCCGTCGTATCCGTATCCCCACATCATGATCTTGCCCTCCCAGCATGGGCGCCTCTGCGCGGCGGCGTCTTGCACTCGTCCACACCAGCCTCACCCAAGCTGGGACCCGGCGATATGGCCTTTAGTCCCGCAGTTCGATCGAGGGATCCGCTGCCGAAAACGTGCTCAGATTGTGCGAGAAGGGAAATCCTAAGATGCAGACCCCGGAAGTTCGAAAGGATGCACTGAGTGGCGCGATTACGTGTGTCCTCGGAGTCCTCACCCTGGGGGTAGGTGTCTACTTCCTCATCTTGCGACCAGCCCTTCTTCCAGAAGATATCCGGTACACAGGCATCGACCCGAACACACTGCCCCCAGCCTTCGTAGATTGGCTCGGCATCGTCTTCTCCACATGGGGTGGCTTTATCGCGGGCTTCGGGATCACAATCCTGGGAATTGGCGTCTTCATGCTCTCGGGTCGAGCAGTTTGGCTTTACCTCGGGATCGCTGTCGGCGTGCTGGTCGCGTTCGGCCGCTTCCTGTTGAGCAACATCATGATTAATTCCGACTCTCTTTGGCTCATCGCAGCCCTCTTCGTGCTGGCGCTGGCCCTGTCAATCGTGCTCCTGGTGAAGACGGTGAGGCGGCGCCAGCGCAAACGGTAATGCACACCCCGACGAACGATGCCATGGGAACGTGCCGTGACCTGATCGAGAACTGCGCAGGCCGAGGCCATAGTGTGAAAACGGATAACGCGCTTCACCAGTAGGACGTGCACGCCCGCACGACCCAGGGGTGTGCGATCGATGCCGATACGGGCGAGATCGTGCGCCGGAAGCTGTCGGCGAGTGCGCCCGAGATCGTGGCGTGGGGCGCGTCGTTGCCGAGCCCGCAGATCGCCACGTATGAGGCCGGTCCGACCGGACGGCCAAGCATGACCGGTGGTTGCGGGAACATCGTGACCGCAGCGACGCGTCGTTCACGACCGCGTTCGACGCGTATTACGAAGCCGTCACCCAGACCGTCGCCCGGAGGGACCGCCTCGACTGGACCGCCTCGACAAGGTCATCGAGCAGATCGCCGCCGACTCGCCCGTCACCGCCGCAGCACGATCGGCGGCCCGTATTCCGGTGGCCCGTCTCTCGGTGGTGTGTTTCTCGGTGGTGTGGTCGGTACTGGTGGTCGTCCTCCGCGGCGGGGTCGCTGTTGGGTGTCGATCGGCGGGGGTGGGATGAACCAGGGGACGTTGTCGATGACCTGGATTTGCCAGCCGTCGCGGTGGATGCTGTGGTGGTGGGCGGAGCAGAGCAGGATTCCGTTGGCCAGGTTTGTTTCCTGGGTGTGGGACCACCATCGGATGTGGTGTGCTTCGGTGTGGCTGGG
>NZ_DATCQQ010000082.1:0-25969 GCF_036569425.1 Lacisediminihabitans sp.
GGAGGCAGACCTGGATTTGGTTGAGGTTGCTCCCAATTCCAAGCCTCCCGTTGCCAAGATCATGGATTTCGGCAAGTTCAAGTACGAAACCGCGCAGAAGGCGAAAGAGGCCAAGCGCAACCAGTCGAACACGATCCTCAAGGAGGTCCGTTTCCGACTCAAGATCGACGTTCACGACTACGAGACCAAGCGCAAGCGTGCAGAGGGCTTCCTCCAGGGCGGCGACAAGGTGAAGGCCATGATCCTGTTCCGCGGCCGCGAGCAGTCGCGTCCCGAGCAGGGCGTGCGTCTGCTCCAGCGATTCGCCGAAGACGTTTCAGAGTTCGGCACCGTCGAGTCGACCCCCACCATCGATGGCCGCAACATGGTCATGGTGATCGGTCCGCTCAAGACGAAGGCCGAGGTCAAGGCAGAGCACGACGTGAAGATCGCGAAGTCGAAGCCGGAACGTGCCGAGCGCCCAGCCAGCGCCGAGCTTCCCGCCCTGCCGCCTGAGTTGGTGAAGGCCGCGACGGATGCCGCGGCGAACCCACCGGTGGCGGCTCCCGTGGCCGAGCCTGTCGAGGTTCCGCTCGCGGTGGCACCCGTCGAGGCGCCTAAGGCGGCTGCGGTCGGGTCGACCGCGGTCGCACCCAAGGCCGCTCCGGCCGCGAAGGCGGCCCCCGCGGCCGCTCCTGTCGCCAAGGCAGCGCCGAGCACTGCGGCGCCGAGCACTGCGGCACCCGCGGCCCCGGCGAAGCCGGCATCCACCGAGGCGAAGCCGCCCACGCCGCGAGCCGTCCCCTCGGCACCGCGCCCCACGCCAACGCCGGGCTCGATTCCGAAGCCGCGGGCTGTTGCCCCCAAGACTGCACCAGCAGATGTGACGACGGACTAGTCCGTCGGGTTGCACGAACAAGGAGAGAAATGCCCAAGCAGAAGACCCACTCGGGGACCAAGAAGCGATTCAAGGTCACCGGCAGCGGAAAGATCATGAAACAGCAGGCCGGCATGCGCCACAACCTGGAATCGAAGTCGGGCCAGCGCAAGCGTCGCCTGAACCAGGACCAGGTGATTGCCCCGGCCAACGTCAAGGCCATCAAAAAGCTACTCGGCATGTAACGCCGATCCACATCGCCGAAGAGAAATAAAGGATTTAGGAAATGGCAAGAGTAAAGAGGGCAGTCAACGCCCACAAGAAGCGTCGGGTCATCCTCGAGCGCGCCAAGGGCTACCGTGGACAGCGCTCGCGCCTGTACCGCAAGGCCAAAGAACAGCTCATCCACTCGTTCGTCTACTCGTACCGCGACCGTCGTGCGCGCAAGGGTGACTTCCGCCGCCTGTGGATCCAGCGCATCAACGCCGCCTCGCGCGCGAACGGACTGACCTACAACCGCCTGATCCAGGGACTGAACCTGGCCGGCGTCGGGGTCGACCGCCGCATTCTCGCCGACCTCGCCGTGACCGACCCCGCCACGTTCGCGGCGATCGTCGCCACCGCGAAGGCCGCACTGCCGGCAGACACCTCCGCTCCGAAGGTCTCCGCAGCTTAAGTTCACGGCAGCTTAAGTTCACGGCAGCGTAGGTTCACCGCTCAGACACGTCTCCTGCGCAAGGCCCGGGCACCTCGAGTGCCCGGGCCTTTCGCCGTTCCGCGCCGAGCCCACGCGATCCGACGTTCCATGCCGTTGCCGGAATAGAATCGTCACGTGCTCGATAACCCGCGTTCGCCCCGTGTCAGAAGCGTCGCCAAACTCGCCAAGCGGGAGGCTCGCGCCGCGACCGGACTGTTCCTGCTCGAGGGCCCGCAGGCCGTCGCGGAGGCGATGACCTTCCGCCCGCAGCTCGTCGTCGAACTCTATGCCACGCCGACCGCGATCGAGCGCTACACGGACATCGCCCAGGCCGCCGTGGATGCCGGCGTCGACGTCGAATTCGTCACCGAACACGTGCTCGAGGCGATGGCGGACACGGTTACGCCCCAGGGAATCGTCGCCGTCTGCCACCAATTTCCCACTTCGGTCAAGGACATCCTGCGTTCGGAGCCGAAGCTCATCGCCATCCTCGAGGAGGTGCGCGATCCCGGCAACGCCGGCACGATCATCCGGGCCGCGGATGCCGCCGGCGCCGACGGCGTGATCTTCACCGGTCGCAGCGTCGACCTCTACAATCCGAAGGTCGTGCGCGCGTCGACGGGGTCGATCTTCCACCTTCCCGTGGCGGTCGGCGCGGAACTCGAGTCGGTGCTCGAGCGGGCTCGCGAGGCCGGGATGACAGTGCTCGCCGCCGACGTGAAGGGCGAGGACCTGCTCGAGGCGCGCCGAGACGGCACGCTCGCCGGGCCGACCGCGTGGCTGTTCGGCAACGAGGCCCGGGGCCTCACCGACGAGCATTTCGCCCTCGCCGACCGCGCGATCACCGTGCCGATCTACGGGCACGCGGAGTCGATGAATCTCGCCACAGCCGCCGCGGTGTGCCTCTACGAGAGCGCATTCGCGCAGCGAACGTGACCAGGTAAAGGCCGTACCCGCGGGGCCGTTCGGCATTTCCGGCAGGTTAAGAGTGGACTGATTGGTCGGCCCCCGAACGGGGGTGTGGTTGGCTTGGGGCATGGGGCCTCTCGTTGTCGTAGACCGGATCAACAAACATTTCGGCGACCTGCACGTGCTCAAGGACATCTCGACGACGGTCGCCAAGGGCGAGGTCGTGGTCGTTATCGGGCCGAGCGGGTCGGGAAAGTCCACCCTCTGCCGGGCGATCAACCGCCTCGAAACCATCGACTCCGGCACCATCACCATCGACGGGAAGGTTCTCCCCTCGGAGGGTGCCGAGCTTGCCCGGTTGCGCGCCGATGTCGGCATGGTCTTCCAGTCGTTCAACCTCTTCGCGCACAAGACGATCCTCGAAAACGTCACCCTCGCGCCGATGAAGGTGCGCAAGCTGTCGAAGAAGGACGCCGAGTCCCGCGGCATGGAGATGCTCGACCGGGTGGGTGTCGCCAACCAGGCCGGCAAGATGCCCGCCCAGCTCTCCGGCGGGCAGCAGCAGCGGGTGGCAATCGCGCGCTCGCTCGCGATGCAGCCCAAGCTCATCCTGCTCGATGAGCCGACGAGTGCCCTCGACCCGGAGATGATCAACGAGGTCCTGGATGTGATGGTCGGCCTGGCGAAGGACGGCATGACCATGCTCGTGGTTACCCACGAGATGGGGTTCGCCCGCAAGGCCGCCGACCGGGTGCTCTTCATGGCCGATGGCACGATCGAAGAGGAAGCGACTCCCGAAAACTTCTTCACCGACCCGCAATCGCCGCGGGCCCAGGACTTCCTGTCCAAGGTTCTCGCGCACTAGGTCCAGGCTCCCCTCGACCATCAGAGTGGCCCACCCCCGGTGGACACGCACGACCACGCAGCGCCAATGAGAGGCACCAAGACCCCATGAAGAAGAACCTCACGATCGTCGCCCTCGCGGCGTCGGCCATGCTGATGCTTGCCGGCTGTGCAGGCGGCGGCGCAGACACGGCATCGACACCGAAGGCTGTGCCGACCTTTGCGGCAGGCTCGACCATGGAGAAGCTCGCCAAGGCGGGCAAGATCACCATCGGCACCAAGTTCGACCAGCCGCTGTTCGGCCTCAAGGGCCCAGACGGCCCGGTCGGCTTCGATGTGGAGATGGGCAAGATGATCGCCGCGAGCCTCGGCATCAAGGCCGAGAACATCGAGTGGAAGGAGACCATCTCCGCCAACCGCGAGCCGTTCATCCAGTCCGGCGAGGTCGACCTCGTGATCGCCACCTATACGATCAACGACCTGCGCAAGAAGGCAGTCTCGTTCGCCGGCCCGTACTATTCCGCCGGTCAGTCGATCCTGGTGAAGGCAGACAACAAGAAGATCAAGACGGAGAAGGACCTTGTCGGCAAGCCGGTCTGTTCGGTCACCGGATCGACGCCGGCGGCGAAGCTCGCGGAGATCGGCGCCAAGCCGCTGCTCACCGACATCTACTCGAACTGCCTGGAGCCACTCCGCTCGGGCGCGGCCGTCGCGGTCAGCACAGACAACGTGATCCTCGCCGGGCTCGCGGCGCAGAACGAGGGCGAATTCAAGGTCGTCGGCAAGCCGTTCACGAAGGAGCCGTACGGTATCGGGCTGGGGCTCGACGACACCGGCTTCCGCACCTACATCAACTCGGTGCTCACCAAGTCCTATAAGGACGGCAGCTACAAGAAGGCGTGGGAAGACACCGCCGGAAAGATGCTTCCCTACGTCGCGCCGCCCGCCGTCGACAACTACTAGCCGAGCCGCGTGGGTGGCAGTGCGTGGTGACGGGCCGCCACCCGCGTACCGGGACAATCAGACCAAACCGAGGGGAGTGAACCCATGAATGCCGTGATCGACAACCTGCCGTCGTACCTCCAGGGCTTCGGGCTCACGCTGTCGCTGTTCGCGATCGCGGGAGTGGCGGCCCTGGTCCTCGGCACCCTCGTGGCCGCGATGCGCATCTCCCCGGTGCCCGGCCTCAGCGGTGCCGCGGCGGTCTACACCGAGGCGTTGCGCAACACCCCGCTCACCCTGGTGCTGTTCTTCTGCGCGATCATCCTTCCCTACCTCGGCACCACCCTTCCGTACTTCGTCGCGGCCAGCATCGGACTCACGCTATACACTTCGCCGTTCGTGGCCGAGGCGCTGCGCTCCGGCGTGAACGGCGTGCCGATCGGGCAGGCGGAGGCGGCTCGGAGCCTCGGGATGGGCTTCGGCCAGTCGCTCACCCTCGTGATCTTTCCGCAGGCGTTCCGCATGGTGATCCCGCCCCTCGTCAATGTGCTCGTCGCCCTGGCCAAGAACACTTCGGTGGCTGGCGGATTCTTCGTGGCGGAACTGTTCACGGTCGGCAAGAAGCTCGCGAATGCGAACGGAGACAACATCATCCCGATCCTGCTCGGGGTCGCCTTCTTCTACCTCGTGATCACGATCCCGCTCGGCGTGCTCTCGGCGCGACTCGAAAAGAGATGGGCGGTGGCGCGATGAGCTCCTCTGTACTCTTCGACTCTCCCGGCCCGAAGGCACGGCGCCGGTCGCTGATCTTCTCGATCGTTGCCCTCGTGGTCGTGGCCGCTGTCGTCGTCTGGGTGATCCTCACCCTCACCGCTCCTCGGGTGTCTTCGGGCATCACGCTTCCGGGCTCATTCGACCCCGGCCGGTGGGACATCTTCGCGGACCCTCGCGTCTGGCGCGGCATTGGGCTCGGCGTGCTGGCGACCCTCCAGGCGGCGGCGTTTGCGGCCGTGCTGGCTCTTGCCATCGGCATCGGTTTCTCGACCCTGCGCACCTCGGTTTTCGCCTGGGTGCGCGTGCCGACCACGGTCGTTCTCGAGTTCTTCCGCGGCATGCCGGTGCTGCTCCTCATGCTGTTCATCCTGCTCGCGAGTTCGTTCGGCTCGTTCTGGGCCGTTGTGCTCGCCCTCGGGTTGTACAACGGGGCGATCATCGGGGAGATACTGCGGGCCGGGCTCGCCTCCCTGCCGCTCGGCCAGCGCGAGGCCGGTCTCAGCCTCGGGCTGACACGGCTGCAGGCGAAGACGTTCATCGAGTTCCCGCAGGCCTTCCGGCAGATGCTGCCGGTGATCGTCGCGCAGCTCGTCGTGCTGCTCAAAGACACCAGCCTCGGCTTTATCGTCGGCTACAACGAGCTCATCCGCACGACGATGAACCAGATGGCGAGCTTCTACGGCAACCGCTACCTCCTCTCGCTGTTCCTCGTCACGCTCGTGATCTACCTCGCGATCAACTTGTCCCTGTCGGCGTTCGCCCGGCGGCTCGCGCGACGCCGGGGTGGGGCGGTGCGGCCCGAATTCCTCGCTAAACTTGTGAACCGTGCCTGACCCCCTGAACATCACCGACGAGTCGGTCGCCGACGCCGTGGACGCCGCCCTCGCGGCCCTGGCCGCCGCCACCGACTCGGCATCCCTCCGCTCCGCCCGAACCGAGCACACGGGGGAGTCGTCCGTTCTCGCCCGACTTGGCGGGATGCTGCGCGACGTGCCGAACGACCGAAAGGCCGCGGCCGGGAAGCTCGTCGGGCAGGCGCGAGGCCAGGTCACCCAGGCGTTCGCCGCCCGCGAGGCCGAGCTGTTCGTCGCAGAGGAGACGGCCCGTCTCGCCGCGGAGGCCGTGGATGTCACGGCCGTCCCTTCGCGCGGCACCCCCGGTGCGCGGCATCCGCTCAACCTGCTCCAGGAGACCATCGGCGACGTGTTCATCGGCATGGGCTGGGAGATCGCGGAGGGCCCGGAGCTCGAGAACGAGTGGTTCAACTTCGACGCGCTCAACTTCGACGAGGACCACCCGGCGCGGGCGATGCAGGACACCTTCTTCGTGGATCCCCTCGACTCGCACCTCGTGCTGCGCACCCAGACCAGCCCGGTGCAGATCCGTTCGCTGCTCACCCGGGAACTCCCGCTCTACGTGATCTCGCCCGGCAAGGTGTTCCGCACCGACGAGCTCGACGCCACCCATACCCCGGTGTTCCACCAGGTGGAGGGCATCGCCATCGACAAGGGCCTCACCATGGCTCACCTGCGCGGCACCCTCGAGCACTTCGCCCGCATCATGTTCGGCGCAGAGGCGAAGATCCGCCTTCGCCCCAACTACTTCCCGTTCACCGAGCCGAGCGCCGAGATGGACGTCTGGCAGCCGGGCGCCAAGGGCGGCGCACGCTGGATCGAGTGGGGTGGATGCGGCATGGTCAACCGCAACGTGCTGCGGGCGGCCGGCATCGACCCGGACGAGTATCAGGGCTTCGCCTTCGGCATGGGGATCGAGCGCACCCTGATGTTCCGCAACAACCTCGCCGACATGCGCGACATGGTCGAGGGCGACGTGCGGTTCAGCCAGCAGTTCGGGCTGGTGGTCTGATGAGAATCCCCATCAGCTGGCTGCGCGAGTTCGTCGACGTGCCTCTCGACGCGACCCCGGAGCACGTGCACGCCGCGCTCGTGAGCGTCGGTTTCGAAGAGGAAGACGTGCACGGCTTCGAGGTGAGCGGCCCGATCGTGGTCGGCCAGGTCCTCGAGTTCACGCCGGAGGCGCAGTCGAACGGCAAGACAATCAACTGGTGCCAGGTGGATGTCGGCGAGGCGGAACCGCGCGGCATCGTCTGCGGCGCCCACAACTTCGTCACCGGCGACAAGGTGGTCGTGTCGCTGCCGGGCGCGACGCTTCCCGGTCCGTTCCCCATCTCGGCACGGAAGACCTACGGCCACGTCTCCGACGGAATGATCGCCTCCGCGCGCGAACTCGGCCTCGGCGAGGAGCACGACGGAATCCTGCGGCTCGCCTCGCTCGGCCTCGACCCGGAGGTCGGCACCGACGCGATCTCCCTCCTCGGGCTTGACGACTGGGCCATCGAGGTCAACGTCACCCCCGACCGTGGCTACGCCTTCTCGATCCGCGGCATCGCCAGGGAGTACGCGCATGCCACCGGCGCGGCGTTCCGCGATCCGGCCCTCGCCCCGACCCTCGAGCACACCGCGGCCTCCGGCTTCCCGGTCACCATCGACGACCGATCCCCGGTGCGCGGGCGCACAGGCGCCTCCGTCTTCGTCACCCGCGTCGTGCGTGGCATCGACG
Source organism: Lacisediminihabitans sp. (assembly GCF_036569425.1). Taxonomy (GTDB): domain Bacteria; phylum Actinomycetota; class Actinomycetes; order Actinomycetales; family Microbacteriaceae; genus Lacisediminihabitans. The sequence goes on from NZ_DATCQQ010000082.1 coordinate 7,602, forward strand.
CCGGCAGCCCGTCGCCGGCGTGGCTTGTCGCCCGGCTCAAGCTCGCCGGCATCCGCTCGATCTCCGTTGTCGTCGACATCACCAACTACGTCATGCTCGAGCTCGGGCAACCGACACACGGCTACGACCTCGACGCGCTCACCGGTGGCATCACGGTGCGTCGCGCCGCGCCGGGTGAGGCCCTGGAGACGCTCGACGGCCAGCGCAGGACGCTGCACGCCGAAGACCTGCTCATCACCGACGACTCCGGACCGATAGGCCTCGCCGGAGTCATGGGCGGTGCGTCGACCGAGATCGGCGTGGCCACCGCGAATGTGCTCGTGGAGGCCGCCAACTTCGATCCTGTGTCGATCGCCCGCTCCGCGCGTCGGCACCGGCTGCCGAGTGAGGCGTCGAAGCGCTTCGAGCGTGGCGTCGACCCGGGCATTGCGGATGCCGCGGCGGCCCGCGTCGTCGAACTGCTCGAGCGACTCACGGGCGGTCACGTCGACACGCTCGGTTCGCGATGGAACGTGGCCGTGGCCGCGGAGCCGATCGAGCTTCCGAACGGCTACGTCGAGGCACTCGTCGGCGCCGACTACAGCGACGACGAGATTGTCGCCTCGCTCACCGACATCGGGGCGACCATCGAGCGTGCAGCCGGCGGCCTCTCCGTCACCCCGCCGAGCTGGCGTCCCGACCTCACAGACAAGGCGACACTCGTGGAGGAGGTCGCCCGCATTGTCGGCTACGACCGCATCCCGGCCGTGCTCCCGACCGCTCCTCCCGGGCGAGGGCTGTCCCGGTCGCAGCGTCTGCGGCGTGCGGCAGCCCAGGTGCTCGCCGCGAACGGCCTCACCGAGGTGCTCTCCTACCCGTTCGTCACGAGTGCGACCAACGACACGTTCGGTTCGGCCGTGGACGGCGGCGTGCCGGCGATCCGGCTACTCAACCCGCTCGATGCCGAGTCGCCGTTCCTGCGCACCTCGCTCCTGCCGGGGCTCATCGAGGTCGCCCACCGCAACCTGTCCCGTGGACTCACCGACCTCGCCCTCTACGAGATCGGCTCGGTGTTCCGCCCGGAGGCCGGCCGGTCGTACGGCAGCGGCCCGCTTCCCTCGGGAATCGTGCGCCCGTCGCTTTCGGAACTGGGCGAACTCTTCGAGAGCATCCCGCCCCAGCCGCTGCACGTCGCCGCCCTGTTCGTGGGGGCGGCCGTCACCCACCAGCCGGGCCAGCCGGCGGTGTACCGCGGTATTGCGGATGCCTTGGACGCGGCGAGGCAACTCGCGAGCGCCGTCGACGCGGCCCTCACGATTCGCCAGGGGTCGCATCACGCGATGCACCCGGGGCGCACCGCCGAACTCCTAGTCTCGAACCAGCCGGTCGGTTTCGCGGGCGAGCTGCTGCCTGCCCTCGCCGACGAGCTCGACCTGCCGAGGGTCACCGCCGTGCTCGAGGTCAACCTCGAACTGCTCATCGAGCTCTCGGCGCGGGAGGTCGTTCCGGAGAGCATCTCGAGCTTCCCGGTGGCGACCCAGGACCTGTCGCTCGTGGTGCCCGTCGACGTGCCGGCGGGTGACGTGCTCTCCGCGGTCGTCGACGGTGCGGGGGACCTGCTCGAAGACGCCAGGCTCGTCGACGACTACCGCGGGTCGGGGATTCCCGCCGGATCCAAGTCCATCACGCTCGCCCTGCGTTTCCGGGCGCCGGATCGCACCCTCACGGCGGGCGAGGCGAGCGACGCCAAGCTCGCTGGCGCCGCGGTCGCCGCGGAGCGGTTCGGCGCGACCGTGCGCGAATAGGGCGGCCGGATACGACCGTGGCGTGACCGAGATCGGTCACGCCACAGCCTTCCGTTGGTTGCCTGCTACTTGGCGGCCGTCACGAACTTGTCAGTGTAGGTCTGGTGTATGTCGATCGACTTTCCCTGCACGTCCTTGTTGAACGCCGAGAGCACCTTGAGGTTGGTCGGCGGCCCGTTCGGCGGCATGATTCCCGTCGGGTTGTAGATGCCCTTCTCCGAGTCGAAGGCCTTGATCCATGCGGCCTTGCCGGCTCCCGCGTAGTAGTCGGCGGGGATCTTCTCCACGATGGTGGCACCGTCGTTGGCCTGGATGTACTTGAGCGTCTTCACGTAGGCGTTGACGAGCTTCTGCACCGTCACCGGGTTCTGCTTCACCCACGACGACTTCATGTACAGCGACGTGGCCGGGTACTCGCCGCCGAGCGCCGCCGATGTGCCCTTGGAGCTGCGCATGTCGAGCAGGATGTACGCGCCCCCCGTCGCCATGAGTTGCGAGACCGTCGGTTCCGTGGTCATCGCGCAGTCGACGTTCTTGTGCTGCATGGCGCCGATGAGGGTCGCCCCGGACTGCACGCCGAGGCGGTGGATCGTTGTCGGGTCGACACCGTTCTTCTTCGCCAGGTACTGGGTGAGGAAGTCGGTCGACGAACCGAGGTCGGTGATGCCGAGGTTGCGGCCCGACCAGTCTGCCGGCGACTTGATCTGGCCCTTGAGGTCGCTGCGGCATAGCTCGACCTCGCCGGGCGTCACGAGCATGTTCACCACGGATTCCACCTGCTGGCCGAGGCCGGCGAGGTCGATCGTGTGGTCATAAAAACCCCCCACCCCATCGACCTTTCCGGCGAGCATGTTGGTCGTGGCATCCACTCCGGCCGGCTCGTCGGAGAGCGTGACGGTGAGGCCCTGCTGCTTGTAGTAGCCGAGCTGCTGGGCGAGCATGAACGGCAGATAGATCTGCTTGTTCAGCCCACCAACCATGATGGCGACGTTGCCGTTCGCCGAGTCGCTCGTCGCGCCCGCCTTGGGTGCGGTGGCCGTCGTGGCGGAGCTGCAGCCCGCCACTCCGATCGCGACGGCGATCGCCGCGCTGGCGAGCACGAGCATTCGGCGTTTGGTGTTGGGATTTTCCTTCATTGGACTCTCCTTGTTTGGGTGGTGAGGGGTTGTGCGAAAGGGAAGCGGTCAGAGCTCAGGGCCGCTCAGCTGCGGCGGACGCCAGCGCAACAAGCGGTTCTCGAGACGGGTGATGAAGTACTCCGCGATGAGCGCGATGATGCCCATGATGACCATCGCGGCCCAGACGCCGTTCGCGTTGAAGGTGCCCTGGGCGTTCTTGATGAGCTCTCCGAGGCCCTGGAGTCCGCCGAGGAATTCCCCGACGATCGCGCCGATGAGGGCGAAGCCGAAGCTCACGTGCAGGCTCGCGACGATCCAGGTGAACGCTGACGGCAGCACGACGTGGCGGGTGACCTGCCACTTCGACGCGCCGAGGATGGTCGCGTTCGCGATGAAGTTGCGATCCACTTCGCGCACCCCCTGGAAGGCGTTGAAGAAGACCCCGAAGAAGACGAGCACGATCACGAGCAGGATCTTCGACTCGATGCCGAGCCCGAGCGCGAGCACGAAGACGGATCCGAGCACGATCCGCGGGATCGAATTCAGCACCTTGATGTATGGACTGAACACCTCGGCGAGGAAGCGGATGCGCCCCAGCGCGATGCCCGAGACGATTCCGAGCGCAGTACCGATGACGAAGCCGATGAGCGCCTCCTCGAGGGTGACCGCGATCTGCTGCCAGAGCGGGCCGATGGCGGTGCCCTCCCGGAACCAGGTGATCAGTTGGGCGAGGATTCCGCTCGGCTCGCCGTAGAGCACGATCTTGAGCTGGTCGGAGCCGACAGCGAGCTGCCAGCCGCCGAGCAGCAGCACGAGCAGGCCGAGTTGGCTCGCGAGCACACGGACGCGGCGTTTGCGGCTGCGGCTGTGGGCGCTCGCCGCGATGGCCACCTCGAGTCCCTGGGTCAGGGTTGTCTCGACGCTCGATGCGCTCATCAGGATGCCTTTCCGGTGGTTTGGGTGGACTGCGAATACGCCGTGTCGACCTCGGAGCGTAGTGACTCCCAGATCTGCTGGTAGAGGTCGACGAAGCGCTTGTCGAAGCGGATCTCCTGCACCACCCGGGGGCGAGGCAGGTCGATGGCGAAGGTCTCCTTCACCGTGCCGCCCGGACCGGCGGTCATCACGACGACCTTGTCGGCAAGGGCGATGGCCTCCTCGAGGTCGTGGGTCACGAACACGACCGCCGGCTTGGTGACGTCCCACAGGCCGAGCAGTTCGTTCGACATGATCGCCCGGGTCTGCACGTCCAGGGCGCTGAACGGTTCGTCCATGAGCAGGATCTCCGGCTCGTTGATGAGACTCTGGGCGAGGGCGACGCGCTTGCGCATGCCGCCGGAGAGCTGGTGAGGGAACCGGTCTTCGAAGCCCGACAGGCCCACGCGACGGATCCAGTCTTTCGCCGAGGCGATTGCATTTGCTTTGTCGATGCCCCGGAACTTCGGGCCCATCGCCACGTTGTCGAGCACCGACTTCCAGGGGAGCACGGCATCCGTCTGGAACATGAAGCCCACACCGGGCGTGATGCCCTTGACGGCCTCGCCGTGCACGCTCACCGATCCGGCGCTCGGCCGCTCCAGCCCGGAGACCAGGGTGAGCGTCGTCGACTTGCCGCAACCGGTGGGGCCGACGATCGCGCAGAACTCGCCGGGGGCCACCTGGAGGGTCATGTCCCGGATCGCCGTGTATGTCGACCCGTCCGGGGTAGTGAACCGCTTGGTCACGTTCTTCAGGTCGATGGCCGGTCGCAGCGTCGCCAGCGGGGTTGAGAACAGGTGCGGCGCAGTGCTCATCGAGGCTCCTTTCGATTCGGTGACGAACCGCAGGGAGACCATGCGAGCTGTCATCGTTGACGAGGCGCCCGGTTCGGGCGCATCTGGGTGGGGCAACGATATGGTCGGCGGCAACCCCGCGTCCGGTTTCCGCGACTTGGTCGCAGAAGACCGCATTGCGCACCTTGTGCGCATTAATCTCACGACCACGATCGGGATGTCATCGGGTCGCGGCCGCTGTAGCGTGAATCCGTGACGACGACGAAGACGCGATCGAGGAGTGTGGCCGGCGCGCGCCAGGGGCCCCGCGGGCCCAGGCGCCTCAGCTTCTCCACGCAGACCCTGGTGTTCCAGCTCGGCGTCGTCGCTCTCGTGGTGCTCGTCTCCACCGGAATGTTCGCCTACCTGAGCTATGGCGAGACCGGGAGCCAGGTCGAGGCGAGAGCGCTCGCCGTGGCGAACAGCGTCGCGGCTCGCGACGACGTGCGCGGTCTCGTCACGGCCGTCTCGGCCGCGACGGCCGTCCCCGGCAACGCGGAACTGCGCGGAGGGCCGATCCAGACGGCGGCCGAGGAGGTGCGCAAGCGCACCGCCGCCCTGTTCGTGGTGATCACCGATGACGACGGCATCCGTCTCTCCCACCCCACCCCGAGCCTCCTGGGCAAGATGGTCAGCACGAGCCCGAGCGCGGCGCTGAAGGGGCAGCCGGTCACGGCGATCGAGAACGGCACCCTGGGCCCGTCGGCGCGCGCCAAGGTGCCGATCTGGTCGCCGGATCACAGCCGAGTGGTCGGCGAGGTAAGCGTCGGGTTCTCCATGGCGAGCGTGATGCAGAATCTCGGCGCGCTCATCCTCCCGCTCATCGGGGTGGGGATCGGAGTGCTCATCCTCGCGGCCGCGGCCTCGGCCGCCCTCGTGAGGCGCCTGCGGAATCTCACCCTCGGACTCGAGCCGGAGGAGATCTCCGCGCTCGTGCAGGACCAGGAGGTCGTGCTCTACGGCGTGGGGGAGGGAGTCATCGGCACGACTCCGGACGGGGTGATCACCGTGTGCAACGCGAAGGCGCGGCGGCTGCTCGGCCTGCCGGACGTCATCGGCGACCAGGTCCGCTTCCTCAGCATTCCCGCCCCGATCATCGACCTGCTCGACCGTCCCCAGCTCGGCGATGACGCCTCGGTGCAGGTCGTCGTCGGCCAATCGGTGCTCGTCGTGACGGCGCGCAAGGTCACGCGGGGCGCGAGCGATCTCGGCTGGGTGATCATGGTGCGTGACAGGACCGACGTCGAGGCGCTCAGCCGCCAGTTGTTCGCCGTCGAGGCGCTGTCCACCGCACTGCGCGCCCAGCGCCACGAATTCGCCAATCGCCTGCACACGATCTCCGGGCTGCTCGACATCGGCGAGACGGCGGAGGCCGCCCACTACCTTCGGCAGACTCTCGAGACGGGGCCGCTGAAGCATCCGGTCGAGCACGGCGATCGACTGCAGGACTCCTACCTGCAGGCCTTTGTCGGCGCCAAGGGATCCCAGGCCGCCGAACGAGGCGTGCTGCTGCGGATCGGGTCGGAGACGCTCATCGCCGGCGCGGTCATCGATCCGCAGGACGTCACGACCGTTCTCGGCAACCTCATCGACAACGCGGTGGTCGCCGCCGTGCAGGGCAAGGACGAGAGCCGCTGGGTCGAAATCGAACTGCTGAGCGAGGGGGAGACTCTCCACCTGGTCGTCGCCGACTCCGGCGACGGCATCGGAGCAGACCGGGAGCTGCCGTTCGTGGAGGGCTACACGACAGCCATCGGGATGGGCGACGAAAGCCACGGACACGGTCTGGGCCTCGCGCTCTCCCGCCAGATCGCCCGGCGCCGCGGTGGTGACGTCTGGCTGGCGTCGGCCGGAGCCATCGGTGGACCGGGCGCGGTCTTCTGCGCGCGACTTCCCGGCGTGCTCTCTGCGGAGGAGCCCGTCCGGCCGATCTCGCCACGGGCGGTGATCTGACGACATGGCCGACGACATCCGCGTGCTCATCGTCGACGATGACTTCCATGTGGCCAAGCTGCACGTCGCATACGTCAATGCGATCCCGGGCTTCACCGCCCTGCCGCCGGTGAGCGGGGGCGAGGAGGCGATCCGTGTCGTCCGGGCGATGCAGCCCGAACTCGTGCTGCTCGACATCTACCTGCCGGACGTCAACGGGCTCGACGTGCTCCGAGGTCTCGATGTCGATGTGTTCGTGATCAGCGCGGCATCCGACGTTGCGTCGGTTCAGAAGGCGCTCCGCCGCGGTGCCCTCAGCTACCTCATCAAGCCATTCCGGGCGGAGTTCCTCGAGCAGCGGCTCCGGGCGTACGCCCGTTACCGCAGCGTGCTCGCGGCTGGCCACACCCTCGACCAGGAGGCGGTTGAGCGAGCACTCCGCATTCTGCACCCCGGTGAATCCGGCGCGGGCAAGCCCCGAGCGGCCACCGAGGCCGCGGTGCTCGAGATCCTCCGACGCACGAGCGTGCCGACCGCCGCGTCCGAAGTCGCCAGCGAGGTGGGAATCTCCCGCGCCACGGCGCAGCGCTACCTTTCGAGCCTCGTCTACGAGGGGGCGGCGACCGTGCAGCTCCGCTACGGCAGCACGGGGAGGCCGGAGCACCGCTACAGCGTGCGGGGCGCCGGCCCCGCCGATTCGTGAACTGTGGCGCGGAGGCGGTATGGTCTGTTTCATGGACATGCACGGGACGCGTCAGGGTGAGGTTCGCCTGCCGGTGATCCGCGCGCGCCGATCGTCGGCGACGCCGCAGCGCTGATTCGTCAGCGTACCCAGCAGCGCCGCCGCCCCGATCCCCGTCCGATCGATCACAAAGGTAGAGGCATGTCTCTCTCCGTTGCCGTGGCTGGTGCCAGTGGCTATGCGGGTGGTGAACTCCTGCGACTCCTCGCAGGGCACCCCGATTTCACGGTGACCACGGTCACCGCATTCTCCAACGCCGGCCAGTCGCTCGCCTCCGTGCAGCCCCATCTGCGCTCACTCGGTCACCTGACCCTCGCGGAGACCACCGCGCAGGCGCTCGCCGGTCACGACGTGGTCTTCCTCGCCCTGCCGCACGGCAAGTCCGGGGAGCTCACCGAGCACCTGCCGGCCGACGCGCTCGTGGTCGATTGCGGCGCCGACCACCGGTTGCGCAGCGAGGCGGACTGGGCGGCCTTCTACCCGGGCCGGTTTTACGACGTCTGGGACTACGGCGTGCCGGAGCTCATCGTCGGCGGAGCCAAGCAGCGCGCGGCGCTCATCGGCTCGCGCCGCATCGCCGCACCCGGCTGCAACGCGAGCACCGTCGCCCTGGCACTCGCGCCGGGGATCGCGGCCGGGGTGATCGAGGAGCGGGACCTGGTGGCCGTGCTCGCCGTCGGCCCGTCCGGTGCCGGCAAGAGCCTCAAGCTCGAGAATCTCGCGAGCGAGATCCTCGGCTCCGCCAACCCGTACGCGGTCGGCGGAACGCACCGCCACATCCCCGAGATCCTGCAGGGTCTGCGCGGTGCGGGGGCCGAGTCGCCCACCATCTCGTTCACGCCGGTGATCGTGCCGATGTCCCGCGGCATCCTCGCCACCTCCACCGCGCGGATCGTGCCAGGCACCTCGGCCACGGCGATTCGGGATGCCTGGGAGAGCGCATACGCGGACGAACCGTTCGTACACCTTCTGCCCGCCGGGTCCTTCCCGCGCACCGCGGATGTGCTCGGTGCCAACACCGCCCTCATCGGACTCGCCATCGACAAGGCGGCCGGCCGCGTCGTCACGGTGACGGCCGTCGACAATCTCGTCAAGGGCACGGCGGGTGCCGCCATCCAGTCCGCCAACATCGCCCTCGGCCTGCTCGAGACCGCAGGCCTTCCAGTGGACGGAGTCGCACCATGAGCGTCACCCACCCTCGCGGTTTCACCGCCGCCGGAGTCGAATCGGGGCTGAAGGCGAGCGGTGGTCGTGACATCGCCTTCGTCGTCAACACCGGCCAGAGCCACGCCGCCGCGGCCGTGTTCACGAGCAACCGGGCGAAGGCGAACCCCGTGATCTGGTCGCAGCAGGCGATCGCCGACGGCATCCTCAGCGCGATCGTGCTCAACTCGGGCGGCGCCAACTGTTACACGGGGGCTCGCGGCTTCCAGGTGACCCACGCGACCGCCGAGCTCGCAGCGAACCTCATCGGGGCCTCCGCGTCCGACATCCTGATCTGCTCCACGGGCCTCATCGGCGACCAACTCGATCTCGACAAGGTGTCGGCCGGCCTCACCGCCGCCCACGGCAGCCTGAGCGATGACGGCGGACTGGATGCCGCGCTCGCGATCATGACCACCGATACCCACCCCAAGCAATCCGTCGTCTCCCGCGACGGCTGGTCGATCGGCGGCATGGCGAAGGGGGCAGGCATGCTCGCGCCGGGGCTCGCGACGATGCTCGTGGTGGTCACAACCGATGCCGACCTCCCGTCGGCCGCCCTCGACGCCGCTCTTCGCGAGGCGACCAGGGTCACCTTCGACCGCCTCGACTCCGACGGCTGCATGTCCACCAACGACACGGTCGCCCTCCTCGCGTCCGCGGCATCCGGAATCTCCCCGACGGCCGACGAGTTCGGGGCGGCGCTCACCGAGCTGTGCGCGGATCTCGCGGCCCAGCTCCAGCAGGATGCCGAGGGCGCGGCCCACGACATCACGATCGAAGTCGTGAGCGCGGCCTCAGAGGACGACGCGGTCGAAGTCGGGCGGGCAGTGGCGCGAAACAACCTCTTCAAGGCCGCCGTCTTCGGCAACGACCCCAACTGGGGTCGCGTTCTTGCCGCGGTGGGCACCACGGCCGCGGCCTTCGACCCGTACGACATCGACGTGACGATCAACGGCATCCGGGTCGCCCACGCCGGCGAACCTGACCAGTCCCGCGATCTCGTCGACCTCACCGGACGGGCGGTTCACCTCGTGATCGACCTGAACGCGGGGGAGTCGACCGCCACCATCCGCACCAACGACCTCACGCACGACTACGTGCACGAGAACAGCGCGTACTCCAGCTGATGGGCGCGCACAGTTCGGAGACGTCGACGAAGGCGCAGGCCCTCATCGAATCCCTGCCGTGGCTTCGGGAGTTCCAGGGCAAGACGATCGTGGTGAAGTTCGGCGGCAACGCCATGGTCAACGAGGAGCTCAAGCGCGCGTTTGCCGAGGACATGGTCTACCTGCGGCAGGTGGGCGTGCATCCGGTCGTCGTGCACGGCGGGGGTCCTCAGATCTCGGCGGAACTCGAGCGTCGGGGCATCCCCAGCGAGTTCCGCGGCGGGCTGCGCGTCACGAGCCCGGAGGCGCTCGAGGTCGTGCGCGAGGTGCTCACCGTGGAGGTGGGGCCCCAGCTGTCCGCTCTCATCAACGAGCACGGTCCCCTCGCGCAGACCCTGTCCGGCGAGACCGACGGGCTCTTCGCCGGCACTCGCCGGGGAACCGTCATCGACGGCGAAGAGGTGGACCTCGGCCTCGTCGGCGATGTCACCTCGGTCACGCCGGCCACCGTCACCGCGATCCTCGATGCCGGCAAGATCCCCGTCGTCTCGTCGATCGCGCCGGACTCCGCCCACCACGGGCAGTCCCTCAACGTGAACGCCGACTCGGCAGCGTCGGCACTCGCCGTTGCCCTCGGGGCCGCGAAACTCATCATCCTCACCGATGTGGCAGGGCTCTACCGCGACTGGCCGAACCGCGATTCGCTCGTCTCGTCGATCGACGCGGCCGAGTTGAGCGCGCTCCTGCCGTCGCTGGAATCGGGGATGATCCCCAAGATGACCGCCTGCCTCGACGCCGTGGAGGGCGGAGTGCCGAAGGCCGCCATCATCGACGGCCGCGTCCTGCACGCGATCCTGCTCGAGGCGTTCACCGCCGAGGGCATCGGAACCGAAGTCATCCCGACCGCCGAGGAGGCAGCACAGTGACCGACAACGACAACTGGCGCGAACGCTTCGGCGACGCCATGATGGGGTCGCTCGCGTCCCCGCTGGCGATGCTCGTGCGCGGGCAGGGCGCCCATGTGTGGGACTCCGAGGGCACACGGTACCTCGACTTCCTCGCCGGAATCGCGGTCAACGCGCTCGGCCACGCCCATCCGGTGCTCGTCGAGGCCGTCAGCACGCAGGTCGCGACCCTCGCCCACGTCTCGAACTACTTCGCCACCCCGCCGCAGCTGGAGCTCGCCGAGCGGCTGCGCCGCATCACCGGCGCCGGCGACCACGGTCGGGTTTTCTTCGGCAACTCGGGCGCCGAGGCGATCGAGGCCGCGATCAAGCTCGCCCGACTCAACCGCGGCGACGGATCGCGCACGCGCATCCTGTCACTCGTCAATTCGTTTCACGGTCGCACCATGGGCTCACTCTCGCTCACCGGCAAGGCGGCGCTGCGCGAGGCCTTCGAGCCGCTGCTGCCGGGGGTCGAGCACATCGCGACGACGATCGAGGCGCTCGAAGAGGCGATGGATGACACGGTCGCCGCGCTGTTCGTGGAGCCGATCAAGGGCGAGGCCGGTGTCATCGACCTCCCGGACGGCTACCTCCAGCGCGCGCGCGAGCTCACCGAGCAGCACGGTGCGCTGCTCATCCTCGACGAGATCCAGACCGGGGTCGGCCGCACGGGAACCTGGTTCGCGTTCCAGCAGCACGGCATCGTGCCCGACGCGCTCGCCCTCGCCAAGGGCATCGCCGGGGGAGTGCCGATCGGCGCCCTCGTCACCTTCGGCTGGGCCTCCGACCTCTTCAAGCCTGGCCAGCACGGCAGCACGTTCGGCGGCAACCCGCTCGCGACGGCCGCGGGCAATGCCGTTCTCGGCGAGATCGAGCGGGCCGGCCTGATCGAGAACGCCGCGCACCTCGGTTCTCGGCTCCGGCAGATCGTCGCCGACATCGGGTCGCCGCTGATCGCCGAGATCCGCGGTCAGGGCGCCCTCGTCGGCCTCGGGCTGTCGAAGCCCGTCGCAGCGGAGCTGTCGGCCGCGGCGTTCGCCGCCGGGCTCATCATCAACGCACCCAACGAGTCGAGCATCCGGCTCGCCCCGCCGCTCATCGTGGGCGACGCGGAACTCGACGAATTCCGCGAACTCTTCGCCAAGGCCCTGGAGGCAGTCGCATGACCCGACATTTCCTGCGCGACGACGACCTCAGCCAGGCCGAGCAGACCGCCATCCTCGATCTCGCGGTCGAGCTCAAGAGCGACCGCTTCGGCACCCGGCCGCTCGCCGGCCCGCAGACCGTCGCCGTGATCTTCGACAAGTCGTCCACACGCACTCGGGTGTCTTTCGCGGTCGGCATCGCCGAGCTCGGCGGCATCCCGCTGATCATCTCCACGGCGAACAGCCAGCTCGGCGGCAAGGAGACGGCCACCGACACCGCGCGCGTTCTCGAGCGCCAGGTCGCCGCGATCGTCTGGCGCACCTTCGCGCAGTCCGGGCTCGAGGAGATGGCTCTGGGCACCACCGTTCCGGTCATCAACGGACTCTCCGACGACTTCCACCCCTGCCAGCTGCTCGCCGACCTGCTCACCATCCGTGAGCACCGAGGCACCCTCGCCGGTCTCGCCGTCACCTTCCTCGGCGACGGGGCGAGCAATATGGCCCAGTCCTACCTGCTGGCCGGCGCGACGGCCGGCATGCACGTGCGCGTCGCCTCGCCGGTCGACTACGCACCGACGGACTCGGTGGTCGCCGCCGCCGACGTCGCAGCGGCGAGGACCGGCGGTTCGGTCACCCTCTTCACGGATCCGATCGAGGCCGTCGCCGGTGCGGATGTCGTGGTGACCGACACCTGGGTGTCGATGGGCAAGGAGGAGGAGAAGGCCGAACGCCTCACCACCCTCGGGTCCTATCGTGTGGACGCGGAGCTCATGGCACTGGCCAAGGCCGACGCCCTGTTCCTGCACTGCCTCCCGGCCGACCGCGGCTACGAGGTCACCGCCGAGGTGATCGACGGCCCGCAAAGCGTCGTCTGGGACGAGGCCGAGAATCGCCTGCACGCCCAGAAGGCGCTCATGGTCTGGCTACTCCAGCAGTAACCACTCCACTGCACCATCCCCTCTCTTCCGAAGGGGTTTGACGCCGAATCGGCGCCCTAAGCTTGTCAACGAATAACACAAGGAGCAGTTACATGGCAGAACGCGTTGTCCTCGCATACTCCGGTGGTCTCGACACCTCGGTCGGCATCGGCTGGCTCAAGGACGCCACCGGCAAGGAGGTCGTGGCTCTCGCCGTCGACGTCGGCCAGGGCGGCGAGGACATGGATGACATCCGCCAGCGGGCGCTCGACTGTGGCGCCGTCGAGGCGATCGTCGTCGACGCCCGCGACGAGTTCGCGAGCGATTACCTCATGCCTTCCCTCAAGGCCAATGCGCTCTACCAGAAGCGCTACCCGCTCGTCTCGGCCCTGAGCCGTCCGCTCATCTCGAAGCATCTCGCCCGCGTCGCTCGGGAACTCGGCGCGGACAGCGTCGCCCACGGATGCACCGGAAAGGGCAACGACCAGGTTCGTTTCGAGGCGGCCGTCGCCGCGCTCGCCCCGGAGCTCACCAGCATCGCCCCGGTGCGCGACCTTGCGCTCACCCGCGACAAGGCGATCGTCTACGCCAACGAGCACAACCTGCCGATCCGCCAGAGCGCGGCCAATCCATATTCGATCGACAAGAACGTCTGGGGACGCGCGGTGGAGACGGGGTTCCTCGAGGACCCGTGGAACGCCCCGATCGAGGACCTCTACGAGTACACGCAAGACCCCAACGTCAACCGTGAGGCCGACGAAATCGTCATCACCTTCGAGCGGGGCATCCCGGTCGCGCTCGACGGCGTTGCGTACAGCCCGCTGGCGATCGTCGAGGAGCTCAACGCCGTCGCCGGCAAGCACGGCGTCGGTCGCATCGATGTGGTCGAGGATCGCCTCGTCGGCATCAAGAGCCGCGAGGTCTACGAGGCTCCCGCCGCGATCGCCCTCATTGCCGCGCACGAGGCCCTCGAGGCTCTCACGCTCGAGCGCGACCTCGGGCGTTACAAGCGTGGAGTCGAGGCGGAGTGGGCGAACCTCGTCTACGACGGCCTGTGGTTCTCGAGCCTCAAGCGTTCGCTCGACGTGTTCATCGACGACACCCAGAGGTACGTGAGCGGCGAAATCCGCCTCCTGCTCCAGGGCGGCCGTGCGGTCGTCACGGGCCAGAAGAGCGCAGAGAGCCTCTACGACTTCGACCTCGCGACCTATGACACCGGCGACACGTTCGACCAGTCGCTCTCCAAGGGCTTCATCGAGATCTGGTCGCTGCCGAGCAAGATCTCGGCGCGCCGCGAGGCGTCGAGCAACTAGGAGCCGGGCCGTGTCGAAATTTGGCGACGAAGAACCCACGGTCGGGAAGACGACCGAGGGGGCGCTGTGGGGCGGCCGGTTCTCCAGCGGCCCGTCGCCGGAGCTTGCCCGTCTGAGCAAGTCGACGCAGTTCGACTGGCGGCTCGGACCGTACGACCTCGCCGGGTCGCGAGCGCACGCGAAGGCGCTCGCGGCCGCTGGCTACCTCACCGACGACGAGTTGGTGCGGATGCTCGAATCCCTCGATCGCCTGCGCGTCGCGTTCGAGGACGGCAGCTTCGCCGAACTCGAGACGGACGAGGACGTGCACGGTGCGCTCGAGCGCGGCCTCATCGAGATCGCGGGGGCGGAGCTCGGGGGCAAGCTGCGCGCCGGACGCAGTCGAAACGACCAGATCGCCACCCTCGTGCGCCTGTACCTGCTCGACCACGCCCGGGCGATCACCCACCACGTGGTCGACCTCGTCGACGCGATCGCCGCGCAGGCGGAGGCGCACCTCGGCGCCCCGATGCCTGGGCGCACCCACATGCAGCACGCCCAGCCTGTGCTGCTCTCGCACCACCTGCTCGCCTACGCCTGGCCGCTCGTTCGCGACCTCGAGCGGTTGAGGGACTGGTCGGTTCGCGCCCGGTCGTCTCCCTACGGCGCCGGCGCGCTGGCCGGCAGTTCGCTCGGCCTCGACCCGCAGCTCGTCGCGACCGAGCTGGGGCTCGACCGACCGACCGAGAATTCCATGGATGCGACGGCCAGCCGCGACGTCGTCGCCGAGTTCGCCTTCGTCGCCTCGCTCATCGGCATCAACCTTTCCCGGTTCGCCGAGGACATCATCATCTGGAACACACGGGAGTTCGGTTTCGTCACGCTGCACGATTCGTATTCCACCGGCTCGTCGATCATGCCGCAGAAGAAGAACCCCGACATCGCGGAGCTCGCACGGGGCAAGTCCGGTCGGCTCGTCGGCAACCTCGCCGGGCTGCTCGCCACACTCAAGGGTCTTCCCCTCGCCTACAACCGCGACCTGCAGGAAGACAAGGAGCCGGTCTTCGATTCGGTCGCCACCCTCGAGGTGCTGCTGCCCGCGTTCACCGGAATGGTCGCCTCGCTTCGGTTCGATACCGCGCGCATGGCGGAACTCGCCCCGCAGGGCTTCTCGCTCGCAACCGATGTCGCGGAGTGGCTCGTCACCCAGCACGTGCCGTTCCGCGACGCCCACGAGATCAGCGGGGCACTCGTCAGCTTCTGCGAGCAACGCGGGCTGCAGCTGGATGAGCCGACGGATGCCGAGCTGGCCGCGCTCTCGCCCCATCTCACGCCCGCGGTGCGCTCGGCGCTCACCGTCTCCGGGTCGATCGCGAGTCGGGACGGCGCGGGAGGCACGGCCGCCGTTCGAGTCACCGAGCAGCTCGCCGCCCTCACCCGCCGGATTCGAGAACTGGAGAAGTACCTGCAATGACGCTCAGCAAGGACAACAAGCCCCAGCGGCCAGAACAGAGCCGCACCCAGAAGATCGTGATGTGGAGCATCTTCGCGGTCGCCGGCGCGATGGCTGTCGCGGCCGTGATCCTGTTCATCGTGAGCGGCGCCCGACTCTTCTAATGTTCCACCTCTTCTGATGTTCGACCGCGAGGCCCTGGCCAGGCCGGCAACCGAGGTCGCCCTCGACCTGCTGGGCGCCACCATCTCCCGGGACTCGGAAGAGGGAAGGGTGACGATCCGGCTCACCGAGGTCGAGGCCTACCTCGGCGAGGTGGACCCGGGATCCCACGCCTTTCGCGGTCTCACCAAGCGCACTACGGTGATGTTCGGCGAGCCCGGGCATCTCTACACCTACTTCACCTATGGCATGCATGTCTGCGCGAACGTCGTGTGCTCTCCGCCGGGCACCGCATCGGCCGTGCTCCTGCGGGGCGGAGAGGTGGTCGAGGGCCTCGAACTTGCCCGCGCGCGGCGCACCACGTCCCGCACGGATGCCGACCTCGCACGGGGGCCGGCGCGGCTCGTCGTGGCCCTCGGCGTGACTCTCGCGGACGGCGGGGCGGATCTCGCGAAATCGCCGTTCGACCTCACCCTGCCGGCGGTGCGAGCCGCCCGCAACGTCGGACCGCGCACCGGTGTGTCGGGGGACGGCGGGTCGGCCGAGTTCCCGTGGCGGTTCTGGATTCCCGGGGACCGGACGGTGTCCGCGTACAAGGCCCACGCGAAGGTTCGCCGGCCATGACTGACGGGGCCGAGGACGGCGCGGAGTTCACCGCGGTAGAGCGGTTCATCGACGACCGGGCGCGCCGACTCCTCGCACGGGCGCGGAACAGCACGCCGTGGAAGGCTCTCGTCGAGTTCCTGGTCTTCGGGCTCAAACAGGCCTGGGCCTGCATCTTCGGTGCGGCCATGCTCGCGATTCTCTTCTCAACGAGACTCTGGTACCCCGAGGGCGCCTGGCTCGCCCGAAACGACTTCGTCACGATCGCCGCTGTTGTCGTGCAGGTGCTCATGGTCGCCTTTCGTTTCGAGACCCTGCGGGAACTGCGGGTCATCATCCTGTTCCATCTGGTCGGCACGGGAATGGAGCTCTTCAAGACGAGCGTCGGCTCCTGGATCTACGAGGGCCCCGGAGTGTTGCATCTGTTCGGCGTGCCGCTCTACAGCGGATTCATGTACGCGGCCGTCGGGTCGTACATGGTGCGGGTCTTCCGCCTGTTCGACCTCCGCTTCGACCGCTACCCGCCGCGCTGGCTCACCGCGGTTCTCGCCGTGCTCATCTATGCCAACTTCTTCACCCACCACTACGTCTGGGATTTCCGTTGGGTGCTCGTCGTCGCCGTGATTCTCGTGTTCGGCGCGAGCGCGATGCACTTCCGGGTGTTCAGGCTGAGGCTCCGGATGCCGCTGGTCGTGGCCTTCCTGCTCGTCGCGCTGTTCATCTGGATCGCGGAGAACGTCGCCACCTGGTCCAACGCGTGGGCCTACCCCAACCAGGTGGACGGCTGGCAACCGGTGTCGATCACCAAACTGGTGTCGTGGTTCCTGCTGATGATCATTTCGGTGGTGCTCGTGACCTGGGTGTACAAGCCGCGGCCGCTCGAGGCCGGGGGAGTCGTTGCGGACGCTCCCGGTCCCGTCCCGACCGCCGGTCCTGCGACCGAGCCGTCGGGCTAGACGACGATCAGCAGGGCGCACGCCCCGGCCCAGGCGAGGCTGACGAGGGTGCCGATGATGAACCGCTCGCGGATCTCGGGGCTGTCCAGTTCAGAGAAGCGTCCGAGCCCCTTCACCGCGATGAGCACGGCGACGATCTCGAGGTGACCGAGCACGATGGCGGCGATCACGACGAGGCGCTCCACGTAGCCGATCGTCGTTCCGCCGCGCAACACCTCGGCGTCCCGGCGGGTGCCGTCGCGGCTCTCCTTCAGGATGATCCCGCCGTGGCGTCCGTCGGTCACGGTCGCTCCGGTTCCGCGATCGGCGAAGGCGAGTACGGCGACGGTGATTGGGTTGCCGGCGACGACGCCGAGCAGCGCGAGACCGATACCGCCTATCACCGCGACCGGGTGGCTGGGCGCCGGCACGGAGATGAGGAAGGCGGCACCGGCAAGGCCGATCGCCACCGGGGCGATCGTCGCGAGGGAGAGGCGGGGGCGCCTGAAACGGATGGACGTGATGGCGACCGCGAGCGACGCCGCGATCACGAGGAGCGCTCCCGCCCAGAGGATGCTGCTGACGACGATCATCGAGTGTCCCTTTCCGGCGACCCGCCGCCGGCCGTGGTGTTCGACCCCGCTCGCGTTCCCGCCTCGACCATTAGACCGCAGAGTCGAGGCACGGGCGGTTCCGGCACGCGAGGCCGGCTCGAGTCGACAGAGCCGGGCGCACCGGCTGCCGACGAGCCGCCAGCCATACTCGATAGTCGGCGGATTCCCACGCGACACGGCGAGCCGTGACGATATTGGGGGTGTACTTTGGGTCCACGATGGCGCGACACGCCCGGGATTGCCCGTAATTTCCCTGGCGCGCAATTGACCCGTAATGTTTCCTCTTGTCACCCCAAAGGTTCGTCAGGCGGAAGTGCCGAACGGCCTCAAGAGGGACAAAATCCAAGTCATATAGCGGTGTGCCTCTTGCAGGAAACCGTCTTCAGATCTTAGGATGAGTAACCCACCTTCGTTAGCTATTCGAACGGTTTTGCGTGCGCTTGTGAGCGTTGCAGCCGATTTGACAAGTTGTCTGGAGGTGGTAAGTTGGACAGGTTGCCTTTCGCGGATGCGGGGGTGGCGTGGTGGTGATGATTGGCCCCGGGTAGCAGCCGTGATGGTGAAAACCGGGAGCGTCCGATCCTTGAGAACTCAACAGCGT
>NZ_DATCQQ010000083.1:0-6156 GCF_036569425.1 Lacisediminihabitans sp.
GGTGGGCGCCCGCGCCCGCCGGCAGATCGAGCCGCTCGTGGGCAAGCAGGTGTTCCTGTCGCTGCGCGTGAAGGTCGCCAAGGACTGGCAGCGCGACCCGAAGCAGCTCGGCCGGCTCGGGTTCTAGGGCTCGGCCGGCTCTCCCGCCGCGAGCGGGGAACGGGTGCCGGGGCCATTGCGTGCAATCGGGGCCGACGCGTTGGCCCCGGCTGCACGAATTGGCCCCGTTCGCGGCCGCGCGGCGGGGCCCCGCCGCGAACGGGCGGTCGGGGAACGGGAGCCCGGCCTACATCTGCAGGATGATTCTCGACGCCGCGAGAGGGAGATGCGCGGCGGTGGGGGATCGCGCGCGCCGCTGCGGCCTACGGTGGGGTAATGATCCGCACCCTTCGGCGATACCAGCTGGTGACCGACATCTCGGTCGCGGCGGTGTTCTTCTGGGTGCAGTTCCCGACCCTCTTCACCCTGGGCTCCGGATGGGTCGGAAGCGTCGTGCTGCTGCTCTTCTCGTGCGCGCTCGGGCTGCGCCGGGTGAGCCCGGGCCTGGCCCTCGGCGTCGCCTGGTTGGCCGCCGTGGTGCACATGGCTGCCGCGCTCGACGCCCCCCAGTACTACGACCTCGCGGTGCTCGCCGTGCTGTTCGCGACCGCCTGCTACGGGGGACGCGTCGTTCGCTGGCTGGGGCTCGCCTCGGCGGTGTTCGGCTCGATCGTCGCTGCGGCGTACCTCGTGGTGAGGAACGGCATCGCCGCCGGGGTCGTCCAGGCGGTGTCCGGCAGCGGAGCCACCCTGTTCTCGGAGATCCCGCTCCTGCTCCCCAGCTCCCTGGTCTTCTTCTTTGGCTGCCTGGCCGTTCTCGGGCTGTCCTGGACGCTCGGCCTGCTCGCGCGCACAATGCAACGCGCCAGGGCGAGCGGAGCCGCCCAGGTCACCGCCGAGCAGGATGTCGTGGTCGAGCAGGAGCGCAACCGCATCGCCCGTGACATGCACGACATCGTCGCCCACTCCCTCGCGGTCGTGATCGCGCAGGCCGACGGTGCCCGCTATGCGCGTGAGACCGATCCGGGGGTCGTGGACGAGGCCCTCGCCACGATCTCGAGCACGGCCCGGGAGGCCCTCGGCGACGTGCGGATACTGCTCTCCCAGTTGAGGCACAACCAGGGCGACTCGCCGCAGCCGGTGCTCGCCGACCTCGACCGGCTGGTCGAGCAGATGCGCAGCTCGGGGCTCGTCATCTCCCGCGAGGCGACGGGGCAGCCGCTCGCGCTCGCGACCGGCCAACAGCTCGCGGTCTACCGGATCGTGCAGGAGGCGCTCACGAACGCCCTGCGCCACGGCGACACGAGCCGCGAGGTGCGGCTCGAGTTCCGCTGGCACCCGGATGCCCTCACGGTGACGGTCTCGAGCGCGATGCCGGACGACGGTCTCGGCGCGGTCAACCCGACCGGGCACGGTCTCGCGGGCATGCGTGAACGTGCTGCCCTCTTCGGCGGCGAGTTCAGCGCGCACGCCGTCGACGGGCGCTGGGTGGTCTCGGCCACCCTGCCCGTTCCGGTCGCCGGGGTGGCGCGCTGATGGCCGCCATCCGCGTGGCCCTCGTCGACGACCAGTCGCTGTTCCGGGCGGGCATCAGGATGCTGGTGGCGTCGCAGCCGGACCTCGAGGTGGTTGGCGAGGCCGGCAACGGACACGAGGCCGTGGCGATGGCTGCCGCGACGCGCCCCGACGTCGTGCTCATGGACATCCGGATGCCCGTCATGGACGGAATCGCCGCGACGACCGCGATCCTGGCCGCGGCAGGGGCCCGCGGCGGCTCCGCACCGAGAATCATCGTGCTCACGACCTTCGACCTCGACGAGGCGGCGACGCGGGCGATCCGCGGCGGGGCGAGCGGGTTCGTGCTCAAGGACGCCGACCCCGAGTTTCTGCTGGCCGCGATCCGCACCGTGCACGCCGGCAACGCCGTGATCGCGGCCTCCGCCACGCGGGAGCTGTTCGAGCACTTCACGGTGCGCCCGGTGCGCCAGGAGGTGCCGCCGTCGTTCGACCAGCTGACCTCGCGGGAGCGGGACATCTTCGTGCTCGCTGCGCGCGGGCTCAGCAATGCCGAAATCGCCTCGGGGGAGTACCTCAGCGAGGCGACGGTCAAGACGCACGTGAGCCGCATCCTCGCCAAACTCGGCCTGAGGGATCGCGTGCAGCTCGTGGTCTTCGCGTTCGAGCACGGCCTCAACGGCTGAACGCCGCCCGGGCCGCCCCGAAACAGGGGAAACCTCATCCTCTGGATGTAGCGGGCAGCGACCTCCGCCCGATTTCTACCCGGCACCGAATCCGTAGCGTCGAATCATGCACACACTCAACGCAGCATTCGACCATGACGAGGCGGGCCTCGTCGCCCGTGTCTCCCGTCTCACCAAGTCCTACGGCGCAGGCAGCAACGCCGTCACCGCGCTTGACGGTGTCTCCATCGGCATCCGTCGGGGCGAGTTCACCGCGATCATGGGGCCGAGCGGGTCGGGCAAGTCCACGCTCATGCACATCATGGCCGGCCTCGACACGGCCACGAGCGGGCAGGCTTGGCTCGGCGACACCGAGATCACGAGCCTGCGGGATGAGGACCTCACCATCCTGCGCCGGCGTCGCGTCGGATTCGTGTTCCAGTCGTTCAACCTCGTGCCGACCCTCGACGTGAGCGGCAACATCCTGCTGCCGTTCGAGCTCGACGGGCGTCGACCGGCCCGTGACGAGAGCGAGTGGATCGACCGGCTCATCGACTCCCTCGGCCTTCGCGACCGCCTGCGGCACCGCCCGCACGAGCTGTCCGGCGGGCAGCAGCAGCGGGTCGCCATCGCCCGGGCGCTCGCCACCCGCCCCGACCTGGTCTTCGCCGACGAGCCGACCGGCAACCTCGACTCCCGCACGAGCCGCGAGGTGCTCTCCCTGCTCGCCGCGTCGAGCACGGACTACGGCCAGAGCATCGCCATGGTCACCCACGACCCCATCGCGGCGAGCTACGCGGACCGCATCCTCATCCTGGCGGACGGCCGGGTCGTGGAGGAGCGCGCGCGTTCGACGGCCGAGGAGATCTCGAGCTTAATGCTCGGAATGGAGAAGGCAGCATGAGGCGGGGAATCAGGGAACACGTCCCGAGCGTTCTCGTCGCGACGCTGAGCGCCGCGTTCGGGGTGAGCCTGCTCGAGATCACGGCGGTGCTCGGCCAGATCGTCGCCACCGACGGCGTGGCGGGCGCCAGCAAGACGGTGGGGCTCATGCTCGGGATCGTCGCGTTCGTCTTCATCGTCATCTCGATCTACGTCGGGGCGATCGTCACCTCGAACACCTTCGCCACGATCATCGCCGGCCGCACCCGCACCATCGCGCTCCTCAGGCTCATCGGATCGAGCGCGGCGGCCCAGCGTCGCAGCGTGGCCCGCGAGGGCCTCGCGGTCGGGATACTCGGGGCCGTTCTCGGCGTCGTGATCGGCACCGCGGTCACCATCGTGGTGGTCACGATCGCCACGGCGGCCCGGTTCGTGCCGAGCCTGCCGTACACGTTCGTGGAGCCGGTCGTGCTGCTGCCGGCGGTCGCGGTCGTGCTCACCACCTGGCTCGCGTCGTGGGTGGGCTCTCGCCGGGTGCTCCTGGTGTCTCCGATCCAGGCGACAGGGGTGGCCGTCGAGCAGTCGCGCGAGGAGGTCGCCGGGCGTCGCGGCCGCAACGTCACGGCCATCGTGCTCTTCTCCGTCGGCGCCGGCCTGCTCGGACTCGGCGTGCTCGTCGGCCTCGTGAACCCGGGGGGCGTGCTCATCGGGCTCGTGGGCGGCATCCTCTCCTTCACCGGCCTCGTGCTCGGCGCTCACCTCGTGATGCCGCCCGCGCTTCGCCTCACCGGGCGGATGTTCGGGTCGAGCGCGACGGCACGTCTCGCCGCGGAGAACGCGGTGCGCTATCCGGAGCGGAGCTCCCGCACCACGATCGGGCTGGTGATCGGCGTGACGCTGATCACGATGTTCGCCGTGGCCGTCGAGAGCTACCGGCAGATGATCCTCGCTGCCCAAAGGTCGCAGCCCGAGGTGTACCAGGGCGTCGACCAGACGCTCGCCATCACCGTCGGGGTGTTTTCGGTGCTCATGGGCTTCAGCGCCCTCATCGCCGCCATCGGCATGGTGAACAACCTCTCGTTGAGCGTGCTGCAGCGCACGCGGGAACTCGGTCTCCTGCGGGCGCTCGGGTTCACCGCCCGCCAGATACGCACGATGATCCTGGCCGAGAGCGCCCAGCTCACCGTCGCCGCGGTGCTCGTCGGGCTCGTGCTCGGCGTACTCTACGGCTGGGCGGGCGCGCAGTCCCTGCTGGGCTCGATCAACGGCAGCCCTGGCCTCATCGTGCCGGCGGTGCCGCTGCTGCTCATCGGTATCGTGGTGGCCGGTGCGGCGGTGCTCACCCTCGTGGCGTCGATCGCCCCGTCGCGCCGGGCGACCAGGGTCACGCCGGTGGCGGCCCTCGCCGTCAACTGATTGCGTCCTCCCGCTTTCTGAAATCCATGCACGGCGTGCCCGGCATCGGCGTGTCGCGTTGGCCAGCAGGCGTGTCGCCGAAAAATGCATGGATTTCGGAAACGGCGGAGGCGGCGGGGGGATGCTGCGGCGGGGACGGGCGACTCTCGCGCGGCTCGGCGAATGCCCAGAAACGCGCCGAAATGCCTGAAGATCCTCTCAGGATTGCGACAACCCGGGGTCTGCGGCAGGTCGGATTTGCATAGTGGGACGTCACGCATTTTCGAGACCGGCAAGGAGGGATCGCGATCGACGGTCTGCTGTCCGTTTCCCTCGCGCACGGCTACGTTCCGGCCGGGCTCTTCCTCCTCGCCGCGATCATGATCGCCGCCCTGCTGGTGCGTCGGCCGTGGCGGAAGTGGTCACGCGTCTGGGGCGTCGCGGCGGCCATCGGGTGCAGCGCCGGCGTCGCAAGCGGGGTGTTGCTCGGGATGCTCGCGCACCTCTACGACGACGAGACCGCGCTCGGCATGCTGGCCTGGTTCGGCGGAACGGGAGCGGCCGCCGCCGTGGCCGTGGCCGGCCTCGTCGTGCCGGCCACCGGTCGAGCACGGCGATGGCGCGCGGCCCTCGCCGCCGCAGCGATTCCCGTGGTCGTCGCCGCCGGGGCGGTCGGCACCAACATCGCGGTCGGCGAGTTCGCCAACCTGAGCGCGGTGGTCGCGCTCGGCGAGTTCGCGCCGATCACCCTGCCATCCACGGCTCCCGGTTTCGCGTCTGCCGGGAGCCTGGCCTCGTCGTGGCGGCCCCCCTCTCGGCTTCGCAGCACGGGACGCATCGGCACGGTGGTCATCCCGCCCGCGGTCTCCGGGTTCCGGTCCCGCGACGCCCTGGTCTACCTGCCGCCCGCGGCCCTCGTGGCCCGGCCGCCGAGACTCCCGGTGCTCGTGCTGATGTCCGGCCAGCCGGGGAGCCCCCAGCAGTTCGCGGTGTCGGCGCAGCTCCAACGGCACCTCGACGGATTCGCGCGGCGGCACAGGGGCCTTGCGCCGATCGTTGTCGTGGCCGACCAGCTCGGCCACGCCGAATCCAACCCGATGTGCGTCGATTCCGGTCTTGGGGCGTCGGCTACCTACCTGGCGGTCGACGTGCCGCACTGGATCAGCCGGCACCTCAACGTGCTCTCCGCGCGCCGCGACTGGGCGATCGGCGGTTTCTCGCAGGGCGGCACCTGCGCCATACAGCTGGGGGCCGGGCATCCGGAACTCTTCGGCAGCCTCCTCGACATCAGCGGCGAGGTCGCCCCCAGTCGCGGGAGTGACGCCGACACGATCGACTCGGGATTCGGGGGCTCTGCCAGCGCCTACGCCGCCGCGACGCCGTCCGCCGTGCTGGCCAAGTATGCCCCGTACCCCGATTCGGTCGCCATCTTCGGCCTGGGCGACGGGGACGGCCGGTTCGGACCAGGCGTGCGGATGATCGCGGCCCGCGCCGCCGCCGCAGGGATGCACACTCACCTCTTCGTGTCTTCCGGGAGCGCCCACGACTGGCGAACCGTCGACTTCGCGCTCGAGAATGCGCTCGACGTGTTCGCGGTGCGCTGGGGCCTGGACTGAGAACGCCCGCCAACGACCGCCCATCCACCCCCCTTCCGAAATCC
>NZ_DATCQQ010000084.1:0-35953 GCF_036569425.1 Lacisediminihabitans sp.
GACCATCTGCTGCTCGCCTCCCGACAGGAGTGCGGTCGGCGAATCGACGCGCTTTTCAAGTTCGGGGAAGAGCGCCATCGCCTCGTCGAAATCAGTTGAGGAACGCGCGGTCAGCCGCAGGTTCTCCCGTACGGTGAGCGACGGAAAGATCATCCGTCCCTGTTCGACGTGTTTCAGCCCGAGCAGGGATCGGCGACGGCGCGAAAGGTGGGAGATATCCTGCCCGTCAAGCTCGATGGATCCGGCCGAAATGGGAATGATTCCGGACAGCGACTCCAGCAAACTGGTCTTACCAGCTCCATTCGGCCCCACGACCGTTGTGATCTTCCCGGCTTCAACTTCGAGGCTGACGCCGGAGATCACGGGTCCAACCCCTCGACGCACGGTTACGTCGGTGACCTTGAGACTCATAGCATTTCCGTTTCGCCCATGTAGGCCGAGACGACCTTCGGATCACTCAGTACGGCGGTGCGATCTCCGGTCGCGAGCACCTCGCCGAAGTTCAGCACCGTGATGGTCGAGCACACGCTGCGCACAAGGTCGAGATCGTGTTCGATGATGAGGATCGTCGTCCCGAAGTGCTCGGGGGCGCGACGCAGCCGGTCGCCGAAGGCCAGGTGTTCGTCGTGGGAAAGCCCGGCGGCTGGCTCATCCAGCAGGAGCAGCTTTGGGCGCGAAGCCAGGTTCGCGGCCACCTCCACCAGTCGCCTTGTGCCGACGTCGACCACGCTAAGCGGGATTGAGGCCTCTGGGCAACCAAAGAACTCGAGAGCCTCGGCTATAGCCTTCGAGTCCGCCTTACCGTGCGTGAGGAACCGAACGTATGCACCAACGGTCATGCTCGGTGGAACCCGATCCTGCTGGAAGGTGCGGCGCAGGCCCAGCCGCGCCCGCTGGTGTGGCGCCAGCCCGTTGAGGGACTTTCCGTCGAGCGTCGCCGTGCCACCGTGCGACGGCAGAAACCCGCCGATGGCGTCAACAAACGTGGACTTCCCCGCACCGTTGGGCCCGATGAGGCCCAGAATCGTGCCCTCGATGACGGTAAGGGAGACGTTCGTGAGCGCCTTCACGGCTCCGAATTCGACCGTCAGGTCTTCGACGATGAGGAGTGGACGGCCGGTGCCAGCGGGGATCGGCGCCTCAGCGGCGACTGCTCCACTGTCTCTGGAGTCGGTTACTCTCGCGGCCTCTCGTTGCCGGCGTCGTCGGAACAGCGCAGTCCGAACGTTGGTTCCGAGGTTCGAGTTCGTGGTCAGAGCCTGGATCCCCAGGACGCCGAACGCGACGCTCGACCACTCAAGCGGAACCCCGAACTGCTTGAGGATCTCGGGAATGACAACGAACAGGATGCCACCGAACAGCGCCATGTCAATCAGGTGAGACCCAACGACGATGCTCAGTACGTACAGTCCGAGCGAATTGATCGGGGTGAACGTGAGGTAGTTGACCTGGGTGATCTGGCCCACGATGAGGCATCCCGCCACCCCGCCAACGAATGCGCTCAGCGCGAAAGCGGAGAGCTTCGCGGTGCGCACGCTCGTGCCGGCGGATGCTGTGCCACGTTCGGAGAATGCAACGGCCTTCCAGGCGGCCCCCACTCTGCTGCCCTGGATCAGGTAGATCAGTACGGCAATCACGACCGTCACAACCAGCGCAAAGACGAAGTATGCACGGTCGCCGGATGGGTCGGTCCCGATCCCGAAGGGACGGGGAATGTGGGAAATTCCCTGGTCGGGGAACCCGATGTTCTGCACCGTGTTGTCGACCGCTGCAGCCACGCCGAGAGTAATGACTGCGAGGTTGACGCCACGAAGCCGCAGCGCAGGCAGGCCGATGACCAGACCGAGTAGTGCGGTGACGATGCCGGCGACCACCGTGAAAACAAGAAAAGACGCGGAGCCAAACACGTTCTGGAGTGGCGTTCGCAGGAACAGGAACTCGAGCACCCACGCACCGATCGACGCGAAACTGAGCTGGCAGAGAGCAATCATTCCTGCCGTACCCGTGACGATGCCGAGCCCGAGAAGCGAGACCATGGCAACCAGAACGGACGTGGATACGAAGACCACATAGGCCGACATCCCGATGCCGAAACCGATGCCGACCAGGATTGCCCCGATCGCGAGGATGAACGGTAGCCAGGCTCGTGGCACACGCCGGACGCTAGCGAGCGACATCCCACACCTCCTTGCGCTGGTTCCAGAGGAGGAACAAAACGATGACGACAATCGGAACCCAATTTCGCAGGATCACGATCGAGGGGAATGCGGTGAGAACGCCCTGCAACGCGCCGACCACGAGGCCGCCGACGATCGTCAGCGGGAGACTCTTGAAGGCTCCAACGAGGGCGGCCGCAGCCCCTGGAATTACCAGGGTGATCATGGAGGCCGCATCGGCGGCGGCGGTGTTGCCGATGATGGAGACGCACAGGCCCATAACCGCGCCCATCACAACCCACACGCCGACCTGAAGTGCCTTGACGTTGACCCCGAGCAGTTCGGCCGCCATCTGGCGGTCGCTGATGGCACGCAACCGAACACCGATTGGGGTCCGACGGACGACGATCCAGGTAGCAAGGGCGACGGCGATCGCCGCGATCAACATCGCGACCCCCACCTTGGTAACCGCAACATTGCCCGCGACAAATGCTGGCCCTACTAGGAGTGGTCGCAGCGGTTGGGGCTGCGATCCGAACAGGATGAACGAGATTGAGATGAGCATCAGCAGGGACGCCACCGTGACGGCAGACCTCGCGGTCGCGGTCGCTTCTGCCAGCCACGTCGCTTCGATCCAGCCCAACACCCCGGAGAGGATTGCGCCGACGACCACTGCGACGATCACGGTAAGTACCGATGCCACCTCGACGGGAAGCAGACCGAGAAGCGGCACTGCGTGAATCGATAGGTAGGCGCCGAATACACCGAATGCGACCAACGAGAAGTTGATCACTCGGGTCAGCACCGACATCAGCGTGAGGCCGACGCCGACGAGAGCATAGAGAGCCCCGGAACTCAGCCCGATGACCAGGGCGACGATGACATTCAAGGGGATCCTCCAGCAAATCTACGAGCGAATGGATGTGATCGCGGGCGACGACGTAAGGGTCGCCGCCCGCGATCACTGTTCAGTTGGTGTTGTTACGGCTTCTTTGTGTCGACCCAGCCGATGTCGTCACCCTTGAGCCATGGCCCAAGTGAGGACCACGCGCTGGTGTTCTTCTTGATTTCCACTGGCCAGGCCGACTTGTTTGCCTGGTGGGTGTCCCCGGGCCCGAAGACCCACGGCGTCGCAACCATCGGGTTGGTGATGGGCGTCTTCATGGCCTTCGCAGCCGCGGTGAACGAGTCGCGGGTCACCTTGCCCTTGATGGTGCCGAGAATCCCGATGAAGTACTTTGCAGCCAGGTATCCACCCTGTGCGAAGGAAGTCTTCGGCACATTGTGAGCGTCCATGACCTTGGCCCAGTCGGTGTTCGACTTGTCCTTGGGGTCCGTGAACGGCGAGAACTCGGCAGGGAGGTGGATGTCAGCGCCGTACGAGATACCCGTAGCGAACTGGTCCGAGTAGCACGAGGTCAGAACGAGGAATGGGACGTTCAGTCCCTGGTTTGCAGCCTCGCCGATGAACGCTGTGACGGCTGCACCGACCTCAGTGATCACGACGGCGCCGCAGTTGTGGCTCTTGAGCGCCGCGACGTTGCCGGCGTAGCTCGCCTGTCCACGCACCAGGCTGAAGTCGCTGTACACGAGCTTCTTGCCGGTCTTCTTCGACCAGGCATCGATGGCTCCCTGATATGCGGCCTGCCCGGCGGGGTTGTCCGGAACGACCTCTGCGCACATGTTCTTGTACTTGAGCGTCTCCGAGCCGTCATACAGGGTTGCGTATGCGTCGAAGTATGGGCCGTCGTTCGCGGGTGCAATGTTGGACGTGGTGAAGCAGAACGGGTCAACACCCGTGCCCTGGAGAGACACGATGTTGTTGTCCTCCCACGTCTTGTGGTTGACCGCGCAGTCCAGCAACGAGGACGATCCGACAAGGGCTACTGCGCCACTTCCGAGAGCGTCCTTCGCGGCGGTGGCTGATACGGCCGGGTCGGTCTTGTCGTCGTAGACCGTGTACTCAAGAGGCTGCCCGTGGACACCGCCCGCCTTGTTGTAGTCGTCAAAGACGGCTTTGACGGCCTGCGGTGCCTCCGGAAAGAATGTGAGACCGCTGAGAGCGGCGACCTTGATTGGAGTGCCCGATGCCGGAGTAGCGGTGCCACCACTGGTGGTGGTGCTACAGCCGCTGAGGACAAGGGCGCCGGCTGCAATGACAGCCGCTGCGCCGAGCGTGAAACCCGTGATTCGCATGTGAATTGGTGCCTCTCCGATTAGAGCTGAACGTCTGTGTTCAGCGACGGTGCTGGATACGGACGGTGAGTCTCGTCGTCCTTGTGGTCACTCTAAGAACGCTGTCCTATGCGACGTTTGTCGCCCGCGGAACATTCGTTGACTCTGCGTACCGTAAGTCGCAACATCGGCTCCCGGTGCCCTGCGCTGAGAGTCAGAGGGCGTGCACCGAGGGCCAAGCGGTGTGGCACCGTGCTGACGATGCTGGAGTAAATCAACTTCGTTTCCATCGAGGAGAACAGCAATGTCCGACTACACGACCCTGCTCGCCCGCGTCAGTGCCCCCGCTGGGAGCGGCCGGGAGATGCACGATCCCGCCACAGGAGAGGTCGTGGGATCTGCCCCGATCAAGACCGTGGAGGATCTCGACGCCGCAATCGCCGCGGCGAAGACCGCACAGCCCGCCTGGGAGGCTCTCGGCCATCCCCAGCGGATCGAGATCCTGAACGCCGTCGCCGACAGAATCGAGTCGGAGTCGGAGCCGCTTGCCGAACTGCTTTCGCGCGAGCAGGGAAAGCCACTCAATGGACCCAACGCCCGGTTCGAAGTCGGCGCGTGTGTCGGCTGGCTGCGCGCTGCTGCGGCGACACCGCTCGAGGCCGAGGTCGTCGTCGATGATGGCGAGACCAAGGCCGAACTGCACTACCGCGCAGTGGGCGTTGTCGGTGCGATCGGACCATGGAACTGGCCGCTCATGATCGGCATGTGGCAGATTGCCCCCGCGTTGCGCATGGGTAACGCGGTGGTCGTGAAGCCCTCGCAGTTCACGCCGCTGAGTGTGCTCGCGATGGTGTCGGTTATGAACGAGGTACTGCCT
Organism: Lacisediminihabitans sp.; assembly: GCF_036569425.1. Taxonomy (GTDB): domain Bacteria; phylum Actinomycetota; class Actinomycetes; order Actinomycetales; family Microbacteriaceae; genus Lacisediminihabitans. Next base: position 5,209 of record NZ_DATCQQ010000084.1, read on the forward strand.
GCCGGAGTGCTGACAGTTGTCTCTGGAGACCGCGTCGTAGGGGCCCGTCTCGCGTCGCATCCAGACATCGGCAAGGTCATGTTCACCGGTTCGACCGCGACCGGTCGCGAGATCATCAAGAGTTCCGCGGGCAACCTTGCCCGCCTGACCCTGGAGCTGGGCGGAAACGACGCAGGCATAGTGCTGCCCGGCACCGACCCCGCCGCGATCGCCGGCGATCTGTTCTGGGGGGCGTTCATCAACACCGGTCAGACCTGCGCGGCACTGAAGCGGCTGTACGTGCACGACTCGATCTACGAGCAGGTCATCGAGGAGCTGAAGGCCGTGACGGCGACCATGCCCATGGGCAACGGACTCGACGAGAACAACGTACTCGGGCCGCTGCAGAACAAAGCCCAGTTCGACATCGTGGCCGGACTCGTCGAGGACTCAAAGAAGCGGGGTGGTCGCGTGATCACCGGTGGGAGCCCGGCGACTGAACTTGGCGACCTCTTCTACCCGATCACGCTCGTGGCCGACCTGCACGACGGCGACCCGCTCGTGGATGAGGAACAGTTCGGGCCAGCGCTTCCGATCATCCGGTACACCGATGTCGAGGACGCCATCGCGAGCGCGAATGGACTGGACGTAGGGCTCGGAGCCTCGGTCTGGTCATCCGATCCCGTCGAGGCCCGGAAGGTCGCGCTGCGACTGGAGGCAGGCACGGTGTGGATCAACAAGCACGGTGTTGTGCACCCGATGATGCCATTTGGCGGAGTGAAGAGCTCGGGATACGGCCTCGAGTTCGGTGTCGAGGGGCTCAAAGCGCTCGGGGTTCCGCAGGTCATCAGCGGGTAGCAGCAGTCGCAGCAATAAAGGAGCCGGCACCCCTAACGGGTGCCGGCTCCTTTTCGCGTGGCTCGTGATGCGCGACGCTACAGTTGCGCGCCAAGCTTGAAGCCTTCTTCGACATCGCCCTTACGCGTGTACGAGAACCCGTCGGCCCCGATCGTGACTGCCATTTCGGTCGGCTGGTCGCGTTCGACTACCGGTTGCGGGTTGCCGTCCAGATCGAGAACGAAGCTGGCGTTGGTATACCAACTGGGGACCACGGCATTGCCCCACCAGTCGCGGCGCTGGTTGTCGTGAACATCCCAGGTGACCACCGGATTGTCTGGGTCACCCGTGTAGTAGTCCTGCGTGTAGATCTCGATGCGGTGTCCGTCTGGATCGAGGATGTAGAGGTAGAACGCGTTCGAGACGCCGTGACGCCCTGGCCCACGCTCGATCGCGTCGCTGCGTCGCAGCGCCCCGAGCTTGTCGCAGATCGCGATGATGTTGTGCTTCTCGTGGGTCGAAAACGCAATGTGGTGAAGGCGCGGACCATTGCCTCCCGTGAGAGCGGTGTCGTGCACCGTCTCCTTGCGATGCACCCATGCTGCGTAGACCACGCCGTCTTCGTCCTGGATGTCTTCCGTGACCCGGAACCCGATCCCCACGAGGTACTCGAGCCCCCGCGGGACGTCGGGGGTCACCTGATTGAAGTGGTCGAGGCGAACAAGGGCTCCCGGCGTCTGCAGGTCGTATCGCCAGGCCAGTCGCTCCACGTGCTCGACGGCGTAGAAGAATTCGTATGGGAAACCAAGCGGGTCCGTGACGCGCACGGCATCGCCGATGCCGCGCACGAAGCCGCCCGCGCGGCGCTCTGTGCGGCATCCGAGGGCTCGGTAATAGGCCTCGGCGAGGTCGACATCGCCTGGCGTTCGCACCCGGAAAGCGAGCGCCGCAGCGGCCGCAACCGGGCCGACGCGCAAGACCAGGTTGTGGTGAATGAACTCTTCGAGCGAGCGCAGGTAGATCGTCTCGGCGTCCTCGTAGGTCACGGTGAGGCCGAGAATGTCGACGTAGAACTCGCGCGAGGCGGCCAGGTCAGTGACGACGAGTTCCGCGTATGCGCAGCGCACAATGTCGGGTGGGGTCAGACCGGGCGCGGTCAGTGACGGCGATGTCATGTTCGTATCCTTTTACTGGTCAGGCCGCGCCGAAGCGCGGGGTGTGTACGCGGCCGAGCGTGATGTGCACGGCCTGTTGGTCGGTGTAGAAATCGATCGAGCGGTAACCGCCCTCGTGCCCGAGTCCGGACGCCTTTACGCCGCCGAACGGTGTGCGCAGGTCGCGCACGTTGTGCGAGTTCAGCCACACCATCCCGGCTTCGACGTTTTGGGAGAAGTTATGTGCTCGCTCCAGATCGCGGGTCCAGATGTACGCAGCCAGGCCGTAGCGAACCCCGTTGGCGAGTTCAAGCGCTTCCGCGTCGGTGTCGAACGGAGTGATCGCGACGACAGGCCCGAAGATCTCCTCCTGGAAGATGCGTGCATCGGGCTTCACGTCAGCGAATACGGTCGGGGCGACATAGTTACCCGTCGGGAGGCCCTCGGGTCGCCCGCCGCCGGCAAGGAGCCGGCCCTCGGACTTGCCGATCTCGACGTAGCTCATGACCTTGTCGAAATGCTCGGGGTGCACGAGCGCTCCGACCTCGGTCTTCGGGTCGTGCGGGTCACCAACAACAATCTTCGATGCGCGCGCGGCATAGCGCTCGAGGAACTCGTCATAGATCGGGCGCTCCACCAGGATGCGGCTTCCCGCCGTGCATCGCTCGCCGTTCAGCGAGAAGACCCCGAACAGCGTCGAGTCGATCGCCGCATCGAGATCCGCATCTGCGAAGACGACGGCCGGGCTCTTACCGCCGAGCTCCATCGACAGCCCCTTGAGCATGGGGGCGGCGTTCCCGAAAATCAGTTGCCCGGTGCGGCTCTCACCGGTGAAGGAGATCAGCGGAACGTCCGGGTGCTTGACGAGGGCGTCGCCAGCCTCCTCGCCGAGCCCGTTGACCAGGTTGAAGACACCGGTCGGAAGACCTGCCTGCTCGAAGATCTCCGCCCAGAGGCTGGCCGACAGTGGGGTGAACTCTGCGGGCTTGAGCACAACGGTGCACCCGGAAGACAGCGCAGGCGCGAGCTTCCAGCTCTCCAGCATGAACGGGGTGTTCCACGGAGTGATGAGTCCGGCCACTCCGATGGGCTTCCGGTTGACGTAGTTGACCTGGCTTCCCGGCACCTTGTATGTGTCGTCGGACTGGGCGACGATCAGGTCGGCGAAGAAGCGGAAGTTCTCCGCAGCCCGCTGCGCCTGGCCGAGGGCCTGCGTGATTGGGAGCCCCGTGTCGAACGTCTCGAATTCGGCCAGGTGGGCGTCCTGCGCCTCGACCGCGTCGGCAATCCGATTGAGGATGCGAGCCCGCTCGCGGGGCTTCATTCTGGGCCACGGACCCTCGTTGAACGCCACGGTGGCTGCGGCAACCGCGGCATCGATGTCGGCCTTCTGGCCGGCAGCGGCGGTGACATAGGTCTGGTTCGACACGGGGTCGAGCACCTCGAAAGTCTCACCGCCGACACTGTCGACAAATGACCCGTTGATGTAGTGCTGGATACGATCAGGCAGCCCGTCCGGAACGTGGTGTGTGGCGACCGCGGTGGATGTGGTGCTCATGCGGGCACCCCCATGCGAAAGCCCTCGGCCGAGGTGAGGTATTGCTCTCCCTCGGACAGCAGGGACCTCATGGTCGCCAGTCCCGATTCGGTGGGCGTGATGAGCGGCGGTCTGACGTAACCGGACCGGATGAGGCCGCGCTGTTCGAGCACCCACTTGCCTGGGGCCGGGTTCGTTTCGACGAACAGCAGGTCGACCAGGGGATGCAGCCCATAGTGAATTGCGCGTGCGCCCTCGACGTCGCCGGCCTCCCACAGCTCGTACATCCGTGCGTGTGCCGCCGGCGCGATGTTGGCCGTCGCGCTCAGGAATCCCTGGCCGCCGAGAGCGAGAAGAGGGAGACAGAGCAACTCGATGCCCGACCAGACGATGAGCTCGCGTCCGCAGAGCTGAATGACCCGCGAGAAGTGCTCGAAGTCTTTCGTCGTTTCCTTGATGCCGACGAAGTTCTCGACATCTCGATAAAGACGCGCGACGGTCTCCGGGGCGATGTCGACGGCCGTGCGCGAGGGCACGTTGTACGCGATGATCGGCAGATCGGGGAACTCGGCCGCGATGGTCTTGTACCAGACGTACAGGGCCTCCTGGGTGGGGCGAGCGTAGTAGGGCGTGATGATCAGCGATGCGTCGATCCCGAGCTCTACTGCCTTGGCCGTCAGTTCCATCGTCTCGTGCAGTTGGGCTGTGCCTGTTCCGACGACGACGGGCACACGGTCGGCCACGGTCGTGGTCACGGTCGCGATCGCGGCCGCGCGTTCGTCGATGCTCTGGGCGCCCGGCTCACCGGTTGACCCTCCGATCGAGACGCCGTGTGTGCCGTTCGCCAGCTGCCATTCGACGAGGTTTGCCAGGCTGTCATGGTCGACGGCGCCGTCGACATCGAAGGGCGTCATCAGCGGCACGATCGAGCCGCGAATCTGCGCAGGGTCACTACGGTAGCGCATGGTTGTTCCTTTCGTCCGGACGGGGCCCGGTCAGTGGTGGTGTGCTGCTTGGTAGGCGATCATCGCGTCGAGCGTTCGAGTGCGATGCGCGCGGGCGGTCAGTTCGATGTCGAGGACCGGGGCGCAGGCCTCGAGTTTCTCGAGAATCTCGTCATGCTCTCGAACGGATTCGGCGGCTCGCCCGGGCACAAAACTGAAGGACGAATCCCGCAGCATCTGGAGTCGGCTCCAGCCTCGGTGAACGAGCTCGAGGATGTGGGGGTTCGGGCAGCGCTCGAAGAGCGCCGAGTGAAATTCCAGATTCAACTCGGTGAAGCGATGGGGGTGAAAGTCGTCCAGCGTCGCCTTCATGCGGTCATTCACGTTGTGAGCCTGCGCGAGGTCAAGCGGCGTGAGATGGGGAGCGCTCAGCGCGGTTGCCGCACCTTCGACGATGCTGAGCGTCTGCATTGTGTAGACGTATTCGGCTTCATCGACGAGCGCGACCTGGGCGCCAACGTTCCTCTCGAAGGTTATGAGCCCCTCCGACTCGAGCAGACGGATTGCCTCGCGCACGGGAACCACACTGATGTCGAGTTGACGCGCGATCGAACCGAGAACAAGGCGGTAACCCGAGACGTACGTTCCGTCCGCAATGCGGGCCTTGATCCACTGGTACGCCAGTTGCGACTTGCTCAGTGCGTCGGCCGCGACGGTCCGGGTCAGTTCTGCCATTTGTTGTACCGAGCCTTCCAGTCGGTGTTCATCGGGTATAGCCCGTCGACCGACGCACCCGCGGCGATCTGTTCGGCGATAAAGCGCTCTTCACGTTCCTGTTTAATGGCGTCGGCAACCACTTCGCGCACCAGGGCAGGGGGAATGACAAGGACGCCGTCGTCGTCTCCGACGATGATGTCGCCGGGCTGCACGGTCGCGCCGCCGCATGCGATCGTGATGTCGGTGTCCCACGGCACATGGCGACGACCAAGCACCGCAGGATGTGCCCCTTGCGAAAATGTGGGGATGTCGAGAGCGGCAACCGTGGCGTAGTCCCGCACGCCGCCATCCGTGACCACTCCTGCCGCGCCGAGTCGCTGCGCACGCAACCCCAGGATGTCGCCGACCGTGCCCGTGCCGGTCTCTCCTCGCGCCTCGATCACGAGCACGTCCCCGTTGCGGAGGGTGTCGAACGCGCGCTTTTGCGCATTGAAGCCGCCGCCGTGCGCGGCAAAGAGGTCGGGGCGAAACGGGATGAATCGAAGCGTGCGCGCTCGGCCGATTAGGTGTGCGCCGGGCTGGTTGGTGTGCACACCGTCAATCGAGACGTCGTCATAGCCCCGCTTTCGCAGCTGCGAACTGAGAGTGGCGGTGCCAACGCTGGCGAGGTCGGAGCGCAGGCTGTCATCCAGTTCAAACTCCGGAGCCAGGCCGGCTGCAGCACGGCTGCCCCAGGCCTCGGCGCGCTGAAGGTCATCCACCTGAGGGGGCGCGCCGAACGCTGCAAGGGGAGTTGATCCTTCGACGACGGGAGTGACCAGACGACCAGTCGTTGGCCTGCCCGGAGCAGTAGGGGCATCGACCTCCACCTCGACCGTGTCGCCCGGAACGACGACGCTTGACCCGGCGGGAGTGCCGGTGAGAATGACGTCGCCCGCTTCGAGGGTGAGAAGCTGCGAGAGGTCCGCTACGAGCTGCCCAAACGGAAATACGAGGTCGGCGGTGGTGTCCTCCTGCACGAGCTCACCGTTGACCCAGGTGCGTACTCGAAGCGCTTTCGGATCAAGCCCATCGGCCGGGATGGTTGCCGGCCCGAGTGGGGTGAAACCGTCCGCGCCTTTCGACCGGAGGTTGGACCCCTTGTCGGCGAGCCGCAGGTCATAAACGCCGAAGTCGTTGGCCGCGGTGATTTCGCTCACGGCGGCCCAGCCGGCGTCTGGCGTAACCCGGCGCGTGGTGCGACCGATGATGAGGGCTATCTCTCCCTCAAACGCAAGGAGTTCGGTGCCGAGAGGTCGCTCGATCGCTGAGCCGCTGTTCGCTACGGATGACGCCGGTTTCAGAAAATACGATGGGTGGGCAGGCACCCGGCCGCGCTGCGCAATGCGCGACGGGTAGTTGAGGTGCAGGGCGATGATTTTGCCCGGCCGGCGAATGCCGATGACCGTATCCATGACTTCCTTGTCTTGTCGACTGTATCTGGAATGATATACGATCACAGGAGATCGGCAAACTTTTGTAGAATTTCCGTCACAGAGCCGACAAACTCCACGACTCTCGCTTTTCCGTTATTACAAGGTGGTAATACGTGAACCTCCCTTCGCGTCCCGAGGTGCCCACCCGGGTTCGCTCATCTGTTTCGCACAGCTTCCGCGAGTATCGAGAAGCTGTCACCGCATCGTTCGTGCCGCTCGACGTGTCCCGCGTCGGCAACGACCCCTTCTGGGGCCGTCTGCGCACGGTCGATGTCGCGCCCGTGCACGTCAGCGAGGTGTCCGCATCGCAGCACATCGTCGAGCGAACGCCCCTCCTGCTCGAAAATGGCGAACCCGCCTACTACAAGGCCAGCCTGCAGGTCTCTGGCACCGGTTTGCTCGTTCAGGACGGTCGCGAGGCACTGTTGCAGCCTGGCGATCTGGCCATCTACGACACCGGGCGGCCGTATTCGCTGCTGTTTGAAAACGACATGCGAATGCTCGTGCTGATGTTTCCCCGCGAGCACCTCGGTCTGCCACCAACAGCAATCAAGGAGCTGACCGCTCACCGCTTCTCGAGCGACGATGGCCTTGGGGCGATTATCATCCCGTTCCTGCAAAACGTGTCCCAGAACCTGGATCGACTCGGCGGACTAACGGGACCCCGACTCGTTAACTCGGCCATCGATCTCATCACGACGATGTTCGCGAACGAGCTTGATTTCGACGCCGACCCTGGCGACAGCCACCAACTGCTGATGCAGCAGATCCGCCGATACATTGAACTCAATCTCGGCTCGCCGGAGCTTGGCCCCGCCCAGATCGCGGCAGCTCACTTCATTTCTACGCGACACCTGCACGGGCTGTTCCGGCAGAAGGGCACAACGGTGTCGACGTGGATCCGCGAGCAACGGCTCGAGAAGTGTCGTCGCGACCTGATCGATCCGCTCAACGCGCACCTGTCGGTTGGGGCCATCGCGGCGCGCTGGGGATTCATCGAAGCTGCGCACTTCTCTCGGGTCTTCAAGGCTGCGTATGACGCGGCCCCGAGCGAGCTGCGCGCCCAGATGTTGGCGGGCTGACAGGCAGCATCCGACCTCCGGGCGCGCAGAAATCACACCGGCTCTTGGTACTCGCCGTAGTTTGAGTAGCCGAACGGGATGATGATCGCGCCTCCTGGGCTGTTGGCAATTGTGCCATCGCCCTCAAGCCCGATGAATTTGCCCGTCGAGCGACCAGCCGCGTAGTCGAAGACGAAGACCGTCCCGACCGGGATTATCTCTTCGCGCCAGGTGAACAGGTAGACCTCGTCATCGAGCTTGTAGGTCGTGGCGAGTTCGGTCGCCGCGTGCCCGCGCTGCTCGCCAACCAGGTTCTGCCAGGTGAATCTGCGAGAGCTGAGGTAGATGTGCTCGTACAGGTGGTTGGGGCTGTATCGGAACAGAGTCCGCTTCCCGATCAGGTCGCGAGTGGGAGCGGGTGCGTCGGCCATTGTTGCCGTGGTTCCCTCGATGATGCCGCCATGGAACGTCTGCATCACCCGCGTCTCCACATCAGCACCCTCATCCTCGATGCGGGAGTGCACAATCAGCGCCCATCCCTTCTCCGGATGGAGCGCCACCGTGATCGTCTCCACTCGCCGCTGCGCGATTGACAGGTCTACCCAGTAGCCGCCCCCGTCGAGAGGCACTTCCTCGTAGTGCTCGCTGCCTTCGCCGGCCCAGGCGAAGCCCTTGGCCAGCCACGTCACTGTGTCTGCGTTGGCAAAGTTCAGGCTGAGCGTGCCGCCATCCGTCGTGGTGATGGCAATGGTGCGGCCGACTAGGTCGTGCGAGCGTGGTCGCCGATTCGTGTCAATGCCCGCGGAGAAGTCCTCCATGTTCAGCCATTCGGCAGACTCGCTGTCGCCGACAACCGTTTCCTTCTGTTGAGACAAGAGTCCTGTCCTTTCGTCGATTCAGCCGAGTAGAAACTCCGCCGCCTTCTCGCCGATCATGATGACCGGAGCGTTGGTGTTGCCGGTCGTGACCCTGGGCATGATCGAGGCATCCGCGACCATCAGGCCCTCAACGCCGCGAACCCGCAGGGTGGGGTCTACGACCGCCAACTCGTCGACGCCCATCTTGCAGGTGCCGACCTGGTGGTGATACGTGATCGCAGTTCGGCGCACGTAGTCGCGCAAGGACGCATCGTCATCGACGTCTGGCCCCGGGTAGATTTCCCGGGCGCCCCACTCGGCGGCCAGCGCCGGCGCTTTGCCGATCTCGCGCACCTGGCGAACGCTCGCCTCGAGCGCGAGCAGGTCTGCTTCCTCGGCGAGGGCATTGATATCGATCAGTATCTCTGCGTGCGGGTCGGCACTCGCGAGCGTCAGCGTTCCTCGACTCTGTGGTGAGACGATTCCGCCCATCAGCGTGAAGCCAGAGGCCGGGCCCTCCATCCATGACTCGTACATCGGCACGCTGAAATGGATGGGCTGCGTGTCGGGCACCTCGAGGTCCGGCTTGCTCTTCCAGAACAGGTGGCTCTGGGTGATGCCAGTGCCCGGAATCGGAGGGGCGATCTCTCGCTTGTCGGTCGCAAAGATCACGGGGGAGAGCAGATGGTCATGCAGGTTCTTTCCGACGCCGGGTAGGTCGACGACAACGTCGAACCCGAGTTTTTCGAGATCCTCCGACGGGCCGATGCCCGACCGCAGCAGGATACGTGGGGAGTCGATCGCGCCCGCCGTCAGGACGACCTGATCGGACTCCACAGTCGTGACTGTCCCCTGAGTCTCGTACTCCACACCGGTAACACGGGTTCCGTCAATGATCAGCCTGTGCACCCACGCCCCGGTTACGACTGTCAAGAGCGGGGAATCGACAATCGGGGCCACGTACGCGCGCCACGTGCTCAACCGCTCCCCATTGCGCACGTTGAGCTGTTGCCTCGAGACACCATCAAGGTGGTCGCCGTTGTAGTCGGGGTTGTTCTCGAGGCCGATCTCCACGGCAGCATCGATGATCGATTGCTGAATCGGGTTGAGTGGGTAGTCGACGGTTACATCCAGCAGGCCCTCTGTGCCGCGCAAATCGGATGCCGGTCCGTCGTAGTTTTCGATCTTCTTGAAGATCGGCAGCACGTCTGCCCAACCCCAACCCGGATTGCCGAGAGACGCCCAGTGGTCGTAGTCCTGGGGCGCACACCGCACGTAGATCATCGCGTTCAACGAATGAGAGCCGCCGAGTACTTTTCCTCGGGGAAGGTGCAGTCGGCGATCTGCGGCGTGGGACTGGGGGACCGTGAAGTAGTCCCAGTCATCCGGACTGTGCCAGATCTCACCGAGCCGCGCAGGGTCCTGGATTGCCGGGTTCACATCCGTGCCGCCGGCCTCCAGCAACAGCACGCGCTTACCGGCGTCGATGAGACGCCGAGTAATAACTGACCCCGCCGATCCGGCTCCGACAATGATGACGTCCGGACGCTCGCCCATAGTGTGTCTCCTCCTCGATGACTCCTACGACAGTGACACGTCCGGAACGAACGCACTAGGCGATACGACGACCATTCGCTCACAGTCAATGGACGTTCATCGTTCGACAACCACCCGGGACCGTACCGTCGCGATGCTGGGTGAACCGACCATCCGGTCGGAAATTTCCCGCCTGCGAAGGGGCGACGATGCCGATCGACGATGTACTTGGACGTTCACGCCAGGTGATCTTCCCAGCAGCGGGCTCGATCGAAGTGGGCACGGTCGATGTTCCACCCCCGGGGCCAGGCGACCTCGTCATGCGGGTACGGCGGGTGGGCATCTGCGCCACGGACCTGCACCTTCTTGACGGTCACATTGGTGACCCCTTTCCGCTCGTTCCCGGGCACGAGTTTGTCGGCGAGGTGGCCGCCATCGGCGCGACTGCCGCCGCCGACCGCCACCTGGCCGTCGGAGATCGAATCGCCGTCGAGATGCAACTGCCGTGCGGGACCTGTGCACGGTGCCTCGAGGGTCGCTACAACATTTGCGAACGCGACGATCCGGCAACACTCGCCGGACCGGGGCGTGAGTACGGCGTTAACATCCCGCGCACCAGCCACCCGGGTCTATGGGGTGGCTATGCCGACTATCTGTGGGTACCAGCCGAAGCGATCGTCCACCGGATGCCGAGCGAACTGCCGTGGGACACCGCGGCCCTCGTGGAGCCTCTCGCAGTCGCGTTCCGCACCATCCATCGCGGAAGGGTCGGTCCGGGCGATCGTGTGGTGATCATCGGCCCTGGACCGGTCGGACTGTTGACCTCTGCCGCAGCCAAGATCGCGGGCGCCAGCCATGTGACGATGGTGGGTACTCGCGACCATCGCCTCGAACTCTCGACCCGGTTCGGCGCGGATGTCGCGATCAACTCGCGCACAACTCCCGATCTGCAGCGCGCAATCGCCGCAGCCATCGGCGGCCTTGCCGATGTCGTGATCGAGGTCGCCGGAGTGCCAGCCGCGCAATCGCAGGCTGTGACGCTCGTGCGGCGTGGAGGTCGGGTCGTGCTCGCCGGCGCCTGCGGCTGGACCGCCGACGTGACATTCGGTTCGGACCGTGACCTGCTCACCAGAGAGATCGACGTACTTCCGTCGTTCCTCTCGGCTGGTGGCTATGAGCCATCCATCGCCGCGCTTGTCGAAGGGGCATTCCCCTTCGCTGAACTTGTGACCCATCGTTTCCCGCTCGAAAACGTTCGGGATGCGTACGAGCTTGTGCGCGGCAAGCGGGACGACGTCATCAAGGCCGTATTGGTTCTTTCGGACTAATCGCATCCATCACACCGAGAAGAGAGCACATCATGAGTTCCAACAAAGACATCATCGAAGCCCACTACGCCGCAGGAGATGCGGGTGATCTGGCGGGAATGCTCGCTCCGTTCGCCGACGACATTATCTGGACCGAGGCCGCAGGGTTTCCGCTCGCGGGCACGTACATCGGGCCGTCGTCGGTCGCCGAACACGTGTTTGGTGCGCTGCAGCGTGACTGGGACGGATATACCGTCGCCATCGACGAACTCATCGACGCGGGCGACACCGTGATTGGTCTTGGCATCTACTCGGGGACCTACCGCGAGACGGGCAAGTCCTTCGAGGCGAGGGTCGCGCATATTTGGCGTCTCGCGGGCGGTAAGGCGATTCGGTTCGAGCAGATCACGGACACCGCCGAGGTACTCGCCGCTATGTCGTAGGAGTCGGTCAGGCCGACGTTGCGATGTACTTCTCCTCGAGAAACTCGAGGATGCCGTGGGAGCCTCCTTCGCGACCAAGCCCCGACTGCTTCATCCCGCCGAACGGTGCGGCGGGATCACTGAGCACGCCACGATTGACGCCCACCATGCCGGCCTGGATGCGCTGCGCAACCCGTAGAGCTTCGCCGTCCTCGCCGAAGACGTATGCAATGAGGCCGAAGTCCGTGTCGTTGGCCATCTCAACTACCTCATCGATCTCGTCAAAGGGCACGACGACGGCTACGGGTCCGAAGATCTCGGTGCGGGTAATTGTTGTGCCGTGTTCGACGCCCGTGAGAAGCGTCGGCGGGTAGAAGGCCCCGCTGCCTGGGATCGCCCGGCCGCCGAGCGCAACCTGCGCGCCCTCGGACACGGCCTGGTCGACCAGCGCGGCGACCTTGTCCCGCTCCTTCACGGACACGAGTGCCCCCAATTTGTTCTCGCGAACTAGTCCGGGTCCCGTCGTCATCGCGGCCAGCCTTGTGCGCAGCTCCTCGACAAACGCGTCATGCAGGCTGCGATGCACGTAGATTCTGTTGGCCGAAGTGCACGCAGAACCACCGTTGCGCATCTTCGCCGCCATCGTCCCCTCGAGTGCCACGTCCAGGTCCGCCCCCTTCAGGACGATGAGCGGCGCGTTTCCGCCGAGCTCCATCGAGGTATTGATGATCGATTCGGACGCCTGAGCGAGCAGCACTCTACCCACTTCCGTCGATCCTGTGAACGACAGCTTGCGCACTGCACCATGGCGCAGCATTGCAGTGACCGCGGGCCCCGTTGGTACGGGCGTCACAAGGTTCACGACGCCGGCGGGAAGACCCGCGCGGCGGAGCACGTCGACAACGTACGCCGCGGTCAGAGGGGTTTCCGAGGCAGGTTTGAGCACAACGGTGCACCCCGCGGCTAGCGCCGGGGCCAGCTTTCGGGTGGCCATGGCCGCCGGGAAGTTCCACGGCGTGATCAAGAGGGAAACCCCGATCGGCTCGTGCGTCACGATGATGCGCTTGTCCCCGCCCGGCGCGAGACGAAACTCGCCCGGTATCCGCACGGCCTCTTCGGCGAACCATCGGAAGAACTCGGTGGAGTAGCCGGCCTCCGCCATCGCATCGCCCCACGCCTTGCCGTTCTCGCGCACCATGATCTCCGCGAATGCTTCCTTCTCGCGCGTGAGAATCTCGAACGCGCTTCGCAGGATTTCGCCGCGCGTGCGTGGCGACGTGGCCGCCCATCCCGGAGCCGCTTGTTCGGCGGCATTCACGGCGTCGAGGCAGTCCTGCTCGGACGCTACGGCGAACTGTGCGATGACGCTTCCGTCGGCCGGGTCGATGACCGGGAAGCGGTCGCCGGAGCTACCCTCCCGCCATGCGCCAGCGATGAAGAGGTCGGCGATGAGGGGCTTGGTATCCATGACATCCTTGTCTGATCAATGTATCCAATAAGATATACGATCTTTCTCTCTGGAATGCAACCGCGGACTCTCGGCGTCACCGATTGGATTGCGTGAGTGCGGCGGCGGCACGTTGCACCTCCACCGCGACGCGGGGGTTGTCGCTGGTTACATAGAGAACGGCGACAGCCGCCCGGACCGAGCCCCTGATCGGCGCGGCGACGGATGTGACGCCAGTAATAACCTCGCCATGTGAGGACGCAACGCCGTCGAGGCGAGCCTGCGTAACTTCATGGGGTTCTGGACCGTCGAGTCCCATCGCCGCGCGATCCGCCGACGTGAGCAGTGACTGGATGGCGATGCCCGGCGCGCCGACCTGCATCGAGTGGCGCGAGCCCGGCCGTTGCGCGATCGATGCAACGGCATCCCGCGGTTCGACGGTGACCAGGGTCACGCACTCCATGCGATCGAGCACCACGAGGAATGCGGTCATGGCGAGTTCGTCGGCCAGCGTCTGGAGTACGGATTGCGCATCCGATTGCAGGCGGGGGGCCACACTGCGCGCGAGCGTTGCAAGGTGCGGTCCGAGCACGAGTGCGCCCGCCGGATCGCGAATCACAAGAGCGCCGTCCTCGAGGGTGCGCACCAACCGATACCCGATCGACCGGTGAACGCCCAGCGCCTCCGAAACCGCTGCAATAGTCAGCGGCTGGCCTGCCTCGGCAAGAATATCGAGGATGCGGAGGCCCCTGGCCAAAGTTTGGGCTTGCGATTCCATGCCGAGCCGCCTATCGTCTGATCGTTATTAGAATTGCCTGTTCGATTATAGAACACCAATTACCCACATCGACGTGAGGAGCAGACGTGCAGTTTCACCACAACGGTTACGTCTCGGGAGATCCGACCATCCAGCCAGTAGCAGGGGTCGGGATCAACCGCCCTGAGGAGCTCCCGGACGTCGTCGACGTTCTGATCGTGGGTACCGGCCCCGCGGGGATGATCACCGCAGCGCAGCTTTCGCAGTTTCCCGGCATTACGACCCGCATCGTTGATCGCCGAGCCGGAAGGCTCGAGATCGGACAAGCCGACGGCATCCAGGCGCGAAGCGTCGAGACATTCCAGGCGTTTGGGTTCGCCGACCGCATCACGGCGGAGGCCTACCGCATCACGGAGATGGCGTTCTGGAAGCCCGACCCGTCCAACCCGTCGAACATCATCCGCACCGCGCGCGCCATCGATGACGCAACCGGAGTGAGCGAGTTTCCGCACCTCCTCGTGAACCAGGCGCGCGTTCTCGACTACTTCGCCGAGGTGATGGCGCACTCACCCACTCGGATGACCCCGGACTACGGCTGGGAGTTCGACAGTCTCGAAGTCTCGGACGGCGACGACTATCCGGTCGCCGTCACACTCGTGCGCAGCGCCGGCGAGCACGTGGGCGAGTCGCGAATCGTGCGAGCCAAGTATGTCCTCGGCGCAGACGGCGCGCGAAGCAAAGTGCGCGACGCGATCGGCTGCACACTGGCTGGCGATCAGGCAAACCACGCCTGGGGCGTCATGGACGTTCTCGCCGACACGGACTTCCCGGACATTCGCACAAAATGTGCCATCCAGTCGAGCCCCGGGAGCATTCTGCTGATCCCGCGTGAGGGCGGTCACCTGTTCCGCATGTATGTCGACCTGGGCGAGGTGCAGGCTGGAGCGGAGACGAGCGTTCGATCCACCTCCATCGACCAGGTCATCGAGAAAGCGAACGAGATCATGCACCCCTACCGCGTCGACGTGAAGAACGTCGCGTGGAACAGTGTGTACGAGGTTGGGCACCGTCTGACCTCACGCTTTGACGACGTCCGCGTCGAAGACCAGGGCATCCGCTCCCCCCGCGTGTTCATCGCGGGAGATGCCTGCCACACGCACAGTGCAAAAGCCGGCCAGGGGATGAATGTCTCGATGCAGGATGGCTTCAATCTCGGCTGGAAGATCGGCCACGTGCTGGAGGGCCGGAGCCCCGAATCCCTGCTCGCGACCTACTCGGCCGAGCGGCAGGTGATCGCGAAGAACCTTATCGATTTCGACAAGGAGTGGTCATCGCTCATGGCTACCAAGCCGGAGGACCTCGCCGACCCGACCGAGCTCGAAGACTTCTATGTGCGGACCGCCGAGTTTCCCGCCGGTTTCATGACCGAGTATGCGCCCTCGATTGTCGTCGCCGATCGCTCGCATCAATCGCTCGCGGACGGATTTCCGGTTGGGAAGCGCTTCAAGTCCGCCACGGTGCGGCGGGTCTGCGATGGCAACGATCTGCATCTGGGCCATCAGGCAACCGCCGATGGGCGTTGGCGCATCTACGTCTTCGCTCCAACGGACACGGACGGCATCGCCCGCCTTCGGACATTCTCCGACTGGATGTTGGAGTCGCCTGCATCGCCGGTTACCGCAACTCCCGCGACCGCCGATGTCGACGACTGGTTCGATGTCAAGGTGATTTTTCAGCAGGATCACACGCAGGTCGACATTGCCGCGGTGCCGCGAATCTTCCGACCGCGCGTCGGAGAGTTTCAGCTCGTTGACCTTGAGAAGGTCTATGCCGCCGATCCATACAACGACATCTTCGCGGCGCGGGGGATCGACCGCGATGGTGTTGTGGTGGTCGTGCGCCCTGACCAATACGTCGCAGCCGTAATGCCGCTTTCAGCAACCAATGAACTCGGGGACTTCTTCGCACCCCTCAGTACGGCATTGACACTGCACTGAAATTGGCAACGCAATCGCCTTACATCGGCACTACCAAAAGGATGGTCAACAATGAACGCCCCGAGCAAACCCCGACTCCTACTCGTGCACGGCGCTTGGGTTGGTCCGTGGGAATTCGATCCGCTGGTCGCCGTTCTTCGCGAGCGGGGATGGGCGGCCGACGCGCTGTCACTTCCGTCAATAAATTCGACAACTGGGATAGCTGAGGATGCGGCGGCAATCACGGCAGCAATCGAGTCGTCCACCGAACCAGTGGTACTCGTGGGCCACTCGTACGGCGGGATTCCGGTAACGGAAGCTGGCGCGCATGACAAAGTTGAACGGATCGTATACGTGGCCGCGTTCGCGCTTGACGAAGGCGAAACCGCGGCAGGCTCCCTTGGGGGTCCAACACCAGAGTGGTGGGGTATCGCCGACGGCCAGGTCTCGATGGGCCGCAGCCGCGATGAGCGTGTCGCGATGATCGCGGCGGATCTCCCGCCCGAGGCCGCACCGCTCGCACAGCAACTCGCCGACCTGTTCCAGCCTCAATCGCTGAGCTCCCTCACCGAACCAGTGACGCGCGTTGCATGGCGTGAGAAGCCAACCACGTACATCTTGACTGAGCGCGACCACGTGCTGCCCCCTGCGTTTCAGGAGTTTCTCGCTGCCCGTGCTACGGCAGATGTTGTGCGGATCCCCTACGGCCACACGCCGTTCCAGGAAGACCCGTCCGCGTTTGCTGACCTTCTCGAACTAATCGCACTGTCCAGATCCAATGGCGACCTAAGCGCCAACGGCTAGAAGCCATAGTTCACAAAACCTTTGACGCGGTTCGTTGCTGGCCGAAGGACCCCGGCGACACTGCGTCCCAAACGACGGCGGCGCCACGAGATTTGCCCATCGGAGATGCCCTCCGGGGCAGTTGGCCCAGCATCGGCATATCGGACGGTGACCGAGCCGGAAGATTGAAGGCGCCCTGTCTGAAGAGCTGGGCGTAACCCAATGGCCACACTCCGGTTGGGAACATGACATCTGGCCTTGCCGGGGTCACGTGCAGCACCCCCTACGGTGGGGGTAGACAGATTTGATTCGTTGGAACCGGTCCCGTGGGGCGTGCAAATGTGTGCGTGGTGGACGTCTGTTGTTCGTGGGACCGGGGGCTCTCCTTTTTTGGGTGAACGACGCCAGGGGCGAACCTGGCCAGCGCCAGAAACCCGGTGTGCAGCATCGGGGACCGCACCCACTGCGGCCCTGCCCCAGATCCGCACTCTGCGGATACTTAGAGAGGGAAATGACCATGACCAAATTCCAGCGTTCATCCACCGCGCACAAACGACTTCTGGCCGCCCTGCTGTCCGTCGCAGTGGTCGGAGTATGCAGCGTCGGCGTCGGCGGAGTGGCCGTCGCGGACCCGCTGCCCCAGGCGCCTGTGGCTCTCGGCGTCGCCGGCACGTTCGCCATCCTGTCGAAGACCGGGGTGACGGATGTCCCCTCATCCGCCGTCACGGGCAACGTGGGGGCGAGCCCGATCACCGGTGCCGCCACTCTGCTGAGCTGCCCGGAGGTGACCGGCACGATCTTCTCGGTCGACGCGGCCGGCCCGGCCTGCAAGGTGACCGATGCCACGCTGCTCTCGACCGCCGTCGGCGACATGGGAATCGCCTACACCGACGCCGCCGGGCGCCCGAACCCCGACTTCGTCAACCTGGGAGCCGGTGAAATCGGCGGGCTCACCCTGCTTCCGGGACTGTACAAGTGGAACACCGGCGTCTCCATCTCCAACGACGTCGTGCTGTCTGGCGGACCGAACGACGTCTTCATCTTCCAGATCTCCGGCAACCTTTCCGAGGCGTCGGCCAAGTCCGTGACCCTCGTGGGCGGGGTTCAGGCGAAGAACGTGTTCTGGCAGACTGCCGGCGCCGTGTCCCTCGGCACCACGGCGCACTTCGAGGGCACCATCCTGAGCAAGACCATGGTCGCCCTGAAGACCGGCGCGTCGATCAACGGCCGCCTGCTGGCGCAAACCGCGGTCACCCTGCAAAGCAACACGGTCACCGAGCCGGCGAAGTAGGCGCTCCGCTGGCCAGGATCGGGCCGGGGTGGGCGACGTCTGTCGTTCCTCCGGGCCCGATGCGATTCTGGCGGCGCGCGAACGCCCCGCACGGCGGCGACCCGGCATCCGGCGCGCGCGGGCCTTTTGGCCCTGACGTCGGTGATTCCCACGCCCGAAGCTGGAGTTGACGGTCTCGATGACCGCGCGTCAGACCCGTGACAAGAAGAGGGCTGGCGGTGGGATTCCCAGAAAGGCACGCCCCGTGACCATCGTTGACAAGGTGCAGCAGACCGCTCTCGAACAGGACGACTCGAACGGGGCGTGGCGCGGCTTTGTTTCCGGTGCCTGGTGCGACGGGATCGACGTGCGCGACTTCATCCAGCGAAATTACACACCCTATGACCGCGACGACTCATTCCTCTCCGGGCCGACCACGCGCACCCTGGGAATCTGGCACAGGCTGACGGCCATGTTCCCCGAGGAGCGGGCGAAGGGCGTCTACGACGTCGACGCGACGACACCGGCCCTCATCACGGCACACCGACCCGGGTACATCGACAGGAACAACGAACTCATCGTCGGCCTGCAGACGGATGCCCCACTCAAGCGGGCGATCATGCCGTTCGGCGGGTGGCGCACGGTCGCGACCTCGCTCGAGACGTACGGCTACGAGGTCTCGACCGAGCTGGAGACGATCTTCACGAAGTACCGCAAGACCCACAACGATGGCGTCTTCGACGTCTATCCTCCGGCGGTCAAGCGGGCGCGGCACAGTCGCATCATCACCGGGCTGCCCGACGCCTACGGCAGGGGCCGCATCATCGGCGACTATCGTCGGGTCGCGTTGTACGGCGTCGACGCCCTGATCGCGGCGAAGAAGCTCGATCGCGCCGAACTCGACACGCACTTCTCCACGGAGGAGGTCATCCGCGACCGGGAGGAGAACGCTGAGCAGATCCGGGCGTTGAAGGAGCTCGTGCAGATGGCGGCGTCCTACGGGTACGACATCTCGCGCCCGGCCGAGAACGCCCGCGAGGCGGTGCAGTGGCTGTACTTCGCCTACCTGGGCGCGGTGAAGGAACAGAACGGCGCGGCGATGTCGTTCGGCCGCAACACGGCGTTCCTCGACATCTATCTGGAGCGTGACCTCGCCGCGGGCGTCCTCACCGAGGAGTCCGCCCAGGAACTCGTCGACGATCTCGTCATCAAGCTGCGGATCGTGCGATTCCTGCGCACGCCGGAATACGACTCGCTGTACTCCGGCGACCCCACCTGGGTCACCGAGTCGATCGGCGGGATCGGGGAAGACGGCCGCACTCTCGTCACCAGGACGGCGTTTCGGTTTCTGCAGACCCTGTACAACCTCGGCCCGGCGCCGGAGCCGAACCTCACGGTGCTGTGGAGCGACAGGCTGCCCGACGGGTTCAAGCGTTTCTGCGCCCGAGTGTCGATCGACACGTCCGCCATCCAGTACGAATCCGATGAACTCATCCGGGGCGCCTGGGGCGACGATGCGGCGATCGCCTGCTGTGTCTCGCCCATGCAGGTGGGCAAGCAGATGCAGTTCTTCGGTGCTCGCGTCAACGTCGCCAAGGCGCTGCTCTACGCGATCAACGGCGGGCGGGATGAGGTCTCGGGCGAGCAGATCGCGCCCGTGTCCGACCCGATCACCGGGGATGTCCTCGACTACGACGCCGTGTGGGCCGCGTACCAGGGGCTGCTCGGCTGGCTCGCCGCAACCTACGTCGACGCGCTGAACTGCATCCACTACATGCACGACAAGTACGCATACGAGCGCCTCGAAATGGCTCTGCACGACCAGAAGGTGCTGCGCACGATGGCCTGCGGAATCGCCGGGCTGAGCGTCGCGGCGGACTCGCTGTCCGCCATCAAATACGCGACGGTGCGCCCGATACGCGACGAGTCCGGTCTCGCCGTCGACTACACGATCGACGGCGAGTACCCGGCGTTCGGCAACGACGACGACCGAGTGGACACCATCGCCACGATGATCACCACCCGATTCATGGAGATGCTGCGCGAGCACCCCACCTACCGCAACGCCGTGCACACCCAGTCCGTGCTCACCATCACCTCCAACGTCGTCTACGGCAAGGCGACCGGCAACACGCCGGACGGTCGCCGCGGCGGAACCCCGTTCGCGCCAGGGGCCAATCCCATGAACGGTCGGGACACCCACGGCATGCTGGCGTCGGCGCTCAGCGTCGCCAAGATCCCGTACGCCTCAGCGCAGGACGGCATCTCCCTGACGACCAGCATCGTGCCGAGCGGCCTCGGCCACACCACGGACGAACAGGTCACCAACCTCGTCGGTCTGATCGACGCCTTCACTGAGGCCCATGGCTACCACCTCAACGTGAACGTCCTGAATCGCGAGACCCTCGTCGACGCCATGGAACACCCCGAGAAGTATCCGCAGCTGACCATCCGCGTCTCGGGCTATGCCGTCAACTTCGTTCGCCTGACCAGGGAGCAGCAGCTGGATGTCATCAGCCGCACCTTCCATACCGGCGTCTGAGCCGGCGCACGACGTGGCCGCCGTCTTTCTCGGTACTCCCTCCCTCGGTAACCAGGCAACCGGGTATCCGACTCTCGCCTGCCCGGTCGTCGCCCTCGAACACCCAGGCGACGACGCCGAGGCGCACGCGCGGCTTGTCGCTTCGATTCGGCACGAGGAGTTGGAGGGCATCCGCACGGGTTCCCTCGCGAGCGTGCACTCGTGGGAGCTGGTGACGGCGGTGGACGGGCCTGGCACGCGGATGACGCTCTTCCTCAACGGATGCCCGTTGCGCTGCCAGTACTGCCAGAACCCGGACACGTGGCGCCTGCGCGACGGAAAGCTCACGCGAATCGACGAGGTGATGGATCGGGTGCACCACTACCGGGAGGTGTTCGAGGCGACCGGCGGCGGGCTGACGATCTCGGGCGGTGAACCGCTCATGCAGCCGGCATTCGTCCGGCGCGTCTTCGCGGAGTGCCGCGCGGCCGGCATCCACACGGCGCTGGACACGTCGGGATTCCTGGGCAGGAAGGCCTCGGACCAGCTCCTCGAGAACACGGATCTCGTGCTGCTAGACGTCAAGTCCGGTATCCCCGAGACGTACCACGAGGTCACGGGGGGCGAGCTGGCGCCGACGATCGCCTTCGGGGACAGGCTGGATGAGGCCGGGGTCGCCGTCTGGATTCGATTCGTGCTCGTTCCCGGTCTCACGGACGCGCCAGACAACGTCGAGGCGGTCGCGAAGATCGTCGCCCGGTGGGGAAACGTCGAGCGCGTCGAGGTGCTGCCCTTCCACCAAATGGGCAAGAGCAAGTGGGAGCGTCTTGGCCTGCCGTACCGCCTGCGAGACGTTCAGCCGCCGGATGAGGGCCTTCAGGATCGCGTCCGCGAACAGTTCCGTTCACACGGCCTCACCGTGTACTGAGCCTCACTGTCGTGTATCGGCGTCCGCTGGGGCCCGAGCGACTCGGCGAGCGAGCGCCCGGGCCGGACGACCTAGCTTTCCAGCTGCGCATCCAGGGTGATCTCGGCACCGGTGAGCGCCTTGCTCACGGGGCAGCCGGCCTTGGCCTCGGCCGCAGCGGCGAAAAAGGTGGCGCTCGCGGCGGCCAGGCGCGAGCGCCGGGATTCGCTCTGAACGGATCGCTCGATCAGTACCCCGACTTGGCGGACTTGATCTCGTCACCGGCCGGCGACACGACGTACCAGATGCCGCCCACCCCCTGTCCGTTGATGTCCCCCGGGGCCTTGTCCTGGGCGAAGGTGTAGATCGGTCGCCCATTCACCGTCACCTGCTTGCCGCCGTCGACGCCGGTGATCGTTCCGACCTTTCCGGTGATTCCGCTGACCTGCGGGGTCGCTGACTTCGAGGTGATCGCCGGCCAGAGCGTGGCGCACTGCCCGGTGCAGGCGCTCGACCCGGAATTGGGAGTGTCCTTGTCGAACAGGTAGGCCGTCATGCTCTTGCCGTCCACGATGACCTTGCCGAGAGTGGTAGTGCCGACGGCGACGTCGGCGCTTGCGGTGGCCGGCGACGGGGACGACGGCCCGGATCCGTAGGCGCCAGACGACGTGCCGGACGACGCGCACCCGGCCAGGGCCAGCGCCACCAGCGCCGCGCCGAGAAGGCTGGAAGTGGTTCTTGTATTCACGATGAGTTCCTTCTGGAATGGGGTGCGTCACGCAAGAACGCAATCGCATCGGCGGAAATGGACCGCTACCGTTACGACGAGACGGGCGCCCCCACGGTTCAGCGGCCGAGGCGTCAGGTGATCGATTGACGTGTTCTCGCGTCGTGTTATTCGCTTCTCCGGGGACTCGGTGAGCGGCCGAATCTAGTCGCTGGGGATGTCGCGGGGAGCGGGCCATTGTGCCCAGCAAATTGTGAGCAATCGGGAGTAATTTCTGCACTACGTGTGGCCGTCGTGCCGCACCGAAAGGGTGTCTGTCATGAATCGGGCCTGGAAGAGATGGGTTCCCGCCGGCGTCGTCGCCGCTGTGATCGCCTCCGCGGCGATCGCCGTTCCTCTCACCGCGAGCGCCGCCGTCGATCTGCCGGCGAAGACTCCGCAGCAGGTGCTCGCCCTCCTCGCCCAGAGCCACGTCGCGTCGCTCTCCGGCACGATCGAACAGACCTCCAATCTCGGACTGCCGCAGCTGCCGACGACCGGAACCGGATCCGACTCGGTCGCGTCATCCGCCCTCAGCCTGCTGTCGAGTTCCTATACCGCGCGGGTCTATCTCGACGGACCGACCAAGGCGCGGGCGCAGGTGATGGACAAGCTCGCGGAGCGCGACGTGATTCGCAACGGCAGCGACGTGTGGCTGTACAGCTCCCGCGACAACACCGCCATCCACTCCACGCTGCCGGCGCAGACCAACAAGCGCCCGGGGTCGACGACCGGTGAGGCGAAGACGCCGGGCGAGCTGGCCACGAAGCTGCTCGCCGCGGTCGACTCGACGACCACGGTCAGCGTGGGCAACGACACCCGCGTCGCCGGCCGCACGGCGTACGACCTCGTGCTCACGCCGCGCGCGACCGACACCCTCATCGGCTCCGTCTCGATCGCGGTCGACTCCGAGACCGGGCTCCCGCTGAGCGTCGAACTCGCCGCGCGTGGACAAAAGGATCCGGCGTTCAGCGTCGCGTTCTCGTCCCTCACGCTCGCGGCGCCGTCCGCCGACGTGTTCTCGTTCACGCCGCCCGCCGGGGCGAAGGTGAAGGAACAGGCGATGCCGACCCACCAGGGCGCGACGAAGCCGCTCAGGCCGGAGTCCGGCGCGGTCAAGCCCAGCGTGATCGGCAGTGGCTGGGATTCGGTGCTCTCGATGCCGGCCGGCACCGAGACCGCGAAGCTCACGAGTTCGCCCCTGTTCGGCAAGCTCACCACTGCGGTGACCGGTGGGCACCTCTTCCACACCGCGCTGGTCAACGTGTTCGTCACCAACGACGGGCGCGTGTTCGCCGGCTCCGTTCCGGTCGAGCGTCTCCAGGCTGTGGCCGCGGCTCCGTGACGGGCGATGCCGCCACCGGCGAACCGGCGATCGAAACGCACGGGCTGACCAAGCGTTTCGGAAGCTACACGGCGGTGAATGGCATCGACCTGAACGTGCCCCGGGGCGCGGTGTTCGGCTTCCTCGGCCCCAACGGGTCAGGCAAGACCACCACCATCCGGATGCTGTTGGGCCTAGCCGTGCCCACGAGCGGCACGGTGCGCCTGCTCGGCCACGACATGCCGAGGGACCTGCGCGACGTGCTGCCGCGCGTCGGCGCGCTCGTGGAGGGCCCGGGCTTCTATCCGTACCTCTCGGGCGCGGCCAATCTGAATCGGCTGGACACGGCCGACCGCTGCGCGCCGTCCGCCACCCGGCGTGCACGGGTCGAGGGCGCACTCGAGCGGGTGGGGCTCGGCCACGCCGCGCGCAAGAAGGTGCACGCGTACTCACTCGGAATGAAGCAGCGGCTCGGAATAGCGAATGCCCTGCTCACCCCGCGCGAGCTCCTCGTGCTCGACGAACCGACCAACGGACTCGACCCGCAGGGCACGCGCGAGGTGCGCAGCCTCGTGCGTTCGCTCGCCGCCGAGGGCACCACCGTGTTCGTGTCGAGCCATCTGCTCGCCGAGATCGAGCAAATCTGCACCCATGCCGCCGTGATGAGCGTGGGCAACCTGGTGGCCCAGGGCACGCTCGACGAGCTTCGACGAGTGGGCGAGCCGCACGTGCGCGTGCTCACGCCGGACCCGGATGCCGCGGCTCGAGTGCTCGAGCGGCTCGGGCTGTCGCCGGCCACCGTCGACGAACCCGACGCCGCGGCCGCGGCGGCGACCGTCACGGCGCCGCTGACCGACGAGCTGGCCGATCCCGATTCGATCGTTGCGGCCCTCGTGGCGGACGGCGTGCGGGTTCGCGGCTTCTCGATCGAGCGGGCGAGCCTCGAGGACCGCTTCGTGGCACTCACCGGTGAGGGGTTCGACATTGCCCAGTAGCGGCCAACTCCTGCGCAGCCGGCCATCGGTCGGCTGGGCGCTGCTCGCTTCCGAACTCTCGGTGCTGTTCCGGCGGCGCCGCACCTGGGCGATGCTGCTCGCCCTCGCGGCGGTGCCGATCCTCATCGCGCTCGCCGTGCGGCTCTCCTCGGCCACCCCGCCGCCCGGCCGCGGGCCCGCATTCCTCGACCAGATCACCCAGAACGGCCTGTTCGTGGGAGCCGTCGGCCTCATCGTGTGCGTGCCGCTCTTCCTGCCGCTCACCGTCGGCGTCGTCGCCGGCGACACCATCGCGGGCGAAGCGAGCGCCGGGACCCTGCGCTACCTGCTCGTGGCGCCCGCCGGACGCGTTCGACTTCTGCTCGTGAAGTTCGCCGCGGCCGTGGTGTTCTGCGTCGCTGCCACGCTCGCCGTCGCCGTCGCCGGTGCCGCCATCGGAATCGCCCTGTTCCCGGTCGGCCCGGTGACGCTGCTCTCCGGCGACACGATCAGCGTCGGCGAATCCTTGCTCCGATCGCTGCTCGTCGCGGCGTACATCTCGGTGTCGCTCATCGGGCTCTCCGCGATCGGGCTCTTCATCTCCACCCTCACCGACGTGCCGGTCGGGGCGATGGCGTCCACCATCGTGCTCGCCGTCGTGTCGCAGGTGCTCGACTCGCTGCCGCAACTGGACTGGCTGCATCCCTGGCTGTTCAGCCACTACTGGCTGGGGTTCGGCGACCTTCTGCGCCAGCCGATCTCGTGGGACTCCTTCGGCAACAACACCATCCTGCAGGCCGCCTATGTGCTCGTCTTCGCGGCTCTCGCCTACGGGCGGTTCAGCAGCAAGGACATCCTGTCCTGAGCGGCCCCCTCCCGCGGCCCCTCCCGCGGCCCAGCCGGGGCCAATGCGTGCAATCCGGGCCAACGCGTCGGCCCGGATTGCACGCTATGGCCCCATCGACGGGAGTGCCCCTGGTCTGAGGGCGGCTAGGCGCGCGCCATCGCGGTCGCGGTGCTGCCGGCCCAGGACTCCGCGAGCAGGTCGGCCGCCCGCTCGCCGATCACGATCGACGGGGCGTTGGTGTGGCCGCGGATGATCATGGGCATGACAGACGCGTCGGCCACGCGGAGGCCATCCACGCCGCGCACCCGCAGCTGCTCGTCCACGACAGAGCCGGCATCCGACCCCATCCGCGCCGTGCCGACGGGGTGGTACAGGGTGTGGGCGTGGCGTTCGATCGCGATCGCGTCCCTGGCCGCCGGGGTCATCGCATCTGCGCCCTCCGGCATCAGGAAGTGCGGGCCGCTCACCGCGCGCAGCGCCGGCTGCTGCAGCAGGCCCTCGCAGATGGCGAGCCCGGCCATCAGCGTCTCGCGGTCGCGGCCGGCGGCATCCGAGAGGTAGCGCGGATCGATGAGCGGCTTGGCGAGCGGATCGCTCGAGGCCAGGTCGACGACCCCGGTGCTCTCGGGTTGAAGCAGGATGGCCCCGATGGTGAGGGCATGGGCCGGTGTGGGAACGAGGCCCTCGCCGACGTAGGCGACCGGAGCGAAGATGATCTCGATGTCCGGCAGGGCGAGGCGCGGGTTCGTGCGCACGAAGCCGTACGCCTCGGCGACGTTCGAGGTGAGCATCCCGCGACGGCGCACCAGGTAGTCGAGCACCTGCAACGGCTTCTTCGCGGTGTAGAGCGTGTCGCCGGCGGTCTCGGCGATGAGGCCGGAGAGCACGTGGTCGCGCAGGTTCGACCCCACCTCGGCGGAGTCGACGAGCACGTCGATGCCGAGTTCCCTCAGCCGTTCGGCCCTTCCGATGCCGGAGAGCATGAGCAGCTGCGGGGTGTTGACCGCGCCGCCGCACAGCACCACCTCGCGGCGCGCGAACACCCGGGCACGACCGCCGTCCGCGACGTGTTCGACCCCCACCGCCCGCGTGCCGTCGAAGAGCACGCGGGTGGCCTGCGCGTTCGTGCGCACGGTGAGATTGCGGCGGCCCCTCGCCGGCGCGAGGTAGCCGTCGACGGTGCTGAAGCGCGATCCGCGCACCTGGCTCACCATCGTCTGGCTGAAGCCGTCCGGGGTCGCGGTGTTCGGCGGTACCACCGCGTAGCCCGCCTCGCGGGCCGCGACGAGGAAGGTGGCGGTGTGCGAGCGCGGGCTGCGCTGCGCCTCGATGCTCATCGTGCCCGAGGACCCCTGGTCGGGGTCGGCGTTGCCCTGCACCCGCTCGATCCGCCGGAAATACGGCAGCAGGGCATCGTACGACCACGAAGAACCGGCGACCTTCGCCCAGCCGTCGTAGTCGGCGGCGAAGCCGCGCACCCACATCATGGCGTTCATGGACGACGACCCTCCGAGCACCTTGCCTCGGGGCCAGTAGACGGTGCGGCCGCCCAACTGTTCCTGCGGCACCGTGTCGTAGTCCCAGTCCGCAGCAGAGCGGAACAGGGCGGAGAACGCGGCCGGGATGTGGATCTCGGTCTTCTTGTCTGGGCCTCCTGCCTCGAGCAGCAGCACCGAGACAGAGGGGTCGGTGCTCAGCCGGCCGGCGAGGGCCGCCCCGGATGCCCCGGCGCCGACGATCACATAGTCGAAGGTCTCGCCGCGCTGCGCTGCCCCGTTCACGCGCGGAACGCCGCCGCGAACACCCCGGGCATCCTGCCCCACGACGGATGGGCCGCGAACTCGAAGAGCTTCTTGCCCGTCGCCTTCGCGCTGCGCGCCGAGACGAACCACGGCGGCTTGGGGAAGAGCGCGAATTCACCGTGCAGAACCGAGCGGGGGAACGGGCGGAACGGTCCGCGGATGATGGTGCGCTCCGTGTCCGCGAGCAGGAAGGCGTTGTGCACGACCTCGATGCCGCTCTGCACGTTGTCGAGGGTGTGGCCGGGGAACGCTCCCCACGGGGCTGCGGCGGTGAGGAACCCGACGCCCGTCCACGCGTTGATGGCGATCGTGCCGTACTCGAGGCGGGCGAGGGCCTCGTCGAACCCGCCGCCGAGCGACGAGATGGTGCTCGGCATGCCGATGATGTTCGCACCGAGTGTGCCCACGAAGTCGCGGTTGACCGTCTCCACGGCGGTGTCGAGGAACGACTGCCCGCTTCCGGGCAGCTCGATCACCCCGAGCACCGGCGAGAAGTATTCGGTGGTCTGCAGGGCGGAGGCATCGGCATCCGAGCGCACGTCCACCAGAAGGCGCGTGCTGCCCGCCGGGCCCAGGCGCTCGGCCTGGGGATAGTCGGCGCTGGCCTGCGCCACGCGGGAGTCGCTGCCCGGGTACCAGGGCGAACGCGCCGGGGCGGTGGCGAGGGCGATGCGCAGCTGCTCGAGGAACGCGGCCCGCTGTGACCAATCGGAGCTCAGCACCACGATCTGGCCGGCGATGCAGTTGTAGCCTCCGTTGTGCAGCCTCTGCGTCGCGATGTGCTCGGCCTGGAATCGCAGGTCCCGGGCACTCCAAGTGCCCGGCAGCACGATGATGGGGGCGACCCCGCCGAGCTCGCTCGTGATCGGTTTGGCGAGCAGGGGCACGCCGGTGGACTTGCGCAACCGACCCTCCTCGCCGGCTCCCCAGACGATCACGTCGTGGGTCGCGGCGCTTCCCGTGATGTGCACGTGCGAGATCCCCGGGTGGTGGGCGAGATAGCCGCCGACCTCCCCGCCGCCGGTCACGATGCGCAGCACCCCGGCCCGGATGAGTGGCGCGAAGGCCGCCGTGTAGACCGGCAGCATCGCATCCATCACCGGATTGAGCTTGAGCAGCGCGACCCGGTTGTGGGCGATGAGCTCGTAGAGCACGTCGAGCGGCGGGATCGAGGTGATGTTGCCGGCGCCCAGCACGAGGCCGACCCCGCCGGTGGCGGTGGGGTCGAGGGCGCCGAGCCCCGCCGAGGCGCGCACCGTCTCGGCGGTGATGCCCGGCTTCATCCACACCTCTCCCGTGAAGCCGTGCAGCAGCAGGGCCTCGTACGGCGAGGAGGGTAGCACCGGCACCGTCACCCGCCCGCCGGGAGCGCTGCCGAGCGTGCGCTCGGCGACCGGGCTCTCTCCGTGGGCGATGGCGGCAAGGCTGTGTTTGAGGGCGGTGAGGGAGGTGAGGATCACGTACGGGCCGGAGATCCATTCCTCGCCCATGAGGGAGGATGCCGGATCGAGCCTTTTCACCTCGCCGGCCACGCGCACCCAGTGTTCGGCCTCCTTCGTGACGGCCGTCGACACCTCCTCGAGCCAGGCGATGCGTTCGGGGAGGCCGGTCTTCGCCCAGCGGGATTCGCCGACGGCGAGTTCCGCGATCACGGTGTCCAGCTCGCCGTGGAGGCGGTCGTCGCTCTCGGCGACGTCCGGCGTGGGTTCGACCCTGGCCGTCGATCCGGCCTGTGGCGTCGCGTCTGGCATGGTCATCAATCTCCCTCGATCGCTGCCGATTGTTCCCGGGCACAGCGTCAACGCGCGACGTTCGGGAATGATACCTCCAGTATCACCGAGAACGGGGGAGAGCAGAATAGGCGCGGGCCGCCGATTGTCGATCCGCGGTTGTGCCGGCGCACAGGATCGGGCTAGTCTCGCGCCATGTCGATCGATCAACGGGGATCCCGGCCGTCCCCCGGGCCGCACGCCTCAGCCAACTTCTTCGTGGAACTGCGCGACTCGGTGGAGGCCCTCACCGACGGGGTCGTCGACCAGATCATGGCCGGCGAGGAGGCGTACACCGAGAGCCCCCTCTCGCGGGAGCTCCTGCACTCCATCGTCAGCGAGAACATCGCCGCGCTGCTCGACGCGCTCACCGGTCGCAGCCACTCCCTGGACGCCGCGCGCCGGGCCGGTCGGGTCAAGGCCGAGCACGGCATCCCCATGGCGAGCCTGCTGCACGCCTACCGGCTGGCCGGCCTGCAACTCTGGGACGAAATGATCCTGCGGTCGGGCACCCCGGAGCGTGCGGAGGCGCTGCTGCGCGTGTCGAGTGAGGTGTGGGGGATCATCGACCGATTCTCCAGCGCCGCCGCGGACGCCTATCGGCTCTTCATCGACGAGCGCGACAGGAGGGACCAGCAGGCCAGGAGCGTGATGGTGCTGAGCCTGCTCGACGGCAGTGCGGCCCCGGGCGAAGTGGGCGGTCTTCTCCGGGCCCTCGACCTGCCAGAGCACGCCCGCTACCTGGTCGTCGCGGCCGAGCGCAAGACCTCGGGGGACGACCCAGTGCCGACCGTGCCGCGGCTGCTGCGCGACGTGGGCATCGCCTCCGCCTGGACCACCTGGAAGGGTGAGTTTGTTGGCCTGTTGGCGGCCGAGGGCGGCGAAGCTCTCGAACCGACCGTCGAGCGGATCTGCTCCGTCGCCACTTCCCGGCTGGGGATCAGCCGGTCATTCGGCCAGCTGTCGGCCGCTCCGGATGCCGTGGCGCAGGCGAGGAGTTCCATCGAGTGCATCGCCCGCGGGGGAGTCGGCGTGCACCGCTACGGTTCCGCGCCCGTCGACCTGCTGCTCGTGGCGCAGCCGGGGATCGCCGCCGAGGTGCAGAGCGAGGTGCTCGGGCCGATTCTCTCGGCGCAGCTGCAGGACGGCCCGGTGCTACTCGACACGCTCGAGGCCTGGTTTGCCGCCGACGGATCGACGAACGACGCCGGGCGGGCGCTGCACTGCCATCGCAACACGGTGCTCTACCGTCTCGGTCGCATCGCGGACCTCACCGGCCGGTCGGTCGCCCGTCCGGCCGAGGCGGCCGAACTCTACGTGGCTCTGCGGGCAGTGCGGCTGGGTGGCACGGCCCGTTAGGAACCGCTCGTGATGCGGCGCACGAGCGCGAGGGCGTTCTCGAGCACCTCGCGCGGGCTGCCGGTGACGGTGCCGCTGAAGTACTGCTCCAGGCAATAGCGCATGACGCTCCCCGCCAGCACCACGATCATCCGGGCCTCCTCGGTGAGGTCGCTCGAGTCGGCGCGTCCGCTCCCCCGGAGGCGGGCCAGCACGATCGCGACGAGCCCGTTCTGCAGCTCCGTGATCCGCGCGACCTCGCGGTTCATCAGCTCGGGCGTGCGCTGGATTAGCACCCGGCGGCTGCGGAGCAGGTCCCGATCCGGCTCGCGGTCGGCGATCGCCGCCGCCATGAGCGAGACGAGGTCGCCGAGCACGTCGTGCCCCGCCGCGTGCACGAACGCCTCCACCGCGGCATCCGTCGGCATCGGGGGAGGC
>NZ_DATCQQ010000085.1:0-31338 GCF_036569425.1 Lacisediminihabitans sp.
GCAGGATCCGGTCGTCGAGATGGACGTAAAGTGTGGTCAGGAGGGTGTTGAGGTCGGTTTTCACACACAGGGTTTAACACCCTCCGCCAACGATTAACAGCCTCCACGCGGCCAAGCCCCGATTAGGACTCACTCATCTAGTCGGCCCGCAACCCCGGTCGCGCTGCAAGGCCGGGCTCGGGAGTGCCAGGCACCCTCTCGTTCTTCGCGACACTGAGGAAGCCCACGAGTCCAACGATCAGGACCCCGAGAGCGGCACTCACCGGGCCCGTCCCCCAGCCCAGGCCACCCCGCCAGTGCGGCAACCCCACCCAATCCGCGAGTGAGGCACCGAGGGGCCGGGTGACGATGTAGGCGAACCAGAATGTCACCACCGGGTTCGCCCGCCTGGACCAGTGCGCAACCGCGGGGACGGCGATCACCAGGAGGAAGAGTGCGCCAGACGCGAGATAGCCGAGGTTCAGCGTCGTGGCGGTGAGGTCCCCCACCGCCGTACCGAGCGCGAAGGTCGCGAGCACCGTCGCCCAGTAGAACGCCTCCCGGCGTCGGCTGGCGATGCTGTGGATGGACAACGTCCCTTCCACGAGAAACCAGACCAGCAGGATGCCGGCGAGAGCGACGGCGAACACCCCGGTCGAGATCAGGTACGGCACTCCCAGCCCGATGTGAAGCACATCGGCGGCCATGGTGCCGAACACACTCACCATCACCACGGCGAGCCAGTACGCCCACGGGATGTACCGGCGAACCGTTAACTGGATCACGAGCGCGATGCCCAGCCCCAGCGCGCCGCAGGCGACGGCGATCACCGGGTCGATGAGTCGGACGAGGTAGTCCGAGGTCGTCTCCCCCATGCCGGTGGAGGCGATCTTGATGGCCCAGAAGATCGCCGTCACCTCGGGCACCTTGCGCATCACGCCGCCCGAGACACCGCCGATCACCTCCGCGCCCCACACCTCGGTGTGCCGGTGCGACTCACTCGTTCACGTCGAGGCCGAGCCGATCGCCGGCCTCCGAGAGCAGCACGACGGCGCCCCATCCGACGATGGCCACGAGGCCCACCACGAGCAGGGAGACCACGGCCACAGTGATCCACGCCATGAAGACACCTCCGTCAGTACAGTTCTGGGCCGAGGACATGGCCCGAGATCCACGCTCCGCCTCGGCAACAAAGAAACGACTAAGAATCACGACTTCGTATAAGATTTCTTAGAGATTTCTTAGCGCCTGAACGAAAAAATTCAGGGGCGGCAAGCCTGTCCACGACCTGAGGAGCGCTCGATGCGACTATCCCTGCGACGAGCCTCGCGATGGGTGCGTAGGGCAGCGCGCGCCGTGCGCTTCGAAACCGTCGCGTTCTGGAGGTCCCGCCCCATCCTCCCGGGAACCGTGCTCTACGAGTCGTTCGCCGGCAACGGGGCACTGTGCAATCCCGAGGCGATCTTCCGCGAACTTCTCCAGGCCACCGACCAGGTTCACTTGAGGCACATCTGGGTGCTCGACGGCACCGACCGACACCGACGAATTCGACACGAGTTCGCCGCCGACGACCGGGTGAGCTTTGTCGAGTACCGATCGGCCGCCTACTTCAAGGCCCTCTCCACGAGCCAGTACCTCATCAACAATGCGACGTTCCCGCCCGAGTTCAGCAAGCGGGCGGGCCAGGTCTACCTCAACACCTGGCACGGAACACCGCTGAAGAAGATGGGCTACGACATGCCCAACGGGGCATTCGATTCGGCCAACACCCTGCGCAACTTCGTGCAGGCGGACTTCTTGCTCGCCCAGAATTCCTTCATGGCCGAACGGATGTATGCCGGGGCCTACAGGCTCAAGGGGCTGTACCGGGGAACCATCATCGAGGAGGGCTATCCGCGTCTCGACCGGCAGGTGCTCAATCAGGACCAGTTCCTCGCCGGGCGTGCGCGTCTCGCGTCCGACGGCATCGACCTCGGCAATCGAAGCATCGTGCTGTTCGCCCCGACCTGGAAGGGCGACTCCTTCTCCTCCCCCGCCGACGACGTGCAGGAACTCGTGGACTTCGTGGCCGACCTTCAGGCCCGCCTCGGCGAAGACCGTTACACCGTTCTGCTCAAGACCCACCAGGTCGTGCACCAGTTCGCCCGCAACGACCCGCGGCTGCGCAGGATTCTCGTGTCGAACGAAATCCCCACCAACGTCGTTCTCGGGCTCAGCGGGTCCCTCATCACTGACTACTCGTCGATCTTCTTCGACTTCCTCGCCACCGGCCGACCGATCGTCTTCTACACGCCGGATATGACCGACTACTCGAGCACACGCGGCACCTACTATCCGCCCGCCGAGTGGCCGGGTCCGCTCTGTTCGACGCCGGAAGAGGTCGCCGCGGCGATCGCCGGACTCGCCAGCGACGACGCCGGCCGCCCCGGTCCCCCTGAGCCGTATGGAGCCTGGCGGGAACGATTCACCGCGCACGACGACGGCAACGCCTCTCGACGAGTCGTGGACATCGTCTTCCGGGGACTCCGCGACGGCTACAACCTCACGAGCATCGAGCAGAATCCGCGCACCTCGATCCTGCTCCACCTCGGCGGCATGCGTTCAAACGGGATCACGACGTCCGCCCTCAACCTTCTCGGCGCGATCGATCACGACAGGTTCGACGTCTCCGCGGTATTCGCCAGACCGCGGGGTGAGCAGCAGCGCGAGAACCAGGCGCGGATCGACCCGCGGGTTCGGCAGTTCCCACGATTGGGCGGCATGAACGGCAGCAAGATCCTGCATCTCAGGCGCCGGATGGCCGAGCGCCTCCGCACGGCCGTGCACCGGTCGACCTCCGGACAGAACAAGCTGTGGGACGACGAGTGGATGCGCTGCTTCGGGGACAGCAGATTCGACGTCGTGGCCGACTTCAGCGGCTACACCAGTTTCTGGGCGACTCTGCTGCTGCACGCACCGAAGGCCCGGCGGTCCATCTGGCTGCACAACGACATGGCGGCGGAGACCCACCGGGTGATCAGGGGACGCAAGCGCATGCAGCACTCGCTCCCGGCCGTGTTCGACCTGTACCGGGAGTTCGACTCGCTGGTGTCCGTCTCGGCGAGTCTCAGCGACGTCAACCGGCGGCACCTCGCATCCTTCGGCATCGACGACAAGAAGTTCACCTCGGCCCGCAACCTCCTCGACGCAGAGCACGTGCTGAGCGGTGCCGGCCGGGACCTCAGGACCCTCGCGGACTTCCCGCGCGATCCAGACACCGATGCGGTCCTGGTGCCGGAGTGGGTCGACGGTCTGCTGGCAGACGATGGCACGAAGTGGTTCATCACGGTCGGGCGATACTCGACCGAGAAGAACCAGGACCGGCTGCTTCGCGCCTTTGCGATCGTTCATGCGGCCCATCCGCTCGCCCGGCTGCTGCTGGTGGGCTACGGTCCGTTGCGCCATCACCTCGAGCGGCAGATCCACCATCTCGGCCTGCGCGGAGCCGCCTGGGTGACCGGGCCGTACAGCAACCCGTTCCCGATCATGGCCGCCGCAGACTGTTTCGTGCTCTCGAGCAACTACGAGGGGCAGCCGATGGTAATCCTCGAGGCGGCCATCCTCGGCCTGCCCGTCGTGTCGGTCGACTTCGACTCGGTGCGCGACGCCCTCCCCAACCGTTCGGTGCACGTCGTGGCCATGGATGACGAGGCGCTCGCCGTGGGAATGTTCGACTATCTGCGCGGCGAGGTCCCGCACGCGACGATCGACATCGGCAGCTACAACCGGGCGGCGGTCGACGAGTTCTACCGGGCGACCGGGTCGTCCGTCGAAAGAGGGGCCGCGCAGCGCTAGCCTGTTCTGAGGCTCGTGCCTCGATCCGGATTGGCTGATGCGGAGACCGTGATGGCGAAGATCGCGCAAGAAGCGAAACCCCGGCTGCTGCTGATCGAAGACGACCCGCAACTTGGACCGTTAATCGCTCAGGTGCTCGCGGACGCCTACGAGGTCACCCTCGTCGCGGACGGGGTGCTCGGCGTGGAGGCGGCCCTCGCCGCCGACTTCGACGTGATGATCGTCGACCGGCGGCTGCCGTCGCTCGACGGCCTCGGCGTGATCGAGACCCTTCGCGGCAAGCGGGTGACCACCCCGATGCTGATGCTCACCGCGCTCGGCACCGTCGGCGACAAGGTGAGGGGCCTCGACGCCGGGGCGAACGACTACCTCGTGAAACCATTCGAGTTCGACGAGCTTCTCGCGCGACTTCGGGCGCTTCGTCGGGTGTTCACGGGCGAGGGCGCCGTCGTCTCGATCGGGCAGTGGGAGTTCTACCCGGAGAGTCGGGCCATCTACTCGCCATACAACGGCCGGATCCTGCTGACCTCCCGCGAGACGACCCTGCTGCAACTGCTTGCCGAAAATCCGCAGCGCACCTTCAGCCGCCACCAGATCCTGCGCGCCGTCTTCGGCAGCGACGACAACCCGGGCACTGTGGACACCTACGTGCACTACCTTCGGCGCAAGACGGACGTGGCCATCGTCACGACGGTGCGGGGCCAGGGCTACCGGCTGGGCCAACTGTGAGCGCCAACGAGGGGACTGACCGGGCCGACGACAGGCTCACCGACAGCGACGCCGATGCCGTGCGGAGAGCCTCCCGGCGGGTCGGCTGGCAGATCACGTTCGCCACTGCTGTCGTGGTGTTCGCGGCGATCGGCGCGGTCTTTCTCTTCGTGCTCTCGAGGGTCAGGCCCGGCGAGCTGTTCGAGCTCGTGCCAGACCACAACAACATAAAGATCAGTGCCGACGACTTCCTCCTCGTCGCGCTCGTGCTGGGCGCCGTCGGCGTCGTGCTGGCCGGGGTGCTCAGCTGGATCATCGCCCGACGGGCCGTGCGCCCCCTCGGGGACGCCCTTCGAATCCAGCGGGCGTTCATCGCCGACGCCAGCCACGAGTTGCGCACCCCGCTGACAGTGCTCGACGCACGCCTGCAGGTGCTTCAGCGCGGACTGGCCGCAGACGACCCGTCGTCGCCCGTTGTCGCGGAGCTGCGTCGGGACGCGAGATCGCTCATGGATGTGGTCAACGATCTGCTCGAGGCGGCCGAGGCGGCCAGCGGCCGCGGAAGCGGCACGATTCCCGAGAATCTCACGGCCATCGCCGAGCTCGCCGTGGAGTCGATGCGAGTGATCGGCCAGGCTCGCAACGTGCGGATCGACCTCGATGCCCCCGGGCCACTGTTCAGCCGCCTGCCCGCGGTGAGCGCCCACCGGTGTCTCGTCGCCCTGCTCGACAACGCCCTGCGCTACTCACCGGACGGCTCGGTGGTGACGGTGACACTGCGCGGCACCAGGAACAGGGTCACCCTCGAAGTGAAAGACCAGGGGCCAGGCATCCAGGGCATCTCGCCCGACCGCGTCTTCGACCGGTTCGCCAAGTCGGGCGACGCCACGGGCGGCGGCGGCACCACACGTACGGGATTCGGCATAGGTCTGGCGCTCGTGCGCGACATCGCGGTGAGCCACGGTGGAACCGTGTCCGTCAAGGAAACCTCGACGAACGGCACGGTTGTCGTTCTCACCATCCCGCGGGCGAGCGAACGAGGCTGACGCTCGATTCTTCGCCGTTTCTTGGCGGGATGTTCATGAGATTGTCTGGCGAGGTTCCCTCGGTACGAAAGGCACGGATGAATCACCGTTCGACGGTTGCAGCACGGTTACCGCGAGGCTTCGGCTGGGTGGCCGCCGCGCTCGGGGTCGCCGCCACCCTGCTGTCCGCCGCCGGTTCGTGGATCCCGTCGCTGTGGGGAGACGAGGCGGCGAGTCTGCTCTCCGCCCAACGGCCGCTCCCGAGCCTCTTTGTCATGCTCGGCCACGTGGACGCCGTTCACGGCGCGTACTATCTGCTGCTGCTCGGGTGGATTCGCCTCGTCGGCACTTCGCCCTTCGCCTTGCGGCTTCCCAGCGCGATCGCCGTCGGGCTCGCGGTCGCGGCGGTCACCCTGATCGCGGCGCGCCTTCGCTCGCCCCGCCTCGCGATCGCCGCGGGAATCATCTGCTGCATCATCCCCCGGGTGACCTACATGGGCGAGGAGGCCAGGTCGTATGCGGCGAGCGCCGCCATCGCGGCGTGGCTCACCTACCTCCTGGTCGAGCTCGTGCGGCGGCGACATCCGCCCGCCTGGCTCTGGGTCGCCTACGGGGCCCTCCTCGCCGCCGGCGTGTACCTGTTCCTCTACCTCGGCCTCCTGGTACTGGCCCACGGCATCGTGCTCGGAGCCTCACGTGTCGGACGGGCCACCATGGCACGCTGGGTGGTCGCGTGCGTCGGCGCGCTGCTCGCCGTCTCCCCCCTTCTCTTCTGGGCGATCGACGAGCGTCGACAGATCGCCTACCTCGCCTCCCGCACCGAGGTGAGCTTCGGCACGCTCACCGTGAGCCTCTGGTTCGGCAGCGCAGAATTCGCTGCGGTCGCGTGGCTTCTCATCCTCGTGGCCCTCGCCGTGCCGCTCGTTGCCCGCCTCCGCCGGCGCGATCGCCCGAGCCGACCCGTTCCCCACGTGCCGAGCCTGGAGCTCGTCGCGGCGACCTGGCTGTTCGTGCCGTCGCTGATCCTCGTGACCAGCCAGTTCTTCGTCGCCGACTTCACCGCCCGCTACCTCTCGTACTGCGCTCCGGCCGCCGCCCTGCTGATCGTGTGCGGAGTGGATCGCGTGGCTTCGCGACGTGGCTGGGCGGTCGCCGCCGCCATCGCGGTCGTCGTGGGCCTGGCGGTTCCCGCGTACCTTGCTCAGCGCGGGCCGTATTCCAAGAACGACAGCGACTGGTCGAACATCAGCGCGACCCTCGGCACTCGGGCGCACGCGGGAGACGCGGTGGCCTTCGACGAGAGCGTGCGGCCGTCCAGACGACCCCGGCTCGCGCTCCGCACCTACCGCGCCGGGTTCACGGGTCTCGACGACGTGATGCTCGAGACCCCGTACTACCGCAACACGTCGTGGCCCGATCGCGCATACAGCCTCGCCAAGACCGCGAGTCTCGGCCGCCTCGCCACCGTCGACAGGCTGTGGCTCGTCGAATACGCGACGCCGACCCACGTCGACGCGTACGGCATCGACACCCTCCGTGGACTGGGATTCACGCGCGCCGCCGAGTACCGCACCCACCGGAGCGTCATCTACCTCTTCACTCGGCAGCCGAACGCCGGCTCGTGACTTTTGTCACTTCGGCGTGCCTCGTGCTGAGGTTAGTGTCGTAGGCATGGAACAAGCCGCTGCTGAGCCCCTCGTCCACATCCAGAACTTTCGAATGGATTTCGGCAGCACGACGGTGGTGAAAGACCTGTCGTTCGACATCAACCGCGGAGAGACCTTCGGCTTCCTCGGCTCGAACGGGTCGGGCAAGACCACGACCATCCGTGCCCTGCTCGGCATCTACCAGCCCACCGGCGGCATGCTGCACATCAACGGCCAGCCGTTCTCCCCGGAGAACGGCGATCGGCTCGGCTACCTGCCCGAGGAGCGCGGACTGTACAAGAAGGAGTCCGTGATCGACGTGATGACCTACTTCGGCCGGCTCAAGGGCCTGAGCAAGCGCGACGCCGCCGCCTGGTCGCACCGCTACCTCGAGAGGGTCGCTCTGCCAGACAAGGCGAAGCTCAGGCTCGACAAGCTCTCCGGCGGGGAGCAGCAGAAGGTGCAGCTCGGGGTGACGATCATGAACGACCCGGAGCTCCTCATCCTCGACGAACCGACCAAGGGCTTCGATCCGGTGAACCGCCGCCTGCTCATGGACATCATCGACGACCAGAAGAAGGCGGGCGCCACCGTGCTCATGGTCACCCACCAGATGGAAGAGGTGGAGCGACTGTGCGACCGGGTGATCCTGCTCAAGAACGGACAGGCCGAGGCGTATGGCAGCATTCCCGACGTGCAGGACCAGTACGGGGGAATCATGATTCGGCTCACCTACTCCGGCGACATCCCGGAATCACCGCACTACGAGGCGAGCCTGCGTGACCGCAACTACGCCGAGCTCACCGTGATCGGCACGGTGGACGAGGCCGTGATCCTCCGCGAACTGGTCGACGCGGGCGTGCTCGTGCGCAGTTTCACCACCACCCGGCTGAGCCTCGACGACATCTTCGTCAAGGTCTACGGCGACGAGAACGAACTGGTAGGGGCATAGTCATGGCACGGCACAATCTCGGCACCGTCGTCTCCTTCGAGGTGACGCGCAACCTCACCAAGCGCCGGTTCTGGATCTCCACGCTCATCGTGCCCGTCATCTTCGGAATCGTGATCGCCCTCGTTGTGCTGTCGAACACGGCGACCGACAAGAGCGTGAACTCGCAGAAGAACGCCAAGCTCACCTTCAGCTACAGTGACGCCTCCGGCTACATCGACCCGGCCATCGTCGCCTCATTCGGCGGAACTCCCGCGGCGGACCCGAAGGCCGCCATTGCCGACGTCAAGTCCGGCGCACTCGACGCCTACTTCGCCTACCCGGCGAACCCCACCACGCAGACGACAAAGGTCTACGGCGTCGACGAGGGGATCTTCCAGAACGGCAAGTACTCCTCGGTGGCCACCGCTCTCCTCGTGGCGAGCGCCGAGACGAAGATCGGCGACGCGAAGCTCGCGACCCTCGCCCAGGGCAGTGTGCCGGTCCAGTCGACCACCTACAAGGACGGCGTGGAGGCGGGCGGCATCGGCGGCGTCATCCCTCCCCTGCTCTTCCTGGCGATCTTCTACATCGTGATCCTTCTGCTCGGCAACCAGATGCTCACGTCGACCCTCGAGGAGAAGGAGGACCGGGTGAGCGAGATGATCCTCACCACCCTCAACCCGACCACCCTCGTGGTGGGCAAGGTGATCTCCCTCTTCATCGTGGGCCTCGTGCAGATGATCGTGTTCACCCTGCCGATCATCATCGGCTACGTGTTCTTCCGCACCGCCCTAAGCCTGCCGGAGCTCGACCTCTCCTCTCTCAACATCAATCCGTGGCAGATGCTCGTCGGCGCGTTACTGCTCGCCGGCGGCTTCACCCTGTTCACGGGCACCCTCGTCGCGGTCGGCGCGATCATGCCGACGGCGAAGGAGGCCGGGCAGGTCTTCGGCATCATGATGGCCCTCATCTTCGTGCCGTTCTACGCCGTGACGCTGGTGGTCTCCGACCCGCACGCGTTCATCGTGCAGTTGTTCACCTACTTCCCGTATAGCGCGCCGGTCACCGCCATGCTGCGGAACGGATTCGGCTCCCTGAGCCCGCTCGAGGCGACGATCGTGATCGTGGAGCAGTTCGCGCTCGGCATCATCGTTCTGCGCCTTGCCGTGCGCCTCTTCCGCTATGGATCCATCGAGTACTCCAAGAAGGTCTCGCTCAAGACCGCCTTCGCCCGCTCGTAGGCCCGAAGACATGGCAGTGGTCGTGCAGTATTCCCGGTTCGGCGGGCCCGAGGTCCTCGAGGTGGTCGAGGTTCCGACCCCGTCGGCTCCCCCCGACGGCGTCGTGGTGGAGGTTCGGTCGGCCGGAGTGAACCCGATCGATTCGAAGCTGCGCTCCGGACTGCGGTCGAGCCCTCCCCTGACCGGGCCGAGGCGGGTCGGATCGGATGCCGCGGGAGTCGTCATAAAGACCGGTGCGCAGGTCGGCGGGTGGTCGGTGGGAGACGAGGTGATCGTTCGTGGGGCGGATGGCGCTTATGCCAGCCACGTGGTCGCCTACCCGCGCCAGCTGGTCGCCAAACCGAAGACGCTCTCCTGGGAGCAGGCGGCCGCGATCGGCGTGCCGGCCGGTACCGCGTTCCAGGTTCTCACCTCGCTTGGAGTCACCAGGGGCGATACCCTCCTCATCCACGGCGGCTCCGGCGCGGTCGGGCAGGCGGCCGTGCAGTTCGCCCACGCCTGGGGGGCCACGGTCGTCGCCACTGCGAGTGTCGCCAACCACGCCAGGCTCGTCGAACTGGGCGCCATCCCCATCGCGTACGGTCCGGGGCTCGCCGATCGGGTGCGGGCGGTCTCGCCTCAGGGCATCGACGTCGCCCTGGACGCCGCGGGCACCACCGAGGCGATCGAGACCTCGCTCGAACTCGTCGCTGACCACAACCGGATCGGCACCATCGTGCTCGGGGCGAAGGCCGCCGAGCTGGGTATCCGGGCCTGGGCCGGGGGACGCCCGGTGCCGCTCACCGCTCACGAACAGGCGCTGCGCCGCGAGGCCATCGACGCGGTGGCCGAACTCGTTCGCCGAGGCGAGTGTGAAATCGAGATCTCCCGACGGCTGCCGCTCAGCGCGGCGGCCGAGGCACAGCGCGAGAGCGAGTCCGGTCACGTGCGTGGCAAGATCGTGCTCCTGCCCGGGGCCTAATCCCGTTCCACGTGCTGCGGCACCGAATGCGTCGGCGGAACCGACCGTCCGCCCTCGTGGCCCCGCCTGGACGCCACCTGGTGCTGCGCGGTGGACGCGGCGAGGAATGTGGCCCAGACGGCAGCCACGGCATCCTCCTGGCGCAGGAAATAGCCGATCAGGTGCCGCCGCTCGGAGGCCTTGTCCCACGTGACTGCACGAAACCAGACGTCGGGCCTCACGCCGAACTCGAGACGCCGCACGACGCCAATGGGCGGGATCTGCGCCGGATACCGCACGATCCACTCGACCGGCACGGCCATGCGCACCGGGTGCCACTCGGCCACCTTGCTCCTTGTCGTTCGGAGCAGCCGGCCCTGCAAGATCTCAGATTACTTGACGGCGATGACCTCGACGAGCCTGATGTCCGGATCCTTCGCGAGCAGCTCCGCGCCGTGCTCGCCGAGCGCGGCGGGAATCGCCCCGCCCAGGTGCGCCTGCCGACCCTCTTCCGTCTCGAACGTGTCGAAGATCCCGAAGGTGTTCTCGTTCACGCGGAAGCCGTACCACGTCTTTGTCTCCGGCTCGTTCATCACTATGTCG
The DNA here is from genome assembly GCF_036569425.1 of Lacisediminihabitans sp. Taxonomy (GTDB): domain Bacteria; phylum Actinomycetota; class Actinomycetes; order Actinomycetales; family Microbacteriaceae; genus Lacisediminihabitans. The sequence goes on from NZ_DATCQQ010000085.1 coordinate 10,908, forward strand.
CGGGCGCCGCTCACAAACTCCCACACGTTCTGCTCTTTGCCGGGCTTCGCCTCGACGAGCGCCAACACTCCGAATTTCAGTGCCATTTCGGTCTCCTTAGTGACCTCTGGATCGGCCGGACACCGGTCGTGAGTCGAGTCTAGGAACGCGCCGTCGGCACTCGTCGGGCACAAAGGCCCCGTCTCGCTCCTGCCGGGGCGAGCGTCGTCGTCGCCTGACGCTCCATCGTGCCGAGGACTGTAGCGCCGCCAACCGGCATGCTCGTCTAGCCCTAACCCGAAGGCTTTCAGACGGCGAGTCGGCGGTGCCACAGCTGGTATCGGTTCCCTGCTACCCCCAGTATGCGCCCGTCTTCGTCGAGATGCACTCAGCTTCTCGACATCGATACGGGAGGTTGGCGCGGTACGGCGCCCGTCCGACAACCGGCGAGACGGTTACACCGCGACGGGCATCCTCGTTAACGGAAAAACCCCCGGATTACCGGGGGTTTCCGTGTGAGCGATACTGGGATCGAACCAGCGACCTCTTCCGTGTCAGGGAAGCGCGCTACCGCTGCGCCAATCGCTCAAGCTTCTTCTTCTATTCTATCTCCGCGCGGTTTATCTTCGAGGTGGCGACGGGATTTGAACCCGTGTGGACGGCTTTGCAGGCCGCTGCCTCGCCTCTCGGCCACGCCACCATGTGTGGGTCCCCATACTGCCCTAATATTCAGCCACCATGGAACTTCACTCGAGCGGATGACGAGATTCGAACTCGCGACCCTCACCTTGGCAAGGTGATGCGCTACCACTGCGCCACATCCGCACTGCACGCATTCCTGCGTGCTTGGAAGACTCTATCTGATGCTGCGGGAGAGAGCCAATCCAGATTGGAGTGTGTCGCCGAACCGAGGCCATTTCGGTCACATTCCGGGGCTGCGGGGGGTCGTGTTTCTGAACAGGCCCGCGGATATGGCAGGATTGTGCACGGCGGGCGATTGGCGCAGTTGGTAGCGCGCTTCCTTCACACGGAAGAGGTCATCGGTTCGAGTCCGGTATCGCCCACAACACGGTCCCCTGCGGTGGCGGCTGAGGTCCCACCCCTCCAGGGAGCGCTATGCAGAGCCTCGTCGGCCGGCTGCTGCCGCTCGAGATCACGCTGCGCGGGTCGAAGCGACGGTTCAGTTCTGCGGAACTCACCCGCCGCCAGATCCCCCGGTTGCAACTGAATCCGGCGAGGTTCGCTGCCCCGCAGCGCCTGTTCCGTGGTCTTGACGTGACGGTGCGCACCACATCGGGCTGGCCGGTCTAGGAGATCGCCCCTCGCGGAACCGCCTCGCGACGTCGGCGCCGAGAGCACGAGCATCATCGGCGACTCGGCCAGCGGAGGAACGGCGCTCGCCGTTGCCATGCAGCTGCGGGATCGTGGGGCGCCCGGGATGCGCGCCACCGTGCTGATCTCGCCCTGGCTCGACATCAGCGGCACCGACCCGGCCCTCGCGGTCATCGCGCCGCGCGACCCGTGGCTAGCCGTTCCGGGTCCCCACGCGGCGGGCGAGATCTACCGCGGCGAGTTGTCCGAGAGCGATCCCGATGGTGAGCCCGATCCACGGCGACCTCGCCGGGCTCGGCCCCGTCACGATGTTCAGCGGAACCCGCGACATCCTGAATGCGGATGTCCGACGGCTCGTCCGGCTGGCGGGCCCGGCCGGGTTGACCGTGAAGTACCACGAGCAGCCCGAAATGATCCACGTGTACGCTCTGCTGCCGATCCCCGAAGCGAAGACGGCCCGCGCCACGATTCGCGCGGTCATCACGCGCTGAGCACCGTCGGCTCTGCCGGCTCGACCTCCGGACCGCTGAACTGGGTGAGAACGCCCGGCGAGTAGAGCACGGAATCCGGTGGCCGGGAGGATATGCCCGGCAGACCGCTCGCAGTGAGCAACTCGTCGTGCAGCGACACCAGTTCGGCCACGAAGAGCGGCCACGGCGGATGCCGGTTGGCTATCACGAGCGTGCGGCAGCCGCGCCGCACGAAGAGCCGCCACCGGGCGGTCAGAAAATCGGCGAGCGGATCGTCCAGGACACGCACGTCGGATGGTCGGCTCACTACCCGCGAGGCCGGCGCCTTCCGCGAGTGCCGGCGACTCGAATATCGCAGCTCGTCGCCGACGCGGTCGAAGGTGGCCGCCGCCCAGAAGTACGGGATCGAGAAGGCGGCTCGCGCGCCGAGCACGGCCGCCAGCCGGGACGCCTCGAGCGAGGTGAACACCACACCGCGGCGCCCCTGCACGTCGACCGCGTAGAGGCGTACGTTCACCTCGGTGAACTCGCCGAAGTAGGGCACCGGCGGGCCGCCGAGCGCGGCCGTGCTGGCCATCCGGAACGGGATGAGGCCCACCCAGGAGCTGCCGTCGAAGACGTCGGGCACGACGCCGGCGGGCAGGAGCGGCGCGACGAGGGCGGCATCCACCCGCCAGTGGATGAAGGTGAGGTCGGCCCAGAACTGTTCGAGGATCGCCCGGCCGGGCAGGGCGGGTGCGGTCTGCGAGATGGGCTCCACCCGCCAAGACTAAGCCTGGCGGCCGCCGGCCTCGCCGCGCTGGGTTTCGGGAGCCCGCGACTTGCCGATCCGGCGCAGCAGGGCCCAGAGGATCGCGCAGGCGGCGAACGACCAGGCGGCGGCCGCAATCACCGCCAGCGCCTGCCCCATCAGCACCTCGGGCTGGCCGGTGTAGATGAAGCTCACGTCGGTGGCGAGGCCTCCGACCAGCACGAGGCCGATCCCCCCGCCCACGCCCAGCGTCGGCAGGAGGGTGGCGGATCCGCGTCGCGGAAGCAGTAGGCACACCGCCCCGCTCAGGGCGGCCACCACCACGCCGAGGGCCGGTTCGAGGTTCGCGCACGCCGGGGTCGCGGCCGCCAGCCCGCCGACCACACCCGTCACGAGACCGAGCGGGGTGTTCGCGCGATCCCGCACCCTCTCGACCAGGGCGCCCGCGAGAGCCCCAGCCAGTGGCATCAGGATGGCGTTGAGCAGGATGACCGGCGTATGGGAGTCGATGGCCAGCTCGAGACCGACGAGCCAACCCAACCAGGCGGCCCACATGGCAAGCGTCGGCCAGAGCACCCGCCACCACGATTCGAGCGGTGCGGCGACCGGTGCGGCGACTCGCGCCTCCGCCGGCCGCTCGATCCACAACACGGCGACCCCACCGCCGCCCGCCGCCACGAGCGCCGGCAGTGCCGCGCCGAGGTCGATGAAACCGAGGCCGGTGCCGAAGGGGTCGAACCAGGTGCCGAACACCGTCGCGAGCGCCGGAAGCGCGACGAAAAGGGTCGCGAGGGCGGCGAAGACCAGCACGGGCAGGGAGCGAGCCGACGCACGCCGGGCCGGCGAGGTCACGACCACGGCAAAGAATGCCCCGAGCGCCGCGATCGGGGCGGTGAACAGGGGCGCGACCCCGGGCGGCCGCAGGACGACGAGCACGAGCCCCACGGCGGCGCCGATCGCCGCGATCACGGCGACACCCGACCAGAGTCCGCGTGAACTCCGGCCGACCAGGCGATTCTGCACGACCGTGAAGAAGACCCCCGACGCGAGAATGGCGGCCGCACCGATCACGCTCAGCCAGACGCTGGTTGCGGTCATGGCATCCTCCCGTGGCCGGCGCCCTTGATCGTCACCGGCCCAGTCTCACACGGCCCGTCACGCAGCGAGGGGTGCCGCCCCGGAAGGACGACACCCCGCGTGCTGTGATTCTGGCGTTACGCCGATTCGAGCGCGTAGCCCTCTTCGCCGTGGACGATGGTGTCGACTCCGGCGACCTCGTCCTCGTTCGTGATGCGGAAGCCCATCGTCTTCTGGATGGTCCAGCCGATCGCGTAGGCCAGCACGAAGGAGTAGATGCCGATGCCGAACCCGGCGACGGCCTGCACCCCGAGCTGCTTGAAGCTGCCCGTGTCGATGAGGCCGATTCCGCTGCCGAAGATGCCGATGTAGAGCGTGCCGAGCAGACCGCCGACGAGGTGGATGCCGACGACGTCGAGCGAGTCATCGAACCCGAGCTTGAACTTGAGGTCGATCGCGAAGGCACACACCGCACCGGCAAGCAGTCCAAGAACGATTGCCCAACCCGGGGTCAGGATGTTGCAGGCTGGGGTGATGGCGACGAGACCGGCGACGGCGCCCGATGCGGCACCGATCGAGGTCGGCTTGCCGTCCTTGATCTTCTCCACGATGAGCCAGCCGAGGATCGCGGCGGCGGGCGCCGCGAGCGTGTTGATCCAGGCGATCGCGGCGACGCCGTCGACCGCGGCCTCGGAACCGGAGTTGAAGCCGAACCAGCCGAACCACAGCAGCGCCGCGCCGAGCAGGGTGAGGGGCACGTTGTGCGGCTTGGACAGACCCTTCTTGAAGCCGACCCGCTTGCCGAGCACGAGGGCGAGGGCCAGACCGGCCGCACCGGCGTTGATGTGCACCGCGGTACCGCCGGCGAAGTCGTTCACGCCGAGGATGTGGGGCGCCCAGCCGTCGGTGAGGTTGAACACCCAGTAAGCGACCGGGAAGTACACGAGGGTCGCCCAGACACCGGCGAACACCATCCAGGCCCCGAACTTGGCGCGGTCGGCGATCGCGCCGGAGATGAGGGCCACGGTGATGATGGCGAACGTGGCCTGGAATCCGGCAAAGGCGAGACCGTTGAGGTCGGCCGTCATTGCGCCGCCCTTTCCGATGCCGACGAGCTTGCCGAGACCGAAGAGACTGGACGGGTTTCCGAGCCAGCCGGAGATGAGCGGTGGGCCGAAGGAGAGGCCGTAGCCGTAGAGCACCCAGAGCACACCGATGAGACCCATGGCGCCGAAGCTCATCATCATCATGCTGATGACGCTCTTCGCCCGCACCATGCCGCCGTAGAAGAAGGCGACCCCGGGGGTCATGATCAGGACGAGGGCTGCGGCCACGAGGAGCCACAGGGAGTTCAAGTTGAGCGTGATGCCGTCGGTAGTGGCATTCGTAAGGACCGACAATGCGACCATGGGTTGGGGTTGCCTCTCTCTATTTCACAGGGCTCCCGTGGGCTTCTGCTCTCGATCGACTCAACGGGCCGCCGATCCGATCCGCCTCGGGATGGGGCTAGTTTGGCGGGCAGACATTTCCGCAGCGCTGTCTCCGTGTTTCACTCCTGTTACGCCCGAGGCGTGAATGTAAACATCGTGTTTCGCGATTCCGTGGATCCGCCTCGCAATCGCGTCCGGGCGGGCCGGATGTCCCCCATAGACTCGAAGTGAGTCGAGTGGGGGCCAATGAAAATCCTGAGAAGCGAGCGCTACGCGGCCTTCCTGCTCCTCGGCGCTGCAGTTCTCGGGGTGATTCTGGCGAACACCGCCTGGGGGCCCGCGCTTCAGAACGCCAAGGACTTCCACCTCGACATCCCCTGGCTCGGACTCAATCTCACGGTCGGTGACTGGGAGAAAGACGGACTGCTCGCCGTCTTCTTCTTCATCGCCGCGATCGAACTGAGGCACGAACTCGCCCACGGCGAACTGAACAGCGCGCGTAAGGCTCTGGTCCCCACGGTCGCGGCGGTGGGCGGCGTGATAGTGCCGGCCATCATCTTCCTGCTCTTCGTGCGCGACCCGGCGCTGTCTGTCGGCTGGCCGATCCCCACCGCCACCGACATCGCCTTCGCCCTCGGAGCGCTCGCCCTCGTCGGCCGCGCCCTCCCCTCCCGGGTGCGCGCGCTGCTGCTCGCGCTTGCCGTGATCGACGACCTGATCGCGATCATCATCATCGCGGCCTTCTTCACGAGCGACCTGCAGCCGATTCCGCTGCTCGTGTCCGTTCCCGTCGTGCTTCTCTTCGGCTGGCTGAGCGCCCGGGCGCGCTCGGCACCGATCGTCGCGCTGCTCATCGTACTGGGGATCGCCGCGTGGGTGCTCGTGCACCTGTCGGGCATCCACGCGACGATCGCGGGCGTCGCCCTGGGGCTCATCATGGCGGGGAAGAGTGCAGGCAAGGCCCGCCACGCCCTCGAACCCGTAAGCAACGGCTTCATCCTGCCGGTCTTCGCGTTTGCGGCGGCGCTCGTCGCGCTGCCCGCGGTGGGCATCACCGAACTGAGCCCCGTGTTCTGGGCGATCGTCGTCGCCCTCCCCGTTGGCAAGCTCATCGGCATCACCGGCGGGGCGGTGATCGCCAGCGCCCTTGCCGGTCGCGGGGGCCAGAAGGGCATCCCGCTCGGAGACATCGTGGCGGTGGCCGGCCTCGGCGGCATCGGATTCACCGTGTCCCTGCTCATGAACGAGCTCGCATACGCCCACGACCACGAGATCGCCGTGCAGGGCACGCTGGCCGTGCTCGTCGCCTCGGTGATCGCGGCCGTGATCGGCGTCTCACTCACAGCGGCGCGCTCTCGTCACTACCGTTCCGGGCGAACCACCGCCTGACGCCGGTCGCAGTTTTCCCGCCGCACCGCGCGCTCTCCCCCGCCGCGAGGCTTCCTGCGCTGCCGCGGTGTCGGATCGCTAGATGTGCCCGGCGGTGAGGGCGATGAGTCGCGAGGTCGCGCGCAGGTACTTCTTGCGGTAACCGCCGGCCAGCATCTCTTCCGGGAAGATCTCGTCGAGCGGTGTTCCGGTGGCGATGATGCGTACCTGGGCGTCGTAGAGGCGGTCGACGAAGGCGACGAACCTGAGGGCATCCGTCTGGTTGGCGAGCACGTGCACGTCCGTGAGGGCGATCCCGTCGAGTCCGTCGACGAGCTTGAAATAGCGGGACGGATGCACGGAGGCGAGGTGCCTCACGGCATCGTCGAAGCTGTCGACGGTGATCTCGCCCTCCACGCCGGCGATCGCCGCGTCGAGGTCGCCCTCGGCGACCGTGGCGGCGTGCCCCTCGAAGTGACGGCGGCGGTAATCGAGGCCGTCGATGCGGAGGGTGGTGAAGCGCGCAGCGAGGGCGTCGATCTCGCGCAGGAAGTCCTGCGCGGCGAACCGGCCCTCGCCGAGGGCGTTCGGCGGGGTGTTCGATGTCGCGGCGATCCTGGATCCGGATGCCACCAGGTCGGACAGCAGCCGCGACATCAGGCGCGTGTCTCCCGGGTCGTCGAGTTCGAACTCGTCGATGCAGACGATTGAGGCGCCCTTGAGCAGGGCCACCGTGGGCGCGTAGCCGAGTGCGCCGACGAGCGCGGTGTACTCGATGAAAGTTCCGAAGTACTTGCGGCCAGGAATCAGGTGCCACAAGGCGGCGAGCAGATGGGTCTTGCCCACGCCGAAACCACCGTCGAGGTAGACCCCCGGGAGGGCGGCCGGTGCACGGCGACGGGAGAAGAGGCCGCTCGATTTTCCGGAATCCGAGTGCGCGAAGTTGCGGATGGCGGCGACCGCCGCCCCCTGCGACGGAAAGTCGCGATCGGGCCGGTAGGAGTCGAGCGTGGCCGACTGGAACTGCCGCGGCGGAACGAGTTGCTCGACGATCTCGGTGCCGCTGAGAGTCGGCTGACGATCCAGCAGACTCTCCGGATTCGACAGTCCGAGGAAACTCCGGTCAGCGCTCACTCGTCCCTCGCCCTTGCCTTGAAGATCCGGTCCGCGAATATGTGTCGAACTCTTACGGGGGGCCACCTGGAGCCTCGCGCAGTGCGTAGATTCGTTACGGGTACTTCTCAAGCCTAGCTGCCCGCAAACACGCATACCGTCGCCCGCATCAGGCGTCAACTGGAGGTTCTTCATGACCGTCGAGGTTGATTCATCCGCGAAATTCGCCGAGTACGCCCACCCGGAGCGGCTCGTGAGCACCGAGTGGCTCCAAGCGCGGCTCGGCACCCCCGGCCTCGTCGTCGTCGAATCGGACGAAGACGTGCTGCTCTACGAGACCGGACACATTCCCGGCTCGGTCAAGATCGACTGGCATACCGACCTCAACGACCCGGTGGAACGCGACTACATCAACGGCGAACAGTTCGCGAAACTTGTCGGTTCGAAGGGCATCGCCCGCGATACGACCGTCGTGATCTACGGCGACAAGAACAACTGGTGGGCCGCCTATGCACTGTGGGTGTTCACCCTGTTCGGCCACGAGGACGTGCGGCTTCTCGACGGCGGCCGCGCAAAGTGGGAGGCGGAGGGCCGCGACTATACGACGGATGCCCCGGCCATCGCCCCCGTGGACTACCCGGTCGTCGAGCGCGACGACGCGGCCATCCGCGCCTTCAAGGACGACGTGCTCGCCCACTTCGGCCGCCCGCTCATCGACGTGCGTTCCGTGGAGGAGTACACCGGGCAGCGCACCACCATGCCGGCCTACCCCGAGGAGGGCGCCCTGCGCGCCGGCCACATCCCCACCGCACAGAATGTGCCGTGGGCGAAGGCCGTGGCCGAGGACGGCGGCTTCAAGCCGCTCGCCGAGCTCAACTCCATCTACCGCGACGGCGCCGGGCTGAGGGACGGCGATGATGTGATCGCCTACTGCCGCATCGGCGAGCGGTCGAGCCATACCTGGTTCGTGCTCACCCACCTGCTCGGCTTCGAAGGGGTGCGCAACTACGACGGATCATGGACCGAGTGGGGTTCCGCCGTGCGCGTGCCGATCCTCAAGGGCACGGAGCCGGGAGCGGTACCCGCCGGTCGATAGTCGGGTCGGTCGGGGGCGGCCGCGGCGACCCCGAACCCTGACCACGCGGCGCGGGATACTGCGGTGCGATACTGGAGAGCCATGACAGAACGCGATCTCCCCGACTCTCTCACCCAGATCCAGGACGACTTTCTCGAACTCGACCAGCGCGATCGGCTCGTGCTGCTGCTGGAGTTCGCCAACGAACTGCCCGAGCTTCCGCCGCGCTACGCGGAGCACCCCGACCTGTTCGAGCGGGTGGATGAGTGCCAGTCGCCCGTCTACATCTTCGTGGAGGTGGACGACGACCGGATCGTGCACCTGTTCGCGACGGCGCCCAAGGAGGCTCCGACCACTCGCGGATTCGCATCCATCCTCGCGCAGGGCCTCAGCGGCCTCACTGTTGAGCAGGTGCTCGACGTGCCGGACGACTTCCCGAACACGATCGGGCTCACCGAGGCGGTCAGCCCCCTCCGCATCCGCGGCATGACGGCGATGCTCCGGCGCACCAAGCGACAGATCCGGGAGAAGATCGCCGCGTGATCCTCACGCGCGTCTTCCCCGGACCCGGCGAACCGATCGACACGGACGGGGCGGATGCGCGGGCGCGCCTCGCGGACCTCTACGAACCCGGCGCCGAACGCTGGCTGCGACTCAACCTCGTGGCGAGCGTCGACGGCAGCGCGGCGGGCGCCGACGGCACCTCGGAGTCCCTGAGCAATCGCGCGGACCGCAAGATTCTCGGCGTGATCCGTCGCCACAGCCAGGTCGTGCTGGTCGGCGCGGCGAGCGTTCGTGCGGAGGGCTACCAGCTCCCGCGCACCGTGCCGCTCGCCGTGGTGACGGGCAGCGGCGATCTCACCGGCCATCGCATCTCGCCGGAACTCGCGCCCGATCGACTGATCGTCCTGTGCCCGGCGAGTGCCGAACTCGCCGTTCGGGAGTCCCTGGGCGGCATCGCTGCCCGCATCGTCACGATCCGGGATGTCGACGGGCAGCTCGCGGCGACATCCATCGTCGGCTCGCTGAGGACTCTGGGCTTCGACCGGATCGTCTGCGAGGGCGGCCCGACACTCGCTGCGCAGCTTCTCGATGCGGAGCTCGTGGACGAGCTCTGCCTCTCGACGAGCCCGAGGATCGGCGCCGGCCGGCTGCGGCTGCTGGGTGACCGCGCGATCGACGAGAGGCCCGTCGAGCTGCGACAGCTGATGGTCGACGACGACGGCGGGCTCTACGCGCGCTGGTTCCTGCCCGGACGCTGAATCCCGGTCAGTCGCCGGACGGGGCGGCGAGCGGCGCGGTGGCGAGCCAACGAGCGATCGCGGCGTTCCACCGCGGCGGGTCGTAGTTCCACAGCTTGGTGTGGTGCGCCCCGCTGAACGACTCGAAGGTCACGATGTCCGGCCTCGCCTCGGCGAGGGCTCGAGACGCGGTCGGCGGGATGAACCCGTCGTCGTCGCTGTGCATGAGCAGGATCGGCAGGTCGAGTTCGTCGGACCGCCGAACAAAGTCGAGCCGGCGGATGTCGATCGCGGCGCCCTGCCCGGTGAGGCGCCTCGCCCACTCGGCGCCGATGAGGGAGATCACGCCCGACCGCACCGGCACGGGCAGCCGCAGAAGCTGGCCCTGGAAGCGGAGGGCCGTGACCCAGTCCACGACCGGAGAGTCGAGCACGAGACCGCGCACGACTCCCGCGAGACCGGACCGGGTGACCGCCTGCAGCACCGTCGCCCCGCCCATCGACCAGCCCATGAGCACGACATCCGTTGCCCCGTGGTCGACGGCGTACTGGATCGCGGCCTCCACGTCGCGCCATTCGGTGTCGCCGAGCCCGTAGCGACCGTCGAGGCTCGGCGGCGCCTCGCCATCGTTGCGGTAGGAGATGAGCAGCGAGGTGTAGCCCGCGTCGCGGAACACCGGGATCGCGCGGATCGTCTCGGCGCGACGCACGGCGCGCCCGTGCACCTGGATCACCCAGCGGGTGCTCGGCTCGGCGGCCGGCACGAGCCAGGCCGGTGCCGGTCCGAACTCCGTCGCGATCTCCACGTTCTCGAACGGCACCCCCAGTTCGGCCGGGGTCAGGAAGAACCAGCCGTTGATCCGCCCGCGCGTTGCCTTCGTCAGGTCGCCGGAATCGACTGAGATCACCCGGCGGGTGACCGTGTGCCCCGACCGGCGGATGATCTCGCCGAGCTTGGCGTGGCCGGCTCCCGCCGCGAACCAGAAGCTGTATTCGCCGGGCAGCAGGGCAACCGGCGTGTCATTGAGGGTGATCGTTCCGGCCTCGAGGTCCACCGACAGCACCGAGACATCCTCCGGCCGGCGTCGCGGCGGCGTCACCACCGTGCGGGCGACCACCACCGTGAGCACGCTCGACGCGACGGCGGCGAGGCTCACCACGGCTCCTACGGCCAGCAGGCTCGCGGTCAACCAGGGGAAGCCCCGGACGGCGTGCCTTCGAGAATCTGCCACAGTCGAACTTTAGTCTTCAGTCGTGCCCGAAAAACCCGCAGGACAATCGGTGCCGGCCGCCTTCGCCGCCGCGCTCCACTCTGTTCGCCGCGCCCGGCTGCGCTCCGAGCTCACCCTCACCGAGATCCCCGCCCCGGGCAGCCTCGCGCCATACAGCATCGCGCTCGCGGCCGACGTGACGCCCGCGCGTCACGAGGCCGACTCCGACCTCGGCACCGGCCGGTTCATCCTGCTCTACGACCCGAGCGAGCCCGAAGCGTGGGGCGGTCCCTTCCGCATCGTCTGCTTCGCCCAGGCACCGCTCGAGACAGACATCGGACTCGACCCGTTCCTCGCCGACGTCGCGTGGTCCTGGCTCGTGGATGCGCTCGATGCCCGGGGTGCCAAGTACTTGGCGGCGTCCGGCACCGCAACCAAGATCCTCTCCACCGGTTACGGCGAGCTCGCCAGCCAGGGCGACGGTGCCCAGATCGAGCTCCGGGCCTCCTGGACCCCCCTCGACCACGACATCACCGCACATGTGGAAGGCTGGGGTGAGTTGTTGTGCATGCTGGCGGGCCTCCCGCCAGCCGTCGAAGGAGTCAGTTTGTTAGCGGCGCGTCGAGCTGCACGTGAGTGACACGGAACACGACCCGACCCCACCAGACGCCGTGGTGGTCGAACAGGCCGCCCATGTACTCGTCTCCGCGATCGAATCTCGCGAGGAATACCTGCGCGCAGTCGAGACGATCGCGGCCGGGCACGGGCCGATCGCCATCGATGCGGAGCGGGCATCCGGGTTCCGGTACTCGCAGCGCGCGTACCTGATCCAGGTGTTCCGCCGCGGGGCAGGGGTGTTCCTCTTCGACCCGCCGGCCATCGGCCACTTCGCCGAGCTCAACGACGTGATCGCCGCCGAGGAGTGGGTGCTGCACGCGGCAAGCCAGGACCTCGCCTGCCTGCGCGAGGTCGGCCTCGACCCCACGCACATCTTCGACACCGAGCTCGGTGCCCGCCTCGCCGGACTGCCCCGGGTGGGACTCGGCACGGTCGTGGACGAGTTGCTCGGCATCCACCTCGCCAAGGAGCACTCGGCCGCCGACTGGTCGACACGGCCGCTCCCCCAATCCTGGCTCGTCTACGCCGCTCTCGACGTCGAACTTCTCGTCGACCTCCGGGATGCCATGGCCGGCCTGCTCGACGAGGCGGGCAAGACCGCGATCGCCGCCCAGGAATTCGCCGCGGTGCTCACCCGAGAGGCCAAGCCGTCCAAGGGCGAGGGCTGGCGCCGCCTCTCCGGACTGCACACCGTGCGGGGTCCGCGCAACCTCGCCGTCGCCAGGGAACTCTGGGAGGCGCGCGACGCGTTCGCCAGGGAGACCGACATCGCTCCCGGGCGGCTCGTGCCGGACTCGTCGCTAATCGCGGCCGCGAAGGCCATGCCCGAGTCAAAGCAGGCCCTCGCTGCAATGCGGGAATTCAACGGCCGGGCCAGCCGATCCGAACTGTCCCGCTGGTGGGCGGCCATCGAGACGGGTCGCACCACCGAAGATCTCCCCGCCCTTCGGGTGCCAGGCGAGACGATGCCGCCGCCCAGGATCTGGTCGGATCGCAACCCGGAGGCCGACAAGCGTCTCAAGACCGCCCGCGCCGCCGTGACCGAGGCATCGACCGACCTCAGCATCCCCGTCGAAAACCTTCTCACCCCCGAACTGCTGCGCCGCCTCGCTTGGGCTCCGCCGTCGCCCCTGGACCTCGCCGCCGTGCAGGACCGGCTCGTGGACCTCGGAGCTCGCTCCTGGCAAATTGACGCAATCGCACAGGTAGTTCTCGATGCCTTTGTCGAAGCCAACCAAACGCCTCTCCAGACTGACGAATCGGATTCGTAGGAACAAGCAAACGATTCCTGTCGAAAAATCGGCCAGCCTAGGATCGAAGGCGACCCAAGACAGTGGAGGCATAGTGGCCGAGAGACATGAAGTTGTGTTCTTGGATGGGGTTCGCACCCCGTTCGGACGCGCCGGCGAAAAGGGAATGTACTGGAACACCAGGGCGGATGACCTGGTCGTGAAGGCGATGGTCGGCCTGCTCGACCGCAACCCGGACGTTCCCAAGGAACGCATCGACGACGTCGCCATTGCGGCCACAACCCAGCAAGGCGACCAGGGGCTCACCCTCGGGCGCACCGCGGCTCTCCTCGCCGGTCTGCCCAAGTCCGTGCCCGGTTTCGCGATCGACCGCATGTGCGCGGGCGCGATGACGTCGGTCACGACCCTCGCCGGCGGCATCGCCTTCGGGGCCTACGACCTCGCCCTCGCTGGCGGAGTCGAACACATGGGGCGTCATCCGATGGGCTTCGGTGCCGACCCGAACCCCCGATTCCTCGCCGAAAAGCTCGTGAGCGAGGACGCCCTCAACATGGGCTCGACCGCCGAGCGGATCCACGACCGCTTCCCGCAGCTCACCAAGGAGCGCGCGGACCGCTACGCCATGCGCAGCCAGCAGAAGGCCGCTGCGGCCTATGAGGCCGGCAAGATCCAGCCGGACCTCATCCCGGTCGCCACCCGCGGCGACAACGGCTGGGGCCTCGCCACGCGCGACGAGGCGCTCCGCCCCGAGACCACCATGGAGGGCCTCGCCGCCCTCAAGACGCCGTTCCGCCCGCACGGCCGGGTCACGGCCGGCAACTCGTCCGGGCTCAATGACGGGGCGACGATCAGCCTGCTCGCGAGCGAGGCGGCCGCGAAGGAACTCGGCCTGTCGGCCAAGATGAAGCTCGTGAGCTTCGCCTTCGCCGGTGTCGAGCCGGAGATCATGGGCATCGGCCCCGTGCCGTCCACCGAGAAGGCCCTCAAGAAGGCCGGGCTCGACATCACGGACATCGGGCTGTTCGAGCTCAACGAGGCGTTCGCGGTGCAGGTGCTCTCGCTGCTCGACCACTTCGGCATCGACGACGAAGACTCGCGGGTCAACCAGTGGGGCGGCGCGATCGCGATCGGCCACCCGCTCGCGTCATCCGGTGTTCGGCTCATGATCCAGCTCGCCGCCCAGTTCGCCGAGCGACCGGATGTTCGCTACGGCCTCACCGCCATGTGCATCGGCCTCGGCCAGGGCGGCTCGGTCATCTGGGAGAACCCGTTCTACAACGGAAAGAAGAAGAAGTAATGGCGCAGTTCGACGACCTCCGAGCCCTGTCGCAGGACGAGGTCGTCACGCACTCCCTCGTGCGCGACATTCCCCTCTCGGGCGGAAAGACCCTCGCGCTCATCACCCTCGACAACGACAGGGACCACACGCGCCCGAGCACCCTCGGTCCGCTCACTCTGCTCGAGCTCGGCGAGACGATCGCTGCCCAAAGGGCTCGCGCGGCATCCGGCGAGATCGCCGCCGTCGCGGTCACCGGCAAGCCGTTCATTCTCGCGGCGGGCGCCGACCTGAGCAAGGTCGGCGACATCCCGGACCGGGCGACGGCGAAACAGCTCGCCCAGCTCGGGCACCAGACGCTCGGTGCCCTCGGCGACCTGGGCGTGCCGTCGTTTGTGTTCATCAACGGCCTGGCCCTCGGCGGGGGGCTCGAGATCGGGCTCAACGCCGACTACCGCACCGTGGACCGCAACGTCGCCGCGATCGCGCTGCCCGAGGTCTCCCTGGGCATGATTCCCGGCTGGGGCGGGGCGTGGCTGCTGCCCAACCTGATCGGAGTCGAGAACGCGCTCAAGGTGATCGTCGAGAACCCGCTCAAGAACCGCACGCTCAAGGGCCAGGACGCCTTCGATCTCGGCATCGCGGACGCGATCTTCGACTCGGTGAGCTTTCTCGAAGACTCGATCGCCTGGGCGGACGGCGTGCTCTCCGGCGAGGTCAAGGTCAAGCGGCCGAACGAGCCCGGCAAGATCGAGCGCGCCGTGAAGTGGGATGTCGCGATCGGCATCGCCCGCAAGTCGCTCGAGAGCAAGATCGGCACCGTGGCCCAGTCGCCGTACGCCGCGCTCGACCTCATCAAGGCGGCCAGGAACACCGACAAGGCCACCGGGTTCGCCGCCGAGGACGAGGCCCTCGCGGACCTGGTCTCCGGGGACCAGTTCCAGGCGAGCATCTACGCCTTCAACCTCGTGCAGAAGCGCGCAAAGCGCCCGGCCGGCGCCCCGGACAAGGCGCTCGCCAGGCCAGTCACCAAGGTGGGCGTGATCGGCGCCGGCCTCATGGCGAGCCAGTTCGCCCTGCTGTTCGTGCGCCGCCTCAAGGTGCCGGTGGTCATCACCGACCTCGACCAGGCCCGTGTCGACAAGGGCCTGGAGTGCATCCACAACGAGATCGACACGCTCCTCGGCAAGAAGCGGATCTCGCCCGACGAGGCGAACCGCCTCAAGGCGCTCGTCACCGGCACGACGGACAAGGCCGACTTCGCCGACTGCGACTGGGTGATCGAGGCGGTGTTCGAGGAGCTCGGGGTGAAACAGCAGGTATTCGCCGACGTCGAGAAGTACATCTCCGAGACCGCGGTGCTCGCCACCAACACCTCGTCGCTCTCGGTCGAGCAGATCGGCGCGAAGCTCGCGCACCCGGAGCGCCTCGTCGGGTTCCACTTCTTCAATCCGGTGGCCGTGATGCCGCTCGTCGAGGTTGTCAAGGCGCCGAGCACGGATGACGCGACGCTCAGCACGGCCATGGTGACCGCCGCCAGGCTCTACAAGAACGCGGTTATCACGACGGACACTCCCGGTTTCGTCGTCAACCGCATCCTCGCCAAGGTTCTCGGCGAGGCGATGCACGCGGTGGACACCGGCACGCCGTTCGAGGTCGTGGAGGAGTCGACGAAGCCGTTCGGGCTGCCGATGACCCCGTTCCAGCTGCTCGAGCTCGTGGGGCTCAAGGTGGGCGCGCACGTGCTCGACACACATCACGCGGCGTTCCCCGAGCGGTTCTTCGAGAGCCAGAACCTGCACAAGCTCGCGGAGCTCGGCCACATCTTCGAGCGGGACACCAAGGGCAAGGTAAAGGGCATCGACAAGAAGGCCCGCGACATCGTGGCCGGCGGCACGACGCCGATGACGGCGGTCGAGCTGCAGACGCGCATCGAGGACGGGCTGGCGGACGAGATCCACCGGATGCTGGAGTCGAATGTCGTGGCCGCACCGGAGGACATCGACCTCTGCCTCATCCTCGGCGCCGGCTACCCGTTCCAGATGGGTGGCGTGACGCCGTACCTCGACCGGGTCGGGGCGTCGGAGCGCGTCTTCGACGACACCTTCCACCACCCGCCCATCCGCGGCGCGAAGTAGCGCCTCTCCCCACCTCCCTTCCTCCCTCCCCACCTCCCGAAATCCATGCATTCTTCGCCGTCGATCGGCGTGTTGACACAGACACGCCGGGGTCGGCGAAGGATTGCATGGATTTCGGAAGGGGAAGTGGATGGGCGCGGCTGGCAGGGCGGCGACTGGGCCGCGTGCGACCGGGCGGCGACGACGTCAGCGGCGGCGGGATAGGTGCTCGCCGCGCTCCATGACCGCCTGGATCATGCCCAGGGTGGCCGGCCAGTCGAACATGACCATGAAATAGCTGATCCGGATCACGTGGAAGCCGATCGCCTCGAGGAACGCGTCGCGCACACGGTCGGCGTTCATCCTTCTGGCCACCTGCGCCGGCGTCATGTCCTGCGTGTACTTGGCTGCCCCATCCACCTCGATGGCGAGGTGGTCTCCGATCAGGAGGTCGATCCATCGCTCGCCCAGCACGGGAACCTGCAGCCTGGTTTCGATTCCGGCCCGGGCAAGCTTGCAGCGGCAGATGCTCTCCGGGTAGCTGTCGCTCTTGCCGTCGGCGCGGTCGAGGATGCACTGCCGTCGTGCGGGCAGCCGCTTGCGCAGCCACTCGATGCCCTCGGAGTCGAGAAGCCCGAGCCGTAAGGCCGAGTCGACACAGGCGACGGCGTCGTCCTCCGACTCCGTCGTCACCACTTGAAGCAGGCAGTCGAGCAGCCCCACCCGAAGTCGCGTTGCGAGGGTCGGCGGCGACACGCGGCCGCGATGGATGACCGTGGTCTCCCCCGCGACGTCGCTCAGCCGAACATAGCGGTCACTCTCGGTCCTCAGGCGGCTCGACTCGTGCGCGACGTGAACGTGGAGGTGAAACTCGTGGGGCACGGCGAGGCCGTAGGTCGCCGCGGCCGACACCGAGGCAAGACGCCCGCCCACCCGAAGGGCCCGAACGTAGTCCTCCCGCGTGCTCGGCAGCACATACCAACCCTGTCGAGGGCGGAGCAGCACACCGGAGCGCACCGCCGCCGTCAACGCGTGACTCGACGCCCCAAAAGCGAGGAACTCAGCCGTCGACATCACCCCGCCGCGCCGACGGACGACCTCGGATAGTGAACGCATCGCCCCAGTGTTCCGATGCGCCCTTCCTCGACCGTGCGCTCCCGCTCATCCGTGAGTCGATGCAGTGCCGGCCGCGCTGTGGAGGAGAAGTCGCCGCCGCATTCCCCTTCCGAAATCCATGCATCCTTCGGCCTCACCCGGCGTGTTGACACAGACACGCCGGGGTCGGCAGAGGATTGCATGGATTTCGGAGGACGATACAGAGGTTGCTGGCGGGGGCTAGCGGTTGACCGGGGACATGTCGGCGTAGCGGTCGCCCACCGGGGCGGCGACGGCGTCCAGGGCCGCCAGCTGGTCGGCGGAGAACTCGAGGGCATCCGCCGCAACATTCTCCTCGAGGTAGGACACCCGCTTCGTGCCGGGGATCGGCGCGATGTCGTCGCCCTGTGCGAGCAGCCAGGCGAGTGCGACCTGGCCGGGCTTGGCTCCGAGTTCGGCGGCCACGGCATCCACCTGCTCCACGATGCGGATGTTCGCCTCGAGATTGTCGCCGGCGAACCGCGGGTTGGTGCGGCGGAAGTCGGTCTCCTCGAGCTGGTCGAGCGAGCGGATCGTACCGGTGAGGAAGCCCCTACCGAGCGGCGAGTACGGCACGAACCCTATGCCCAGCTCGCGCACGACCGGCAGGATCTCGGCCTCGACATGCCGCGACCACAGCGAGTACTCGGTCTGCAGCGCGGTGACCGGGTGAACGGCGTGGGCGCGACGAATGGTGGCCGGCGCCGCCTCCGACAGCCCGTAACCGCGGATCTTGCCCTCGGCGATCAGCTGCGACAGGGCTCCGATGGTCTCCTCGATCGGGGTGCCCGGGTCCATGCGGTGCTGGTAGTAGAGGTCGATGTAGTCGGTGCCGAGCCGCTTGAGCGAGCCTTCGACCGAGATGCGCACGTTCTCGCGGCTGCCATCCAGACCGCGGCTTCCGTCGCCCCGGTGCAGGATGGTGCCGAACTTGGTCGCGATCACGACCTGGTCGCGTCGGCCGGCCACCGCCGTGCCGAGCAGTTCCTCGTTGATGTAGGGTCCGTACATCTCGGCGGTGTCGAAGAACGTGACGCCGAGGTCGATGGCCCGGTGGATCGTGGCAATCGAGCCGGCATCGTCCTGCCCGGCGCCGCTGTAGAACGCGGACATGCCCATGCAGCCGAGGCCGATGCGGCCCACTTCGAGGCCGTTGGTTCCGAGGGTGATTTTCTTCATTCCGTGGGGGTCCTTCCCTGATAGGTCGCGATCTTGTAGTCGATCGCGGCCAGGCTGTTGGTCATCTCGTCGAGCTGGGCCGCGACGTTGATGCGATGGATGAGCAGGAGTTCCAGTCGGTCGGGGATCGTCGACTCGCCGGCGCGCACGAGTTCGACGTATTGCCGCACGCGGGCAATGGGCAGGCCGGTCGACCGCAGTTTGGTGAGGAATCCCACCCAGCGCACATCGGCCTCCGAGTAGCGCCGATGGGTCGACGAAGCGCGATCGACCGGCGTGAGCATGAGGCCGGTGCGCTCGTAGTAGCGCAGCGTGTGGGTGGAGAGTCCGGTGAGCTCCGCGGCCTCGGAGATCGAGTGGGTCGATTCGGTTACCGTCATGCCCCAAGGCTAGAACTTAGAGCGCACTCTAAGTCAAACCCGGGTCAGTTCGGGCGTTCCGAGCCGAGCCGACGCTGCTCCTCGACCGAGTCGGGAAGCGGGCGCGCGACGGGGATCTTGCTGCCGAGCACCTGGGCCACCACGTCGCGGGCGATGCGCTGCGGGGTGAGGCCCACCTCCTCAAGAATCTCCGCCCGGGAACCGTGCTCGAGGAACTCGTCGGGCAGACCGAGCTCGTTGAGCGCCGTGTCGACCCCAGCCTCTCGCAGGTCCTGGCGGATCCGTGTGCCGATTCCCCCCACTCGGATCCCGTCCTCGATCGTCACGACCAAGCGGTGTTCCGCGGCGAGATCGACGACGCTGCGGGGAACCGGGACGACCCAGCGCGGGTCGATCACCGTGGCGCCGATCCCCTGCGCCGCGAGGCGCTCGGCCACCTGCAGGCCGAGCTCCGCCATCGGGCCGACCGTCACGATCAGCACGTCCCTGTGGGCCGCCTCCACGAGAACGTCCACTCCGTCGGCCGTGCGGCGCACGGCCTCGAACTCATTGCCCACGTTGCCCTTGGAGAACCGCACGACCGTCGGCGCATCCGTCACGGCCACCGCCTCGCCGAGCTCCTCGCGAAGGCGCGTCGCGTCTCGAGGCGCGCTCAGCCTGATGTTGGGAATCACCTGCAGGATGGCGAGGTCCCACATGCCGTGGTGGCTCGGCCCGTCCGGGCCGGTGACGCCCGCGCGGTCGAGAACGAAGGTGACCCCCGCCTTGTGCAGGGCGACATCCATGAGCACCTGGTCGAAGGCCCGGTTGATGAATGTCGCGTAGAGCGCGACCACCGGGTGCAGGCCGCCGAAGGCGAGGCCCGCGGCGGAGGTGACGGCGTGCTGCTCGGCGATGCCGACGTCGAAGACGCGGTCGGGATACTTGGCGGCGAGCTTGTCGAGCCCGGTCGGCCTGAGCATGGCGGCGGTGATCCCCACGATCGTGGGATCGGCATCCGCGAGCCTGACGATCTCGTCGGAGAACACCGAGGTCCAGGACGGCCGGCCGCTGCCGCCGATGGGCTCCCCCGTCTCCGGGTCGATGTGCCCGACGGCGTGGAACTGGTCGGCCGCGTCGAGCACGGCCGGCTGGTAGCCCTTGCCCTTCTGCGTGATCGCGTGCACGATCACCGGAGCGCCGTAGTTCTTCGCCTGGCGCAGCGCCTCCTGCAGCGCATGGATGTCGTGGCCGTGCACCGGGCCGATGTACTTGATGTCGAGGTTGGAGTACAGCGCCTCGTTGTTGGAGAACCGGCTGAGGAAGCCGTGCAGTCCCCCGCGCACCCCCCGGTAGATGGCCTGACCGGGCTTGCCGAGGCGGTCGAAGAGCTTGCGGCTGGAGACGTAGAGGTCGCGGTAGGAGCGGCGGGTGCGCACGTCGTTGAGGAAC
>NZ_DATCQQ010000086.1:0-33531 GCF_036569425.1 Lacisediminihabitans sp.
GAATATGCTCCCAATCGTCCAAAATTGTGTGTCACGATGACACACAATCAGCGAATCGACCCGGATTGACTCGGAGCGAAACCCTGCAATTCCGGGCGAAATGGGTAGTTCGAGACCCTGCCGTGGGGGTTCGAGTCCCCCCACCGGCACAATAAACGGGTGGGTCGAGTGACCTGTGACCCTGCGCTCCGATTGTCACCATGTAGCCATCACGGTCACCGGCTCGACGGCGTCGGGCTGGGTGTCGGGGGCGTCGTGCTGATCGCACTCGGTGACGGGGCCGTGTCGGAGGCGACCGCCGTGTCCGCGGCGACAGCCGAGGCGGCGGTGACGGGGCCGAGGCCGCGGTGACCGCCGAGGCTGCGGTGACCGCCGAGGCCGCGATGAGCGTGGCGCCCACGGCAAGCGCGCAGACGACGAGCACGATTCCCGCCACGAAGACGGCCACCGTTCCGCGCACCCGGCCGAGCTTCTCCGCCATCGTTCCGACCGCCTCGAGTACGACGGAGGGTTCGAACCTGGACAGCTCCTTGCTGCCGGGCGGTGCGGCGACGGTGACCGTGGCGGGCTTGGCTACGGAGAGCCGCCCGCGCAGTTCGAGCGCGGCGAGCCAGCCGCCGAAGGTGAGAATCGCCACCCCCAGCATCAGGGCGATCACGGCAAGGTAGGCGCCGAACCGCTCGACAAAGGTGCCGTTGATCACGTCCCCCCTTCGCCACGGTCTGCGCAGCAGAGGCGAGCCCGATCGAGGAGGTGATGGATGCCGTGAGGATGATCTCCAGCACGATCGCGATCCCCATCACGATCCCGGTGATCCAGGCGAGGCGCTGCTCCCACAGTCCCTTCTCCACCTCGAACGCGTACCTCTCCGGCGGTTCGGCCTCGTCGAATGGTTGTCCCCCGCCCTCGGCCCACAGCGGTGCGCCGGGTTTCTGGAGCGGACGAACTGCCGGTGGAATCGCTCATCTGGTCGTCCTCGACCGCGTCGTTGCGATCCGCTCATAGTCGCACCCGGCGGGCGCGCGGGGAAGAGCAGGATCGCCCTCAGCCCGTCATGGTGCTGACGGACTTGACGCCCGACGCCCCGATGGGGCACCGGGCGCTGTCCGTGTGCGAGGCTCGAGGTGACGCGATTCCCACCCCGCATTGGAGCCTCCCCGCATGGACCAGCCCGCCGCCCTGCTCGGCAAGACCGCGCTCATCACCGGGGTGTCCCGCCGCAAGGGGATCGGCTTCGCCGTCGCCCGGCGCTTGGCCGAGCTCGGCGCGGACGTGTTCATCCAGCACTTCTCGCCCCACGACGCCCGTCAGCCCTGGGGCGCCGACGATCTGGCCGAGGTGCGCTCGGGGATCCTGTCCGCCCAACGCGAGGGCGCCGCCTTCGGGGACCTGTCGCTGGATCTCGCGGCGCCGGGCGCGGCGGACACCCTCGTAGCGGCAGCTGGAGCGCTCACCGGCCGGATCGACATTCTCGTCTGCAACCATGCCCGGAGCGGGGCGGACGGCTCCATCTTCGACGCCACCCCCGAGCTGCTGGACGGCCACTGGCAGGTCAACACCCGCTCGACCCTCCTGCTCACGCGGGCGTTCGCCGAACAGTTCACCGGGCATCGCGGCTCCGCTCCCCTGCGCCCGGGCGAGCGCTCGGCGCCATCCGGGCCGGTGGACGAGTTCGCCACTGGACGGGTGATCTGGATGACCTCCGGACAGGTGCACGGGGCCATGCGCGGGGAGGTCGCCTACGCGACCAGCAAGGCGGCCCTCGCCGGCGTGACCCCCACGGTGGCGAGCGAACTCCTGCCGTGGGGCATCATCCTCAACACCGTCAATCCCGGACCGGTCAATACCGGCTATCTCGACCCGGAGACCACGGACCGCCCGCTCGACGAGATCGAACGCGCCGTTCGCGGCACTCCATTCGGCCGATTTGGCCGGCCCGCCGATCCGGCCCGCCTGATCGGCTGGCTCGCCACCGACGAGGGCCGCTGGGTGGTCGGGCAGGTGCTGACGAGCGACGGCGGATTCGCCCTCTAGCGTGGCGCAGCCGCGGCGCTGGTGTTACTGAGGTACTCTCAGTCTATGAGGGGACCGGAGTGGATGACAGAGACGCCCCTGAAGCCGACCCCGTCGTCGGCCTTCGGTGGCCTCCTCGGCCTGCTCGGATTCAGCGCGATTGCCGGGATCCTCGTCGCCGCGATGTTCGCCCCGGCGATCGCCGTCACGAGCAAGGCGACCATGGGCGTGCTCAACGTCTTCGATCGCCTCCCCGAGTACGTCACCCTCGGTCACCAGTCGCAGCGCACGATCCTCTACGGCCTGCGGGCTGGCCAACAGGTGCCGTTCGCCCAGATCTACGACCAGAACCGGCAAGAGGTGGGCTGGGATGCCATCTCCGACTTCGCCAAAGACGCCCTCGTGGCCGCGGAGGACGTGCGGTTCTACCAGCACGGCGGCGTCGACCTCGCAGGCATCGCCCGGGCCACCGTCAACAACCTCGCCGGCAAGAAGCTGCAGGGCGCGTCGAGCATCGAGCAGCAGCTCGTGAAGCAACTGGCCATCCAGGAGGCCGTCGCCACCATCAAAGACCCGAAGAAGCTCAATGCCGCCAAGGCCGCGGCCCAGGCGACGACCCTCGACCGCAAGCTCAAGGAGGCCAAGCTCGCCGTCGGCCTCGAGAAGCGCTACAGCAAGCACCAGATCCTGCTCGCCTACCTCAACATCGCCGGCTTCGGCGGCAACACGTACGGTATCGAGGCCGCCGCCCAGCAGTACTACTCGACGACGGCCAAGTCCCTCACCCTCGCCCAGGCGGCGAGCCTTATCGCGATCGTGCAACAGCCGAACCTTCGAGCCCCAGCCTCGCCGGACAACTGGGAACGCGACCAGAGCCGGCGCGACGCCATCCTCGGAACCATGTTCAACGAGTCGATGATCTCGAAGAAGCAGTTCGACGAGGCGATCGCGGTGCCGGTCAACGCGAGCACCGTGAAGCTCAGCGCCGCCATGAACGGATGCTCGTACGCCACGGCGGCGAAACCTTTCTGCGACTACGTGGTGAATAGTGTCAAGGACTTGACGGGGTTCGGCGAGACGCCGGCCGACCGCAAAGCGGCCTGGGAGCGCGGCGGATACTCCGTCTACACGACGATCGACCTCGACCAACAGGCGGTTGCCGAGGCGGACCTCGCGGCGCGCACCCCGGCCTCCGAGACCCGGTTCTCGCTCGGCAGTGCGGTCTCCACCGTGCAGGTGGGCACCGGGCGCATCATCACCATGGCGCAGAACAAGGCGTTCGACGACACCGGCGAGGCCGATCCGGCCGTGTCCACCGCCATCAACTTCAACTCCGACAAGGGATACGGCGGGTCGTCCGGATTCCCCACCGGCTCCACCTACAAGCTCTTCACCCTCGTCAACTGGCTGCAGAACGGCCACGGCCTGCAGGAGTACGTGGACGCCAACATCCGGTCGTACCGGTCGTTCCCGTCGAGATGCGACCCGGGAGGCGTCTACACGGTTGCCCGGGGCTACGCGCCGAAAAACGACAGCGGGGTGAGCCAGGGGCAGATGAACGTGCTCGCCGCCACGAAGGGCTCGGTCAACGCGGCGTTCGTGAACATGGCGTCGAAGCTGGACCTCTGCGACATCCGCGACGTCGCCACCTCGATGGGCGTGCACAACGCGGACAACAGCGAGCTCGCCCACGACCCGAGCACGATCCTCGGAACGAACACCCCGTCACCGCTCACCATGGCGAACGCCTACGCCACCGTCGCAGGCGGCGGCAAGCTCTGCCAGCCGATCGCCGTCGACCGCATCATCACCCCGGGCGGGAAGGAACTGCCCGGCCAGGCGCAGAGCTGCAGCCAGGTGATCTCGCCGGAGGTGGCGGCCGCCGCCGCCTACGACCTTCAGGGTCCGCTGAAGACCGGCGGCACCGGCGCGAGTGCGAACCCCCGCGATGGCACGCCGCTCCTCGGCAAGACGGGCACCGCTGAGGCGCTGCACAGCTACATGGTCGCGGCGAGCTCGCAGACCTCGACCGCGGTGTGGATCGGCAACATCACGGGCTTCCAAAACCTGCGCCGCATCTCCATCGGCGGCATCCTCGCCTCGAACCTCCGCACCACCGTCATGAAGCCGATCCTCGCCTCACTCGACGCGAGCAGCGTCTACGGCACGGGTCGCGCGTTCCCCGAACCCGTGCCCGTGCTGCTCAGGGGATCGACGATCCGGACGCCGAACCTCGCGGGCCAGAGCGTCTCCGCCGCGAAGCGACTCATCGAGGACATCGGACTCGCCTTCGCTCAGGGCGAAGTCGTTTCCTCCGCGTTCCCCGCCGGAACGGTCGTCTCGTCCGATCCGGTCGCCGGCTCCACGATCGCGAGGGGCACAACCGTCACGGCCACCGTGAGTGACGGAGCCGGAGCACGCAACGGCGGTCCACCCGACAAGCACCCCGGCGGCGGCGGCCACCCCGGCAAGGGGTAGCCTCGGCCTCAGATCTCGTCCGGGATCCGCCGGCGCCGCGCCTCGAACTCGGCCTCGGTGATCACTCCCCCGGCGCGCAGCGCGTCGAGTTCCTTGAGTCGCGCCGCCACTTCCGGCCGCGCATGGACCGGCCCGTTGCGCGAACGGCTCCGCACGGCAACCACCACGATGGCGACCACACCGCCGACGAGCACCAGCGGCACGAGCACCAGTCCGACAAGCACGAGAAGGTGCCAACCAGCAAAAGCGAACATCATCTCTCCTCGGGGTTGCTCGTCGGCGTACCCGAGACCGACGACAGCACGCCGACCTGCCCGGCCGACTCGAGTACGAATCCCGGCTCCACCGCGACACGATTCTGCGGATGATGCCTCGCCAGCTGCACCACCCCGGTCACCGCGAGCGCCCCCGCGATCACGAAGGCCGCCGCCGCCCAGGGCGGGGCATCCGCCGCCTCGCCGAGCACCACGATGCCGAGCGTCACTCCCACCAGCGGGTCGATCACGGTCAGGCCGGCCACGACGAGGTCCGGCGGCCCGGTCGAATAGGCCGACTGCACGAAGTACGAGCCGACCACCGTCGCCCCGGCAAGCGCAAGCACGCACACGATCGTGAGCCAGTCGTCCGGTGCCAGCCGGAATCCGCCGGCCGCGAGCGTGTGCACCCGGTCGATCACCACCTTGGCGAGAGTCGCCACGAATCCGAACAACACGCCGGCGCCGAGAATGAAGAAGAAGGCCGAAAATCTCGCGCGCAGCAGCACGAACCCGACGACGAGCACCAGCAGCACGCCGGCGAGGATCGCGAGCACCGCCACGAGCTGCGCCCCGTGAATCGGGCGGGTGGACGTGGTGATCGCCGCCACAGAGACGAAGAGTCCGATTCCCACCACACAGAAGACGATCGCCCGAATCGATCGGCCATCGAGCTGCACCCCGCTCACCCGGGCATTCACGATCGAGGTGATCACGAGGGCAATGACGCCAAGCGGCTGAACGACCGTGAGCGGCGCGAGAATCAGGCTGAAGAGCTGGATGACCACCGCGAGACCGAGCAGCACCGTGCCGAGTACCCACCAGGGATTCCTGGCCAGCGACAGGGCCTGGCCGAGTCCGAGCCCCGGCCCGCCTCCGGCGGCTCCCGCGGCATCCGCCACTCCCCGGTGCTGCAGCTGCGCACCGATCGCCAGGAACACGGAGCCCACAATCGCGACGGGAATCCCCAGCACCTGGGACGGCGTGAGCGAAACCAATTCGAGGGTCACTCGGTTAATCTATCGGCCAGTGCGCTCAGATCGCGGAATCACGGCCCCGCGCGCCGCGCCGTCCAGGAAGCGGGCTCGACGGGTTGGCGGAGGATCGTGCGAAGTCGCTCGGGTGCTGCGCTGCGCGGGTCGCCCAGATAGATCTCGTGATGCCTGCCCCTGGGGCACGAGCCGTGGGCGGCGATCCCCGCGTGAAGTGCGGCGATGCTCGTCGACTCGGTGGCGTACGGCCCGACGTGCAGGATCTGGGCGGATGGGCCTTCCGCCCACCGTTCGAAGCGGAGTGCGCCGATCGCGTCGCCACCGCCCTTTGCGCCGGCCTGCTCGGTCGCGCGCCGGACGACGGCCTCGTCGATCGGCGGCAACTGCCCGATCATTGCGTGCCACCGCCAGGTGTCCCGGTCGGATTCGGTGAAGTATTCCGGATGGGCGAGTTGCTCCCCGGTGACACCGTCCACCCACCAGAGGGCCTCAAGCGGCATGATCCGCGGGGCGGCACCTGTCTGCTTCTTCACCAGGAAGTGGGCACCGTAGCTCACGGCGTAGAGGGCCTTCAGCGCCGCCTGAAACTCCTCGCCGTCCGGGGCGCCCTCCCCGTCGATCGACACGAACGCGAGTTCGGGAACGTCGACGAAGTCGACGCGACCCTTCCGCGCGGTGAAGAGCGCGTCAAGCTCCGCGATCCCCGTGCTCTTCGCCACCGTGATCCTCCCGACGATCCGTCCACGAATTCCGACACTAAGGTTCCCGGGACCGACGATGAAAGGACTTAGGTCACGCCCTGCGGTGTCCGGTCGCGGCGAGGATCGAGTCCCGGCCTGCGCGGCACCGGCAGGCTTTTCGGTTAGGTTGACTCCGTGGAACGTCGAGAGTTGCTCACGGCACTGGCTGCTGCCGCCGTGCTGTCGCTCGCCGGCTGCGCCATCGACCGGTACCCGATCGAACCCAACGCACAACCCACGTCGACTCCGAGCGCCACCGCGACATCGCCGCCGCCGCCGCCGCCGCCACTAACACCGACACCGACACCGACACCGACGGTCCCGCCCGCGCCGACCCCGACACCCTACGCGACTACCTCGACGACGCCCGTCGAGCCGCCCGTGCTGCAAAAGGTGCCGCTGCCCGGCGGCAAGATCTACAGCCTGCCAGGGAAGGGCAACCTCCTGGCCTGGACGGTCGACGACGGCACCAACAGCGCCGTCGTCGCCGCCTACGCCCAATTCGCGCGGGATAGCGGCACCCGTCTCACCTTGTTCGTGAACGGCCGGAACCGGTCGTGGACCGAGAACGCCCCGGCCCTGCGCCCGATGGTCGAGAGCGGCCAAATCCAGCTGGGCAACCACACGTTCTCGCACCCGAACCTTCTCACACTGTCGGACACCGCGATCGTGGGAGAGCTCCAGAAGAACGACGCCTTCATCCGCAACCTCTACGGGGTCAGCTCCGTGCCGTTCTATCGCCCTCCGTACGGGTACACCAACGCCCGCACGGAGGCGGTCGCCGCGAGCATCGGATATCGCGCTCCGGTCATGTGGTACGGCTCGCTGTCCGATTCCGGCCTCATCACCCCGCAGCAGGTGGTCGACTTCGCGACCACCTGGTTCCTTCCGCAGCACATCGTGATCGGGCACGCCAATTTCGCACCGGTGACCACGGTGTACCCGCAGCTGCTGGACATCATCCGCGAACGGAACCTGCGAACCGTCACGCTGAACGACGTCTTTCTGGTGTGACGCCTACAGCTGGAATACGAGGGGCGGGTAGCTCACCTTCGTCGAATACCAGACCCAGGACGACCCGGCCGTCTGCTCGATCGACCCGTACACCTGCTGCGACGGCTGCACGTCCCCCAGGATGAGCGTGATCGTCTGCCGACCGTTCACCGACTTGGCGCCCGTGCCGGACAGGGTTCCGGAGCCCGCGTAGCCGGCCACCGTGAACGTGCTTGGGCCGTTCGTCTCCACGGTGAACGTCATCACGTACGTGCCGACGGTTGTGATGCCATAGGCGCTCGGGGCGAAATGCGCAGACACCGCGGGGTTGCGCGACGGGGTCGCCTGGCGATCAAATCCCGCGTACGGCACTGCGGCATCCGTCTGCACGATGGTCGCCATGATGAGGGTGAGATTGGTACGGCCGAGGCCCACGGTCCTGGTGGGGGTAAGCGTCTCGATCGGGGTGAAGAAGAAGTACGGGCTGATGCGGATGTCGCCCACCCGATACTTCGCCGCCCAGTCCTCCATCGTGACGTCGGTGTCGAAAGTCGCGAAGTCGATCGTGCGATCGTCGAACGCGTCAGCAACCGACGGTGAATCCGTGTTGTCGTCCATTCTTTCCTCCAGAGCTCATCGGGTGGTGCGCTGGGGCCGCGGGAGATGACCCCTCACACAGAGGAGTCTGGAGACAGCAACGAAATACCGCGAGGACGCAATTCGACGCCGGTCGTGACGGTGGCCGGTCGTGACGGTGGCCGGTCGTAGAGTGCCGCTCGAGGAGGGTCTTCGATGCCGGAGCGGGTCGAACAGTGGTGGTCGAGGCGCCAGTGGTCAAAGGGCACGAGCGTGCCATACGAGATCGGGCGGTTCCGCGCGGACTGGGAGCGCTATCCCGTGCTCGTGCGGCAGTACCATCCCGATCTCAATCACGGGATCACGCTCAGCCAGGTGCCGCCGGCCGCCGACGTCTACCTGGTCTGGCAATGCGACTCCGGGCACCGGTTCGTGGCCACCCCGGAAGAGCAGCGGCAGCGCCCGGGCACCTCTCGCAGACGCTCCACCTGGTGCCCGGACTGCGCCGCGCTCGCGGTTCGCCGACGGGCGCCGACCGCGGCCGGCGCGCCAGAGTCTGAGGCGACCGCGCCCGCCGATCCCCACGCCTGCGGGCATCCGCGAGACCCGGACCGCATCGAGACCGCTCCCGGCCAGGCGGGTTCGACCGACGACCGCTGCTACCTGTGCCGCCGCCTCGACGGCGCCCCCGTCACGCGCGACGAGTTGTTGTCGATCGTGGCCCCGCGGATGCGCCGGCAACTCGCCGACGAGACCGGAGTCACCCGGCGCTATTCCTGGCTCTGCCCGGTGGGCCACGGAAGCTACGAGGCGACGGTCGAGCGGATGCTCGGCGGTCGTCGATGCCGCACCTGCCTGCACGCGCGAGCCGCCGCGGACCGGTTCGAGGTCGGCGAGGCGTTTTCCAGCCCCTGGGCCCCGGCCACGGCGTCCGCCGCCGAGGCCGACCTGCGGCACCGTCTCGCCGCCCGGCTTGCGGTCGACCTGGACCCGAACGCGGTGCGGGTGCCCCGGCCGTTCTTCAACCACGTCGAAGTCTGGCCGGACATCGTGATCGCCGAGCTACGCGTCGCGATCGAATACGACACGACCGGCCGCGATGGCCTCGAACACGTCGGGCGGCGAGAGCAGACCGACCGTCGAAAGGACCGGCTGCTGCGTGCCGCGGGCTGGGAGGTGATCCGCGTGCGCTGCGGCAAGCTGCAGCCCATCGGGCCGCACGACATCCTCGCGTCCGGTGTGTCGGCAACCCTCATCGACCGGGTGCTCGACGAGCTGCGCGAGGTGCGCGGCGACCTCATCGTCAACTCGTATCTGGCCTAGGCACGCCGCGAAGAGGCAAACGCAGATGCGTTGACCCCCGGGATCGCCGCGCCCCCGCGACCGACTCGCCAAAAGTCCGGAGGATTGCCAGCCCCCACGGACCGCGGACCCAGACCGGCTGCCTACGCTCGCCCGGTGCCCAATTGCGGCCAGCTTCGGCCACCTGCCGGAATCGGCCGCGGGTTAGAGAGAAGGATTCACAATGACTCAGAACCAGAGCAACACCGTGTTCAGCCCTCCCCTGAAGAAGCGCATCGCCGTCGGCGCGGCATCCGTGCTCACGGCCGGAGCACTCCTCGGCGTCGGCGTCGCCGGTGCGTCGGCGTCCCCCCTCACTCCCTCCGCCCCCACGGCCAGCGCCTCCGCGTCGGCTCACGCGGACGGCCAGCACGGCCACGCCTTCGGCGCCACCGTCGCCACGCAGATTCGCGAGGCATTCTTTCAGCCCACGGTCGACGGCGTCAAGGCGCAGAAGCTCGCCGTGATCGCCGTGGGCAAGACCGAACTCCTCACGAAGCTCCCGGCTGCTCTTCAGACCGACGTCGGCACGCTCGCGAAGGCGCCGGCCGCCGACGCGACCAAGGACGCCGAGAAGATCTCGACCACCGCCCTCGCCGGCGGGTACGGCCAGGAGATCAAGTCAGTCGCCACCAACCTGAAGAGCGGCGCGAAGCATCCGTTCGCCGGTTCGCTGCGTGACGAGCTCCGTAGCGACCTCGCCCATGGTCAGGACTTCGGCCAGTCGGCCGAAAAGGTCGCCACGACCCTGATCGGCCACCCCGAGCTGTTCGCGCAGCTTCCGGCCAACCTGCAGTCCGACCTCACGGCGATCAAGAACGCGCCGGCCTCGGAGGCGGGCGCGGACGCCACGAAGGCGGAGGCCACCGCCCTGAGCGGCGGGTACGGCGCGCAGATCCAGAAGATCGCCGAGCGTCTCCAGGGCGCCACGGCAGGCAAGTAGCACCAGCAGCACGGATCGGCCGATGGCCGGGGGCGATTCGCTCCCGGCCATCGGCGTGCCCGATGTTCGCCCCGCGCGATCTCAGCCAGGCGCGATCTCAGTCAGGCGCGATGAGCCACAGCACCGGCAGCGCAGCCATCGCGACGATGGCGACGCCGAGCAGGATGCGCGACCAGAGGGGACTCCTCCACCGGCCGAGCAGCCGCTCGTCCTTCGCCAGCCACCAGATCACCGCCATGAGGATGGGCGCCGCCAGCCCATTGGTGACGGCGGCGATGAACAGGAACTGGATCGGGTCGAGACCGATCAGGTTGAGCGCGAGCCCCACGACGATGGACACGAGGATGACCGCGTAGAACGCCCGCGCCTGGCTGGGCCGCCTCTCGAGGCTCTCCCGCCATCCGAAGGTCTCGGCGATCGCGTATGACGTCGCACCAGCGAGCACCGGAACGCTGAGGAGTCCGGTCCCCACGATGCCGAGCAGGAAGAGCACGCCCGCGAACGGCCCGGCGAGCGGAGTGAGGGCCTGCGCGGCCTGCGCGGCCGTCTGCACGCTGGTGATGCCGGCGCGGTGCAGTGTGGCGGAGGCGGTGATCATGATTGCCGCCATCACGAACACACCGGTGGACATCCCGGCGAAGACGTCGCCGCGCATCGCCCGAATG
The DNA here is from genome assembly GCF_036569425.1 of Lacisediminihabitans sp. Taxonomy (GTDB): domain Bacteria; phylum Actinomycetota; class Actinomycetes; order Actinomycetales; family Microbacteriaceae; genus Lacisediminihabitans. Next base: position 10,996 of record NZ_DATCQQ010000086.1, read on the forward strand.
TGCATCTCGTTGACGGCGTAGTCCTTCTCGGCCGCCCGGGCCTCCATCTCCTCCGCCGACTGCCAGAAGAACAGGTACGGCGAGATCGTCGTGCCGGCGAGGCCGATCAGCAGGGCGATGTCCGTTCTCCCCCACACGATGTGCGGAAACACGAGGTCGAGACCCACCTGCGGCCAGTCCACATTCGCGACGAACAGCACGGCGACGTACGCGAGCAGCGAGAGGCACAACCAGCGGAGCATCTTCGCGTAGCGGTGGTATGGGACATAGATCTCGGCGAGCACGATCAGCACACCGAAACCGACAACGCCCACAACCTGCGGCAACGGCACGAGCAGCCGAAGCGCTGCGGACATCGACCCGATGTCGGCAGCGATGTTCACGGTGTTCGCGATCGTGACAAGCGCCACGCAGAGGAACAGCAGCGGTCGGGGCAGCCGCTCCCGGATAATGCCCGCGAGTCCCTTGCCCGTGACGAGGGCCAGCCGCGCGCACGCCTCCTGCACCGCGAACGCCAGCGGGAGCAGCACCGGAGCGCTCCAGAGCAGACGGTTTCCGGTCGCCGCGCCCACTTGCGAGTAGGTGCCGATGCCCGACGGGTCGTCGTCAGCGGCCCCCGTGACGATCCCGGGACCGAGGCGCCGGAAGTAGCCTCTTCCCCGGATTCGCGAGCGAGTGGCGTGGTGGCGTTCGCTGCGCGCCCGTCGCGCGGCGGAGGCGATGTCGCGTGCCACGGCGCACCTCCATCGGAGCCCTCGAGCGCGGCCTCGTCGCCGCCCGACCGGGTTGAGGTCAGCCTAGCTGCCCCGCCGCGGCACCTGTGACCAAAGCCCCTAGTCGCCGGTCGACGCTCTGGATAGTTTCGCAGCACAGGCATGGCAACGCACGAAGGGCGGCACGACGTGATCGAGAAGACGGTAGTGGGTTGGGATGGCACGGCCTCCGCACGGTCGGCGGTCGACTGGGCCGTCGAGAGGGGCGTCGGCAAGGAGCTGCACCTGGTGCAGGCGTCGACCGAACACATCGCGGCATCCGAGTTCTTCGCGGCCAACTCTCCGGCTGCCGCCGCACGGATCGCCCTCATGGAGGACGCGGATCGCATCCGGGAGGCGTACCCGGCGATCGCCATCGAGTCGGAGCTCGTGCAGGGCGACCCGGCGGAGGAACTCGGTCGATACTCCTCGTCCACCACTCTCGTCGTGGTCGGCGCGCCAGCCAAGACCTCGCCCGCGTTTCGCTACAACTGGTCCGTCGGATCTCGGCTCGCGGCATCCGCGCGGGGACCGGTCGCGATCGTGCCGGCCGACGGCTCGGCGGAGGGCAGCGGCATCGTCGTGGGGGTTGACGGCTCACCGTCGTCCCACGGTGCCCTCACCTTCGCCGCCGAAGAGGCGCTGCGCCGGGGCGAGTCGCTGCGGGTCGTGCACGCCTGGCTCGAACCCGCGGTCTGGCAGGACGTCTACGTGCCGGACGACGATTTTCTCGAGTCGCTGGAAACCATGCACCGGCACGTGCTCGACGAGGCGCTCGCGACCGTGGCCAGAGACTACCCCGGAGTGACCGTCGAGCACTCTCTCTCGCGCGGCAGGGCGCAGGACGTGCTCGGCGAGGCGGCCCGCAACGCGAGCCTGCTCGTCGTCGGAAACCACGGCCTGCATGGAATCCGTCGACTCCTGCTGGGCTCGGTGAGCCACGCTCTCGTACTCGGCATCACGATACCGCTCGTGGTCGTGGGAACCGTCGCCTCGCTCGGCTGACGCGCACACCCTTCCGAAATCCATGCATTCGTCGCACTACTGCGGCGAGTTGCCCCTCCCCGACGGCGTGTCGGGCAGAAGAGCATGGATTTCGGAAGGTGAGGCCGGGCGGGTGGGCTACTCCGCGGCGTACGCCGGCGCGACCGCGTTGTGGGCGTCGCCCACACGGTGCACCCGCATGTCGTTCGTGCCGCCGGAGATTCCGGGAGGGGATCCGGCGATCACGACGACCTTCTCGCCGATTTCCGCGCGGCTGGAGCCGAGCAGCACGTCATCCACCTGGCCGAACAGGGCGTCGGTGTGGGTCTTGCGGTCCACCAGGTAGGTCTCGGTGCCCCACACCCACGCGAGGCGGTTGCGGATGCCCTCCTCCGGGGTGAAGGCGATGATCGGGATGTGGTGGCGCAGACGCGACATCCGGCGAACGGAGTCGCCGCTCTCAGTGAACACGCAGAGATACTTCGCCTCCACGAACTCCGCGACCTCCGCGGCCGCAAGGGTGATCGCGCCGCCCTGCGTGCGCGGCTTGGTTCCGAGCGGTGGGATGCGCTCGAGACCGTGCTCCTCCGTCGACTTGATGATGCGAGCCATCGTCTGAACGGTGATGACCGGGTACTCGCCCACGCTCGTCTCACCGCTCAGCATCACGGCATCCGCTCCGTCGAGCACGGCGTTGGCCACGTCCGAGGTCTCGGCGCGGGTGGGAATCGGGCTCGAGATCATCGATTCGAGCATCTGCGTGGCCACGATTACCGGCTTCGCCATGCGGCGCGACAGCTCAACGGCGTGCTTCTGCACGATCGGCACGGCCTCGAGCGGGAGCTCGACGCCGAGGTCGCCGCGGGCGACCATGATGCCGTCGAACGCGTCGATGATGGCCTCGAGGTTGTCGACGGCCTGCGGCTTCTCGATCTTGGCGATCACCGGGAGCTTGACACCCTCCTCCTCCATGATCTCGTGCACGCGGATGATGTCCTCCGCGTTGCGCACGAAGGAGAGCGCGATGAGGTCGGCTCCGAGGCGGAGGCCCCAGCGCAGGTCGGCCTCGTCCTTGTCGGAGAGGGCCGGCACGTTGACCGCGACACCCGGCAGGTTGATTCCCTTGTTGTTGCTCACCGCTCCGCCGACGACGACCTCGGTCGTGACGACCGTTCCGTCGGTGGAGAGCACCTTGAGCTTGACCTTGCCGTCGTCGATGAGGAGAGGGTCGCCCTCTTTCACGTCGTGGGGCAGGCCCTTGAAGGTGGTGCCCGAGATCTCCTTGTTGCCCACGATGTCTTCGATCGTGATCTTGAAGATGTCGCCGACGGCGAGGTCGTACGGGCCGTTCTCGAACTTGCCGAGACGGATCTTGGGGCCCTGGAGGTCCACGAGCACCGCGACGGCGCGACCGGAGTCCTTGCTCGCGCGGCGTACGTTGGAGTAGACCTCCTCGTGCACGTCGTAGCTGCCGTGGCTGAGGTTCATGCGGGCGACATCCACTCCCGCCTCGACGATCGCCCTGATGTTTTCATAACTCGATGTTGCCGGCCCGAGGGTGGCGACGATCTTTGCGCGTCTCATCTGTTTCTTTCTTTTTTAGGTGCAAATCGAATCGAGGGGCACGAATGGTGCCCCGGGTCTAGAGGGAAATGGCTCGGTCCGTCGGACGAATCGGCGACGGGAGTTCTGTGCTGCCCTCGAGGTAGCGGTCGACGGATGCCGCGGCGGCGCGGCCCTCGGCTATGGCCCAGACGATGAGCGACTGTCCGCGACCGGCATCGCCGGCCACGAAGACACCGGCTTCGCTCGTCTGGTATTCGTCGTCCCGCTCGACGTTGCCGCCGGCCATCGGCACGCGCAGCTGGTCTTCGAGACGGCCGCTCTCCGTGCCGGTGAACCCGAGGGCCAACAGCACGAGGTCGGCGGGGATCTCACGCTCGGTGCCCGCCTTGGGCACCCGGCGGCCGTCGAGGTATTCGGTCTCGGCGACGCGGATGGCGCGAACCTCGCCCACCTCGTTGGCGAGGAACTCGACGGTGGAGGCGAGATAGACCCGCTCACCGCCCTCCTCGTGGGCGCTCGTGACCTCGAACAGAGTGGGTGACATCGGCCACGGCTGGTGGGTCGGACGCTCGCTCGGCGGCTGCAGCCCGATCGCGAGGTTCGTCACCGAGAGCGCGCCCTGACGGTGAGCTGTGCCGATGCAGTCCGCTCCGGTGTCCCCACCGCCGAGAACCACGACGTGCTTGCCCTCGGCCGTCACCTGGTCGGTGACCGTGTCGCCGGCTCCGACCCGGTTCTGCTGCACCAGGAATTCCATGGCGTAGTGCACGCCCGGGAGGTCGCGGCCGGGGATGGGCAGGTCGCGTGGCTTGAGCGCCCCGGTCGCCACGACGACGGCGTCATACCGTGTGCGGAGGTCGTCCCACGGGATGTCGACGCCGATGTTGACGCCGGCGCGGAAGCGGGTGCCCTCGGCCTGCATCTGGCGCAGGCGGGACTCCAGGTGCTTCTTCTCCATCTTGAAGTCCGGGATGCCGTAGCGCAGCAGTCCCCCGATGCGGTCGTCGCGCTCGAAGACGGCGACCGTGTGGCCGGCCCTCGTGAGCTGCTGGGCGGCAGCAAGCCCAGCCGGTCCTGAGCCGACGACCGCGACGGTCTTGCCGGTGAGGCGCTCCGGCGGATGCGGTTCGACCCAGTCGTTGGCGAAGGCCTGGTCGATGATCGAGACCTCGACCTGCTTGATGGTGACCGCCGGCTGGTTGATGCCGAGAACACACGAGCTCTCGCACGGTGCCGGGCACAGCCGGCCGGTGAACTCCGGGAAGTTGTTGGTGGCGTGCAGCCGCTCAATGGCCTGGCGGCCTTCGCCCCGCCACATCAGGTCGTTCCATTCCGGAATCAGGTTGCCGAGCGGGCAGCCCTGGTGGCAGAACGGGATGCCGCAATCCATGCAGCGGCCGGCCTGCTTGCGCACCGTGGCCGTGTCGCCCTGCTCATAGACCTCTTTCCAGTCCATGAGCCTCAGGCTCACCGGTCGACGGGCCGGAAGCTCGCGCTCCCGCGTCTTCAAGAATCCCTTGGGGTCAGCCACCGGTCACCTCCATGATTCGACTCCAGACGACGTCGCCGTCCGGATCAAGTCCCTCGGCGACCGCGGTCGCCCGGGTCGCGATCACTGCTGCGTAGTCGCGCGGAAGCACCTTCACGAACCGGGCGATCGTCGCGTCGAGGTCGTCGAGCATCCGCTTCGCCACGGCCGAGTCCGTCTCGGCCAGGTGCTTCTCGAGCAGGTCCTTCACGATGGCGACGTCCCCGGCGCCGAGGGGCAGCAGTTCGAGCTCCCCCGAGGCGAGCGAGTCGCGGTTGACGCGCTCGGGAGCCAGGTCGTAGATGTACGCGGTCCCCCCGGACATCCCGGCGCCGAGGTTGCGCCCCGTGCCGCCGAGGATGAGCGCGAGCCCGCCCGTCATGTATTCGAGCGCGTGGTCGCCGACGCCCTCGACGACCGCGGTGGCCCCCGAGTTGCGCACGAGGAAGCGCTCGCCCACGATGCCGCGGATGAACATGCTGCCCTGGGTCGCGCCGTACCCGATCACGTTGCCGGCGATCACGTTCTCCTCGGCGAGGAACCCGCTCGAGCGGTCGGGGCGGATCACGATCTGGCCGCCGCACAGGCCCTTGCCGACGTAGTCGTTGCTGTCCCCGGTGAGGCGCAGGGTGATGCCGCTCGGCAGGAACGCTCCGAACGACTGCCCGGCGGTTCCGCTGAGCAGCACCTCGATCGTGCCGGCCGGGAGGCCGTTCTCGCCGTGGCGCACCGTGACCTCGTGGCCGAGCATCGTGCCGACGGCACGCTCGGTGTTGCGGATCGGGAGCGTGATCTGCACGGGCTCGCCGCTGAGCAGCGCCCCGGCGCTCTGCCGGATGAGCTCCACGTCGAAGTGCTTGTCGAGTTCGTGCTCCTGCGCCGTGACGTTGGAGCGCGGCTCGTCCGCGCCGAATTCCGGCCCGCTCAGGATGGGGGTGAGGTCGAGGCCGTCGGCCTTCCAGTGCTCGATCGCCCCGTTCACATCGAGAAGCTCGGCGTGGCCTATCGCCTCCTCGATGGAGCGGAAGCCCAGCTGGGACAGGTACTCCCGCACCTCCTGGGCGAGGAACTCGAAGAAGTTCACGACGAACTCCGGCTTGCCGGTGAACCTCGCGCGCAGCTCAGGATTCTGGGTGGCGACGCCGACCGGACAGGTGTCGAGGTGGCAGACCCGCATGAGTACGCAGCCGGACACCACGAGCGGAGCCGTGGCGAAGCCGTACTCCTCGGCCCCAAGCAGGGCGGCGACGATCACGTCGCGGCCGGTCTTCATCTGGCCGTCGACCTGCACGACGACGCGGCCGCGCATGCCGTTGAGCATGAGCGTCTGCTGCGTCTCGGCGAGGCCGAGCTCCCACGGCGTGCCGGCGTGCTTGAGCGAGTTGAGCGGGCTCGCGCCGGTGCCGCCGTCGTGTCCGGAGACGAGGACGACGTCGGCGAGGGCCTTGGTGACCCCGGCCGCGACCGCGCCGATACCGGACTGGCTCACGAGCTTGACGTGAACTCGGGCGTCGGGGTTGGCCCGCTTGAGGTCGAAGATCAGCTGCTTGAGATCTTCGATCGAGTAGATGTCATGGTGCGGCGGCGGAGAGATGAGTCCGACCCCGGCGGTCGCGTGCCTCGTGCGCGCGATCCACGGGTACACCTTGGTGGGCGGGAGCTGGCCGCCCTCGCCGGGCTTGGCGCCCTGCGCCATCTTGATCTGGATGTCCGTAGCGTGCGTGAGATACATGCTCGTGACGCCGAACCGGCCGGACGCCACCTGCTTGATCGCGCTGCGGCGCTGCGGGTCGAGGAGCCGGGCGGTGTCTTCCCCGCCCTCCCCCGTGTTGCTCTTGGCGCCGAGGCTGTTCATCGCGATCGCCAGGGTCTCGTGCGCCTCGGCGCTGATCGAGCCGTAGCTCATCGCGCCAGTCGAGAAACGCTTCACGATCGACGACACGGACTCCACCTCGTCGAGCGGCACCGGCTGGCGCACCCCGTCGCGCAGCTTGAACAGTCCGCGGAGGGTCATCAGGTGCTCCGCCTGCTCGTCCACCAGACGCGTGTAGTCGCGGAAAATGTCGTACCGGCGGGCGCGCGTCGCGTGCTGCAGGCGGAACACCGTGTCCGGGTTGAAGAGGTGCGGCGGCCCGTCGCGACGCCACTGGTACTCGCCACCGGTGGCGAGGCGCTCGTGAACGCTCGTCGCGCCATCCTCCGGGTAGGCCGCCGCGTGCCGCGCGGCGCTCTCCGCCGCGACGACATCGATGCCGATCCCGCCGAGCAGGCTCGAGGTTCCGGTGAAGTACTGGTCGACGAAGTCCTGGTCGAGGCCGACCGCCTCGAACGCCTGGGCTCCCGCGTACGAGCTCACGACCGAGATGCCCATCTTGGACATGATCTTGAGCACGCCCTTGCCGAGCGCCTTGATGAGGTTCTTCACGGCCTTCTCGGGCGTGATGCCCGAGACCATTCCGCTGCGCACCAGTTCCTCGGCCGATTCCATGGCGAGGTACGGGTTGACGGCGGATGCCCCGTAGCCGATCAGGAGGGCCACGTGGTGCACCTCGCGCACGTCCCCGGCCTCGACGATGATGCCGACCTTCATGCGGTTCTGCCGGCGGATCAGATGATGGTGAACCGCGGCGAGCATGAGCAGCGACGGAACCGGCGCCATGTCCTTGTTCGAGTCGCGGTCGGAGAGCACGATGTACAGCGCGCCGTCCTCGATGGCCGTGTCGACCTCGTCGCACATCGCCGCGATCCGCTGTTCCATGGCCTTCTGGCCCTCGTCGACGCGGTACAGGCCACGGATGGTGCGCGTCGGGTTGAAGAACGCCCTGGATGACTTGGGAGCGATGTGCTGGATCTTGGCCAGCTCGTCGTTGTCGATCACCGGGAAGTCGAGGATCACCTGGCGGGCGTGCTCCGGTGTCGCGCCGAGCAGGTTGCGCTCCGGCCCGAGCCCGAGCTTGAGCGAGGTGACGACCTCTTCCCGGATGCTGTCGAGCGGCGGGTTCGTCACCTGGGCGAACTGCTGGGTGAAGTAGTCGAAGAGCAGCCGTGGCCGCTCGCTCAGCACCGCGATCGGCGTGTCAGAGCCCATCGCGCCGAGGGGTTCTGCACCGTTGAGGGCCATCGGGCCGATCAGGATGCGCACCTCCTCCTCGGTGTAGCCGAACGTGCGCTGGCGGCGCGTGACCGAGGCCGGGGTGTGCACGATGTGCTCGCGCTCCGGCAGGTCCCTGAGGTTGATGCGCCCGTTTGCGAGCCATTCGCCCCACGGTTGCTCCGCGGCGAGGTCCCGCTTGATCTCGTCGTCTTCGATCAGGCGGCCGGCCTCGGTGTCGACGAGGAACATCTTGCCAGGACGCAGGCGGCCCTTGCGCACGATGCGGGCCGGGTCGATGTCGAGTACGCCGATCTCACTGGCGAGCACGACGAGACCGTCGTCGGTGACGAGATAGCGGCCGGGGCGCAGCCCGTTGCGGTCCAGGGTCGCGCCGACGAGGCTCCCGTCGGTGAAGACGAGCGCGGCCGGGCCGTCCCACGGCTCCATGAGCATGGAGTGGTACTCGTAGAAGTCGCGGCGCACCGGGTCGATGTCCGTCTGGTTCTCGTAGGCCTCCGGCACCATCATCATCATGGCGTGCGGCAGGGAACGACCGCCGAGGTTGAGCAGCTCGACGACCTCGTCGAACGAGGCCGAGTCGCTCGCGCCCGCGGTGACGATGGGCAGGATGGGGGCGAGATCGCCGAGCAGGTCGGATTCGAGCTGCGACTGGCGGGCGCGCATCCAGTTGCGGTTGCCCTGGACCGTGTTGATCTCCCCGTTGTGGGCGATCATGCGAAACGGCTGGGCGAGCGGCCAGGACGGGAAGGTGTTGGTGGAGTACCGCGAGTGCACGAGGGCGAGCTTCGAGGCGAAGCGCTGGTCGGACAGGTCGGGGTAGAACGGCTCGAGCTGGAGGGTGGTGACCATGCCCTTGTAGACGATGGTTCGGCAGCTCAGCGAGGGGAAGTATGCATTGAGTTCGCGTTCGGCGCGCTTGCGCAACCGGAATGCCTGCCGGTCGAGCTCGATGCCGTGCACCGGGTCGCCGTCCGTGGCCGGGCGGGTGCTCGACAGGAACACCTGCTCGAAGAACGGCATCGCCTCGCGCGCCAGGGTGCCGAGGCCGTCCGGGCGAACCGGCACCTCGCGCCAGCCGAGCACGCGCAGGCCCTCTTCGGCCGCGAGCCCCGCGATGGCGCGCATGATGTCCGCGCGCTCGTCGACGTCGGTGGGGAGGAACGCGGTGCCGACCACGTAGCGCCCGACGGCGGGCAGGTCGAAGTCCACCACGGCGCGGAAGAACGCATCCGGGATCTGGGTGACGATGCCCGCCCCGTCGCCGGTGCCGGCGTCCGAACCGATCGCACCGCGGTGTTCGAGGTTGCGGAGGGCGCCGAGGGCGGCGTCGATGATGTCGTGACCCGCAGTTCCGCGGAGCGTCGCGACCATCGCGAGACCACAGGCGTCGCGTTCACGAGCGGGGTCGTACATGCCGGATGCGGCCGGCACCGCGCTAAACCGGGAAAAGGCTGGCGTGAGAGCCATTCTGAACCGTCCTCACGAGAGAATCAGGGCGTGTGGGACTTCGCTGGCCCGGGGAGGATTATGGCGATCGAGCCTCGGATCCGGCCCGTTACCTGTGACGTCGTCTGTACTACGACCGTGGGCCAGCCTCGCTTGTGACGGACTTCCTGGCTTTCGACGCGACGGACGGTGTTGTGGTGTCGACCTCGGCATCGTTGCCATCTTCGTCGCTGTCCGTGTACGTGTCGTCAGAGTCTACCGCAGCGGCGGGCGACCATTCGCGACCGGGAAGATAGACACTCGGCTCGAGGCCGGGGTGACGGCGCGACTGCACGACGATGATCACGATGCCGACGAGGATGGCGCCCCACGCCGCCCAGATGTTGGTGCGCACGCCGAGGAAGATGAGGCTCGGGTCGATGCGGATCGACTCGAGGTAGCTGCGGCCGATTCCGTACCAGATGAGGTAGAGGCCGAGCACCTTGCCCCACTGCAGGCGGTAGGCGCCGGGCACGGGCACCGGCAGACCGAAACGCTCACTGCGGCGCCAGCTGTGCTTGCGCTCGATCGCGAGGATCACGATGACGCCGATGACGTTCCAGATGATCTCGTACAGGAAGGTGGGATGGAAGAGGGTGCCGGCCGGGAGTCCCGCCGGGAACGCGGGGTTGCTCGACTCGATCTCAAGCCCCCACGGCAGGTTGGTGGGCAGGCCGAACAACTCGTGGTTGAACCAGTTGCCGAAGCGGCCGAAGGCCTGCGCGAGGAGCAAGCCCGGCGCGAGGGCGTCCGCGAAGCTCCAGAAGCGCACCCCGGCGATCCGGCAGCCGACGTATGCACCGAGCGCGCCGAAGACGAGGGCGCCGAAGATGGCGATGCCGCCCTCCCAGATGGCGAAGACATGCCAGAACGCGTGGGTCGGGCCGAAGTAGTCGTCCGGGTGGGTGACCACGTGGAAGAACCTGGCCCCCACGATTCCGAACGGCACCGCCCACAGCGCAATGTCGAGAACGACTCCGCCGTCTGCGCCGCGGCGTTTGAGGCGGTAGTAGGTCATGACCGTCGCCACGACGATCCCGATCAGGATGCAGACGGCATACGCACGGATGTTGATGTCGTAGCCGAACCACGAGAGACCGATGTCCCGAAGCCACTGGCCGAGATTGAAGACCTGCCACGACTGGTCGGGACTGGGAATGCTTGCGGGGAGAACCAAGATCCAGGGTGCCTTTCGAACCGGAGGTGCGGAGAACTAGCTAAGCGTACAGCCCGTCGCGAGGCGGGCCGCCGTCGCGGCGACGGCGGGCACTCCCCCGTCGGAGAGGGCCTTGACGAGGGCGGAGCCCACTATCGCCCCGTCGGCGTACTGCAGGACTTCCCGCACCTGCTCCGGCGTCGAGATTCCGAGGCCGACACAGGTCGAGGTGGCGCCGACGGCCCTCAGGCGCGCCACGAGGGTCTTCGCGGCGCTGTCGACGTCGCTGCGCGCACCGGTGATGCCCATGGTCGAGACCGCGTAGACGAAACCGCGGCTGCTCGCGACCGCCTGGGCGAGCCGCTCGTCGGTGGACGACGGCGCGGCGAGGAACACGCGGTCGAGACCGGTGCGCGCCGAGGCGGCGAGCCAGTCACGCGCCTCGTCCGGGATGAGGTCGGGCGTGATCAGCCCGGACCCGCCGGCGGCGAGAAGCTCGTCGGCGAAGCGATCGACCCCGTACTGCACCACCGGATTCCAGTACGTCATCACGAGCACCGGCACGTTCACTCGGGAGGTGATCTCCGCCACCGCGTCGATGCCGTCCCGGATGCGGAACCCGGCATTGAGTGCCTGGAGCGTCGCCGCCTGGATGACGGAGCCGTCCATCACCGGGTCGGAATACGGCAGCCCGAGCTCGATCACGTCGACGCCGTTCTCGGCGATCGCGACGGCCGCCTCGATGCTCGTGCGAAGGTCGGGGAACCCGGCGGGCAGGTAGCCGATGAGGGCCCCGCTGCCGGCGGCCTTGCGCGCGGCGATCACCGAAGCGACGCCCGTCACGCGTTGTCCCCGCGGGCGCCGTCGTCGACGTGTTCCGCCGTCAGCGCCGCGGTGTCGAGGATGTCGAAGTACTTGCCGGCGGTTTCCATGTCCTTGTCGCCGCGTCCGCTCAGGTTCACGAGGATCAGCGAGTCCGGACCGAGCACGCGCCCGAGCTCCAGGGTGCCGGCCAGGGCGTGAGCGGACTCGATGGCTGGGATGATGCCCTCGGTCCTGGCCAGCAGGCGCATCGCGCTCATGGCCTCGTCATCCGTCACCGGCAGGTAGCGCGCGCGGCCGATGTCCGCGAGCCACGCGTGCTCCGGTCCGACGCCCGGATAGTCGAGCCCCGCGGAGATCGAGTGCGAGTCCACGGTCTGGCCGTCCTCGTCCTGCAGCATGTAGCTGCGTGCACCGTGCAGCACGCCGGGTCGGCCCTTGGTGATGGTCGCAGCATGCCGCGGCGTCTCCGCGCCCTCGCCGGCCGCCTCGTAGCCGAACAGTGCCACTCCCGGGTCGTCGAGGAAGGCGTGGAAGATGCCCATCGCGTTCGAGCCGCCTCCAACGCAGGCCGTGACGGCGTCGGGCAGGCGTCCGGTGAGGTCGAGCACTTGCTGGCGCGCCTCCTCGCCGATGATCTTGTGGAAGTCCCGCACCATGACGGGGAACGGATGCGGACCGGCGACGGTGCCGAGCAGGTAGTGGGTGGAATCGACGTTGGCGACCCAGTCCCTCAACGCCTCGTTGATGGCGTCCTTGAGGGTGCGGGAGCCGGCGGTCACCGGGATGACCTCGGACCCGAGCAGCCTCATCCGCGCCACGTTGAGGGCCTGCCGCTCCGTGTCGACCTCGCCCATGTAGACCACGCACTCCATGCCGAACAGGGCGGCAGCGGTGGCCGTTGCAACCCCGTGCTGGCCGGCGCCGGTCTCGGCGATGAGCCTCGTCTTGCCGAGCCGCTTCGCGAGAAGGGCCTGGCCGAGCACGTTGTTGATCTTGTGCGAGCCGGTGTGGTTGAGGTCTTCGCGCTTGAGGATGACCCGGGCGCCGCCCGCGTACTCCGCGAACCGGGGCACCTCGGTGATTATCGACGGGCGACCGGTGTATGTCGCGTGCAGCTCGGCGAGCTCCGCCTGGAAGCTCGGATCGACCTTGGCAGCCCGGTAGGCCGCGTCGAGCTCGTCGAGCGCCGCGATGAGCGACTCCGGCACGAAACGGCCGCCGTACTCGCCGAAGTACGGTCCCTGTTCGTCGCGCAGTGCCATCAGACGGCCAGGAATTCTGCGAGGGTGCGCACGGGGTCGCCGGTGACGAGGGCCTCGCCCACGAGCACGACGTCTGCGCCGGCCTCCCGGTAGTGCGCCACGTCGGCCGCCGACTTCACCGCGGACTCGGCGACACGGATGACGCCGGACGGGATGTGCCCGGCGAGACGCCCGAAGAGCTCCTGGTCGAGTTCGAAGGTCGAGAGGTCGCGGGCGTTCACGCCCACGAGCCCGGCGCCGATGTCGAGCGCGCGGGAGAGTTCGTCCGCGCTGTGCGTCTCGACGAGGGCGGTCATCCCCAGCTCACGGGTGAGGGTGAAGAGGCTCTGCAGGGTGTCCTGCTCGAGCGCCGCGACGATGAGCAGCACCAGATCGGCCCCGGCGGCTCGTGCCTCGAAGACCTGGTACGGGTCGGCGATGAAGTCCTTGCGCAGCACCGGCAGCCGCACGGCATCGCGAACGGCCTCGAGATCGGCGAGAGACCCGCCGAACTTTCGCCGCTCGGTGAGCACGCTGATGGCGCTCGCTCCTCCGCGCTCGTATGACGAGGCGAGACCGGCCGGATCGGGGATCGCCGCGAGAGCACCGCGGGACGGGCTAGACCGCTTGACCTCGGCGATGATCTTCACGCGGTCGGCCGGAGCGAGGGCGACGAGGGCATCGATGGCCGGTTCGCGGGCGAGCGCGGCGGCCTCGACCTCGGCGAGGCCGCGCCCGGCGCGACGATCGGAGGCGTCGTGCAGGGCGCCGGCGACTAGATCGGCTAACACCGGGTCAGTGGTCCTTCGCCGAATACTTCGCACCGTTGACGCCATAGCCCATGCGGGCGAGCACGGCGCCGACGATCAGCCCGATCACGAGGAGAACCGCCGACGCCCAGACGACGACGGGAAGGTCGAAGAAGAACGCGAGGGTGCCGATCGTGAAGGCAATCAGCATGATGATCACAGCGGTCCAGGCCGCCGGCGAGTTGCCTTCGCCTGGCTCTGGAAATTCGTCGCTCACAGGTCTCCTTCGTGGGTGTTCAGCCAAAAGTCTAGCGTGACGTCGGATCGCTCCCGCCGCTCAACGTGTCCCAGTCGGAGACCGCGTTGGCGCCGGGTTCTGCCTGTGCGAACGTCACCGGCTGGTAGCGCCGGGAGGAACCGGGCCAGTGCCGCGCGCTCGCGAGCACGAAGACCCCCAGCCCGATCGTCCCCACTCCCACGACGACCGCGATCCACGGCCACGCGGTCTGCGACACCGACAGCACGAGCGCGGACACCGAGGCGGAGCCACTCACGCCGGTCGCGGCCGTGACGGCGGCGGACGACGCGGCAACCGGATTCGCGAGGGCGACGATGCTCGAAAACGCCACGGTGAAGCCGAGGAGGGCCTGCAGCACGCCGAGCACGATCCGGAACACCGGCCCGGCGATCGCGAGGGCCGCGACGAGGGCGAGGCCGGCAAGGGCGAGGGCGATCAGGCCGGGAGCGGCGACCCCGCCGGTGACGCTGAGGGTGGTCGTGCCTGACCCGGATGCGCCGAGCTTCACCGAGAACCACTGCCCCGTCCAGGTGAGGAGCGTGAGCCCACTGACGACCAGCCCGCCGAGCAGGCCGACGCTCTTCAGCCGACGGCCGGAGGTCATCCGTTCACTCGGCGCATGGCGTTGGCCACTGCGACGGCACGGAGGGGCGCTGCCGCCTTGTTCTGGCTCTCCTGGTGCTCGGCCGCCGGCACGGAGTCGGCGACGAGCCCGCCCCCCGCCTGAACGTGGGCCATGCCGCCGATGATGGTCGTCGTCCTGATCGCGATCGCGAGGTCGAGGTCTCCCGCGAAGCCGAAGTACCCGACCACTCCCCCGTAGACGCCGCGCTGGGCAACCTCGAGCTCGTCGATGATCTCGAGCGCGCGCGGCTTCGGCGCGCCGGACAGGGTGCCGGCCGGGAAGGTGGCGCGGAACACATCGAGCGAGTTCGCCTCCGGCCGAAGGTCGCCCTCGACCGACGACACGAGGTGCATGATGTGGCTGAACCGTTCGACCCGCATGAACTCGGTCACCTCCACGGTGCCCGGGATGCACACCTTGAGCAGGTCGTTCCTCGCGAGGTCGACGAGCATGAGATGCTCCGACCGTTCCTTCGCGTCGCCCAGCAGTTCCTCGGACAGCGCGAGGTCCTCCTCCGGGCTGGCTCCGCGCGGACGCGAGCCGGCGATGGGATGCATGTATACGCGATCGCCCTCCACCTTGACGAGCGCCTCGGGCGACGATCCGACGATCCAATACGGTTCGCCGTCGGGCGTGAGCAGCGAGAGCAGGTACATGTACGGGCTCGGGTTCAGGGTTCGCAGCACGCGGTAGACATCGATCGGGTGCGCGGTGATCTCCTGGTCGAAGCGCTGCGAGATCACGACCTGGAACACGTCGCCGTCGCGGATGTACTGCTTCGCCCGGTCGACGAGGGCCATGTAGGCGCCCGGTTCCATGCGCGGTCGCGGCGTGGACGGCACGGTGAGATCGACCTCGGCGAGCCACGCCTCCGTCGGCTCGGCGAGCCGCGCCTGCATGCCGTCGAGGCGCTCCTGCGCCCCGACCCACAGGTCGTCGCCGGACTCCACCCCGTCGTTGAGCGCCGTCGCGATGAGCAGCACGCTGCCGGTGCGGTGATCGACGACCACCAGTTCGGCGACGAAGCTCATCGCCTGGCCAGGCAGCGCGTAGTCGGCCGGCGGCACGTTCGGCAGCCGCTCGATCTGGCGGATCGCCTCCCAGCCGATGAAGCCGACGAGACCGCCGGTGAGCGGGGGATGCCCGGGCACGTGCGGCGTTCCCCACCGCTCGTAGAGGTGGCCGAGCGCCTCGAGCGGCGCGGTCGGGGCATCGGCGCCGAGGGCGCGCTCGGCGGAGAGTCCGTAGTCGAGCCACACCGCGGCATCCGTGCCGCCCTCGTCCGCGGACTGGGTGAGCACGCCGAAACTCGACACGCCGATAAACGAGTAGCGCGACCAGATGCCGCCCTGCTCGGCGGATTCGAGCAGGAAGGTGCCCGGCGCGCCGGCCGCGAGCTTGCGGTAGATGCCCACCGGGGTCTCGCCGTCGGCGAAGAGCTCCCGGATCACCGGGACGACCCGGTGGTCGGCCAACAGCGAATCGAACTGGGCGCGGGAGGTCGTGTCATTCATGGGAAGCTCCCTCGTCGCTCGATGAACCGATGACCGGCTGCAGCGGGTCGACGTCGAAGCAGGCGTGTTCGCCGGTGTGGCAGGCCGCACCGATCTGCTCGACGGAGACGAGCAGGGTGTCGGAGTCGCAGTCGAACGCCGCGCCCTTCACGTACTGCCGGTGGCCCGACGTGTCGCCCTTGCGCCAGTACTCCTGCCGGGAACGGGACCAGAAGGTGACCCGGCCCTCCGTGAGGGTGCGGCGCAGCGCCTCGACGTCCATGTAGCCGAGCATGAGCACCTCGCGGGTGTCCCACTGCTGGATGATGGCCGGAAGAAGCCCGTCGCCGTTGAAGCTCGCCCGCCGGAGCACGGCATCCACGCTCTTGTCTGCCACGTCACTCGAATACGCCATGGTTCTCCCTCACCAGGATTCCTGCTCTGGCCAGCTCGCGCTTGACATCGCCGACCGTCAATTCCCCAGTGTGGAACACCGATGCGGCGAGCACGGCGTCCGCGCCGGCCTCGATCGCCGGGGCGAAGTCTTCGACGCGACCGGCACCGCCGCTGGCGATCACCGGCACGCTCGACAGTTCACGCATGAGTCGCACGAGTTCGAGGTCGAAGCCGGCCTTGGTGCCGTCCGCGTCGATCGAGTTGACGAGGAGTTCGCCCGCCCCGCGTTCGATCACCTCCCTGGCCCAGTCGAGGGCGTCGAGGGTGGTCTCGCGGCGGCCGCCGTGGGTCGTGACGACGAAACCGGATGCCGTGCTCGCCGAGCGCTTCACGTCGAGCGACAGCACGAGCACCTGCGCTCCGAACCGGTCGGCGATCTCGCCCACGAGCTCCGGCCGCAGGATCGCCGCGCTGTTCACTCCGACCTTGTCGGCCCCGCTGGCGAGCAGTCGGCTCACGTCCTCCGTGCCGCGCACTCCCCCGCCGACAGTGAGCGGGATGAAGACCTGCTCCGCCGTCGCCCGTACGACGTCGTACGTCGTGTCCCGGTTGTCCACGGTCGCGGTCACGTCGAGGAAGGTGATCTCGTCCGCGCCCTGCTCGTAGTATCGCCTCGCGAGTTCGACCGGGTCTCCCGCGTCGCGCAGGTTCTCGAAGTTCACACCCTTCACGACCCGGCCGGCTGCCACGTCGAGGCACGGGATCACACGCACAGAAACGGGCATGGTCAGATCCGAGCCGCGTGGATGGGGCTCACCAGGATGGCGCGCGCCCCGAGATCATAGAGCGCGTCCATCACCTGGTTGGTGTCCTGGCGGGGCACCATTACGCGCACGGCGACCCAGTCGCGGTCGCGCAGCGGCGACACCGTCGGCGACTCGAGACCGGGGGTGATCGCCGAGGCCGCCTCGATCAGGGCGAGCGGGAGATCGTAGTCCATGAGCACGTACTGCCGGGCGACGAGCACGCCCTGCAGCCGTCGGTGCAGCGTGGCGATTCCCGGCAGATCGTCCCGCGCGCTGATCAGCACCGCGGACGACTCGAGAATGACCGGGCCGAAGATCTCGAGGCCCTGCGCCCGCAGCGTCGAACCGGTGGACACGACATCGGCCACGGCATCCGCGACCCCGAGGCGCACGGCGGATTCGACGGCGCCGTCGAGCGAGACGAGGTCGACGGTGACACCCGCCTTCGCGAGGAACCCGCCGACCAGGCCGGGATAGCTGGTGGCGACGCGGTGCCCGGCGAGGTCGTCGAGGGAGCCGAAACGACCGCTCGGGCCGGCGAAGCGGAAGGTGGATGAGCCGAAATCGAGACTCGCGATCTCGACGGCGCTCGACCCGGAGTCGAGCAGCAGGTCGCGGCCCGTGATGCCCACGTCGAGGGCGCCCGAGCCGACGTAGGTGGCGATGTCGCGCGGGCGCAGATAGAAGAACTCCACATCGTTGCGTGGATCGGCGACGTTGAGGGCGCGAGGGTCCCGCCGGCCGGCGTAGCCGGCCTCGGAGAGCATCTCGGCCGCGGTTTCGCTCAGGGAGCCCTTGTTGGGCACTGCGACTCGCAACATTTCGGTCATTCTCTTCTCAGGTGCTGGGGCGGATGCGGCGGACGGCTCACAGATGTCGGTAGACATCCGCCGTCGTCAGGCCCTTCGCCACCATGAGCACCTGGAGGTGGTAGATCAGCTGGGAGATCTCCTCGGCCGTCTCGTCGTCCGACTGGTATTCGGCGGCCATCCAGACTTCGGCGGCCTCCTCCACGATCTTCTTGCCGATCGCGTGCACGCCGGCGTCGAGCTCCGCGACAGTGCCGGAGCCCGCCGGGCGGGACACGGCCTTCTCGCTGAGCTCCAGGAACAGATCGTCGAACGTTTTCACAGGTACAACGTTACCGGTGGTTGGGCGGCGGCGCGTTACCGCTGCGCGTTCCGGCCCCGGCCCCGAGTGGTCCCGTTCGACACGTGTGGGCCCGGTCGACCCCGCACGCCGGCGTCAGGCGGGAACACCGGGCACCGTCGACACCGGTTCGAGCCGCACGACGACCGCCTTGGAGACGGGGGTGTTGCTGCCGTCCGCCGCGCTGCCGAGCGGGATCAGCACGTTCGCCTCCGGGAAGTAGGCGGCCGCACACCCCTTCGCCGTCGGGTAGGACACCACCCGGTAGCCCCGGAGCACGCGGTCCGGCTCGTCCATCCACTCGCTGAAGATGTCGACCCGCTGGCCGTCCGCGAGCCCCAGTTCGACCAGGTCCTGCGGATTCACGAACACCACGTCCCTGCCATTGTGGATTCCGCGATACCGGTCGTTGAGGCTGTAGATCGTCGTGTTGAACTGGTCGTGCGAGCGCAGCGTCTGCAGGATGAGGCGCCCGGCCGGCCGGTCCAGGTGCTCGAGGTGGTTGACGGTGATCATCGCCCTGCCGGTCGCGGTGGCGAAAGTGCGCGAGTCGCGCGGACCGTTCGGCAGCACGAAGCCGCCTTTGCGCCGCACCTGCGTGTTGAAGTTCTCGAATCCGGGCACGACGCGGCTGATGTGGTCGCGGATCACGTCGTAGTCGCGCTCCATTCCCGCCCAGTCCACCGGCACCGTGTCGCCGAGCACGGCCGTCGCGAGCCGGGTGATGATCGACACCTCGGAGAGCAGCCCGGGGTTGACCGGCGGCAGGCTGCCATGGGTGGCGTGCACGGCGCACACCGTGTCCTCCACCGACAGGAACTGCGGGCCGCTCGCCTGCAGGTCGAAATCGGTGCGCCCGAGGGTGGGCAGGATGAGCGCCTCCCTGCCGGTCACGACGTGCGAACGGTTCAGCTTCGTGGAGACCTGCACCGTGAGTTCCGTGCCGCGCATCGCCGCCTCGGCCGCCTCGGTGTCCGAGATGGCGGCGACGAAGTTGCCGCCCACGGCGAAGAACACCTTCACGTCGCCCCGCTGGAGGCCCGCGACCGTCTTGAGCGCGTCCATCCCGTGCTCCCTCGGCGGGGCGAAGCCGAACTCCGCCTCGATCGCGTCGAGGAACGGTTGCGGCATCTGCTCCCAGATGCCCATCGTGCGGTCGCCCTGCACGTTGCTGTGCCCGCGGATCGGTGACGCCCCGGCCCCGGGCTTTCCGATGTTGCCGCGCAGCAGCAGCAGGTTGATGATCTCCTTGAGCGTGTCGACGGCCTTCTTCTGCTGCGTGAGCCCCATCGCCCAGGTGATGATCACCCGGTCCGCGGCGAGGTAGCGCTCGGCCAGCTCGTCGATCTCGGACGCGGCGATCCCGGTGGCGGCGAGCACGGCATCCTCATCGAGGTCCGCGAGGTGCGCCCGGAATTCGTCCAGGCCCTGGGTGTGGCGGTCGAGAAAGTCGTGATCGAGCACGGTTCCCGGGTTCGCGTCCTCCGCGTCGAGCACGCGCCTGGACAGGGCCTGCAACAGCGCCATGTCTCCGCCGGACCGGATCTGCACGAACTGGTCGGCGATCGGGGTGCCCCTGCCAAGCAGCCCGCGCACCCGCTGCGGGTTCTTGTAGCGCAGGAGGCCGGCCTCGGGCAGCGGGTTGACCGCGACGATGCTCGCGCCGGAGCGCTTCGTGTCCTCGAGCGCGGTCAGCATCCTCGGATGATTCGTGCCGGGGTTCTGGCCCATGATGATGATCAGGTCGGTGCGTTCGAAGTCGTCGTAGGCGATCGTCGACTTGCCGATGCCGATCGTCTCGCCGAGCGCGGTTCCGGTCGACTCGTGGCACATGTTCGAGCAGTCGGGCAGGTTGTTCGTTCCGAACGCGCGGGCGAACAGCTGGTAGACGAAGGCCGTCTCATTGGCGGTGCGGCCGCTCGTGTAGAACGCGGCCTCGTCCGGAGAGTCGAGGCCCGTGAGCCGGTCGGCGACGATGGCAATCGCCCGCTCCCAGCTCACCGGCTCGTAGTGGTCCGAGCCCGCCGCCTTGTAGACCGGTTCCACAAGCCGGCCCTGCATTCCCAGCCAGTACTCTGACTTGTCGAGCAGGTCGGTGAGGGAGTGCTCCGACCAGAAGCTCGACGGGACGGTGACCGCGGTCGCCTCCCAGGTGACCGCACGCGCGCCGTTCTCGCAGAACTCCAGGACCCTGCGGTTGTCCGGATCCGGCCAGGCGCAGCTCATGCAGTCGAAACCGTCCTTCTGGTTGATCGACGTCATCAGTTTCGCGGTTCGGGTGAGGCCCAACTGCGCGATTGCGGGCTCCATCGAGTGGTAGATCGCCGGCAGGCCGACTGCCCAGTCCTTGTTCGGCGTCACCGTGAGATCGGGGTAGGAGTTGCCCTCGTTGATCGGCGTCTTCGTCACTTCGCGACCGCCTTCTCTCGAGAGCCCGGCTTCTCTCGAGAGCCCGGCTTCTCTCGAGAGTCCGGTGCTTCCGTGGTGACGCCCGACACGAGCCTCTCCTCGCCCGAGTACACGACCATCGACTGGCCGCGCAGAAACCCGACCACCGTCATCCCGATCTCGGCGGCGAGTTCGACGGCGAGCGACGACGGCGCAGAGACGGCGGCGAGAAACGGGATGCCCGCCATCGAGGCCTTCTGGGTCAGTTCGAAGCTCGCCCGGCCGGAGACCATGAGCACCATCCCGCGCAGCGGGAGAAGGCCCAGGGTGAGCGCCCAGCCGACGACCTTGTCGACGGCGTTGTGCCGACCCACGTCCTCCCGCAGCACAAACAGCTCGCCCGTCGACCCGTCGAAGAGCGCCGCGGCGTGCAGGCCGCCCGTCTTCTCGAAGACGTCCTGCCCGGCACGCAGCCGGTCGGGGAAGGCCGCAAGCAGCTCGGCGTCGATGCGCAGGTCATCCTCGGCAACGGCGTACGCGGACAGCGTGCGCACCGCGTCGATGCTGGCCTTTCCGCACAGGCCGCAGGAGCTCGTGGTGAAGAAGTTACGCTCGAGGCTCGGATCGGGCGCCGGAACCCCGGGCCCGAGCGTCACGTCGAGCACGTTGTAGGAGTTCTCCCCGTCCACCGGCGCGCCCGCACAGTAGCGGGCCGCCGCGAAATGCTCGGCACGCGACACCACCCCCTCCGACACGAGGAATCCCGCGGCGAGATCGAAGTCGTGCCCCGGCGTGCGCATCGTGATTGCGAGCGCCTTGCCTCCGACCCGGATCTCGAGCGGCTCCTCGACGGCGAGCAGGTCTTCGCGCCGCACGGCCCCTCCGCCGACCGTGACCCGAGTGACCCTGCGCCGTACCGTGATTCTGCCCATGCACCATGCCTAGCATCGCCGGACCGCCGACACACCGCCGCCGCACCCGATTCGCGCCAGATTCACCGGCTGGCCCGCCGTCCTAGAGTTGTCGGCATGAACTTCGACGCCATCGTGCTCGCCGGGGGCCGGTCGTCCCGGCTCGGCGGAGAGCCGAAGGCCGCGCTGCGGCGAGGCGACCGTGCGTTGCTCTCGGTGACGCTGGATGCCGCGGCCGGGGCCGGGCGAACGGTCGTGGTGGGCGACCCGTCCGCGCTGGTGGTGCCGGCCGGGGTGCTCGTCGTCCGTGAGTCGCCCGCGTTCGGCGGACCGGCGGCGGCGATCGCGGCCGGGGTGACGGTGCTGGCCGGCCCCACCCCCGCCGACTACCTGCTCGTGCTCGCCTGTGACATGCCGGCGATCGCGGATGCCGTGCCGGCGCTGCTCGAGCGAGCCGGCCGCGCGGTCGACGGGGCCATCGCGGTCGACGGGGCGGGGCATCCGCAGTATCTCGCCGGGGTCTACCGCACGGCGTCGCTCGCCGCCGCCGTGCGCTCGCATGCCTCCCGCCTCGAGAACCTCTCCGTGCGCGCGCTGCTCACCGGACTCGACCTCGACCACACGGCGGTGCCGCCCGGCTCGACGAGCGACGTGGACACCTGGGCAGACGCCGCCCGACTCGGCATCGACGCCCCCGCTGCAGTACCCAAGGAGACCCCCATGGCCGCACAGAACGATGACGAGAAGATGGCGGCGCTCGCCGAGTGGACCGGCCGGCTCAGCGCGCAACTCGCGGTCGACGGAATCGACGTGGATGTGGACGCCGTGCTCGCCCTCGCCGGCACCGTCGCGCACGAGGTCATGCGCCCGGCGGCGCCCCTCACGACCTACATCGTCGGCTACGCGGCCGGCCTCGCCGCCGCCGACGGCTCGATCACGCCGCGCGCGGCCTTCGAGCGAGCGGCGGCCGTGGCTGCCGCCCTCGCCCGGTCGGACGATCGGTGACCGGCAACCCCGGTGGCGGTGCTGTCGACGCCCAAGCGGACGGTGCCAGGGCGGACGGTGCCAT
>NZ_DATCQQ010000087.1:0-3045 GCF_036569425.1 Lacisediminihabitans sp.
GCGGTTGCGCTGGGCACCCCGCACCGGACCGGGGATCGCTAGCAGAATGAGGAGCAACGCCAGGATCGACACCGCCCAAATCCAGGGAATGACCGCCGCCGCCGATCCGTTTGCCCCGTTCGCCCCCGTCGGGTCCTTCACGTTCGGTCCGGCCGAGGTGGACGGCCGCGGCACCGCCGACGATGCGGTCGACGTCGGCTGCGAGTTCACTGGGATGGGCACGTCGGCGAGGGACTGGTCGGCGTACGACGGCACGTCGCCCCGACCCGGCGTGGGCTCGAAGCGCGTCCAGCCGATGCCCTCGAAGTACAGTTCCGGCCACGCATGCAGGTCGTGCGACGTGACCTCGAACTTCGCCCGACCCGCGCTGTCACGCCCCATTCGCGTGCCCGGCAGAAAGCCGACCGCGACGCGCGAGGGGATGCCGAGGCTGCGAGCCATGACGGCCATGGCCGACGCGAAGTGGATGCAATACCCCGACTTCGCCTTGAGGAAGGCGGCGACGACCTTCATGCCCGTGCCGTCGTAGCCGGATTTCACCGGCGCGGTCTCCGAATACTGGAAGTCGCCGTTGCGGAAGAAATCCTGCAGCAGGAGGGCCTTCTCATAGTTGCTCGGAGCGCCCCCGGCCACCGCATGGGCCGTCGACCCGATGATCGCCGGCACGTCGGAGGGCAGTTCGAGAAACGGCGAAAGGTTGAGCGCCACACTCGAGCCGGCGGCCTCGAGTTGCGCGGGGGTCGGCGAGATCGTGAGGCTCACCGCGCGGTAGGTCTCGCCCTCGGCGGTCTGGCTCGGGCTCCGCACGACGAGCCCGGCCGGGTCCCAGTACCATTCCCCGGACAGCCCGCTGATCGTCGTCGTGGGGTATGGAAGCGGAAGCCACGGGCTCGTGAGCGACGTGACGCTGATGTAGCTCGCCTCGTCGCTCCTCTCCACGTCCGCCGCGAGCCCTGGCGCGGCTCCGAGCTTGTCGGTGGTGTTGCCGCGGTTCACGGAGAAGTTGTCGGGCGCCCAACTGGTGCCGACGAACTTCTCGAGGCTCACGAGCCGCAAGTAGTGGCCGTCGCCCGACTTGGTGCTGTAGTCGAGCACAGTGTGATCCATGTCCTGGCGAAGGTCGTCGCCAAGGGAGAGCACGGGGTTCACCCCGGTGCTGAACCTCAATCCACCGCTCGGCTGGGGTCGGTGGCGGCGAGTTAAACAGAGAATGTCCTGTTGATCAGGGAAAATGGAGCTTACTTAGGACTTCATTCGACCGATCAAGAGGACATCTCGTAGATGCAACTTTTCCATAGATCTCACCGCCTGTCAGCCTCATTCGAGGAGACGAATCTCGTGTCGGTCGCGGGTCTCGTTCCCGCGATGGCTTTGGCGGTGAGAACCGGCCTCTCCGACCTGGCCGACGAATGGTTGACGCTGCCCAGCTACTTCGGCGCGAACGCCGGGCTGAAGGTCACCGCACTGGTGGCGGGAATGCTGGCCGGCGCTGACTCGATCGATGACATGGCGTTGCTGCGACACGGCGGGATGAAGAAACTGTTCGCCGGGACTTACGCCCCATCGACGTTGGGTTCGTTTCTGCGGGCCTTCACGTTCGGCCACGTCCGCCAGCTCGACGCGGTCGCCGCACGATGGTTGGTCGGCGTTGCCGCCGTCACCCCGATCACGGCCGGCATCGACGAGTACGCGCTGGTCGACATCGACGACACGATCAAGGAAGTCCACGGCTACCAGAAGCAGGGATCCGGATACGGATACTCCGGGGTGCGCGGGCTGAACGCGTTGATCGGAGTCGTCTCGACCGCTACCGCGGCGCCGATCATCGTCGGCTCCCGGCTGCGCAAGGGAGCGACCGGCTCCCCGCGCGGCGCGGGCAAGTTCGTCGGCGACGTCCTCGCCACCGTCGGCCGTCTGCGTTCGAAGACTGCGTCCGGGCTGGTGCTGCTGCGCGCCGACAGCGCCTTCTATGGGCACGCGGTCGTCGCAGCGGCCCACCGGGCCGGGGCGAAAGTATCGATCACCGCCCGGATGGACCCGGCCGTCAAACGCACCATCGCCACCATCACCGAGAACGCCTGGACCACGATCCAATACACCGACGCGATCCGTGACGAGACCACCGGGCAATGGATCTCCTCTGCCGAAGTCGCCGAGGTGGCCTTCACCGCATTCAGCTCGCGGAAGAAAGCCGAACGCATCGAAGGGCGCCTGGTCGTGCGGCGGATCCCGGAACTGAACGGATTCGAAGGCGACGGCCAACCCACCCTGTTCGACACCCACCGCTTCCACGCGTTCTTCACCACCAGCGAGCTGGACACGGTCACGGCCGACAAAACCCACCGCCAGCACGCCATCATCGAGCAAATCAACGCGGATCTGAAAGACAGCGCACTGGCGCACCTGCCGTCGGGGGTCTTCACCGCGAACGCGGCATGGCTGGTCCTGGCCACGATCGCGTTCAACCTCTCCCGCGCCATCGGCACACTCGCCGGCACCGAGCTGGGCAAAGCCCGCAGCGGCACCATCCGCCGCAAACTCATCAACATCCCGGCCCGCATCTCGACCTCGGCCAGGAAGATCGTGCTGCACCTGCCCGAGCACTGGCCCTGGGAAACCGGATGGAAGGCGCTGTTCGCGGGCGCCTGCGGACCGCCTCGAACAGTGACCATCTGACCACCCAGCCCACCGGCGCGACAGGATCAGGAACATCACCGGCAGCAAGGCCGGACCCTTCACCATGCCCGCCAGCAGGAAACTCAGATCAAACGCGAGCCACCGCGCTCACCGAGCCGACCGGTGGATCGAGGCTTAGGCGCCGAGGTCTCTCGCGGTGATCATGATGGCCCGTCCTCCACCCGCATCCGCCCTCCGTCACTTCGCACTCTACGCTCGACGGCAACGACGACACCGGTCAGATCATTCCGATCGGGATCGCCCGCACCACAGCTCTGATCGCCCCGCTGGTGGATGCCGCTGGCCTCAGCATCGCCCAGCGCGAGGCGATCTCGACCTGGGGCGGGGCCGTCGCCAGGACTCCTCGAT
>NZ_DATCQQ010000088.1:0-35894 GCF_036569425.1 Lacisediminihabitans sp.
CTCCGGAGGTGTGCTCCAGAATCGGGCATTTGGCGCCAGTTTCGTGGGCCGGCAAACGATTTGCGGGCAAACCTCCGGAGAAACGCGGATCCGCGGGAAACGCCGGTCTGGACGAGCGTTCGCGCGCGAACGTGTCGGCGCCCGCATCCGCAACACGCGTTTCTCCGGAGGTGTGCTCCAGAATCGGGCATTTGGCGCCAGTTTCGTGGGCCGGCAAACGATTTGCGGCCAAACCTCCGGAGAAACGCGCGTGGGAGAAACGCGCGTGGGAGAAACGCGCGTGGGAGAACCGCGCGTGAGAGAATCGCGCGTGGGAGAACCGCAGGAACGAGAACCGCAGGCCCGAAGACGAGGGGCGGATGACGCGGCGACGCTTTAGGGACAACCTTCGGGCAGAAACCGTCATGTCCGTATTCCGCGAGAGGAATGGCGGTGGCGGCGGTTAGCGTGGGGACATGACCACAACATCAGATCGCGTCAGCACGTCGAGCAGGCTCTCGACCCCGGTGTTCGTCGCGATCCTCGTCACCGTTCTCGCCTGGGCGAGCGCGTTCGTGGTGATCCGGGGGGTGGCGCCTCACTTCGGCGGGGGAGCGCTTGCACTTCTGCGGCTCACCGTCGGCTCCGTCCTGCTCTCCTTGTTGGTGATTGGCCGCCGCTGGGTCGCGTCGACACGGCGCGAGTGGGTGCTCGTGATCGTCTTCGGCGTCGCGTGGTTCGGCGCATACAACGTGGCCCTCAACATCGCCGAGCACAGCCTCGACGCCGGCACCACCGCGATGATCGTGAACATCGGTCCCATCCTCATCGCACTCGGGGCGGGGATCTTCCTCGGCGAGGGCATCCCCAAGTGGCTCGCGATCGGCGCCGGGGTGGCGTTCTTCGGCGTGCTGCTGATCGGCTTCGGCACGGGAATCTCCGGCTTCGGCGACGGCACCGGAGTTCTCTGGTCACTGCTCGCCGCACTGACCTATGCCACCGGGGTGCTCTGCCAGAAGCCCCTGCTGCGCCGGATCCCCGCCCGCCAGACGACCTTCATGGGGTGCGTCATCGGCATGGTCGCGTGCACACCGTTCCTCGGCGAGCTCGTGCACGACCTCGGGCGCGCGCCGGTGGCGAGCATCCTCGGTGCCGTCTATCTCGGAGCGGTGCCCACCGCCCTCGCCTTCAGCACGTGGGCGTTCGCACTGTCGAGGATGCCGGCCGGGCAGCTCGGCGTGACGACCTATGTTGTCCCGGCCATCGCGGTTCTGCTCGGTCTCGCGTTCTTCGGCGAGATCCCGGCGCCCCTCGCCATCGTCGGCGGAGTCGTCTGCCTGGTCGGCGTGGCGCTGTCCCGCAGGAGGCCCCGCAGGATGCCCCGCGCGAGTTCCGAACCGGCCCTTTCGCTGACTGGTTCCTGAACCGCTCGGAAATCTGCAAGAATGATTAGTCGAGTCTTTGGCCGTCCGACCCTCTAATCAGTCGGCACCGACTCCCATCAGAGCTTTTCTGCCGAGTGTGCACCCCACGCTCACGGCAAGCAGTTCGCCCCAACACATTAACTACGGAGAATTGTGGCTGTAAAGATTCGTTTGAAGCGCATGGGCAAGATCCGCGCTCCTTACTACCGAATCGTCGTTGTCGACGCACGCACGAAGCGTGATGGTCGTTCCATCGAGGAGATCGGCAAGTACCACCCCACCGAGGAGCCCTCGTTCATCGAGGTCGACTCGGAGCGCGCCCAGTACTGGCTCAGCGTCGGCGCCCAGCCGACCGAGCAGGTTGAGGCCCTCCTGAAGCTCACGGGCGACTGGGGAATCTTCAAGGGTGACAAGAACGCCGTCAGCACCGTGAAGACCAAAGAGTCCAAGGTCGAGTACGTCGCCGACGAGAAGAAGAAGCCCGTGCTGAAGCCCAAGGCCGAGGCGCCAGCCGCCAAGGTCGAGGCGCCGGCCAAGGTCGAGACTCCCGAGACTCCCGAGGTCGACGCCGAGATCGCACCAGCGGTCGAGGACATCGCCCCGGCCGACGCCGCAGTGGTCGAAGCCAAGTCTGACGAGGCGGAGGCCAAGGCCGACGTCACCGAAGAGGCCGAGGCAGAAGACGCCAAAGCCGACAAGGCGTAGGGAATGCTCGCAGCCGCGCTCGAACATCTCGTCAAGGGGATCGTCGACAACCCGGACGAGGTCCAGGTTGTGGCGAAGACCTCGCCGCGAGGCGACGTCCTCGAGGTGCGCGTGCACCCCGAGGATCTCGGTCGCGTGATCGGCCGCGCGGGTCGCACCGCCAAGGCGCTCCGCACCCTCGTGTCGGCGCTCGCCGACGGCCGCAAGGTGCGCGTTGACGTGGTTGATACCGATTTCTAGAGAAACACAGCCCCACGACCAGCTCAGGGTCGGTCGACTCACCAAGGCTCACGGCCTCAAGGGAGCGATCAAAGTTGAGATGTACACGGATGCCCCGGAACGTCGTTTCGTTCCGGGCGCCGTGTTCACCCTCCAGGTGCCGACCAGTTCCGATTGGCACGGCAAGACCCTCGAGCTGACCGAACTCAAGTGGTACAACGCTCAGCCGGTCGCGTTCTTCAAGGACGTGCCGGACCGCAGCGTCGCCGAGACCCTCGTCAAGGCCATCCTCTGGGTGGACCAGGACCTGAGCGAACCCTCCGACGAGGAAGACGCCTGGTACGACCACCAGCTCGTCGGACTCGCGGTGATGCGCGACGGCGTGCGGGTGGGTACCGTCAGCCTGGTGGATCATCTGCCGGCCCAGGACCTCATCCACGTCACGACCGAGACCGGCGAGGTTCTCGTGCCGTTTGTGAAGGCGATCGTGCCGACGGTGGACATCGCCGCAGGAACCCTCACCGTGACGCCGCCCGCTGGCCTCTTCGAGGAGCTCCCGGACGACGAGCCGGACGAGCCGAGCAAGCCAGAAGTGGCTGACGAGCCAGACGGCTCGGCCGGGCCGGAAGCCATCACCGACTAAGGAGTCCGTCGATGCGCATCGACATCGTGACGATCTTTCCGGAGTTCTTCTCCGTGCTCGACGTGTCGCTGCTGGGCAAGGCGCGGCAGAACGGCCTCATCGACCTCGCCGTGCACGACCTGCGGGACTACACCTACGACCGGCACCGCACCGTCGACGACACCCCATACGGCGGCGGAGCCGGCATGGTCATGCGCCCCGAGCCCTGGGGTGATGCCCTCGACAGCATCCTCTATGCGAGCGAGGCGCAGCACGCTGCGCCGCCCGTGATCATCTTCCCGTCCCCGGCCGGCGAGCTGTTCAGCCAGGCCATGGCGCACGAGCTCGCGTTGGAGCGGCAACTGGTGTTCGGCTGCGGCCGGTACGAGGGGATCGACCAGAGGGTCGTCGACTACGCGTCGACGCGCGCGACGGTGCGGCTCGTGAGCCTCGGCGACTACGTGCTCAACGGCGGTGAGGTGGCCACGATGGCCATGATCGAGGCGATCGGCCGTCTGATCCCCGGCGTCGTGGGCAATCCGGAGAGTCTCGTGGAGGAGTCCCATTCGGATGGCCTGCTCGAGTATCCGAGCTACACCAAGCCCGCCGAGTGGCGGGGCCTCGAGGTGCCGTCGGTGCTGCTGAGCGGCAACCACGGTGCGATTGCCGCCTGGCGGCACGGGCAGCAGCTAGAGCGCACCCGGCGCGTGCGGCCCGACCTGCTGCCCGAGTAGCCCGCGCCGCTCCGGACGCGAGCGGCGGCTTCTTCACGCACCGTCTGAAAACGCAGGATATTCGCCACGGAAACGCCTCTTTCCGTGCTTTCCCCGCGATTCGGTGGCGAATCTCCTGCATTTTCGGCGGAGCGGTGGTCGGGGATACCCGTCAGCGGGCGGTGAGCACGATCGGGCCGTCCTCGGTGATCGCGATCGTGTGCTCGGAATGGGCTGCCCGCGACCCGTCGAGGCTGCGCAGTGTCCACCCGTCAGGGTCGGTGAAGATCTGGTCCGTCGACTGCATGACCCAGGGCTCGATCGCGAACACGAGTCCGGCGCGCAGCGGGATCCCGCGCCCGGGGCGCCCGTCGTTGGGCACGTGCGGGTCCCCGTGCATCGTGTGCCCGACTCCGTGCCCGCCGAAGTCCGTGTTCACGCCGAAGCCAGCCTCCCGGCACACCGCTCCGATCGCCGCCGAGACGTCGCCCATCCGGCCACCCGGCAGCGCGGCGGCGATCCCGGCGGCTAGCGCGCGCTCGGTGGTCTCGATGAGGCGCAGATCCCCCTCCCGTGCGGATCCGACGACGATCGTGACGGCGGAGTCGGCCACCCAGCCGTCGACGGATGCCGCGAAGTCGAGGCTCAGTACGTCCCCGTCGGCGAGGCGGTAGTCGAAGGGAAGCCCGTGCAGGGCGGCATCGTTGACCGAGGTGCACAGCACCTTGCCGAATGGCATTGCGCCGAATGACGGGTGGTAGTCCACGTAGCAGCTCTCCGCTCCGGCCTTCTGGATCAGGGCCCGGGCGATCGAATCGAGCTTCAGCAGGTTGACGCCCACCGCGGAAGCTGCCACGAGCTCAGCCAGCACGCTCGCGACAAAACGGCCGGCAGGCCTCATTTCGTCGATTTCCGCGGGCGTTCTCAACTCGATCATGCGTCTCCTCGTCTCGTACGACTTATTCTCCCGCGCGGCGAGCGTAAGCTTTTACCCATGTGGTATCGCCGGGCTGTGTTCAACACCCAGTTCGCCGCAACCATCGTGCTGCCGCTGTGGCTGCTGATCGGACGGGTCTTCTTTGGCGTGATCCTCGGCTGGCACTATGCCATCGGGCTTTTTCTGGCGCCGCTCCTGCTCGTCTTCCTCGCGGTGGTGACCACCATCACCTGGGCGCGGAAGCGTGCCAGGCGTTCCGGCGCCGTGTCGAGAACCGACGCGTGGCTGCTCTCCGCCTGGTACTTCGCCGTGCTGTCCTACGGCTTCTTCGTCGTCGATTCGGTGCACAGCTACGAGCAGGGCACCTCGATCGCCACGCACCTCTTCGGGCAGTCGTTCCGGGATGCGTCGTTCACGATCGCCGATATCTCGGGCGGAGTGATCATCATCCTCGCCTTCACCACGCTCTGGGTCGTGCTCATCGAGTACCTCGTGGAGACTCGCCAGGAGGTGGTGACTCGCCTCACCGGCCTCGACTACGACGAGCTGCGGGCGGCGCTCAACCCGGCCGATCGACCCCTCGCGGTGGATTCGCCCGATCCCGCCGCCGCCGGGGCGCCCTAGCGCGGGCTCGGTGAGTGGCACAGACCCTGCCGATGTGGCAGAATTACCCCTTGTGCCTTCAGCACGGCTCTGCCACAGGGGAGCCGTCACAGACCGGGCACCACTTCCTTCTGAGATTCACCTATATCGTGATCGACCTGTGGCGGTTGCAGAGAGCGAACCACCATGCACATTCTTGACGCCGTAGATGCGGCCTCCCTCCGCTCGGACATCCCGGACTTCCGCGCCGGCGACAACGTGAAGGTCCACGTAAACATCGTCGAGGGCACCCGCTCCCGCATCCAGGTCTTCCAGGGTGTCGTCATCGGCCGCTCCGGCGAGGGCGTGCGCGAGACGTTCTGCGTTCGCAAGGTCAGCTTCCAGGTCGGCGTCGAGCGCACCTTCCCCGTGCACTCCCCGGTCATCGACCACATCGAGGTCGTCACCCGCGGAGACGTGCGCCGTGCGAAGCTCTACTACCTCCGCAACCTCCGCGGCAAGAAGGCCAAGATCAAGGAAAAGCGCGACGCGCACTAGACGAAAAACTTCAGAAGCCGGGACGCGCGACGCGCGCGTCCCGGCTTTTTTGGTTTTCTGGCGCGGAGTTCTGCGTCCGGGGGGCCGCTTCACCCCGAGAGAGCGGACTCGGTTCCGGACCTGATCGGCGCTCGTTGTTCTTTGCAGACAGCAAATTAAGCACTAGGTAGATGACGTAAAAGCCGTCATTCCGGGTCCAAATGTCACGGTGCATCACGAATATGCGGGAATCCTTGACTTCTTTACTTGCAGTCTGCAATTATGTCTCCTGACAAGGACGTTAGGAGGCCCACCATGGCGGTGACCGCCCGCAAGGGATCGCAGTTCAGGGCAGCGGTGCTGTTCCTCATCCCGGCCAGCATCGGATTCGTGGTCTTCTTCGCCTGGCCGGCGATCAGGGGCCTCTATCTCAGCTTCACCGACTACAACCTGCTGCGCCCGCCGGTCTTCATCGGCCTCGAGAACTACATCCGCATCTGGTCTGACCCGGTGTTCTGGAATTCGCTCCGGGTGACGCTCGAGTACGTCGTGATCAACGTCGGCGTGCAGACAGCGGCCGCCCTCGTGCTCGCCGTGCTCATGCAGCGCTTCACCCGATCGATGGTCGTTCGCGGGGTCATCATGCTTCCGTACCTGATCGCCAACGTGATCGTGGCCCTGGTCTGGTACTGGCTGTGCGACTACAACCTCGGCATCATCAACGCGGCGCTCGACTTCTTCGGAATCCACAAGATCGGATTCTTCGGCAACGAGAACATCGCCATGGTGACCATCGCCATGGTCAACGTCTGGCGCCACCTCGGCTACACCTCGCTCCTCCTCTTCGCGGGCCTTCAGGCCATACCCCGGGACGTGTACGAGGCCGCCGAGGTCGACGGCGCCGGCGAGTGGAGAGTCTTCCGCAGTGTGACGCTTCCCCTGCTCCGCCCCGTGCTCGCCTTCGTGCTCGTCGTGACGGTCGTCGGCTCATTCCAGGTCTTCGACACCATCGCGGTGACGACCAGGGGTGGGCCCGTCGACGCCACCAGGGCCATCAACTACTACATCTACCAACGCGCGTTCAAGCAGCTGGACTTCGGATACGCGTCGGCCCTCGCGGTGATCCTCATGGTCATCCTCGCCGGAGTGGCGCTCCTGCAGAACAAGCTCCTTCGCGCCAACGAATCAGACCTGGAGAGGTAGCACCATGGCAATCCTCGCTCTCAAGACCACCCGCCGGGCGCGCAGCACCTCGCTCGAAAGCGACCCGGCACTCGCGAAGTCGAAGGTCTCGATCTTCTTCGGCCGCCTCGCGCTGCTCATCGTGATCCTCATCACGCTCTTTCCGATCTACTGGATGTTCCGCACGGCCTTCAGCAACAACCGCGCGATGTTCGGAGAGCCGCTCAACCTGCTCCCGGTCGACTTCACGTTCGGTCCGCTCCGTCGGGTCCTCGGGCTGTCCACCACCGCGGAGGCGCTCGCGGAGGGCGGGTCGGGGGCGTCCATCAACTTCGCCCAGTACATGCTCAATTCGATAACGACCTGCACGCTCATCACCGTGCTGCAGGTGACGTTCAGCGCCATGGCGGCCTACGCGTTCGCCCTCCTCAACTGGAGGGGTCGCGACAAGGTCTTCAGCATCTTCCTCATCGCGCTGATGGTGCCGGGAATCTTCACCCTGCTGCCGAACTTCATCCTCGTGAAAGACGCGGGACTGCTCAACACGATCGTGGGCATCGCCCTCCCGTCGATGTTCATGACGCCGTTCGCCATCTTCTTCCTTCGCCAGTTCTTCCTGGGGGTGAACCGCAGCATCATCGAGGCGGCGGTCATCGACGGGGCGAACCTGTGGCGCATCTTCCGCACGATCGTCGTGCCGCTCGCCTGGCCGCAGATCATCACGCTGGCCATCCTGCAGTTCATCCAGTACTGGAACGACTACCTCTGGCCCTTCCTCGTCGGTCAGACCGAGCAGTCCAAGCTGCTCACTGTCGGCCTCGGGATCTTCAAGTCGCAGACACCGCAGGGCAACCCGGACTGGGCGGGCCTCATGGCCGGAGCGCTCGTGTCCGCAGTGCCGATCTTCATCCTGCTTCTCGTATTCGGCCGCCGAATCGTCGGATCCATCCAATCGTCCGGGGTCAAGTAGCCCGGCACTCCCCAGAGTTTCGCTCACGGTAGAGCGAATGCCGACGCCGGCTGGCGTCGTCTGTAACCAAGAGATAGTCACAGAAGAAAGAGAACCCCATGAAGAAGAATCGAGCGGCGATCGCCCTCATCGCCGCAGTCCCCCTCTTGCTGGCCGGGTGTGCGGCAACAGCACCGGCCGCCTCGACCGCCACAGCGACCACGGTGACCTACGGGCTCTGGGACGCCAACCAGGCACCGGTCTACCAGCAGTGCGCGGCCGACTTCCACAAGGCAAACCCCAAGATCACCGTGAAGGTCGAGCAACTCGGCTGGGACGACTACTGGAGCAAGATCACCACCGGGTTCGTCTCGGGATCCAACTACGACGTGTTCACCAGCCACCTCGGGCAGTTCCCGCAGTTCATGCTCAACAAGCAGATCCTTCCGCTCGACAGCTACATCAAGGCAGATGGAGTCGACCTCAAGGCATACCAGCCCGGCCTCGCCGAACTCTGGAAGGGCAGCGACGGCAAGCAGTACGGCCTGCCGAAGGACTTCGACACGATCGCCCTGTTCTACAACAAGCAGCTCACCGACGCGGCCGGGCTCTCCGCCGACCAGCTCGCCAATCTCAAGTGGAACCCGGACAACGGCGGAACCTATGAGGCGGCCATCGCGCACCTCACGGTGGACAAGAACGGCCACCGAGGCGACGAGGCCGGTTTCGACAAGAACAACGTCGCGACCTACGGAATCTGGATGGAGAACTCGGGAGGCGGAGACGGCCAGACCCAGTGGAGCTTCCTTGCCGCGACGACGGGCTGGAAGTCCACCAACGGGGTGTGGGGCAACAAGTACAACTACAACGACCCGAAGTTCCAGAAGACGATCGACTGGTGGCAGTCGCTGGTCGGAAAGGGCTACATGCCGTCGTTCGAGGCGCAGACGGGCATCGGCTGGTCTGACCAGCTCGCCGCCGGAAAGGTCGCCATCGCCAGCAACGGCTCGTGGATGACCGGAGCCGTGTTCGGTGCGAAGAGCGCGACCTTCACCCCGGCCCTGGCCCCGACTCCCACCGGACCGAGCGGCAAGCGCGCGTCGATGTTCAACGGGCTCGCGGACAACATCTGGGCGGGAACGAAGCACCCCGCCGAGGCGTGGAAGTGGGTCAAGTACCTCGGTTCGCTCGCCTGCCAGTCGGTGGTGGCCAAGGCCGGCGTCGTCTTCCCCGCCATCCCGGCCGCGACCGACGCCGCCGTGGCGTCCTTCAAGGCGAAGGGCATCGACGTGAGCGCCTTCACCATCCAGGTCAAGGACAAGACGACGTTCCTGTACCCGATCACCGACCACCGCTCGGACGTCAACGCCCTCATCACCCCGGCGATGGAGGCCGTGATGTCCGGCAAGGCGAAGGCGAGCTCGCTCACCGCGGTGAACACGCAGATCAACGCCCTCTTCAAATAGCCGCAGTCCAGTAATCGCCGGTCGGTCTGGCCCGGAGCGTGAAGGCGCACCGGGCCAGACCCATTGGCATCTCAGCCAACAATCGAGGAAACCCACCGTGACACAGCACGACACCGCCATCCAGCAGGACACCCTGATCAACCTCGTCGCCGACGGGGTCTCGTTTCAGGTGGACGTGTCATCGGGAACGCCGGCCGTCGTGTACTGGGGCAGGGACCTCGGTGCCTCTCGCGGCGAGGACCTGGCCTCGATGATGGCCGAGGGCGTGCCGCAGGCCAATATCGACGCCGCGATGGTCCCCGGAATGTGGCGAGAGAACGCCCGCGGGTTCCTCGGCCGGCCGGCCATTCTGGGCCATCGCCACGGCCAGGACTGGTCCCAATTCTTCACCGTCACGAGCCTCGAGTCGTCCCGCACGTCGCTCGTCGTCGAGTCCGTCGACGCGGCGGCCGGGCTCAGGGTCTCGGTCTCGTTCCGGATGCAGCCGGCCGGGGTGGTCCTCATCTCCCAGACGGTGACCAACGTCGGTGGGGGCGCCTTCGATCTGGCCGAACTGACCACCTGGCTGCCCCTGCCTGACCACGCCGTCGAGACGATGGATTTCACCGGCCGCTGGCTGAAGGAACGCCAGCCGCAGCGTCGACCGATTCAGGCGGGCACCTGGGCCCGCGAGGTGCGCGAGGGCCGGACGAGCCACGACTACACCGTGGTGCAACTCGCCCTGACGGCGGGTGCTGGCTACCAGGACGGATCGGTGTGGAGCACCGGCCTGCTCTGGAGCGGCAACACCAGGCACCTCGTCGAACGGCTGCCCTCAGGGCACACGTCGATGGGAGCCGGGGAGCTCCTGCTGCCGGGCGAAGGCATCCTGCAGGAGGGTGAGACCTACGAGGCACCCACCGTCGCAGCCACATTCTCCTCGACCGGGATCGACGGCATGACCGACCGGCTCTACCGCTGGCTCCGGGCCAGGCCCGAGCATCCGGCCACCGCCAGGCCACTCACCCTCAACGTGTGGGAGGCCGTGTACTTCGACCACGACCTGGCCAAACTGGCGGAACTCGTGGATGTCGCGAGCGAGATCGGTGTCGAGCGATTTGTTCTCGACGACGGTTGGTTCCTCGGTCGTCGCAACGACTTCGCCGGCCTCGGCGACTGGGCCGTGGACCCGGCCGTCTGGCCGGATGGCCTCGATCCGCTCATCGACCGCGTGACCTCGTCGGGAATGCAGTTCGGACTCTGGTTCGAGGGTGAGATGGTGAACGCCGATTCCGACCTCTACCGCGCGCATCCTGAGTGGATCTTCCAGGCCGGCGGACGCATCCCGCCGGAGGGCCGGCACCAGCAGGTGCTCGACCTCGGGCATCGGGGAGCGTACGAGCACGTGCTCGGCCAGGTGGACGCGCTGCTGAACGACTACGACATCTCCTACATCAAGTGGGATCACAATCGGGTGCTCACCGAGGCGGCGCACTTCGGTGCCGCCGGCGTCCGCCGCCAGACCCAGGCCATCTACCGGCTGTTCGACGAGTTGAAGCGGCGCCACCCGGGACTGGAAATCGAGTCCTGCGCCTCGGGCGGCGGCCGCGTCGACCTGGGCATGGCGGCGCACGTCGACAGATTCTGGACGTCGGACTGCAACGACGCGCTCGAACGCCAGTACATCCAGCGCTACACGCAATTCGCGATCCCGCCGGAGCTTCTCGGGAGCCACATCGGGCCGACCCATTCCCACACGACCGGCCGGGTGCACAGCCTCGCGTTCCGGGCGACCACGGCGCTCTTCGGGCACGCCGGAATCGAATGGGACATCACCGAGACCAGCCTCGAGGAGCGACTGGCACTCGCCTCATGGTCCGCGTACTACAAACGCAAGCGCGGCCTGCTGCATTCGGGGCGTGTGGTGCGCGTGCAGCAGCCGGACGACACCTCGTTCGTGCACGGTGTGGTTGCGCACGATGGCTCGGAGGCGGTCTTCGCCTATGTGCAGCTTTCCGCAGCCAACGGCAGCTCTCCTTCGCGCTTCCTGGTTCCCGGTCTCGACCCGGATGCCCGGTACCGGGTTCGCCTGGTTGAGCCGGCCGGGGCGGCGCAATCGGTGCAGGCGCAGACCCCGCCGTGGCTGGTCGGGATCGAGGCGAGCGGGCTGGCGCTGGCGGAGATCGGGCTTCGTCCACCGATCCTGTTGCCGGAGAACGCTATCCTGATCGAACTCGACCGCCTCTAGACAGGAGCACAACCACGATGCCTCCCGTTGAGGCTTACGAGCCCCGATTCCGTGCGCCATCGAGCGAGCTGGCGAGGGAGGTGCTCATCCACGGGCCGATTCTGCGGAGCGACCTGTCCCAGCGCCTCGGCCTGTCGCTCGCCACCGT
Organism: Lacisediminihabitans sp.; assembly: GCF_036569425.1. Classification (GTDB taxonomy): domain Bacteria; phylum Actinomycetota; class Actinomycetes; order Actinomycetales; family Microbacteriaceae; genus Lacisediminihabitans. Next base: position 11,691 of record NZ_DATCQQ010000088.1, read on the forward strand.
CACGCGGCTGAGCCGGCCGCTGCTCGATCGCGGCCTGCTCGTCGAGATGGCCGAGCAGTCGGACGGTGCGATGGGGCGGCCGGCGAAACCGCTCGATGTGCGCGCGGATGCTCGCCAGTTCATGGGGGTGAAGCTCACGGGCGACGAGGCGGTCGCCATCACGACGGACCTCCGCGCCACTGAGGGGCGGAGCGCGGAACGGCCGCTTCCCAACCACGAGCTCGCCACCGTCGTCGATGTGATCGCCGAGTTGGCGGCGGAACTCGCGAACGGCCAGGAGTTCTCGGCCGTCGGAATCAGCCTCGGCGGCAACGTGTCGAACCACCGGGTTGTCGACCGTGCCCCCTTCCTGGGCTGGCGCTCGACCCATCTGGCGGAGGCCGTCGAGGCGAAGCTCGGGGTGTCCGTGACCGTGGAGAACGACGTGGTGTCGCTCACGGCCGCCGAGCACTGGTTCGGGCTCGGTCGAGGGCTCTCCAACTTCGCCGTGATCACCATCGGGGCTGGGGTCGGCTACGGGCTGGTGATGCACGACCAGGTGGTGAGCACCGCCGACACCGGGCTGGGGCTGGCCGGGCACTTCCCCCTCGACGCCACCGGACCGTTGTGCTTTCTCGGCCACCGCGGGTGTTCCGCTGCCATGCTCACCATCCCCAGCATCCGTGCCCAGGTCGAGGTGGGCATCGGCACGTCCGTGACCTATGCCGAGGTGCTCCAGATGGCTCGAGAGAACCACCCGGTCGCGCGCCAGGTCGTGGAGTCGGCTGGCAGGGCCCTCGGTCACCTCATCGCCGCCGTGGCCAACCTGGCGATGGTCGAACACGTGGTGCTGGCAGGCGAAGGCCTGGGAATCCTCTCCGTCGCCGACGACGCGATGAGGGCGGCGATCCGCGCGGACCGTGATCCGGAGGCCGCCCCGATCGACCTGCGCGTCGACGAGGACGGCTTCGTGTCGTGGGCCCGCGGCGCGGCAGCCATCGCCATCCAGCGGACGCTGGACGCCCTGGCGACGGCTCCGTAGTCGGCTCGATGTCGCAGCGTTGGGTGACGCGCACTAGACGCGCCGTTCCACCGCAGTTCTCCCTGAGCTCCCCAGCACCTAAAATGATGGGGAGCTCAGGGGTTTAATGACACACATCGATCCAGCCACGTCGACCGACGACGTGCGGGACCAGAAGCGCGGCAGATCGAAGGGCGTCAGGCTCTTCATCCGGGACATCGTGCTGATCTTTCTTGCGGCGATCATCATCTCCGTGGGCATCAAGGCGTTCCTCATCCGTTCGTTCTACATCCCGTCGGAATCGATGCAGGACACCCTCGAGGTCAACGACCGCATCATCGTGAATGAGCTGGTGCCGAAGCTCGTGCCCGTGCAGCGCGGCGACATCGTCGTCTTCAAGGATCCGGGTGGATGGCTGCCGGCGGCCCCGCCCGTGCACCAGAACGGCTTCGTTGCGGGTGTCGACTGGGTGCTCTCCATCGTCGGCCTGAGCGCCCCGGACAGCAACGACCACCTCATCAAGCGGGTGATCGGCCTGCCCGGCGACAAGGTGGCCTGCTGCAACGCGTTCGGCCAGATGACCGTCAACGGAGTTCCGCTCGACGAAAAGCAGTACCTCAAGCTTCCCGCCGGAGTCACCAAGGTGGCAGGCAACGACTTCTCAGTCACCGTGCCGAAGAATTCGCTCTGGGTGATGGGCGACAATCGGTACAACTCGGCGGATTCCCGGTTGAACACCGATACCCCGAGCAAGGGGTTCGTGCCGATGGATGACGTGGTCGGCCGGGCGTTCGTGATCACCTGGCCGGCGAGCCACTGGACCTGGCTCGACAACTACCCCAACGTGTTCGGCGGCGTGGGCGCCGCCCAGTAGATGGCGGTCGCCGACCCGACACTCGAGATCGAGGCCCTCCTGCACGACGGGGGAGCCCGATTCGTGATCGGCTGCGACGAGGTGGGGCGCGGTGCCATCGCCGGTCCCGTGGCGGTCGGCCTGTGCGTCGTGGATGCGCGGATCGGCGTCATGCCGGCGGGCCTGCGCGACTCGAAGCTCCTCTCCGAGAAGCGGCGCGAACAACTCGCGCCGCTCGCCGTCGAGTGGGCGCTGTACTCGGCGGTGGGCCTCGCGACAGCGACCGAGGTCGACACCGTGGGCATCATCGCCGCGCTCGGTCTCGCGGGCAAGCGCGCCCTCGCGAAACTCCACGTCGACGGGGCGTCCGTGCGGCAATCGGTGATCCTGCTCGACGGAACCCACGACTGGCTCTCCCCGGCGCTCACGACGAAGCTCGCGGTGAAGACCAGGGCGAAGGCCGACCGCGACTGCGCGTCGGTGGCCGCCGCATCCGTCGTGGCGAAGGTGCACCGCGACCGGCTCATGATCTCGGCCCACGATCGCGCCCCCGGCTACGGCTGGGCATCGAACAAGGGCTACGGCAGCGCCGACCATTTCGCCGCGATCACCGAGCTCGGGGCCACCGACTTTCACCGTCGCACCTGGCTGCATGGCGACGTCGAGCTCTCCGACGACTGACCGATCCGGCGGCCGGGGCCGGCAGCACAAGGGCCCGCAAAAGCGAACTAGGATTGTCGGAGCATGGAAGAAGACGAGTTCGAAGACTACGACCGAGAGGTCGAGCTGGCGTTGTACCGGGAGTACCGGGACGTCGTGTCCCAGTTCCGCTACGTCGTCGAGACCGAGCGACGGTTCTACCTCGCCAACGAGGTCGAACTGGTTCGCCAGGACACGGAGCACGACTTCTACTTCGAGCTCACCATGAACGACGTCTGGGTGTGGGACGTCTACCGTTCCGACCGCTTCGTCAAGTCGGTGCGAGTGCTCACCTTCAAGGACGTGAACGTGGAGGAGCTCTCCGCGAAGGAACTCGAACTGCCCAAGGAACTCGCGCTCGACGAGTAGCCCGTTGGCTCCGCCTAGGCTCGAACCATGAGCGCCGACCAGCACGACGAGAACCTCTGGCTCGAAGACATCCACGGTGAGGCGCCCCTGGCCTGGGCCGCCGAACAGAGTGCGGAGACGCTCGCCCAGTTCGCCTCGCCGCAGTTCCACGCCCTCACCGCCCGGCTGCTCGAGGTGATCGATTCGGACGACCGCATCCCGATCGTCAGTCACCGAGGCGGTCACTACTACAACTTCTGGCGTGACCGCGAACACCCGCGCGGCCTGTGGCGACGCACGACGCTCGAGAGCTACCGGTCGGCGGATACCGAGTGGGACGTGCTGCTCGACGTGGACGAGCTCGGCCGCGCCGAGGGTCGCGAGTGGGTATTCTCGGGCGCGCGGCTGCTGCCTCACGACTACACCCGCGCCCTCGTGGCGCTCTCTCCGGACGGCGGCGACGCGGCGACGGTGCGCGAGTTCGACCTCGAGACCCGCGCGTTCGTCGCCGACGGCTTCATCATCCCGACCGCCAAGAGCGCGTACTCGTGGATCGACCGCGACACGATCTACCTCGGCACCGACTTCGGTCCGGGGAGCATGACCGACTCGAGCTACCCCCGCACGGTGCGGCGCCTGCGCCGCGGCCAGCCCATAAACGAGGCCGAGCTCGTGCACGAGGTGACCACGGACGACCTGTCGGTCAGCGGCATCCACCAGCACACGCCGGGCTTCGAGCGCGACCTCGTGATCGAGCACCTCGACTTCTATCGCTCGCGCACGCTGCTCCTCGTGGCGGGCGACCTCGTGCACATCGATGTTCCGGATGACGCGGACGTCACGCTGCGCCGCGAGTGGCTGCTCGTGCATCCGCGATCCGACTGGGCCATCGGCCGGGTGGTCCATCCCACCGGCGCACTGCTCGCCATCCGCCTCGATGCCTTCCTCGCGGGCGACCGGGCATTCGACGTGCTCTTCGTGCCGGACGAGCACACCGCGCTCGAGAGCTGGGACTTCACGGACAGCCGGCTCATCCTCACGCTGCTCGTCGACGTCGCGTCCACGCTCGTCGTGCTGGATCCCGGGTCGGGCTGGGCGCGGTCGCCCCTCGCCGGGGTTCCCGGGCTCAGCACCGTGCGGGTGATCGACACCGACCCGGACGAGTCTGACGAGTTCTGGCTGCACTCGACCGGGTTCACCACGCCGTCGAGCGTTCTCCGCGGGGTGATCGGATCCGTCGCGCCCGAGGTGATCCGGTCGTCCCCGGCCTTCTTCGACGCCGAGGGGCTCGAGGTTCAGCAGCACTGGGCGGTGTCGGACGACGGCACCCGGGTGCCGTACTTCCAGGTCGCGGTCGCGGGGCTCGCACTCGACGGTTCGCATCCGACCCTGCTGTCCGGCTACGGGGGGTTCCAGGTCTCGCGACTGCCGGAATACGGCGGCATCGTGGGTCGCGCGTGGCTCGAGCGCGGCGGGGTGTTCGTGCTCGCAAACATCCGCGGCGGCGGCGAGTTCGGCCCGGCCTGGCACACCGCGGCTCTCAAGGCCAACCGGCCCCGGGCGTTCGAGGACTTCGCCGCGATCTCCCGAGACCTCGTCTCCCGCGGCGTCACCACGCCGTCGCGCCTCGGCTGCGAGGGGCGTTCGAACGGCGGCCTGCTCGTGGGCAACATGCTCACCAGCTACCCGTCGCTGTTCGGGGCGGTGGTCTGCGGGGTTCCGCTCCTCGACATGAAGCGCTACACCCATCTGTCGGCCGGCGCATCCTGGATCGCCGAGTACGGGGACCCGGATGACCCGGCCGAGTGGGACTACATCAGCACCTTCTCGCCGTACCAGCTCGTGCGCGAGGACGGCCACTACCCGCCCGTGCTGTTCTACGCCGCGACCAGCGACGACCGCGTGGGCCCGGTGCAGGCGCGCAAGATGGCCGCGCGGATGCAGCGGATGGGAATCCCGCAGGTGCTCTACTTCGAGAACTCGGACGGCGGTCACGGCGGCGCGGTCGACAACGCGCACACCGCGCGGCTGAACGCGCTCATCTACGAGTTCCTGTGGAGTCGCCTGGCCGGCTGAGGCCCTCGTCCACTCCCTCCCGCTCTCGGCCGCGCTGGGGTTGTTCGACACTTCTCCGCGCAGCGCTCCGGCGGGCCGCCGGCGGCGTCATCCTCGGTGTTGGAGGTGGCCATGGCCGCGAAGGATGTGCTCGGAGCGCTCGGTGAGGAGATAGCGGCGACGGCGCTCGCCGAGTCGGGGTACCGCATCGTCGACCGCAACTGGCGGTGCGCGCAGGGCGAGATCGACATCGTGGCGATCGACGGCGATGAAACCGTCTTCGTCGAGGTCAAGACCCGTTCGAGCGTGGCGTTCGGGCATCCGCTGGAGGCGATCACCGCGCAGAAGCTCGCGAGGCTCCGCCGCCTCGCCGCCGCCTGGTGCGAGGAGCACCCCGGCAACCACAGCCGCATCCGCATCGACGCCGTCGCCATCCTCGCGCCCCCAGGGGCGAGCCCGCAGGTCGAGCACCTCCGGCGGGTGTTCTGATGCCCATGGGTCGCACGAGTTCGGTGGCGCTGCTCGGGCTCACCGGCGCCCTCGTCGAAGTCGAGGCCGACATCTCGAGCAACCTCCCCGCGTTCGTTCTCATCGGGCTTCCGGATGCGGCGCTCAACGAGGCGAAGGACCGGGTGCGGGCGGCGGCGACGAACTCGGGGTGCGGTCTGCCCAACCGCAAGATCACCGTCAACCTCTCTCCGGCAGCGCTACCCAAGCACGGATCGGGGTTCGACCTCGCCATTGCGATGGCGGCTCTCGCGGCGGCCGGAATGGTCGGAGTGGAGTCGGTGGGCAGGGTCGTGCATCTCGGCGAGCTCGGGCTGGACGGGCGCCTTCGGCCCATCCCCGGCATCCTCCCGGCCGTGCTCGCGGCGGTGCGTGGGGGCGCGGCCACCGTCATGGTCCCGACCGGCAACGCGGACGAGGCGGGCCTCGTCCCCGGGGTGCGAGTCGTCGGGGTCGCGTGTCTTCGCGACGCCGCGATCTGGCACGGCGGTGAGTTCGAGCCCATCGTGGTGGAGCCGATCCTGGCCGCCGCCGCCGCGCCCGAGTCGGTCGAAGAACTCGATGTGTCGGACATCGTCGGCAACGAGGACGCGATCGAGGCGATGATCATCGCGGCCGCCGGAGGTCACCACATGTTCCTGCTCGGCCCGCCAGGAGCCGGCAAGACGATGCTCGCCGCGCGCCTTCCCGGGCTGCTTCCCGACCTCGACGCGGCGGCGGCCCTCGAGGTCAGCTGCATCCGCTCGCTCTCCGGCCTGCCGGTCGGGGCGACGCTCGTGACGCGGCCGCCGCTCGAGTCTCCACACCACACGGCAACGGCGGCGTCGCTCGTCGGCGGAGGTTCCGGGGTGATCAGGCCGGGCGCGGCGGCGCGCGCGTCGCACGGCGTGCTCTTTCTCGATGAGGCGCCGGAGTTCCAACCCGCGGTGCTGGACGCACTCCGCCAGCCGCTCGAGTCCGGCGTTGTGAGCATCCACCGTGCCAATGCGGTCGCCCAGTTTCCCGCTCGGTTCCAGCTCGTGATGGCGGCGAACCCGTGCCCGTGCGGACAGTACGGCGCGCGCGATTCGGAGTGCGTGTGCCCACCGAATTCTCGCCGCCGCTACCTCGGCCGGCTGTCCGGTCCTCTGCTCGACCGCATCGACATCCAGTTGCGGATCTCGCGGGTGACAGCAGTGCGGCTGCGTATCGACGCCGATGGCTCGGCGAACTCCTCGGCGCTGGCCCGCGAGCGGGTCTCCCGCGCCCGGGACATCACGAGCGCGCGCCTCGCCGGCACGCCGTGGCAGCTCAACTCGCAGGTGCCTGGGGCGTGGCTGCGGGGCCGGTTCGCGAGGCTTCCTCCCGCCGCGACGGCATCCATCGACCGCGCCCTCGAACGCGGCGGCCTCACCATGCGGGGCTACGACCGCGTGCTTCGCCTCGCCTGGACGATGGCCGATCTCGACGGCTCCACCCGCCCGACCACCGAACACGTGGGCCGTGCTCTCTACCTCAGAAGGGGAATCGTATGACCACCATGTTCGGTCTCGATGAATCCGTTGTCGCTCCTTTGATGCGGGCCATCGCCGGCGCGGAACTCACGACGAGCGAGGTGGAGGATCGCTTCGCCCGCGCGAGTTGGACGGGCATTGCCGAGCCCGGGGACCGCACCGCGGGCGAGATTGTCGCCGCGCTTGGGGCGGCGACGGCCCTCACTACGGTTGTGGAGCACTGGCCCGTCGAGCGCACGGAGGAGGCTCTCGGGGCAACCGGGGCTGCCGTTCCGGTCGCGGAGCTTGCGGCCGCGACTGACCGGTGGATGCCGAGGCTGAAGTCGGCGATCGCCCTCACCGCGCTGCGGCAGGCCGCGCGGTTCAGAGTACGGCTGCTTGTGCCGGGGGACCCGGCCTGGCCGGCCGGTTTCGACGACCTCGGCGAGCACGCCCCGTTGGCGCTGTGGCTGCGCGGCAACGAGTCGACGCTCGAGACTCTCCCCGCGTCGATCGCGCTGGTCGGAGCGCGTGCGGCGACCGGCTACGGCGAGCACGTCACGATGGAGGCCTCGGCGGGGCTGGTCGATCGCGGGTACACGATCGTGTCCGGAGCCGCCTACGGCATCGACGGCATGGCGCACCGGGCCGCCCTCGCGAGCTCCGGGCAGACGGTGGCCTTTCTCGCCGGCGGGGTCGACCGGTTCTATCCGAGCGGGCACGACGTGCTACTCACCCGAATCGTGGAGGTGGGGGCGGTCGTCTCCGAACTGCCCTGCGGGTCGCCGCCCACCAAGTGGCGTTTCCTCCAGCGGAATCGCCTGATAGCCGCGTCGAGTCTCGCGACCGTGGTGCTCGAGGCCGGCTGGCGCTCCGGCTCGCTCAACACGGCGGGCCATGCGGCGACCCTGGGCCGGCCGCTCGGCGCGGTGCCGGGGCCCGTGACGTCGGCGGCATCGGCCGGCTGCCACCGGCTCATCCGCGAATTCGACGCCGTGTGCGTGACGAGTGCCGACGAAATGGCGGAACTCGCGCCGCTGCGCCCCCTCGGCGGCGGAGAGGAGCCTCGCGGCGAGATGGGGCGCTCGAGCGAGCAGGTGCGGGTCCTGGACGCGCTCAGTTCGCGTTCGCCACGGTCGGTGGACGATATCGCGGCGAGGTGCGGACTCTCGGTGACGACGGTGACGTCGGTGCTGGGGACGATGCAACTGGACGGCCAGGCCAGGGAGAGCGACCGCGGCTGGACTCGATGCCGATGAGCGAGCCGCTGCTGGAGCCCCCGGTGGACGGGGAACCGCCGGCCGGGGACGAGTGCGGGTGGTCGCCTCTAGTCTTGTCGCGTGACCCAATTCGGACAGCATCCTTCCCCCGCGCACGTGATCGCCCACCTCAGCGACACGCACTTCCTGGGCGGAGAGCGCCCGCTGTACGGCAAGGTCCGCACGCACGAGAACCTCCTTCGCGCCCTCGCCCAGCTGGAACAGTCCGGCGCCGAACCGGAGGCGATCGTCTTCACCGGCGACCTAGCCGACCTCGCCGAACCGGACGCCTACGTTCGCCTGCGCGAGATCGTGGAGCCGGCCGCCGAACGGATGGGAGCGCAAATCGTCTGGGTCATGGGCAACCATGACGAGCGACTGCAGTTCGCGACGGAGCTTCTCGGCGACGCCCCGTCCGCCGGAGTCGATGTCCCGTCCCAGGATCGCGTCTACCGCTTCGGCGGGCTGCGGATCATCGCGCTCGACAGCACGGTTCCCGGCTACCACCACGGCGACCTCACCGACGACCAGCTCGTCTGGCTCGCGCGCGAGCTCGACACTCCCGCCCCGCACGGCACCCTCCTCGCACTGCACCATCCGCCCATCCCGACTCCGTTGGCGCTCATGGCCCTGCTCGAACTGCGTGGCCAGGACCGCCTCGCCCAGGTGATCCGGGGCACCGACGTGCGGGGCATCCTCGCCGGGCACCTGCACTACACGACGCACAGCCTGTTCGCGGGTGTACCCGTGTCGGTCGCGGCCGCGACCTGCTACACGATGGACTTGAGCGCGCCCGTCAATCACCTGTCCGGGGTCGACGGATCGCAGGCCTTCAACCTGGTACACGTGTACGACGACCAGGTCGTGCATTCGGTGGTGCCGATCGGCGTGTTCCCCGAGGTGACGCGCTTCACCGATGTGTTCCTGGAACAACTGTCGTCGCTGACCCCGGATGAGCGGCTCGAGGCATTCTCCCGCAAGGCGCCGCCGCCGCTCTGAGAACGCAGCCACGCCATTGAGCGCGCTCGACGGGGCCGCGCTCGACGGGGCCGCGCTCAACGGGGCCGCGCTCAACGGGGCCGCGCATTCGACGAACGTCGCGAATCGCCAGCGTGATGAACCGCCCGAACGCCGGCCGCATGGGCGACCATGGGGGAATGGATGTCGATCGTGCCGTAGCCGGGTTCGCGGTGCACCTCAGAGCCGAGCGTGGCTTCAGCGAGAACACGGTTCGGTCGTACCGCTCCGACCTGGCCCAGCTTGCCGGCTTCGCCCGTGCGCACGGGGTGGACGGCGCGGAGGGCATCTCGCTCGAACTTCTGCGCGACTGGCTGTGGGACGGTTCGCAGCACGGCCTCGCCAAGTCGACGCTGGCCCGCCGCTCGGCCGCCGCCCGCGGCCTCGTGTCGTGGCTCGCGCGCACGGGCGCCATCGACTCGGATGCCGCGGTGCGGCTGAAGGCGCCGAAGCCCGACCGGCACCTGCCGCGAGTTCTCACCCGCGGCCAGATCGACGGAATCCTCGCCGGGCTCGCCGCGCGGTCCGAGACCGGGGACGCGGCGGCTCTCCGCGACCTCGCCGTGGTCGAGCTGCTCTACGCCTCCGCCCTGCGGGTGAGCGAGGTCACCGGCCTGGACACGAACAGCGTCGACCGCGAACGCCTCACCGTGCGCGTGCTGGGCAAGGGATCCAAGGAACGGGTCGTGCCCTTCGGAGTCCCGGCCCTGCGGGCGCTCGAGGGCTACCTCGAGTCGGGTCGTCCACAGCTCGTGGCGGGGGCCGAGCGGCCGGTGACAGCGTTCTTCGTGACGCCGGGGGGAAGGCGACTCGGCACTCGCGCCGTCTACCGCCTCGTCTCTGCCCTGCTCGCCGAGTTGCCGGGGAGTGGGCCATCCGGACCGCACACCCTGCGGCACACGGCCGCGACCCACCTGCTCGACGGAGGGGCCGACCTGCGGGCCGTGCAGGAACTCCTCGGGCACGCGAGCCTCGGCACGACGCAGATCTACACGCATGTGTCCACCGAGCGGCTCACCGAGAGCTACCGGTCGGCGCACCCGCGCGCGTAGGCGGCCCGCGTTCGCCGGGGGCTCGGCTCACCCCAGTGCCCGCGTCGGGAGCAGCACCGACCGGGGGATTCCGCCGAGATAGTTGAGCGGCGAGACGTACTCCCCGAACAACCGCACACCGAAGTGCAGGCAGGCGATCGCGCAGTGACCGGCGGCGGTGGTGCCCACGGTGTCGCCGCGACGCACTGCGGCTCCCGCCACGAGGGTGGACTCGACCGGCTCGAAGCTCGACACGAGTCCTCCGGGGTGCCGGATCGAGAGCACCGGCCGGTCGACGACGACACCGACGAAGTAGACGACCCCGTCGTCCGGGGCGAAGACGGGAGCGCCGGGCGCCGACGCGATGTCGATGCCGCGATGACCCGCGGAGTACGCCGTGTCCGGCGCGAGGTACGGCCGAACGATGCGATGTGGCGCGGGCACCGGCCAGGCCCATCCGGGTGTTGCCCCCGTCGCGGACTCGGCCGTCGACGGCGCGGGGGAGACCAGCGCCAGGACGAGCGCGAGCAGGATCGCCAGGCAACTAAGCCGGGTTGTTCTGACGGCCGTGATCGGGGGCAACACCCCCCTATGGTGCGCGGGGCTCTCGACGGGGGAGCCGGGCCCGCCGCGAGTTGGGGAGAGTCCGCCGCCGATGCGAGGCAGGGTGGGAGCGGTGCTACACTTTTCTCAGCATCCCGCCTCGCGCGGGGTGACTACGCGTGCCCACAGTCTTTATTGACACGCCACCACATCCACTCAGTCCCCGGTTCATTCACGTGAACGGGGCGGATGCGCGCCGGGCACCAGGATTGGCCTCCAACCGGCGGCCATAAGAAACTGAAATAGCGTCGTGCGTTGCCCCTGTGCCGTCACAAGCACGTGCCGGAAGGCGCGGTCTTCGACAGGACGGCAGGCGCGCGGGCGCAGAAAAGGAGACGGCCATGGCCGTTGTAACCATCCGCCAGCTGCTCGACAGCGGCGTGCACTTCGGACACCAGACCCGCCGTTGGAACCCGAAGATGAAGCGCTTCATCCTGACCGAGCGTTCGGGCAGCCACATCATCGACCTGCAGCAGTCGCTCCAGTACATCGATAAGACCTATGACTACGTCAAGGAGACCGTCGCCCACGGCGGCACCATCCTCTTCGTCGGCACCAAGAAGCAGGCCCAGGGTTCGATCGAGGAGCAGGCGCAGCGCGTCGGCCAGCCCTACGTCAACCAGCGCTGGCTCGGTGGCCTCCTCACCAACTTCCAGACGGTCTCCAAGCGCCTCGCGCGCATGAAGGAACTCGAAGAGGTCGACTTCGACGACACCACCCGTGGCTACACGAAGAAGGAACTCCTCATCCAGCGTCGCGAACTCGTGAAGCTGCAGAAGAGCCTCGGCGGTATCCGCAACCTCACGAAGACCCCGTCCGCGATCTGGATCGTCGACACCAAGAAGGAGCACCTCGCGATCGACGAGGCGCACAAGCTCGGCATCCCGGTCATCGCGATCCTCGACACCAACTGCGATCCCGACGAAGTCCAGTACCCGATCCCGGGCAACGACGACGCCATCCGCTCCGTCGGACTGCTGACCCGCATCATTGCGGATGCCGCTGCCGAGGGCCTCATTCAGCGTCACCAGAAGCCGGCAGAGGGCGAAGCCGTCGAGCCGCTCGCCGCGTGGGAGGCCGAACTCCTCGCCTCCTCCGAGACGCCGTCCACCGAGGCCGAGAAGATCGAGGCCGTTGACGGTCGCGTCGAGTCCACGGAGTCGAACACCGAAGCCGTCGCCGAGGTCATCGCCTCCGAGGTCCCGGTCGAGGAGAACGCCGCCGACGTGGTTGTCGCCGAGCACGAGGCCGCCGCCGACGCGACCATCGTCCCCGAGCACCACGTCGAGTCGGACGCGGAGACCGAGGCCAAGATCGAGGCCGAGGCCACCGAGGCCGAGAAGACCCCGAAGGTCGCCGCGAAGCCGGCCGCCGCCAAGAAGCCCACCGCTGCAGTCGCAGCGGACGAGACCAAGTAAGGAACAGCCATGGCAGACTTCAGCCTGGAAGACCTCAAGACCCTGCGCGAGCGCCTCGGCACCGGCATGGTCGAAACCAAGAACGCACTCGTCGAGGCGGGCGGTGACCTCGACAAGGCCACCGAGCTGCTTCGCCTCAAGGGTGCGAAGGGCAACGCGAAGCGTGCCGACCGTTCCACGAGCGAAGGCCTCGTCGCGGCGAAGGAGAGCGGGTCGACCACCACGCTCATCGAGCTGTCCTGCGAGACCGACTTCGTGGCCAAGGGCGAGAAGTTCGTCACCCTCGGCGACACCGTGCTCGACGCGATCGTCGCCGCCGGCGCGACCACGCCGGAGGAGGGCCTCGCGGCTCCCGTGAACGGCGAGACCGTCGCCGACCTGATCGGCAACGAGGCGGCCATCCTCGGCGAGAAAATCGTTCTTCGCCGTGTCGCCGTCATCTCCGGCGAGAAGTTCGCCGTCTACCTGCACAAGACCAACAAGGACCTGCCACCGCAGGTCGGCGTGGTCGTCGGCTACTCGGGTGACGATGCGGAGACCGCTCGCAGCATCGCGCAGCACATCTCCTTCGCCGACCCGCTGTACCTCAGCCGTGACGAGGTCCCGGCCGAGCAGGTCGAGGCCGAGCGTCGCATCGTCGAGGAGATCAGCCGCGGCGAAGGCAAGCCGGAGGCCGCGCTTCCGAAGATCATCGAGGGCCGCGTCAACGGCTTCTTCAAGCAGGTCGTGCTCCCCGAGCAGGACTACGCCCGCGACAACAAGCAGTCCGTCGCCAAGGTGCTGAAGGATGCCGGACTCGCCCTGAGCGGCTTCGCCCGCTTCAAGGTCGGCGCCTAAGCACTTCGCGCGACACGAAAGCCCGGACCACGTCTGACGCGGTCCGGGCTTCTTCGCGCCCGCGCCCCACCGCGCCCGTCCCGCGCCCGTCCGACCGAAAACGCAGGAGATTCGACCCGAATCGGCGACGGACATCGAGAAACGGCGCACCTCGCGAGAAAAGTCCTGCGTTTTCGGTGCTGAGGCGGCGCGGGGGAGCGAGGCGCCGGGGGAGTGGCCAGCGAGCATCCGATAGCCTGTAATGAGCCACAAACGAAGGAGACAGCATGACAGCCGCGCGCAAGAGACGGGTTCTGCTGAAGCTCTCCGGTGAAGCCTTCGGCGGCGGCGCGATCGGCGTCAACCCGGATGTCGTGAGCGAGCTCGCCAAGGAGATCGCCGAGGCCGCGCAAGACGTCGAGGTCGCGATCGTCGTCGGCGGAGGCAACTTCTTCCGCGGCGCAGAGCTCAGCCAGCGCGGCATGGACCGTGGCCGCGCGGACTACATGGGCATGCTCGGCACCGTGATGAACGCGCTCGCACTGCAGGACTTCATCGAGAAGGCCGGCGTGCAGACCCGCGTGCAGTCCGCGATCTCGATGACACAGGTCGCCGAGCCGTACATCCCGCGTCGTGCAGAACGCCACCTCGAGAAGGGCCGCGTCGTGATCTTCGGCGCCGGCGCCGGCCTGCCGTACTTCTCCACCGACACCGTCGCGGCCCAGCGTGCGCTCGAGATCGGCGCGGACGTGGTGCTCGTCGCCAAGAACGGGGTGGACGGCGTCTACGACGACGACCCCCGCACCAACTCCGACGCCCAGAAGCTCGAGCATGTTACATACCAGGAGGCGCTCGTGCAGGGCCTCAAGGTCGTCGATTCGACCGCATTCAGCCTGTGCATGGACAACAGGATGCCCATGGTCGTCTTCGGCATGGAGCCGCACGGCAACGTGACCGCCGCCATTCGGGGCGAACGGATCGGCACGCTCGTCTCTGTCTAGGCCGATAAACTCAGTTAGTCCCAATCCCCTGAAGGAGACCTCAGTGATTTCCGACGTCCTGGCCGAAGCAAAAGAAAAAATGCACAAATCGGTCGAAGCCGCCAAAGACGACTTCAGCAATGTCCGCACCGGTCGCGCGAATCCGGCTCTCTTCCAGAAGATCCTGGTCGACTACTACGGCTCGCCGACCCCGCTCGGGCAGCTCGCCGGCATGAGCAACCCCGAGGCACGCACCCTCGTGATCACGCCGTACGACAAGGGCGCGCTCCGCGAGATAGAGCGGGCAATCGTGAACGCCCCCAACCTGGGTGCGAGCGTCGGCAACGACGGGGTCATCATCCGCGCCACCCTGCCGGAGCTCACCGAGGAGCGCCGCAAGGAGTTCGTGAAGATCGTCCGCGCTAAGGGCGAGGACGCGAAGATCTCGATCCGCAACATCCGGCGCAAGGCCAAGGATGACCTCGACGACCTCAAGGAGGTCGGGGACGATGAGGTGGCCCGCGGCGAGAAGGACCTCGAGGCGATCACCAAGACTCACATCGACGCGATCGACGACGCCTTGAAGAAGAAGGAAGCCGAGCTTCTCGAGGTCTAGATGACGGATCCCCCAGAGGGCGAACCGCCCGCGCCGAAGAAACGACTTCGCTTCTTCAAACGCGAAGACATTGAGGCACGTGCACACGCGTTCGAGGAAGACTTCAAGACCCAGGTCGCCGTGACGCGGGCCCAGATCGACGCGACCAACGTGAAGATCGAGGCGCGCACCGGGCGCAACCTGCCGCTGGCGATCCTCATCGGCGTGGGGCTCGGACTCGCGCTCGTGTTGAGCCTCGTCGTCAACAAGGCGTTGTTCATGATCTTCGCGGGCGCGCTGGTCGGATTCACCTCGTTCGAGCTCGCGAGCGCGCTGCGTTTCGCCGGCCGGGACGTGCCCCGCTGGCCCACGCTCATTGCTGCGCTCGCCACGGTGCCGGCGGCGTATTACTGGAGCGACGAGGGCAAGTGGCTCGTCACCCTCGTCGGCATCGTGTTCGTGGCACTGTGGCGCCTCGCCGAGCTCGCCGGTGCGAGCCATCGGGCACGCTCCCGCGAGGTGCTGGCGGATGTCGCGGCCGGCGCCCTCGTGCTGGTCTACGTGCCGTTCCTCGGCAGCTTCGCGGTGCTGCTCACCGCCCAGCCCGGCGGCGAGTGGTGGACGCTGGCTTTCCTGCTGCTCGTGATCGCGATCGACACGGGCGCCTACGCCACGGGGCTCTCGTTCGGCAAGCATCCAATGGCTCCGCGCATCAGCCCGAAGAAGACCTGGGAGGGTTTCGCCGGCTCGGTGACGACCGCCCTCGTCGGCGGAGTGCTGCTCGCGGTGTTCATGCTTCACGAGCCGTGGTGGTTCGGACTCATCTTCGGCGCGGTGATCGTCTTCACCGCCACCGTCGGCGACCTCACCGAGTCGCTGATCAAGCGCGACCTCGGCATCAAGGACATCAGTACGTGGCTTCCCGGCCACGGAGGGTTCCTCGACCGGCTCGATTCGATCCTGCCGAGCGCGGCGGCCGCCTATATCCTCTATCTCATCGTGCATTAGGCCCTAGCGCCGGTTCGCTGGCGCATAGGGCAGAATAGGCGCGTGAGCACTACCTTTCCCCGCACCCGAAACTCCCGACGCGGCTACAGCATCGACCAGGTCGAAGACTTTCTCGAGGACGCCCGCCGCGCATACTCCGCCGACCTGACGGGGCCCGCCGTCGTGACGTCGGAGAGCATCCGCCAGATGGCCTTCGAGATGCAGAAGGGCGGCTACTCGGCGGTGCACGTCGATGCGGCGCTCGAGCGCCTCGAGGACGCCTTCGCCAGTCGCGAGCGGGAGCGCGCCATCCAGCTCATGGGCGACGAGGCCTGGTACACCGAGGCCAAGGCGATCGCCCAGGAGATTCTCAATCGTCTCGCGCGGCCGGCCGGCCAGCGCTTCGATCGTGCGAACTTTCTCAGCAACGGGTACCACCGAAAAGACGTGGATGCGTTCGCCGATCGGCTGGTTAAATACTTCCAGGATGGCAAGCCGATGAGCATCGAAGAGGTGCGCACGATCGCCTTCCGACCGAGAAAGGGCGGCTACCGCGAGGCGCAGGTCGACCTGCTCATCGACTCCGTCGTCAACGTCATGCTCGCGGTGCGCTGACCCCTCGATGGGCTTTTTCGGCTCTTCTGGGCTAAAATCGAAACATCGTGGGTAGTCGTCAGAAGATTTCGTCGCCCCAGGTTCCCACAACCGGGACCGGGGTCGGGCCTCGTGGGCACTACATCCGCCGCCGCAACTCCCTGCCGGCCTTCGCTTTCACGGCCGCCGTGGCGTTCGTGCTCGTGCTGATTTTCGCCCCGGACCAGACCACTCCGGCGAGTGCGGCGCCCGCGGCGTTCGCCCCGGGCGAGGTGCAGACCCTCACCGTCTCCGCCGATCTCGCCGTCAGCATCACCCGGGACAGCTACAAGGTCACCAAGAAGGTCGTCGCCGCTCCCAAGGCGGCGTCAGGGGCCCCGGCCGTCGGTGTGCCGGACCCGGGCACCGCCCAGGCCATCGGCTACGAACTGGTGCACGCCAGGGGCTGGGGCGACGACCAGTACGCCTGCCTCGTCTCGCTCTTCAACAGGGAATCGCACTGGAACGTGTACGCGAGCAACCCGAGCGGCGCCTACGGCATTCCCCAGGCGCTTCCCGGCTCCAAGATGGCCTCGGCCGGTGCTGACTGGGCCACCAACCCGAGAACGCAGATCACCTGGGGGCTCAACTACATCCAGGGCCGCTATCTCACCCCGTGCGGGGCGTGGGGCCACAGCCAGTCCACCGGCTGGTATTGATCGTCGCTCGCGCGCCTCACCGGCCGAGCGGGTCTTAGAGCCGAGCGGGTCTTAGAGTTAGGCAATGCCCAGATCCAATCGCCCTCGAGGGGCACGCCCGGGGGACGGCGAGTCGGAGATCGACCTGAATCGCGCCCTCTACGGCAGCCTGCGCACCGAGACGAAACGTGACGGCGCCTGGAACGTGCAGCCGGTGTCTGCGACCTCGGCGGCGAAGACCTACATTTGCCCGGGCTGCAGCCTCGACATCACGCCGGGCACGGCCCACATCGTGGCCTGGCGCGCCGACGGGCTCATGGGCGAGGCCGACGACATCGCCGCCCGGCGGCACTGGCACTCGCACTGCTGGAAGATCAGGTAGGCGGCCGTGGACATCAAGGCCGGCGTGATTCTTCCGGCCCGCCGGGAAGACGCGGAGTTCCACACCTCGGATGGGCTCACCCTGGTGGGGGAGCTGTCCCTGCCGCTCTCCGTGGCCCCGGTGGCCACCATCGTGGCGCTGCACCCGTTGTCGACCCACGGCGGCTTCATGGACTCCCACATCATCCGCAAGGCCGCCGCCCGCCTGCCCGCCCTGGCGGACATCGCGGTGCTGCGTTTCAACTTTCGCGGGGTGGCCTCTCCCCGCGGGGTGTCCGAGGGAGAATTCGGCCACGGCGTTGATGAGCGGCACGACCTGGCGGCGGCGATGGCTTTCGTCGCCGAACGTGGCCTGCCGCACCCGTGGCTCGTCGGCTGGTCCTTCGGCACCGAGGTCGCGCTCAAGTACGGCCTCGAGTATCCGATCGACGGTGCGATTCTGCTCTCGCCGCCGCTGCACAGGACCTCGGATGCCGAGCTCGCCGCGTGGGCCGGCAGCGGCAAGCGGCTGGTCGCGGTGATCCCCGAGCTGGACGACTACCTGAGGCCCGCCGAGGCGGCCGCGCGATTCGCCGTGGTACCCGAGGTCGAGTTCGTGGTCGTAGAGGGCGGAAAGCACCTCTGGGTGGGGGAGAGCCAGACCAAACGGGTGCTCAGCGAGATCGTTCTGCGTCTCAACCCGGCGGCCCTGCCCCTGCCGGAGACCTTCGGCGAGTGACGTCGGAGCCGGTTACAGTTCGTTCTGCCTCGGCACCACGACCTGGTCGACGATGAGCAGTACCGCCGCGGCGACCGGGATCGCGATGAGCGCCCCGAGGATGCCGAGAAGCGATCCGCCGGCGAGAGCCGCGATCACGACGACCGCGCCAGGGACCTTGACCGCTCGCGACATCACCCGCGGGTTGATCACGTATGCCTCGATCTGCATGTACGCGAGGTAGTAGATCGCGACCCAGAGGGCAATGCCCGGTCCGCTGAGCAGCAGCGTCGAGAGCACGATGATGACGCTGCCCGTGATCGTGCCGACGAGTGGCACGAGCGCGAACAGGAACGCGATGAACGCGAACAGCGCCGGATACTTGAGGCCGTAGATCGACATGATCGACAGGAAGATGAAGCTGAACAGGCCGTTGGCGAAGGCGATGGCGCCCTGGCCGACAACGTAGCGGCCGACCGACGCCGTGATCTGCTCCGCCAGGTCGGAGAACCCGGCGCGCTTCGACGCCGGCACGAGACGGTAGAGCCCGCGCTTCATGCTCGAGAGCGACGCGACGAAGTAGAGGGTGAGGATGAGGATGATCACAAACCCCGCCGCCCCGCTGAAGATTCCGATGCCCACGGACAGGATGCCGCCGCCGATGGTCGCGACATTGTTCTTCAGCCAGGCGCCGGCGTTGGTGAGGAGCTCGTTGAGGTTGATCCAGCTCGGAAGGCTCTTCTGGGTGTCGGTGATCCACGTCGACTGTGTAACGGTCTTGATGAAGTCCGGCAGGTTGGAGAGGAGGTTGGTGACCTGGTCAACGATCACCGGCACCACGGCGAAAACGAGGCCCACGAACACGGCGACGATGCCGAGGAGCACAGTGAGGATGGCCGACCAGCGCGGGAACTTGTGCTTCTCCAGCCACGACACTGCCGGGTCGATCCCCAGCGCCAGGAAGAGCGCGGCCCCGATGTAGGTGAGGATCGTCGAGAGCGAGGTGACGGCGGCGCCGATCCCGATGGCGACGAGCACGCCGAGGCCTCCGAGGAGCCCGAGCCGAAACGCGTTCTGAATCTTCACGGCGACTCCCCCGGATCGTGGACTACTTGTCGGTAGCGACCTTTTCGGCCTGGGTCAGCACGCTGCGCAGGCTTTCGAAGTAGCCGGCAACCGCTTCGCGTTCGATTCTAATTTGTGAGAGCCGCTCCTCTGCGTCAGACACGAGCTGCGCTGTGCGCTTTTCGGCATCCTTGATCATGGCCTTCGCGCGCGCCTCGGCATTGGAGAGGATCTCCGCGGCCTCCTCGCTGGTGCTGGCCCGCAACGCCTTCGCCTCGGCGCGAGCGTCCACGTCCACGGTGTCGGCCTCCTTGCGCTTCGCGGCGGCGGCCTTCGTCGCCTCGGCGAGCTGCGCATTGGCCTCCTCGAGGTACTTCTGGGTCTGGGCGACTGCCTCCTGGTGCTTGGCCAGGAACTCCTTCTCCGCCTCGTCCCGACGCGACTTGAGCTCCACATCCAGGTCGGTGCGGGCCTGCTCGGCGTCGAGCGCGAGTCGCGTGCGGGATTCCGCGGTGTCGTGCGTCAACTGCGCGGTGGTCTGCTCGACCTCGCGAGTGACGTCGGCCAGCTTCTGTTCCACCTCGCGGGTGATGTTGGTGCGCTGCTGCTCGATGTCGTGGGCGAGGCTGGCGCGCTCGGCGGCGATCTCGGCCAGGGCGATGGCCTTCGCCTCGGTCACCTCCTGGGCAAGCTGCTTGCGGGTGCGCTTGACCTCGAGGTCGACCTTCGCCCTGGCGGACTTGGTCTCCTGCTCGACCTTGGCGCGGGCGGTCGAGGTCTCCAGCTCGAGGGCGTCGCGAGCCGTCGTGGTCTCGAGCTCGATCGCGGCGCGTGCGGCAGCCGTCTCCTCCTCGAGGGTGGCGTGGGCGAGGGCCATTTCCTGTTCGAGGGCGTTGCGCGCCGCGTTCGTCTCCTCCTCGAGGGCGTTGCGCGCGGCGGTGGTCTCCTCTTCGAGGGTGTTGCGCGCCGCCGTGGTCTCCTCTTCGAGGGTGTTGCGAGCCGTCGTGGTCTCTTGTTCGAGGGCGTTGCGCGCGACCGTGGTCTCCTGTTCGAGGGCCGCGCGGTCTGCCGCGGTGTCCTGCTCGAGAGTCGTTCTGGCGAGCGTGATCTCCTGGTCGAGGCTGGACCGCGCCTCCGCGATCTCCTGCTCGAGGGCGGCTCGTGCCGCGGCGGTGTCGTGCTCGAGCTGGGCGCGGGTCTCCTCGATCTCGCGAGTGAGCTCGGCGCGGCGGGTCTCCGCGGTCTGCTCGAGCTCCACTCGAGCAGACTCGATGTCCCTCGCGAGGTCGGTGCGCTGCTGTTCCACATCGCGGGCGAGGTCGCCCCACTGCTTTTCGCTCTCGCTCGTGAACTCCGCGCGGCCGATCTCGGTCTCCCGCGCAAGCTTCGCCGCGGCATCCCTCGCCTCCGTCGCCTCGCGCACGGCGACGAGCCTCAGCTCGGCCGATTCGCGCTCCGCCTCCGCCCGCACAGCGGCGGCCTCGCGCTTCGCGGTCGTCCTGGCCTCCGCGGCCTCCGTCGCGACGGCGCCCCGGATGGCCGCGGCCTCGCGCAGGGCATCCTGGGTGACGATCTCCGCCTCGTCCCGCGTGCGTTCGAACAGCTCGGCCGCCTCGAGCGTCGCGGCGTCGAGGATGCCGTTCGCCTTCGCGTGGGCATCGGAGACGACCTTCTCCGCGTTCTCCACCGACTCGACGCGCAGGCGGTTGATCTCCGCCTGCACACCGCTGCGCAGGCGTTCCGCGTCGATGTCCGCCTGGCCGATCAGCCGGGTCGACTGCTCCTCGGCGACCCGGAGCGTGTTCTCGAGCTTGGTGCCCAGACCGCTGTAGGTGGGGCTTCCGGTCTCTTCGATCTCCGCCTGGAGGTCCTCCACGGTCGCATTCAGCCGCTTGAGCTCCTTGGCGGCTTCCGCCTTGTCCTGGTTGGCCTTGATCAGCTCGCGCCGCAGGTCCTGGATGGCGCTGTCCACCTCGTCGCGGTTGTACCCGCGCATGGCAGTGGTGAAGGTCTCGTCGTCGGTAGCCACGGTGTCTCCTCGTGCGTTTGTGGTCGGACGCCGGGCGACCCGGGCCGAGCCATTCGAGTTTAGCCTGAGGCAGCGACGGCCATGGGCCCGAATTTGTCGCCCGCTGGGCAGCCGATTCCCCGGATCTTGCGGCCTCAAGGCGTCTCTCAGGGTGGTTGCGCTACTCTGGGTTGTCTTTGTCTGTTGCCACCCCGGGCACTTTGCCCGTGGCCGCCGGGGCTGAACCCTCGGTGAGAGCCGTCGCCATCATCGCGATTGGGGCTGTCGACCGCCGGTCGAGCACGGCAACACGAGAGGAGTAACCCCAGTGCGATTTATCGCGGCCATCGTCACATTCGTGATCGCTTTCGGAATGATCGCCTACGGCATCGCCCAGCGAACCATTCTGGCCGAGCCAGACAGCATCACCGCCTCGACCGTCGTTCCGAACGACGCGACGGTCTCGGTGATCAGCAGCAAGACCCTCAAGGCCCTCGACGGCCGCCAGAGCGTCACCATCGAGGGACCGGACAAGGTGTTCGCCGCCTACGGTCGCACCGAGGACGTGCTCGCCTGGGTGGGCAAGGCGAGTTACAACCGGATCGGCATCAACTCCGCCAAGACGGCGCTCACGAGCAAGCTCGTCACCGGATCCGAGACCAAGGTGCCCGAACCGCGCGGTTCCGACCTCTGGCTCGACGAGTACTCGCGCACCAAGAGCCTCAACTTCTTCGTCAACGTGCCAGACGACATCTCGATCGTCGTCGTCTCGGACGGCACGAAGCCGGCCCCCAACCACCTCACGATCAGCTGGCCGCTCGACAACCGCACCCCGTGGTCCGGTCCGCTCCTGGCGGGCGGCGGCCTGCTGCTGCTCATCGGTATCGGCATCTACCTGTGGGCGCTCGCCCACCTGCGCCGCTCGCGCGGCCCGCGCCGCAAGTCGCCGAAGATGCCCAAGGTTCCGCGGCAACGCGGGTACAAGCCGCGAAAGACCGGTGCGATCGCCACGAAGGGCGGACGCCGGTCGAACTCGCGCCGGATGGTCGCGATCGTGCCGATCCTCCTAGTCGGCAGCGTGGCGCTGAGCGGATGCTCGGCCGACCTCTGGCCGGAGTTCATGACCGGCGGCTCGAGCCCCACCGCCACGCCGACGCCGACCGCGACGGTCCCGGTGGGCGAGAAGCTGCAGGCCCCGTCGGTGACGCTGCCCCAGCTCAAGAACATCGTGGCGAGGGTGTCCGCGGTCGCCGCGAAGGCGGATGCCGCGATCGACCCGGAGCTGCTGAAGAGCCGATTCGAGGGTCCGGCCCTCGAGTTGCGCACGGCCAACTACGCCATCCGCAAGGTCGACAACACCTACAAGGCCCCGGCGGCGATCCCGGCCGGAGAGGTGAATGTGACGCTACCCCAGCAGTCGAACACCTGGCCGCGGACCGTCTTCACCGTGGTGACTCCCACCGACAAGACCGTGCCGCCGGTGGCGTTGATGCTCGTGCAGGCCACCCCGCGTTCCTACTTCAAGGTGGACTACGCGACCGAGTTCGAGGCGGGCGCCAAGCTGCCAGGGGGCGTGGCTCCCGCGAACATCGGGGCTCCGCGACTGCCGGAGAATGTCCCGCTCTTCACTCTCGCGCCGGCGAAGCTCGCGCTCGCCTACGGCGACATCATCGAGAAGGGGCCGACGAGCGAGTTCGCGAAGTATTTCGATCTCAAGAACGACGCGCTCCTCACTCAGATCGGTTTCGACAAGCGCAAGGAGCTCCAGGCCAAGGTGCCGGCGACGGCCGCCCTCACCTTCGCTAACAGCAACGGACCGGGGGACAACATCGCCCTCGGAAGCAACAACGCCGGCGCGATCGTCACGGTCTACCTGAACGAGACCTTCACGGTCAAGCCGGTCGAGGCCGGGGCATCCGTGAACCCGGAGGGCGCCGTGAAGTCGCTGTCGGGCATCACGGGCACCACAAAGGGTACGGTTGCGGTATACGGCGACCAGCTGCTGTTCTACCTGCCGCCTGCGACAAGCAAGAACAAGATCGTGCTGCTCGGTTTCGCCACTGGACTCATCTCGGCTAAGGAGCTTCCGTGACCAACACCCCGCCGTCGTCGGCCAACCTGCGGGGAGCAGTCGACCTGTCCTCCCTCGTTCGGCCGCCGGCCCCGCCCGCCGGAGCGCCGGCCGCTCCCGCGGCCGTTCCCTCCCTCGTCGTCGACGGCACAGATGCCAACTTCACGGGCATCCTCGACCTCTCGCAGACCGTGCCCGTGGTCGTCGAGCTCTATGTGGGCGCGCCATCGGCCACGCTCACCCGGGTCGTCACCGAATACGGCGGCCGGTTCGTTCTCGCCACGGTGGATGCCGCCGCCAACCCGCAGTTGCAGCAGGCCTTCCATGCCACGGCCGCCCCGACCGTCGCCGCGGTGATCGGCGGACGCCCCATCGCCCTCTACGAGGGCGAGCTTCCCGAGGCGGATGTTCGGCAGGTTCTCGAGCAGCTCGCGACCCTCGCTGCGCAGAACGGCGTCACCGGCACCGTGTCCCCGGACGCCCCCGGTGCCGTTCCGGCGGAGACGGAGGAGTTGCCGCTTCCCCCGCACCACCAGGAGGCCTACGACGCCATCGCCGCCGGCGACTACGACACCGCGATCGCCGAGTACACGACGGCGATCGCGCAGGATCCCCGCGACCGGCTCGCGGTGGCGGGGCTCGCCCAGGTGTCGCTGCGCGCGCGCCTCGGCTCGGCGACGGCCGCCGACATCCGTTCGGCCGCGGCGGCAGCACCCGGCGAACTCGCCGCGCAACTCGCTGTGGCCGACCTCGATGTGTCCGGCGGGCATCTCGAGGACGCGTTCGCGCGCCTCCTCGACCTGTTCCCGACCCTCGACGCGGGCGGCAAGGATGCGGTGCGCACTCGGCTGCTCGACTACTTCGAGATCGCTGGAGTGGACGACACCCGGGTGGTGGCGGCCCGCCGTCGCCTCACGACGCTGCTCTACTGACCCGCGCGGACATCCGCCCGCCCCCGGCGCCCCGATCCGTCCGCCCGCCGCCTCCCGCTCCCCTTCCGAAATCCATGCAATCGGGGTCGACTCGCCGCTCAACTGTGCAGTCTGACGGCGTGTCGAGCAGGAATGCATG
>NZ_DATCQQ010000089.1:0-6233 GCF_036569425.1 Lacisediminihabitans sp.
GGCCGGCGGGGCCCAGGATCGATCGCTCGGATACCCGCCGGGGGCGGTCAGGAAGGCGCCGGCGAACTCGACGTCGACGGCGTTCGGCCCGGTCGAACCGGTCGACCCGGCCCACGCCGACGCCACGGCCGGGTCCCCGCCGAGGTCGACCACCCGGGTGATGCCGCCGGGAAGGAGTCCACTCGCGTCGAAGAGGCCGAGGTGCACGTGCGAGTCGATGAAACCAGGCAGGATCGTTCCGGCCAGGCGGCGGCCGGCACCGTCCGCCGATCCGGCGGGCGACAGGTACTCGAGCGCGCCGGCACGAACCTGCAGCAGGCTCGGGCCGCGCCATCCGCCCAGCCACACCTCGTCGACCCGAATCGGGTCGGAAGCGTTGGGGGCGTCGGCGTTCACCGGCCGATTTCGGTGCGAACCGCGAAGAGCTCCGGAAAGAACGTGAGGTCGAGGGCGCGCTGGAGGAAGCCGACGCCGCTCGATCCGCCGGTGCCCCTCTTCATGCCGATCGTGCGCTGCACGGTGCGGAGGTGCCGGAACCGCCAGAACTGGAAGTTGTCCTCGAGGTCGACGAGCTCCTCGCACGCCTCGTACACGCGCCAGTTCTCGTCGGCCGAGTCGTAAATCGCCGTGAACACCGGTACGAGCTCCGGCGTGAACGTGTAGGCCTTCGTCACGTCCCGCTCGAGCACACTCGCCGGCACCGGATGCCCCTGCCGGTGCAGGAAGCGCAGGAACTCGTCGTAGAGGCTCGGCTCATCGAGCAGGTCGGCGAGCACCTGCCTGGCTGCCGGGTCACTCTCGAACACGGTGAGCACCTTGGCGTTCTTGTTGCCGAGGATGAATTCGACGGCCCGGTACTGGTGCGACTGGAACCCGGACGCGTTGGCGAGGGAGCCACGGAACTGCGCGTACTCGGTGGGGGTGAGGGTGGCGAGCACCGACCACTGCTGGGTAAGCGTCTCCTGGATGTGCTTGACCCTCGCGATGCGCTTGAGCGCGGTGCCGAGGTCGTCGGCCATGAGCCGCTCGCGTGCCGACCGCAGTTCGTGCAGCAGGAGTTTGATCCAGAGCTCGCTCGTCTGGTGCTGGATGATGAACAGCATCTCGTCGTGATGCTCGGGGACGCTGAGCGGGCGCTGCGCCCCGAGCAGCTCGTCGAGCGCCAGATACGACCCGTAGCTCATCCGCCCGGCGAAGTCGGTGACGATGCCCGGCTCGATCGGCCTCGTGTTGTCTTCGATGCTCACCGGCCCTCCGTTCTCGTCAGTTGACGTTCTCGTCAGTTGACGATGTGCATCGCGCGGGCGGCATCCGTGATGGAGTCGGAGAGCGAGGGGTAGACGGCGAACGCGCGCGCCACCTGGTCGACGGTGAGCCGATGCTCGACCGCGATCGCAATCGGCAGGATGAGCTCGGACGCGCGGGGCGCGACGATCACGCCGCCGATCACGGTGCCCGATCCGGTGCGGGCGAACAGCTTGACGAAGCCGTCCTTGATGCCCATCATCTTGGCCCGAGGGTTGGAAGCGAGGGGAAGCTTGTAGATCTCGCCCTGGGCGATTCCGTCTTCGATCTGCTTCTGGGTCCAGCCGACCGTCGCGATCTCCGGCTGGGTGAAGATGTTGGAGGCGACGTTGCGCAGCTCGGTGGGGTTCACGGCGTCGCCCATGGCGTGGAACACGGCCGTGCGGCCCTGCATGGAGGCGACGGAGGCGAGGGGCAGGAAGTCCGAGCAGTCGCCGGCGGCGTAGATGGACGGCATCGAGGTGCGCGCGACTCGGTTGACGCGGATATGGCCGGAGTCGGTGAGCTGCACGCCGGCCTCCTTGAGGCCGATTCCCGCCGTGTTCGGCACCGAGCCGACGGCCATCAGGCAGTGGCTGCCCTCAACGGTGCGGCCGTCGCTCAGGGTCGCGATCACGCCGTCCTTGGTGCGTTTGATCGAGTCGGCCCGCGACTTGGAGAGAACGGTCATTCCGTTGCGCTTGAAGACGTCCTCGAGCACGCGCGCGGCATCCGCGTCCTCGCCCGGCAGCACCTGGTCGCGGCTGGAGATGAGGGTGACCTTCGAGCCGAGGGCGGTGAAGGCGGAGGCGAACTCGGCTCCGGTGACACCCGAGCCGACAACGATGAGGTGCTCGGGCGTCTCCTGCAGCGTGTAGAGCTGCGTCCAGGTGAAGATGCGTTCGCCGTCCGGCTTCGCGGTGGCGAGGATGCGCGGGCTCGCACCCACCGAGACGACGATGGTGTCGGCCTGGATCTCGTCGAAGTCGGTGCTCGTCTTGCCCTTGCTCGTGGACACGATCACCGTGTTGGGGCCATCGAGGCGACCGTCGCCCTGGATCACGCGTACGCCGGCCTTGATCAGCTGGGACTTCATGTCCTCCGACTGCTGGCGGGCGAGGCGCAACAGCCGCTGGTTGACGGCGGCGAGATTGACCGTGACCTCTGGCCGCATCGGTCGGCCAGACTCTCCGCGGGTGAAGAACTGCACGCCCAGGTCGGCGGCCTCGCCGATCGCGTTCGCGGCCTCGGCGGTGGCGATGAGGGTCTTCGACGGCACGACGTCGGTGAGGACGGCCGAGCCGCCCACCCCCACACGCTCGACGACAGTGACCTCGGCGCCCATCTGGGCCCCGGTGAGCGCCGCTTCGTAACCACCCGGTCCGCCACCAACGACGGCGATGCGCTGCTTGCGCTCGAACTCATAGGACATGGGCCTATTCTCGCGTGTTGCGGGAGGCCAGCCAAACCGTCCGCGGCGAGGCGGACCAATAGAGTGGGATCATGGCGACGACGCACCCGAATCTTCTCGACGACCCCGCAAACGACCCGTTCTCGATCGCGGCGATGGCCGCGTTCGAAATCGCCGAGCGCACGGGGGTCAAGCAGCACGACATCGCGCTCACCCTCGGCAGCGGCTGGGGCAAGGCGGCCGACCTGATCGGCGAGACCACGGCCACGATCCCGGCCCACGAGGTCACCGGTTTCAGCAAGCCCGCCCTCGAGGGGCACGTCGGCAGCCTGCGCTCCGTGCTGCTCCCGAGCGGCAAGCGCGCGCTCGTGATCGGCGCCCGAACCCATTACTACGAGGGGCACGGAGTGCGCCGCGTGGTGCACAGCGTGCGCACCGCGGCCGCGGCCGGCGCGAAGGTCATGATCCTCACCAACGGCGCGGGCGGCATCCGGGAGACCTGGACGCCGGGCACCCCCGTGCTGATCAGCGACCACATCAACCTCACCGCGGACTCGCCCCTCGAGGGCGCCACATTCATCGACCTCACCGACCTCTACTCAGCGCGGTTGCGGGCCATCGCGAGGAGCGTCGACCCGTCGCTCGACGAGGGCATCTACACGCAGTTTCGCGGACCGCACTACGAGACTCCGGCGGAGGTGCAGATGGCAAAGGCCATCGGCGGCCACATCGTCGGCATGTCCACTGCGCTCGAGGCGATCGCCGCGCGCCAGTCCGGCATGGAGATCCTGGGGCTCTCGCTCATCACGAATCTCGCCGCCGGCATCCAAAAGACGCCGCTGAGCCACGAAGAAGTGCTCGACGCCGGACGTTCGTCCGAGCCGGTGATCAGCGCCCTTCTCGCACGCATCGTGGCCGAACTGTGACCCGGGACGTTGTCGAGGCCGCCAAGGCCTGGCTCGAGCAGGATCCGGATGGGGAGACCCGCGAGGAGCTCGCCGCCCTGATCGCCGCGGCCTCCGCCGGTGACGCCCGGGCGACGGCCGAACTGCACGATCGTTTCGACACGAGGCTCGAGTTCGGCACGGCCGGGCTCCGCGGCCGGATCGAAGCCGGCTCCAACCGGATGAACCGCGTGCTGGTCGCGCAGGCGGCCGCCGGTCTCGCCGCCTTCCTGCTGTCTCGCGAGGAATACCCGAGCGTCGTGATCGGCTACGACGGCCGCAAGAACTCCCGGGTGTTCGCGGTGGACACGGCGGAGCTGATGGCCGGCGCCGGGGTGCGGGCGATCCTGCTTCCCCGACTCCTCCCCACCCCCGTGCTCGCCTTCGCGGTGCGGCACTTCGGAGTGAGCGCCGGAGTCATGGTCACGGCGAGCCATAACCCCCCGCGCGACAACGGCTACAAGGTCTACCTCGGCGGCGACGACAACGGCTCCCAGATCGTGCCGCCGTCGGATGCGGCGATCGCCGAACAGATCCTGCGGGTGGCCGCCGAGAAGAACGTGCTCGAACTGCCGAGGTCGACCGACTTCGAGGTGGCGGGCGAGGAGGTGCTCGACGAGTACGTTCGCCGCACCGCCGCGCTCGTCGCCGCACCAGCCGTGCGTCCCCTCTTCGTCTACACGGCCCTGCACGGCGTCGGCTACGAGACTGCTCACCGGGTGTTCGTGCGCGCCGGATTCGGCGCCCCGGTGATCGTGACCGAGCAGATCGAGCCCGACGCCGACTTCCCCACCGTCGCCTTCCCCAATCCGGAGGAGCCTGGGGCGCTCGACCTCGCCTTCGCGCTCGCCTCCCGGGTGGGTGCCGAACTCGTGATCGCGAACGACCCGGACGCCGATCGTCTCGGCGTCGCCATCCCCGACTCCTCCGGGGGCTGGGAGCGTCTCAGCGGAAACGAGGTCGGCGCGCTGCTCGGCTGGCGCGCTGCCGAACGGATCACCGCGAGCGGCCCGGAGGGCGTGCTCGTCGCGTCGATCGTGAGCTCCCCCGCGCTGGCGGTCGTGGCGCGCGAGTACCACCTCGAGTACGTCGACACGCTCACTGGTTTCAAGTGGGTGTCACGAGTGCCCGGCATCTCGTACGGCTACGAGGAGGCCCTCGGCTACCTCGTTGACCCGGACAAGGTGCGCGACAAGGACGGCATCTCCGCGGCCCTCGACTTCCTGGCCCTCTTCACCGAGCTAAAGAGCTCGGGCACGAGCTTCACGCAGCACCGTCGCGACTTCGCGGACCGGTTCGGCGCCTTCGCCTCGGCGCAGGTCTCGATCCGGGTGTCCGATCTCGCCGACATCCCGCGCATCATGGCCGGGCTGCGGGCGAACCCGCCGGAGCGGATCGGCGACACCGCCGTGCGCCAGATCGACGACTTCGCCGATGGTTTCGAGCAGTTTCCGCCCGGCGACATCCTGCGCCTCTGGCTGGAGGACGGCTCACGCGTGATCGTGAGACCGAGCGGCACGGAGCCCAAGGTGAAGGTGTACATCGACGCGTCGAGCGTCACCGGCTCCGCGGACGAGCGGATCGCGGCGGCCGCAAGCCGGGTCGCCGCGCTCGAGAGGGCAGTGAGGCCGCTCGTCCCTTAAGGCCAATGCCGGAGCCGACCTCCCCCGTTGTGCAGGACCCACCCCCGTTGTGCAGGACCCACCCCGACCAGGGTGGCCCACACCCACAGACTCTGGATTTGCAGGACGCTCTCTGCAGGACGGGCGCCTCCGCAATCTGACGCGGGCGATCACGCCGGAGTCAAATTCTGCAGGGCAACCGGCGGCCAGGGGTGTCCTGCAAATCCAGAGTCTGCCGGGGGCGACGGCCCAACCCCTCGGCGCGTCCTGCACAACCAGAGCCTGCCGGGCAGGTGCGCCAGCCTACCCTCCGCCGAGGGCCACCGAGATCTCCGCCGCGGCGGCCCGCGCCCGGTGCTCCACAAACTGCGCGCGCGCGCCGCTGAACGTCGTCGCGACGTACGGCACCGTGAGCGCCGCCACCGCTGCCCCGGAGGCGCCGATCAGCGGAAAGACGATGTCGGTGATCCCCGGTTGGAGGCTGTCCGCCATCCGTTCGAAACCCTGCTCGGCCACCCGCGCGACCCGTGTGGCAAAGGCGGGGTCGGCGATGCTCGAGAGCAGCGCGTCCCGGTCCCGCGGGGCCGCGAACGCGACCAGCACGGCTCCGGTCGCGGTCGACTCGACCGGGAATTCGGCGCCGACCCGCACCCGGAAACCGAAACTCGCCGGGCTCTCCACCTGGGCGAGGATCAGGATTCGGCCGGCCTCGAGCATGCCGAGGTTGCAGGACTGCTGAACCTCGTCGCTCAGCCGCCGCATCGGCGCAAGCGCCGCCTGCCTCAGGCCGCGCACCGGGTCGTGCCGGTTGGCGAGCTCGAAGGTCATGATCGAGAAGAAGTAGAGCCCGGATGCGCCGTCCCGGTGGAGGTAGCCGCGCGACTCGAGGGTCTGGAGCACCCGGAAGATCTGCCCGACCGACCGACCGACCGCCTCGGCGATCGCCGCCTGGCTCAGCCCGCCGGCCGTGTC
>NZ_DATCQQ010000090.1:0-16026 GCF_036569425.1 Lacisediminihabitans sp.
GTGCCGGTGAGCGCCGCACGCGCCGCCGCGACGGTGGCCAGCGCCTCCGTCCACACCCGGTCGCTTCGCTCCTGCTCGATCTCCCGGCCGGAGAACACCGCGTCATCCGCCTCGAGAGCGATGCCGCGCAGGCCGGGTGCCGCATCGTCTGCCTGCTGGCTCGCCAACTCCGCGGCGACCATGATCCTGGTCGAGTTTTTCGGCGGGGTGAAGCCGAGCTCGGCATAGCCGTCCACGAGTTCGTCCCACGCGCCGGCCACCTGCGCATCCACCGTGCCCGCCTCGCGTCGGCGACGGCGGCGGCGGGTCTTGATCCCGGCAATCACGAGCACCGGACCGAAGATCACGGCGGCCGGGATGAGCAGGCTGAGGCCGATCGCCACCGCCCAGGCGGGCAGGATGAACGGGGCGTTCTTGTCCTTCGACTTCGAGTCGTCGATCTTCACCGGGGTGAGCAGCTGGTCGTCGTGCTTCTCCGAACGCGGGGGCTGCCGCACCTGCGGCTGCGGCTCGCTCTGCGGCTGCGGCGTCTGGTCCTGCGGGATGTCGGTCTCCTTGGGCGTGGCGTTGTAGGCCACCCAGCCCACGCCGGTGAACGCCACCTCCACCCACGCGGTGACGTCGTTGCCCGTCACGGTCACCGACTTCTGCCCGTCCGCGATCTTCGGGGCGAAGCCCATCACGACCCGCGCCGGGAAGCCGAGGCTCCTCGCCATGAGCGCGAATGCGGAGGCGTACTGCTCCTGGTCGCCCACCATCTGGCTGCGCTGCAGCAGGTCGCTCACCCGGTCGGCGCCATGCCCGGCGCGGGAGGCGACGGTGTCGGATGCCCGGCCGTGGCTGAGGTAGCCGGTGTCCACGAGCTTGCGGCGGATCGCCTCGAGCTGCGCGGCGGGTGTGGTCGCCTTGCCGGCGAAGTCCTGCGCCTTGGACGTCACGACGTCCGGACTCGCGGTCACGGGCGGCAGTTCGACGCTCGCGATCGTCGCCTTGGCGAGGTCGGCAGTGGAGAGCACCCTCTGCAGGGTCGCGTTCATCACGTAGCTGTCGCCGGTCTTGAGCCCGGTCGTGAGCACCGCCGATCCGGTCACGTCGTTGTAGCGCAGGCTGTCGCCGCTGCCCTTGGCTGCTCCGCCCGTGAAGTCGAGCGAGGTGGGGTAGCCCACGCTCGGCAGCCACACATCCCGATATTTCTCGATCGTGAAGGTCACGTTGCGACGGGTGTCCGGGGTGATGAACGTCTGCTTCGGCAGCGTACGACCGACGAGGCTGAATGAGCCGGAGCCGTTCGTATTCGATTCGGGGCCGGTCACCGTCCACAGTTTGCCGGTGAAGGAGTCGAGCGTGGCGAGCCGGATGGTGTCGCCCTTCTTCAGGCCGCTCACCGTAAACAGGTCCTGCTTCTCCGCCGCCTTCGTGTAGTGCCGGAACCCGGAGAGCGGGCTCGGGTACTGCAGCGGGTCGAACGGCGGTGTGATCTCATCCCGCAGCACGAAGCGTTCGTCGTTCGCCGGCGCCAGCACGAGGCCGGCTCCCCCGCCGACGATGAGGGCTCCGGCCACGAGCACTGCCGTGCCGGCCAGCTTGCGGTTGCGCAGTCGTCGCGCCCCGGCCGGCGCCACGACGGCCCCGTTCGGTCGACGCCAGCCGAGCCAGACGAGGGCGATCACGGCGAACGCCGCCCCGCGGACGCCGGCCTGGTACGGCTCGTCCGTGCCGATGAGGATGCCGGCGAGGTAGATCGCGATCGGCCCGGTGAGGGCGATGCCGAACCGCCACGCCGTGCGCGAACGGGTCGTGAGCCACCGCGTCGCGAGGGTCGTCGCGACGAGGGCCACAATCCAGGTGGCGACATAGGGCACCACGGCGATGTACTGCGGTGCGCCGACCGGGGTGCGAAGGGTGACGATGTCGGCCCAACCGTACACCGACCCGACGGCGAGGCTCGCGAGGGACTGCAGGGTCGGCAGCACGAGCAACACTGCCTGCGACTGCACGGCGAGCGCGGTGCCGAACAGGAAGTAGCCGAGCACCGCGACGAGCGCCGTGGCGACGGCGTTGAGCCGGAACACCGACGTGAGGATCCCGGTGGCCGCGCCCACGGCCAGACCGCCGATGCCCGCGAGCAGGAAGCTGTAGCCGCCGAACGACGGCTCGAAGCCGATGATTCCGAGCATCGCGAGGGTGAGGAGCACGGCGACGTCGACCCAGGTGCGCCCGCTCACCCGCCGGAGCCCGTCGGGGCGTGTCGTCGTGGGCTCGGCGCTCATTCGGTGATCCTCCGAACGAGCTGGGAGAGGTCACGCAGCGCGCCGACCGTGACGAGGGTGAGCCCGGCCACGGACGAGATCTTCGGCTCGGCGCCGAGGTTGACGTGGAAGGCGACCTGGTTGGTGTCCTGGCCGAACAGCGACTCGACGCTGCGGTACTCGGCCGTGGACATGTTCGACCCGCCGATCGTCATCACGACGCTCGGGGCCGGCAGCCGCTTTGTGCGTTCGCGGGCGAATTCCCGCACGCTCGGAAACACCCGGCCGACCGGTTCGATGCGGCAGGAGGCATCCATCATGGAGGTGACGCTCTGGGTGCGCCAGGTACCGGAGTCGCTCACGACGTTCATCTGCGTTCCGTCGAGGATCACCTGCGCGGCGATCGAGGCGGTGGCCGAGATCGCGAGCTCGAACTCCTCGTCTGACGCGTAGAGGTCCGAGCGGGTGGCGAGGATCATCGTGAGCTGGGAGCGGCGGGTCTCCTCGAACTGCCGCACCATGAGCTGGCCGACGCGCGCCGAGGTGCGCCAGTGTACGTAGCGGCGGTCGTCGCCAGGCACATACGGTCGCAGGGCGTGGAAGGCGATGTCGCTGGACGTGATCTTCTTCGAGACCTGGCCCTCGAGATCCTTCACGAGGCCCGCTGCCGACGGCACGAGGCGCACGGTGAGCGGATGCACGAACAGGTCGACCTGGTCGGTCCAGCGAACCGCTCGGCGCAGCAGGCCGAGCTGGTCGCCCCGCACCGATTCCGCCGGCCCGGCCACGATCACGGCCCGGCGGTTGGTCGGCACGGCGAAGAGCTCCTCGTGATCCTCCTTCGGCTTCATCGACGGCAGCTGGAACTCGGCGAGGCCGCGGCCCACCGGCAGCTCCATGCGCGTGGGGGTGAGCGCCCGGGTGCCGGTGTTGGTCACGAGCATCCGCCCCATCGCGCGGTCGCCCACCACCACCCGGCGGGGGTTGAGTTCGATGAACACGCCGTACGACGACCGGCCGAACAGGAAGAGCGTGCCGATCACCAGGGCGGCGAGCAGCACGGCGCCGAGGTAGCTGAACTCCTGCCAGCCGAACACGAGACTCAGCACGATGGAGACGGCGGCGACCACGAGCACCACCCAGCCGGAGCCGGTCACCGTCGCGAGAACCGGGCGAACGGCACGCGCGACGGCGGCACGCGCCGGGCGCGACCGTTCGGCGAGCGCGGCGAAGAAGTCGCGCACACGGCGCGTCTTCACTACCCGGCTCTGCCTCGGGGTCGGTGTCGTCGTCATGCCGCTGCGATCAGGCCGCGCGGTAGCTCGGCGGCGCGATGTCCACGAGGATGCGCGTGATGATGTCCTCGGCCTTCACCCCGGCGAACTCCGACTCCGGGTCGATGATCACCCGGTGGGCGAGCACCGGAACGGCGAGGTCGCGCACGTCGTCAGGGGTGGCGTACGTGCGTCCCTGCGCGATCGCCCAGGTCTTGATGGCGCGGGCGAGCGCCATCGCGCCGCGCATGCTCACTCCGAGCGCCACGTCCCGGTGCGTGCGCGTGGCATCCACGATGTCGCTCAGGTACTGCATCACCGACTCGTCGACGAACACCTCGGAGGCGAGCGCGGCCATCACCACGATCGAGTCCGGCTTGATGATGGGCGAGACGAGGGATGCCCGCGCCCGCGTCGTGACGTCCATGAGCAGGGCAACCGCGGTCTTGGTGTCCGGGTAGCCGAGCGAGGTCTTGATCAGGAACCGGTCGAGCTGCGCCTCGGGAAGCTTGTACGTGCCGGCCTGCTCCACCGGGTTCTGGGTGGCGATCACCATGAAGGGCGCCCCGACCGGGTGGCCCTCGCCGTCGATCGTGACGATGCCCTCCTCCATCACCTCGAGCAACGCGCTCTGGGTCTTCGGGCTTGCCCGGTTGATCTCGTCGGCGAGCACGATCGACGCGAAGATCGGCCCTGGATGAAACTCGAACTTGCCCTTGCCCTGGTCGTAGATCTGCACGCCGGTGACATCCGACGGCAGCAGGTCCGGCGTGAACTGGATGCGCGAGGTCGAGCCGTCGAGCGTGTTGGCGAGCGCCTTCGCGAGCACGGTCTTGCCGGTGCCCGGAAAGTCCTCGAGCAGCACGTGGCCGTCGGAGATGAGCGCGGTGAGCACGAGGCGGATCACGTGGTCCTTGCCCATGATCGCCTTGTCGACGTTGGAGATGAGTTTCTGGAAGGCGTCGGCGAACCACGCCGACTGCTCCTGGGTTACTGGCACGTGCTCCCTTTCATCTAGCTGGTCACGGTCCGAAATTCACTGTGGGACTGTCGACGCCATCAACGGTCACGTACGTTCCCCGGTACCCGCAGTAGCTGGTGCTGGTGTAGCCGTTACCAGTGAACGTGTCGGTGTCGAGCACGCCGCCATTGCAGTACAGGGTGATGTTGTGACTGTTGTTGGAGAAGTTTTGCAGCGACACCTCATAGATCCAACACGTGCCCCCGCTTGAGCAGGTGCGGAAGGCTCCCTTGCCGAGGGTCACCGAGCGGGCCGCGGAGATCGAACCGGAATCCGAGCCTGTACCGCCCTGGCCTGCGTTGTTCTTCGCATAGACGCGGAGTGTGTGCGTGCCTGCCCCGAGATTGCCGATCGCAATGCTGTTGGCGCCCGTCGCCACCCATCCGCCGCCGTCAAGGGAGTAGTGGTAGTCCATGTTGTCAGTGATCGCGGCGCCGGAGCCGGCACCGGACCAATCCCATCGAATGGTCCCCGGAGCCGCGCCATCGGTGACAGTCGCCGTCACTGCAAGCGTTCCTGGGACGGTCTGATTCTGGATCTGAACCGTGTTCGAAGTGCCGGTCGCGCCCGTCTTGCCGCCGGTGTTTTGCGCGGACACCGTGAAGCTGTAGTTGCCGGCGGGCAGGCCAGATACCGGCGAGGAGCTCGTGCCCGTGGTGGTGCCCGTCGCTCCGTTGCTCGCTCGCCACGTGTAGTTGGTCGAGCCACCTCCGCTGTTCACAGCCACCCACGTGGCCCGGATGCTTCCGGTCGGCGCCCAGGGGCTCGTGACCGAGGCCGTCACCGAGGGCGTGCCCGGCGTGCCGTATGGGGTCACCGGGTCGCTCTCGACGGACCACTGCCCCGCTCCTCGAGCGTTGATGGCACGGGCGGAGAAGGTGTACGGCGTACCGTTCTGGAGGCCGGAGATGGTGCAGTCGGCACCCGCAGTGCAGTTCGCGGTCGCGCCCCCGGGGGTCGTCTTCACGTCGTAGGACGTGATCGGTTTGCCGTTCGTCGCCGGGGCGATGAACCGCCAGGTCGCGTTGCCGTCCCCGCCGATCGCGGACGTGCGGGTGGGCTTCGCCACCTGGTCCGGCACATCGCTCACGGTGAGCGTGATGGTGCCGTTGACGCGGCGGTCGTTGTCCTGGGTGCTGTCCTCGACGGTGTAGACCACCACCACATCCCCGCTCTTGAGCGCGGGGCTCGGGGCAATCTTCACCGAGTCTTTGGTGAACGAGATCGTGGCCGGCTGGCCGGTGTTCTGCACCTTCGCGTCCACGACGGTGAGCGCCTCGCCGGTGGTCTGGAACGGGTTCGAGTCGTTGGCGAGCGGATGCACGACCATCGCCGGATCTCCGCGTTTCGCCTCGAGCCTGTCGTCGACCGCGACCGCGAGCGGCCTGGTGGAGCCCACGACGGTCACCCTGATGGTGCCGTGCACGGTGAACTTGTCCCACCGGAGCGTCACGCCGAGGGTGCCGATCGTGCCCTTGGGCGTGTTCCGCGGAGTGGTGATGGTGAGCTGGGAGCCGTTGAGGCTCGGCACGATCCTGGAGCTACCGCCCGTGATGTTCGAATAGGTAACCTCGCTGAGGATTTGCGGGTTCGGCTGCGCGGTCGAGGCGCGCAGGTCGATCGTGGTCGACTCGCCCACCTCCACCTGGGTCTCCGGCGTGGTGAACTCGGGCGGGGTGTCCCTGAACTGCGGGTCCCCCACCACGATGTTGAGGCGCAGGTTGGCCTTGTTGCCCTTCGGGTCGTTGAGGGACGCGCCATCCGTCACCGTGAAGTTGATGGATGCCGGCCCCCGGTAGTCCTTCGCCGGGGTGAACTTGAGCGTGTCCTTGTCCACGTAGACCCGGTCGCCGTTGGACTGCAGGGCGCTCACGGTCTTCTCGTCGGTGATCCAGGCGTCCCGACCGGACGGCACCTTCACGATGTCCCCCAGGTCCCAGCTCCTCGTCTCGTTCATCGAGACGTACTGCACCGGCAGGTTCGGGTCGATCACTGGGGGGTCGGCGAAGCTGTCGGAGACCGCAGCCGGAACGAGGATGAAGCCCATCGCGCTGAGCTTGTCCTGCGCGTTCGTCACCCGGTAGGCGATCGCCATTCGTTGCTTGCCCGGGGTCACCTCCACCCGGCCCGGGCTGGTGAGGTTGTCGGCCGCGTCGGCGTTCGGCCCCTCGAAGGTCACCGTGAGATCGTTCGTCTCGCCGGAGGGGTTGTATGCGTAGGTGGGGAACAGGCCGATTTTCACCGACTTCTTGCCGGCGATGTCCTTCGTCTTGATCGCATAGTCGCCGGCGACGGGTGGCAGGATGGGCGCGTCCTTCGTCACCTTCACCAGCACGTAGCTCATCACCGATCCGCCGCGGTCGTTGGTGAGCTGGTAGCGCAGGGAGAACGACTGCTCCTCCTGCGGCGCCTTCACCACGAGGTAGCGGCCGTCGACGACCTTCGCATCGATGCCCTTCGGCACGTCGACGAGCTTCTTCGACACCTTGATCGTGGCGCCCTGCGGGTCGGAGTCGTTGGCGAGCAGGTCTGCCTGGGCGAGGCGGCCCGGGCGGATCGAGAGGTTGTCCGGCACGGCGGAAGGCAGCGCGAGCTCCGCGGGTGCGGGAATCACCGCGATCTTCACCTCGCCGTTTCCCGTCGCCCCGAACGCGTCGTAGACCTGGTAGCTGAACTCGTCGGTGCCGGTGGACGACTTCGAGGACTCGTAGATGAAGTAGTTGGTGCCGACCGTCGTCACTGCCCCGAGAGTGGGGTTGGTCGGGAAGCTCAGCAGCTGGGCCGAGTCGCCGTCCGGGTCGATGCCGTCGAGGGGCACATCCACGCGGATGCTGCCGCCGGCGAGAACCCGCCCGACCAGCGGTGTCGGAATGGGGTCGCGGTTGTTCTTCTCGTCGAGGGGGGTCACGGTAAAGGTCACGCTCGCGGTGGCCGACTCGCCGAACGGGTCGACGACCCGGTAGTCGACCCGGTACTCGCCGGGGGCGGTCGGCGCCTGGTAGCGCACCGTGTTCTTGTCCACGAAGGCGATGCCCGCCGTCGGCGGCGTCACGAGCTTCGTGTCGAGCGTCATCGGGGCGTCATCCGGATGGAAGTCGTTCTTCAGCACGTCCACGGTCACGATGTCGCCCGCGCGCACCTTCGCCACGTCGTTCGCCGCGACGGGGGGCTGATGCTTGGTGAGGGGCGGCACTGGCACGACGGTGACCCCGGCGGTGGCCGTGCCGAAGCCATCGGAGATCGTGTAGCTGAAGTTGACCTGCTCGGTGAGCGCCGCCGGAGAGGTGACCCGCACCTGGCTGTTGCCCAGGAGCTCCACGACGAGGCCCTTGGCCTTCGCCGCCGGGTCGACGGCGACGGACTGCACCGCCAGCACGCGCCCGCTCGGGCTCACGTCGTTCGCGAGCACCGCGACGGTGGCCGGCTGGTCGCCGCGCAGGTACGCCGTGTCCTTCACCGCGACGGGCGGCAGCTTGTCGTCGGAGGACTTCTCCTGCACGTCCACTCGCACGAGCCCCACACTCGTCTTGTCGCCGGCGCCGAGGGTGTACTTGAGGTAGAAGATGCCCGGCTTGCCCGAACTGAAGTTGATGGTGCCGCGCTCGGTGTTGAACGAGGCGACGGCCCCGCCGGTCGCGTCCTGCATGCCGATCAGGGCGAGCTGCGCGCCGGAGGGCGAGAGGTCGTTCGCGAGCGGCTCGATCACCGTGGACTCGTTGGTGAAGGTGGTCGCGAAGTCGGGCGTGCCGATCGGGTCGAGCGACCCGGTGGGCTGCACGTCGACGGTGAGCGTGCCGGTCACCGGCGCACCGTGCCCGTCGCTGACCTGGAAGGAGACCTCCTTCTTGCCGAGCTCGGAGGTCTGGTGGGTGAAGGTGATGAAGCCGTCTGGGGTGAATCGAACGAGGTCGCCGGACTTCGGCGAGGCGCCGATCAGGTACAGGTCGTCGCCGTCCGGGTCTTTCCAGTCGGCGAGCACGTTGTAGCTCACCGTCTGGTTCGCCTCGACGCTCACCCCCGCCTCACGCACCGCCATGGGCAGCTGGTTGCTGCCGGTGGGCACCACCCGCGCGGTCACCGACGCCTGTGCGGTCCCGCCGCGGCCGTCATCCACGGTGTAGGTGAAACTGATCGACCCGACGAATCCCTGGGCCGGGGTGAACTGCAGCGCTCGGCTGCCGTCGATCGGGTCGAGGCGGCCGGTGGTGTCCGCGATTCGGTCGAAGGCCGAGATGACAAGCACGTCACCGTCGGGATCCGAGTCGTTGTCGAGCAGGGAGAGGATGGTGGTTCGCCCCGGTCGGATGCCGTAGGCGTCGTCGACAGCGGTCGGCGGCCGGTTCGTGTCCGTGCGCTGGGCGAGCGTGTCCTTGAACGACTGGGTTGCCGACTTCTTGTCGCCCGTCTCCTGGGTGTGCTTCTCCTCCGGAGGCGTCACATCCGTCCAGTTCTCCACCAGCCGCATGTTCTCGCTCACGACCCAGGTGTTGCCGCTCGTGAGGTCGTTGAGCACGATCACCGAACGGTTGACGCGGAACTCGAGGGAATTGCCCTGGGTCGGCTGGTCGATGTCCTGGCGTTCGGCCTTCTTGCCGTCGCAGGCCAGCAGGTATTTCTGCGCACCCGCCCAGGCCCCGTGCGCGCAGCCGTCCAGGAAGACGGGCGCCGACACCTGGCCGGCCTTCGTCGCCGGCGAGCTCACGCCCGCCGAGACGGCGTCCACGGCTCCTGAACCGAGATCGACCTTGAGCAGCGAGTCCCCGGTCGCCACCACGGCGTACGGGGAGTCGAGACCCACCTGCTGCAGACGCAGGCCCCTCGAGGGGAGCCTGTGGGCGCGACCGTCCTCCGTGACGAGACTGTTCGTGGACTGGTCGAACACCACGGCCTTGTCGCCGACTGCGGAGAGCTGGAAGGCGCCGACGGCGGGGAACGGCTTCGCCTGCGGGGCATCGGCGAGGGTCGGGATGCGGAAGATCGACTTGCGCGACGGCGAGACCGCGATGACCGCTCCCCCGTGGGTGACCACGGCGTGGGCATCCGCTCCCAGCTTGAGCACGGGAGGCGCCGAGACGTAGTTGAATCGCAGGTCGCCGACCGCGGAGACGAGCCACAGCTCGCCCTTGGGCGAGGTGATCGCGATGGTCGTGCCGCCGTAGGACACCTCGGAGCCCTTGGGCACGTCGATCGCCGACGTCACCTTGGTGGACGCCGGGTTGACCGATTCGATCTTGCCGGCCGTCGGGTCGTACATGAAGAGGGTGTCGCCGTCCTGCAGCACCGTGAAGTCGGCACTCGAGGCAACGACCGAGCCGTTCAGCTCATCGATCTGGCGGTTGAGCCGCCCGCCCAGCAACTGCTGCCCGTTCGTCACCCAGACGTCGCGGGAGGTGAGCTCGACATCGGAGACCGGGAATCCCGGATGCAGGGCCGCGATGGTGAGGGGTACGCCGGCGATCACGGCGATCACGAGCGCAGACGCGATGGTCTTGCGCGTTCGGATCCACTTCAGCACCGCCCGCATGCGCTGGACCCCCGGGATTGTGACGAACCATGGCGGTGGCACGCCTCACCCCTCGACGCGGCACCACCGTGCGAACAACCTAACACGAGCAGCTTTCGCAAAATGAAGCGGGGCATGGGCAGAACTACCCATCGGTCGCGTCGGCACCCGCCGTGATTTCCCGGTCGTTCTTGTCGAGCAGGTAGAGGTCGTCCTGGCTGATCAGCCGGGTGGCCACGGCGTATTCGACGAGCCTCAGCCGGCGGTTGGTGGCGAGGTTTCCCTTGCCGCCGCGCAGCCCCTGCACGCCCACCTTGTCGAGCTTGTCGCACACGTTGTCGAGCTTGCGGTTGAAGGTCGTCATCGACCAGTGCAGGCGGCCGGCCGCCTCGGCGGAGGAGGGGATCTCGCCCCTCCCCGGGGACGATTGCCGAAGAATGTGCTCGGCGAGAGACACGATCAGCAGCCGCTGCGAGCTGGTGAGCGGGATCGGCTCGATCGTGGTCGAACCGCCGGATCCGGCCATCGCCGCGGAGGTGTTGTAGTAGTCCTCGGCGGAGTGGACGGTGAACTCGTAGGTCGTGGATCCGGCTGAAAAGAGCACCTGCATCTGCGGGAACACGATGGGTAGCCGCGCGCCGGGGGCGAGCCAGGCCTGCACCTGGCCGGTCGCATCCGTGACGGTCGCCGACAGAAGGTTGCCCACGTTCGCGAGCCACCACATGCCGAAGTCCTCGTAGATGCGCAGGAACCGGCGATGCAGGTATGGGTTGTCGTCGATGACGAGGTCGGACTCCCGACCGATGTGGAAGTCGCTCGGATGCTCGACCTCGTACCATTCACCGCAGAATTCGATCTTCAGGGGCTTCATTGGGGATAGCACGCGTCCAGGGGGTCGCCGGTCTGCCCGTCGCGCTGGATGCGCACCTCGATGCACACGGTCGCGGGGGTGGTGTAGTCGTTCACCGTGAGGGCGCCGGATGCGGTCTGTTGGGTCGGTTCGCTCGAACCGCGATCGCTGCGGCGCCAGAGGAAGGTGTCACCGGCCTTCGCCGTTCCGTTCTTCACGGTGAACACGAGGGTCGACCCGTCCGGCGCGGCCGAGACGAGGGTGGGGGCGGGTACCGACCCGACGACGGCCGAACCGGTGCCGCCGGGCTTCGCGGTGGGCCGAGCCTCCCCGCCGGGCGCGCCGCCGGAGAGCACCAGGCCGAGGGTGACCGCCACGGCGACGAGCACCGCCGCACCGCTCGCCGCCCACACGACGATCCGGTTGCGGCGGGAGGCCCGCGGGCGTTCCTCGATGGTCTGTTCGGCCGGGGCCTCGGCGACCGCCGTCGCCACGCGCTGCCGCAGCACGGTCTGCTCCGTAACGCGGTCGGCGAGGGCGGGCTGGGCGTCCACCCGCTGGGCGCCCCGCACCTGGGTTTCGGCGGCCTGGGTCTCCTCGGCCCCTGTCGTGGCGGGCTGGGCGTTGGAGGACGGCACGGGCGCCGGCTGCGCCTCGATCGTCGAGACGCCGCGTGCGCGCGTCTCGTCCGCGTCATCCGCCTGGGCCTCCCGGTACGGGGCGTCGATGAAGAGGTTGGGCACGTCGATCGTGGTGGGCGCGTAACCCAGCTCGAGCTCCACCCGTTGCAGTGCGCGGGCGAAGTCCACGGCGGTCGCGAACCGGTCGTTCCGATCCGACGCCATTCCCTTCTGCAGCACGGCGACGAGGGACCGAGGCAGGTCGTCCCGCGGCATCGGGGTGACGGCTCCCCGCTCGATGCGGCCGATGAGGTCGAGGGTTCCGTTGGATCGGCCGCGCACCTCGAACGGTGTCTGGCCGGCCAGGATCGTGTAGATCGTCGCCGCGAGCGAGAACACGTCGGACCTCACGTCGGGCGACGGGTCGTCGTCGAACATCTCGGGCGGCGACCACGGCACAGACATGCCGATCGACTGGCTCCCGGTGCCGCCCGATGCGGTGTCGTGCAGCGCGTCGGCGAGGGTGCCCGTGTGCACCGGAAGCAGCTCGTCGTCGACGGCGGACGAGATGCCGAAGTCGGTGAGGGCCGGCCAGCCGTAGTCGTTGGTGAGCACGTTGGCCGGCTTGATGTCGCGGTGCAGGATGCCGGCCGAGTGCGCCGTCGCGACCGCGCTGGACAGCCGCACGCCGGTGCGCAGCGCGTCGGCGACGGCGAAGGTGCCCTCCTTGTACCGCTCGGCGAGGCTCGGCCCCGAGCAGTACTCCATCACGAAGTACGGCCGGTCGTCCGCGGCGACGTCGGCCTGGTAGATGGTGACGATGTACGGATGGGTCGACAGCTGCGCCATCAGGTTCGCCTCGGCCACGAACGACGCGCGCGTGGCCGCGGTCAGGTCTTCGGTCAACAGCACCTTCACCGCGACCCGCCGCTTCGGCAGCTTCTGTTCGTAGAGGAAGACGTCGCTGAACCCGCCGGAGCCGAGCACCTTCACGAAGGCGTAGCCCGGCAGTTCCGGCGGCTGGGAGGAGGCG
Source organism: Lacisediminihabitans sp. (assembly GCF_036569425.1). Classification (GTDB taxonomy): domain Bacteria; phylum Actinomycetota; class Actinomycetes; order Actinomycetales; family Microbacteriaceae; genus Lacisediminihabitans. The sequence continues at coordinate 12,551 of NZ_DATCQQ010000090.1, forward strand.
CGGCGCATCAGTCTTCTTCCACCGTGAGCGTCACTCCGCCGCCGAGGTCGATGACCGTGCCGACGATGATCGAGGTCGGCTCTCCGGCGCGCAACTTCTGCGGCTCCTTGCCCGGCAGCAGCACCATCGTGCCGTTCCGGGAGTGCAGGTCGGTCACCACCACCGTGTCCCCCTCCACCACCACCTGGGCGTGGTTACGGGAGATGTCCTGGTCGGCGGTGTCCATCGTGATCAGGCGCGGCATCAGGCCGCCGGACACCTTGCTGACACTCGGCGACCGCCCGACCAGGATCGGCTGGGTGAGGGCCTCGCGAATGCCGGTGGAGAGAAGCAGCGAGAACGCCTGAACCGGGGCCGGGGCCGGGGCCGGCGGCGGCGCGTTCTTCCCGCGCCGCTTCGAGCGGAGCCCCGCGATGTCCGCCGTGAGCACGGTGTGGCCGTCGTGGTCGCCATCGGCGAGGGAGGCAACTGGCGCGGCCTCCGATTCCTCCGGCTCGTCCGCTCGCACCGCGGCATCCGCGACGTCGCGGAACACGGTGGCACCGAAGAGGTAGTCGTACCCGTCGTCGGCCCCGCTCGCGGCGACCGTGCCGATCTCTGGCGCTCGGTCGGGCAGAGCGACGATCGTCGCCTCCTGCGCCTCAGGCGCTTCGGTGACCGTCGCCTCGATGTCCACTTCGGCGGTGGTCGGCGCGGCCGCTCTGGGTGCGACCATGGTCTGCGCGGCCGCTCTGGGTGCGACCATGGTCTGCCCGGTCGATGTCTGCTTTGGCGGTGCCGTCGGCGCCAGTGAGACCGAAAGCCCGGCGATCCAGGCGCTACCCGCCTCGAAGGGCAGCGATCCGGCGGGCGTCACCGGCACGGCGTCCGGCACCTCCAGGGCGAAGGCGACAACGCCGTCGATGGCCCGCTCGACCCAGGTGGACACCCCCTCCCCGCTCACGACCTGATCGCCGCCGGCGTCGGTGACCGTGATGCTCACCGAACCGCGCACGACGACGCGGCACCCGCCGGTCGCCTCCCACTCCGCGAGCACGAACGGCGGCGTCGCGGCGAGCCCGTCACGGGTGAGCAGGTCGAGCAGCAGCCGGAATCCGTCCGACTCGGCGAGGCGATCCCAGGCGAGGTCGACGGCGGTCGCGTCCGGCACGCGGCCGATCGCCACCAGCCGAGTCCCGCGCACGACGGCCAGCCAGCCGCCGGCCGACGCCTGTCGAATTCGCATGGTGCCCACGGTCATCCCCTCGGCCGGGTCTCTTCGAGGAATCGCGGCAGGCCGTCCCGGTCGAGGGTGTCTTCGCTTGAACCCGGCACGGACACGTTCGCACCGACCAGCTCCGACTCCACCACGATCACGGTGACATTGTCCGAGCCGCCCGCCGCGACGGCCGCGTTCACGAGCCGCTCGGCGAGGGTCACCGGCAGGCCGTCCGATTCGCGGCGCTCCTCGGCGTCGTGAAAGACGATGATGCGCGCGATCTCGTCGTCGCCGAGCTCCTTGGTGAGCCCGTCCGAGCAGAGCAGGAAGGTCTGGTGGGCGCGGGCGGGCAGCAGCCACACGTCGGGGTCCACCTCGGTGTCGGCTCCGAGCGCCCTCGTCACGATATTGCGCTCCGGATGGCGCTCCGCCTCCCTGCGGGTGATCTGGCCGAGATCCACCAGTTCCTGCACCGCGGAATGGTCAACGCTCACCTGGTGGAGCGTGCGGCCGTCCCAACTGTAGATGCGGGAGTCTCCCACGTTGAAGGCCATCCAGTGGTAGTTGCCCGAGCCGCCCACGTCCACGAACGCGATACCGGTGAGCGTCGTGCCGGAGATGGCGCCGAGCGAATCCGTGTCGTCGGTCAGGGCGAGCACGTCGTCGTTCGCCCGCCGGATGGTGTCGAGCACGGCGCCAGGGAGCGTCGGCGTTGTCCCGCCGAAGGCGGCGGCGAACGCAGCGATGGCGGTCCGGCTCGCGCGGTCACCGAAGGCGTGGCCGCCCATCCCGTCCGCAACCACGAAGACGGGAGCCGCGCTCAGGTAGCTGTCCTCGTTCACGCGCCGCACGGCTCCGCGATCGGAGTGGGCGGCGAATCGAAAGCGCGCCGTCACGCCGGCAAGCTCGAATTCCTGCCGAATTTCGATCGACATCCACCCCTCCCCCGCACAGCAAAAGTCTGCTCATCACTCTATTGGCATGTTCACCGACCGCCGGGCCGGTCGTCAATGGGTAGGGGTGCCCACCTCGCGGCGCTTGTCGGCCTGGATCTTCATGACGCTCGCGACGGTCGCGACCGCCATCGACAGCACGATCACGATGAGCGAGGTCACCGTGTCGATCTCCGGGGCCCACTCCACGCCGTTGCCGCCGTTGACGAACGGCAGCTCGTTGGTGTGCAGGGCGTGAGACACGAGCTTCACGCCGATGAAGGCGAGGATGAACGCGATCCCGTACTTGAGGTACACGAGTTTGTCGATGAGGTCGCCGAGCAGGAAGTAGAGCTGGCGCAGCCCCATCAGAGCGAACACGTTGGCCGTGAAGACGATGAACGGGCTCGTGGTGATGCCGAAGATGGCGGGGATCGAGTCGAGTGCGAAGACCAGGTCGGTGGTACCGATGGCGAGAAACACGACGATGATCGGGGTGAAGATCTTCTTGCCGTCGACGACCGTGCGCAGCTTCGATCCGTTGAATTCGTTGGAGATGGGGATTCTCTTGCGCAGGAAGCGGATGACGGCACTCTCGCGTTCATCCATTTCTTCACTGTCCTGGAACGCCTGCTGGAAGGCCGTGAAGAGCAGGAACGCGCCGAACAGGTAGAAGATCCAGCTGAAGTTCTCGATGAGCTGGGCCCCGAGCACAATGAAGATGCCGCGCAGCACGAGGGCGATGATGATGCCCACCATCAGCACCTCCTGCTGGAACTGCCTCGGCACCGAGAATCGCGCCATGATGATCACGAAGACGAAGAGGTTGTCCACGCTCAAGCTGTACTCGGTGAGCCACCCGGCCAGGAACTGGCTTGCGTGTTCGGCGTCGGCGAAGACGAGCATGAGCACCGCGAAGATGAGGGCGAGCACCACGTAGAGCGCCACCCAGAGGCTCGACTCTTTCGTGGATGGCACGTGCGGCCGCAGGTACGCGTGCACGAGGTCGGCGATGATGATGGCGATGATCACCACGAGGGATGTCGCTTCGAACGCGAGCGGGAGTTCGGGGTGCATGGCGGGGGCCTTTCGTCGGGGTCGGCATGGGTCGCCTGATTCCCGAAAGTCTCTTCCGTGCCGTGAACGGCACCGCTGCAACCGGGCCAGCTTCACTGGTGACCGTCTTGACGACTGCAGCGCAGGTGGAATACTCCCCTTCGCGTGCCCAACTCTACCGGACGAGCGGGCCGGGCCGCGGATTCTCCGATGCGACTCCATCGACGCTCACAGGGGTTTCCCGTGCGCGGCTGCCTAGGCTCGGCGACATGACGTCGCCCAGCCAGCCC
>NZ_DATCQQ010000091.1:0-48824 GCF_036569425.1 Lacisediminihabitans sp.
CACCACATCCGATGGTGGTCCCACACCCAGGAAACAAACCTGGCCAACGGAATCCTGCTCTGCTCCGCCCACCACCACAGCATCCACCGGGACGGCTGGCAAATCCACGTCATCAACAACGTCCCCTGGTTCATCCCACCCCCGACAATCGACACCCAACAGCGACCCCGCCGCGGAGGACGACCACCAGTACCGACCACACCACAAAGAAACACACCACCGAGAGACGGGCCACCGGAACACGGACCAGTGAGGGACGGGCCACCGGAACACGGGCCGCCGATCGCGCTGCGGCGGTGACGGGCCGAAAGCGCGAAAGAGCCCGGCGGCCGCCGCGAGCTCGGTGACGACGGTGATCACGATCACGAAGAGCAGGATCGGCCAGACCCGGTCGGCGATCACCAGGGCGACCGGCACGGGGAGAATTCCCACGGCCACCGCGACCAGGCCCACAACCACGAGAGCCGCGCCCAGGATGGCTGTTCGCATCGCACCCCTTCGACCGGCTCGCCGCTGCTCGGCAGTCACCTCTATGCCCGGGTGTGCGCTTTTATGCCCGGGTGTGCGCATTCCCGGTGACGGGGTAGCGTTGAACTCACCACAGCGGGGAGGCGGTCATGCGCAAGTTCATTTTCAGCGGCACCCTGATCAGCGCGATTCTCGGAGGCTGGAGCACTGTCCAGACCACGAGGCGCGGCCCCCGCGACTGGCGGCTCATCCTCATGTGGATCAGCTGGGCGGCGACCGTCGCGATCGCCGTCGGCACCGTAATCGAACAGTCTCGTGATGCTCACGAGCTAGAGGAGTAGGCATGCACAACCCCTTAATCCCCAACATCCAGGACATGGGCTTTGGCTTCGCGGGGCTGCTCGGCGTGGCGGTGTGGGCGTTCTTCATGCTGCTCTTCTTCTCCGTGGCAATCGGGCTGATCTTCCTCCTCGTTCGCTTCCTGCTCGTGGCCACTCACGCCGCCCAGCTCTACGTGGCCCGGCACGAGCCGCCGAAGCCCGCGAAGCCGGTGGCGACGACCCCGCCGGCCGATCCGTCTGCCGGGCCATCGGTCGGGCCTTGGGGCGAGACCCCGGCGTCCGGCACGCCCGCCGCCACCGCACCGGCAACGGTCGTACCGGCAACGGTCACGCCTGAGCCCGAGGCGAAGGCGCCGGCCTCGAAGACCCCGGCACCGAAGACCCCGGATGCCGCCACTCCCCCCGCGAGTACCGCGCCCGAGGCTGCGCAGACCGCGACGGCCACCAGGGTCATGCCGGCGGCCTCCGCGACCAAGCCCGCGACGACGGCCGCGGCCAAGCCGGCGACCAAGCCGATCGTGACCTCCCCTCCTGCCGCGACACCGGCCGCGTCGAAGCCGACCGGGACGCCGACCGCGACGAAGCCGACGGCAGCGACGCCGGCCGCGTCCACGAACGATGCGACCGAGGTCCTGCCGCCCGCGACCCCCGCTACCAGGACACCGCGGGTGCCGCGCCGCGCGAAGACCCCGCCCACGGCCTAGCCACAACGGGTCACCGGTTGACGAGCAGGCTCACGCCGAGCGTCAGCATGAGAACGGCGATGGCGCCGTCGAGCACCCGCCACGCCACGGGCCTCGCGAACAGCGGGGCGAGAAACCGGGCGCCGAAGCCGAGCGCCGAGAACCAGGCGGCACTGGCTGCCGCGGCCCCCACACCGAACAACCAGCGCCCGCCGTCACCGTGAGTGGCGGCCAGCGAGCCGAGCAGCACGACGGTGTCCAGGTACACGTGCGGATTGAGCCAGGTCAGCGCGAGGCAGCCGAGCGCCGCGACCGCACGCGACATCTCGGTTGCCACGGCCGCCTCCAGCGCGCTTCGCCCGAATGCCCGCTTGGCCGCGATCGACGCATAGCCGAAGAGGAAGGCGGCGCCGGCCCACCGCGCGATCTCGAGGGCGACGGGTGCCGCGCGCACGAGGGCGCCGACCCCCGCGACTCCCGCGAAGATGAGCACGGCGTCGGAGAGCGCGCAGATCGCCACGACGGGCAGCACGTGTTGCCGGCGCAGACCGATCCTCAGCACGAAGGCATTTTGTGCGCCGATCACGACGATGAGGGAGCCGCCGGAGGCGAACCCGGCCAGCACGGGGAGGAAGGGCATCCTCGAACCCTACGAAGGCCAAGCCGACTAATCCAACTAAACTTTCTTATGATTCATTAGCATTGCTTCATATGGATCTCCACCTCGACCAGCTCAGGACGCTCACCGCCGTCATCGACACCGGGAGCTTCGAATCGGCCGCCCGCGCCATGCGCGTGACCCCGTCCGCGGTGAGCCAGCGCATCAAGTCGCTCGAACAGCAGGTGGGTCGGGTGCTGGTGCAGCGATCGAAACCCGCGAGCCTCACCGACTCGGGCCTCGTGGTCATGAAGCTCGCACGACAGGTGCAACTGCTCGAGCACGACACGGTCGCGGCGCTGAACCCGGCCGAGATGGCCTTCACGAGCGTTCCCCTGGCGATCAACGCGGACTCCCTCGCCACCTGGCTGCTCCCCGCCCTCGCGGAGCTGGCCGGTGTCTCATTCGACCTCTACCTGGCCGACCAGGACCACTCCGCCGCGCTGCTGCGCGCGGGGACGGTGATGGCCGCGGTGACCTCCGAGCCGGATCCCGTGCAGGGCTGCACCGTTTCCCGCCTGGGATCGATGCGCTATCGCGCGGTGGCCAGTCCCGGATTCGCCGCTCGGTGGATGCCCCAGGGACCGACAGTCGATTCCCTCGCGGTCGCCCCGATGCTGGTCTTCGATCGCGCGGACAGCCTGCAGGACCGCTACCTGCTCGCGCGCAGCGGCAACGTCCTCGCCCCGCCCAGGCACTTCATCCCGGCGTCGACAGAATTCGTCACGGCCACGACTCTCGGGCTCGGCTGGGCGATGCTGCCCGACGCCCAGAGCACGGACCTCCTGGAAGATGGGCGCCTCCTGCTGCTCGATGCCGAGACTCCCGTCGACGTGCCGCTCTACTGGCAGCAGTGGTCGCTAGACTCCCCGGCGCTCGAGGCGATCGCCGACGCGGTCGCTCGCGCGGCGGCAGCCCACCTCTCCTAGACGAGAAAGCCCCGCAGCAGGGCGGCCGATCCCTCGAGATGCTCCTGCATCGCCGAGGCCGCGCGCGCGCCGTCGCCGGTGAGGATCGCGATCACGATCGCCTCGTGCTGTTGGTTCGAGTGCTCGATGTTGGGCTGCAGCAGCGGGATGTTCTCGAGCAGTTCGTTCACCCGCATCCGGTTGTCGGCGATGAGCGGCACGAGCGACGGCGCGCCGGCGAGCTCGCCGATCGTGAGGTGCAGCCGGGAGTCGAGCCGACGGTAGTCGACAATGGACGCCTCCGCCGTCTCGCCGAGCCGTGTCCACAGGGCCTCCCGCTCCTCGGCCGAGAGCGAGCGGGCCGCGGCCGCCCGGGCCGCCCCCACCTCGAGGATCTCGCGCAGGCCCAGGATGTCGTCGATCTGCTCGACGGTCGGCGGCGCAGAAGGCGCGAGTCCCTCGATCGCGACACCGGCACTCCTCGCCGGCAGCTCGTCGACCACGAAGGTGCCACCGTACCGGCCGCGGCGGGAGACCAGGTAGCCGGCGTCGGCGAGCGAACGGATCGCGTCGCGCACGGTGTCCCGGCTCACGGAGAACCGCGAGGCGAGGTCCCGCTCGGCCGGGAGGGCCTCGCCGGGCGCGACGATACCGAGCCGGATCGTCTGCAGCAGCCGCGAGACTGTCTCCTCGAACGCGTTGCCGGCCCTGACAGGCCGGAACAGCGCATCCCCCGCCACGCCCAAGCGGCCGGCATCCTCCCCCGGGTCGGTCACGGCAACAGCCATCACAGTGGCGTGACGTAGGCGGCGCTGATGCCGCCGTCGACCAGGAAGGTCGAGCCGGTGATGAACGACGAGTCGTCGCTCGCGAGGAAGGCGACGGCCGCCGCGAGCTCCTCCGGCTCGGCGAAGCGGCCCTTCGGAATGTGCACGAGGCGACGCTGGGCGCGCTCCTCGTCCTTCGCGAAGAGCTCCTGCAGCAGCGGAGTGTTCACCGGGCCGGGGCAGAGCGCGTTCACCCGGATGCCCTGCCGGGCGAACTGCACGCCCAGCTCACGGCTCATCGCGAGCACGCCGCCCTTCGAGGCGGTGTAGGAGATCTGGCTTGTCGCCGAACCGAGCACGGCGACGAAGGACGCCGTGTTGATGATGGAGCCGGACTGCTGCACCACCATGTAGCGCAGCGCCGCCCGGCAGCACAGGTAGACCGACTTGAGGTTGACGTCCTGCACGCGCTGCCAGGCCGGGAGCTCGGTGGTCTCGATCGAGTCGTCGTCGGGCGGCGAGATGCCGGCATTGTTGAAGGCGATGTCGACCGAGCCGTAGGTCTCGTTGGCGATCGCGAACAGGCGGTCGACCTGCTGCTCGTCCGTCACATCCACCTGCACGAAGAGGCCGTCCACCTCGCCCGCCGCGGCGGCCCCCGTCTCCGGGTTGAAGTCGCCGATCACGACCGTCGCGCCCTCGGCCGCGAATCGGCGCGCAGTCGCGAGGCCAATGCCGCTCGCGCCGCCGGTGACGACGGCGACCTTGCCCGCGAGCCGCTGGGTGAGGTCGATCTTCGGTACTGCCATGGCGATTTCTCCTAGTCGGTGCTGATGAAGACGTTCTTGGTCTCGGTGAACGCCGCCGCGGCATCCGGCCCGAGCTCGCGCCCGAGGCCGCTCTGCTTGAAACCGCCGAACGGGGTCGAGTAGCGCACCGAGGAGTGCGAGTTGACCGAGAGGTTGCCGCTCTCGATGCCGCGGGAGACGCGGAGGGCGCGGCCCACGTCACGGGTCCAGATCGAGCCGGAGAGTCCGTACTCGCTCGCGTTGGCGAGGGCGATCGCGTCGGCCTCGCCGTCGAAGGGCAGCACGGTCACGACGGGTCCGAAGATCTCTTCGGTCACGGCCCGGTCGGTGCGGGATCCCGGCAGCAGCACGGTGGGCGGGAACCAGAATCCTGCACCCTCCGGCGCGCTCCCGCGGAAGGCGACGCGGGACTCGTCGGTCACGTACGACCGCACCTTCTCCCGGTGCGCGGCGGAGACGAGCGGCCCCATCTCGGTCGCCTCATCGGTGGGCGAACCGACCCGCACGCCCTTCACCGCCGGTTCGAGCAGCTCGAGGAAGCGATCGAGCACGCTGCGCTCCACGAGGATGCGGCTGCGGGCGCAGCAGTCCTGGCCGGCGTTCTCGAACACGGCGTACGGCGCGGTGGCCGCAGCCCTCTCGAGGTCGGAATCCGCGAACACCACGTTCGCCGACTTGCCGCCGAGCTCGAGCGTCACGGCCTTGACCTGGTCGGCGCAACCGGCCATCACCCGCTTTCCGACGGCGGTCGACCCGGTGAACACGACCTTGCGCACGTCAGGGTGGGTCACGAACCGGTCGCCAACAACATCGCCGCGCCCCGGCAGAACCTGGAAGAGCGCGGGTGGGAGCCCGGCCTCGACCGCGAGTTCGCCGAGCCGGATGGCGGTGAGCGGGGTCCACTCGGCGGGCTTCAGCACGACCGCGTTTCCGGCGGCGAGCGCGGGCGCGAAGCCCCAACTCGCGATGGTCATCGGGAAGTTCCACGGCACGATCACGCCGACGACGCCGAGGGGTTCGAGGAAGGTCACGTCGATGCCACCGGCCACCGGGATGGTCTTGCCGATCATCCGCTCCGGCGCCGCGGCGTAGTAGTCGAGCACGTCGCGCACGTGGCCGGCCTCCCAGCGCGCCTGGGAGATCGGATGTCCGGAGTTCGAGACCTCGAGACCGGCGAGCGTCTCGATGTCGTTGCCGACCGCGGCCGCGAAGCGGCGCAGCGCTGCGGCCCGATCGGTCGGGGCGAGCGCCGCCCAGAGTCGCTGGGCGGCGACGGCGTCCGCGATCGCCTCGTCCACGCGCTCCCGCGTCGAGTGCTCGACCGTCTGCAGCATGCGCTCGTTCGCCGGGTTGATGATGGTCGTGACGGTCACTTCTTTGCCTCTCGTGCCGCATCCACGAGCCCGGCGAAGAGTCTCAGGTCGTCCTGGTTCTGCTCCGGATGCCACTGCACGGCCACGCCGAACGGCATCCCGGTCACCTCGACGGCCTGCACGATGCCGTCGTCGCTTCGCGCGGTGACGACCAGGCCGTCCGCGACCCGGTCGATGGCCTGGTGGTGGTAGACCTCCACGTGCAGGGGCTCGGCCCCGATGAGGGTCGCCACCGCGCTGCCCGGCTCCGCCTCGATCGGCACCCGGTTGAAGGTGCCGCCCCCGAGCTGGTACCTCGAATTGCCGATCACCTCGGGCAGGTGCTGGTGCAGGCTGCCGCCGAGGGCGACGTTGAGCATCTGCGCGCCGCGGCAGATGCCGAGAAAGGGCAGTCCGCGCTCGATTGCCGCGGTGAGCAGCGCGTCCTCCCAGGCGTCGCGGTCGGTGCGCGGCTCGTCGGTCGCCTCATGGGGATCCTGGCCGTAGCGCCTGGGGTCGACGTCCTTGCCGCCCGTCACGATGAGGCCGTCGAGGGAGTCGAGCACACGGTTGGCAATCTCCCTGGACACCGGTTGCGGTGGCAGCAGCACCGCGATGCCGCCGGCACGGGTGACCGAGTCGAAGTACACCCGGGGCAGGAAGGCCGCCGGCACGTCCCAGACGCCGGTCTGCGCCTGCTCGAGGTAGGTGGTGAGGCCGATCACCACAGGGTCAGAACCGCTCAAAGCCGCGCACCCTCTCCCAGTCGGTGACCGCGGCGTCGTAGGCCGCGACCTCGATGCGCGCGTTGTTGAGGTAGTGCTCGACGACGTCGTCGCCGAAGGCGGCCCGCGCGATCTCGGACCGGCCGAACAGCTCGGCCGCCTCGCGCAGCGTCGCGGGCACCCGGGGAGCGTCGCTGCCGTACGCGTTGCCCTCGAACATCGGCTCGAGCTCGAGCTCGTTCTCGATGCCGTACAGTCCGCCGGCGATGAGGGCCGAGACCGCGAGGTACTGGTTGACGTCGCCGCCGGGCACCCGGTTCTCCACGCGCAGTCCGAGGCCGTGCCCCACGACGCGCAGGCTGCAGGTGCGGTTGTCGAGGCCCCAGGCCACGGCGGTCGGCGCGAAGCTGCCGTCGACGTAGCGCTTGTACGAGTTGATGTTGGGGGCGAAGAAGAGGGTGAGTTCCCGCATCGTCTTCAGTTGCCCGGCCAGGAAGTGGCGGAACATCTTCGACATCCCGAGCTCGTCGTCCTTGTCGGCGAACACCGGGTCGCCGTCCGCGCCGCGGAACGAGATGTGGATGTGGCAGCTGTTGCCCTCGCGCTCGTTGAACTTGGCCATGAAGGTGATCGCCTTGCCGTGCTTGTCCGCGATCTCCTTCGACCCGTTCTTGTAGATCGAGTGGTTGTCGCAGGTCGTGAGGGCGTCCTCGTAGCGGAAGGCGATCTCCTGCTGGCCGAAGTTGCACTCGCCCTTCACCCCCTCGCAGTACATCCCGGCGCCCTCCATCGAGACGCGGATGTCGCGCAACAGGGGCTCCATGCGCGTCGAGGCGAGCAGGGCGTAGTCGATGTTGTAGTCGCTTGCCGGCGTGAGGTCCCGGTAGCCCTTCGCCCATGCGTCGCGGTAGCTGTTGTCGAAGACGATGAACTCGAGCTCGGTGCCCACGTACGGCACGAGCCCCTTCTCGGCCAGGCGCGCCATCTGGCGCTTGAGGATCTCCCGCGGCGCCGGGGCGACCGGGGTCTCGTCGAGCCAGGTGAGGTCGGCCATCACGAGGGCGGCGCCCGGCAACCAGGGCACCAGCCGAAGCGTCGACAGGTCGGGGATCATGGCCATGTCGCCGTACCCCTTCTCCCACGAGGAGATGCGGTACCCGTCGACGGTGTTCATCTCTACGTCGACGGCGAGGAGGTAGTTGCAGCACTCGGCACCGTGCTGGCTGACCTCCTCCTTGAAGAGCCTGGCGGAGGTGCGTTTGCCGACGAGACGACCCTGCATATCGGTGAACGCCACGATCACCGTGTCGATCTCCTGCCGGTCGATGAGTCCGTTGAGCTCGTTGGTGGTGAGCATTCCGGAGCGTTTTGTCATGCGCGTTCTCCTCGGTCGGTGAGAGTCCTGCCGACCATTACACCACGCTCCTTCGCCGCGCGGTGGGCAGTCGTAAGAGAAGTCGTAACAAGATATTTACACCCAAAGGTAGACACGGGGTACCAATAGGCCAGTACGCTCGGAGCACTCTGATCCACCTCGCGCGCAATGGAGCGCGCGAACAACTCGTTCGACCCATGGGAGAGAAAACGAATGACAGATCACGGCAACACCAGCGTTTCCGGGGTGACGTACACGAGGGCGGAGGATGGCTACTTCGAGAAGCGCACGCTCAAGCGGTCGGCGGGCGTCTGGGGACTCTGGGGGCTCGGCATCGCCGCGGTCATCTCCGGCGACTTCTCCGGCTGGAACCTCGGACTGGCCACGTCGGGCTGGGGCGGCATGCTGATCGCCTTCATCATCGTCGTCATCATGTACTTCGCGATGCTGTTCAGCATCGGAGAAATGTCGGCGGCGATGCCGCACACCGGCGGGGCGTATTCCTTCGCCCGGGCCGCGATGGGACCGTGGGGAGGGTTCGTCACCGGACTCGCCGAGACGATCGAATACGTCGCGACTACTGCCGTGATCGTCTACTTTTCGGCCGGCTACGCGAACGGGATCACCGCCACGTTCGGTCTCGAGCTGCCGACCTGGGTGTGGTGGATCATCCTCTACATCGTCTTCATTGCCCTGAACACCGCCGGCGCATCGATCTCCTTCAAGTTCGCCGTCGTGGTCTCGATCATCTCGATCGCGATCCTGGCCGTGTTCGCGGTCGCCGCCCTCGCGTCCGGCGCCTTCAGCGTTGAGCACCTGTTCGACGTGAAGCCGGATGCCGGCCAGAGCACGTTCCTCCCGCACGGGGTCTTCCCGATCCTGCTCGTGTTGCCGTTCGCGATGTGGTTCTTCCTCGGTATCGAAGAGCTGCCGCTGGCAGCCGAGGAGGCCCACAATCCGGCCAAGGACATCCCGAAGGCGGGCATCGTGGGCATGATCACCCTGGTGATCTGCGGCGCGGTCGTGCTGGTGCTCAACCCGGGCGTCAACGGGTCGACGAAGCTCTCGGCATCCGGCGAGCCGCTGCTCGACGGCTTCCGCGCGATCCTCCCAGACGGCCTGGCGGCGATCCTGTCGGCCTTCGCACTGATCGGCCTGCTCGCCTCACTGCAGGGGATCATGTTTGCCTACGGTCGAAACATGTACTCGCTCTCCCGCGCGGGCTACTACCCGAAGGTGCTGTCCCTCACCGGCAAGCGCCAGACGCCGTGGCTCGCACTCATCGTCGGCGCGGTCATCGGATTCATCGCCATGATCATCGTCGACCTCACCGGCGGAGCCGCCGGATCCGGCGGGGCGATCGTGCTCAACATCGCGGTTTGGGGCGCCGTGCTCTCCTACCTGCTGCAGATGATCTCGTTCGTGGTGCTGCGCCGCAAGTTCCCCCGGGCGCACCGGCCGTACAAGAGCCCGGTCGGGGTGGCTGGGGCGGCGGTCGCCGGCGTGATCGCCGCGGCGACCTTCGTCGGCTTCCTGCTCAACCCACCGTTCCTTCCCGCCATCGTGGCCATCGCGGTCGTCTACGTCGTGATGCTCGCCCTCTTCGCGCTCTTCGGCCGCAAGCAGCTCGTGCTCTCGCCGGAGGAGGAGTACGCGCTGAGCGGCGGCCTGCACGGTGACCCGCAGGAGGAAGGCTACGACGCCATGGAGACCGAGGTGTTCGGCACGAAATAGACCCACACCACCACGGCGGGGTCCGGAACTGTTTCGGGCCCCGCCGTCGCCGTGTGGCGTGTCATCAGGGGCGCAGGCGCGTTGGTCGGTGATAATGAGCACACCATCGTCCCTCGTGGTGGAAGGTTCGAGAAGCATGTCCCAGACAGTCAGGCCCAACAGCAGCGTGAGTCCAGCCGATTACGAAGAGCTCCAGGAGCTCGTCTTCGACCTCGTGCGCGAACGCGTGCTCGCGGCCATCGGCGTCGGCGGAATGTGGAGCATCGACTTTCGCAAGGCCGGTGACACCGACGCCTTCTTCGGCGTGACCGTCGCCGAACGGATCGCCAGGGACGTCGCCGCGCAGATCGCACCGCAGACCGGAGAACTGGCCGATCACGCGCCGGTCGTCGGCTCCTACTACGTGGCCCCCACGGTTTCTCCGTCCGTTGCCTCCACCGCCTCCGCCGAGATCGAGCTGAGCACAAGCGAGATCGTGCTCCCGACCGTCGCGCCGGAGGCCGCGCCCGTTACCGAGAGCGTCGAGCGCGTCGTGTGGGTCGCCGAACCATCCCAGGTGGCCTGGGTCGCCGAGTTCGCCGAGGCGCGAACCATCGATAGGGCGGCCGCTGCGAGCGCCGAGACGGAAGCCGAAGCCGAGCGCCAGCACCGCAGGCTCGTCGCGTAGCACCGCAGTCTCGTCGCACAGCACTGCAGGCTCGTCGCGCAGCACCCTCCGGCCGCAGCCGCTTCGCACCGCCGGGCCTCGACGTCAGCGCGCCAGGCGCTTAACCGTAGATCGCCGCCGCTCCGATGGAGCGGCGGCGATCGAGTCGGTCTCTATTTTCCCGAATCGAGACACGCCTGGACCCGCCGTGCGATTCAACGCCCCCGCGTTTCCGCTCGGCGACCAGGAGAAGCTGAGGTAACCCCCGTCATCTGTTTAGAAAATTACCAGAGGGCAGTGAGCACTTCTTGCCCCACTACGGGGCTAGAACGGGAGGTACCAGTGTTGCTGAAGTGACCAGTGTGGCGTTCTGCCACGCTCCCCGCACGGCAATACGAGCCGGGGCTGTGGATGAGGTGGGCGATTCGCAGCTCGGCCTCGGTCCGTAGCGCCGCGCCCTCCCTCGGCTGACCGGCCCGTGACAGTTCCCGCCTGACACGACAGTGCCCGGTCGCCGAGGCACAAACAGGTCGAACGGAAACGGACGCGACCGCGGTGCGGCGCGCTCGGGTCAGCGAACGGCCTTGCCCGCGCTCCCGAGGGCCACGATCTTCTCCTCCACCACCGCCTCCACGGCGTCGCACACGGCCGGCATGAGCTTCGGTACCGAGTACTCCGAGGGGTTCTCGGCGAGCACCCGATCGAGTGTCGTGCGAAAGGCAAACCGCAGGTCGCTGTTCACATTGACCTTGCTCACCCCGATGCGCGCCGCCTCCTCGAAGTAGTGCAGCGGTGTGCCGCTGCCGCCGTGCAGGCTGATCTGGCAGTCGATGGCCTCGCGGATGCCGGCGAGCAGCCCCAGGTCGAGGATCTTCGGCGCGGGGTACCGCCCATGGAGGTTACCGACGGCGGCGGCGAAGGTGTCGATACCGGTCGCGTCGACGAACGCACGCGCCGTCTGCGGCGTGCTGAGGGTCTTCTTGATCTCCTCGTAGTCGAAGTCCTCGGAGTGCACTGTGCTCGACCCGGCGAAGTAGTGCGGCTCGCTCTCGACCTGCGCCCCGGTGAATCGCGCGTAGGCCACGACCTCCCTCGTGCCCTCGATGATCTCGTCGAGCGAGGCGTCGTGGTTGGCCTGCGAGATGTCGAGGTGGATGAACTCGTAGCCGACGTCGATGGCCCGCTTGCAGCCGGCCACCGTCGGACAGTGGTCCAGGTTGAGGTACATCTCGATGCCGAGCTCGTCTCGGTAGTTGTCCACGAGGTCGCGGATGTTCGCCAGGCCCATCGAGGCGACCTCGCCGTCGCTCGCCTCCACCAGCACCGGCGCGGAGAGCTTCTGCGCGGCGTGCGCCACGGCGATGAGCGTCTCCTGGTTGTCGATGTTGAACGCGCCGACCGCGAAGTGCTCCCGACGGCTGCGCGTCATGAGCGCGCGCGCTCGCGCGGTGTTCTCGCGCATCCGGCCGATCGTCTGCTCCATCGTCACTCCGACGCTCTCACCGCGGCGCGATCACACCCGCGCCGGCACGACGGGCCGCACGGCTTCGAGGCGCTTCTCGGCCTCCGCGATGCGGCCGACGGTCTTGAGGAAGCTGTCCGGGTTGAGCGAGATCGAGTCGATTCCCTCGCTCACCAGGAAGGCGGCGAAGTCCGGGTAGTTGCTGGGCGCCTGTCCGCAGATACCGATCTTGATCCCGGCCGCGTGCGCCTTGTGGATCGCCTCGCTGATCATCCGTTCGACGGCCTCGTCGCGCTCGTCGAAGAGCGCGGCGAGTTCCTCCGAGTCACGGTCGACCCCGAGAACGAGCTGGGTGAGGTCGTTGGACCCGATCGAGAAACCGTCGAACTTGGCGGCGAACACCTCGCCGAGGATCACGTTGGAGGGGATCTCGCACATCATGTAGACCTGCAGCCCGTTCTCGCCACGCACCAGGCCGTTCTCGGCCATCACGGCGAGCACCCGGTCCGCCTCGGCCGGGGTGCGGCAGAACGGCACCATCACGATCACATTGGTGAAGCCGATGTGCTCCCGCACCCTCTTGAGCGCGCTGCACTCGAGCGCGAAACCCTCCCGGTAGCGTTCGTCGTAGTAGCGTGACGCGCCGCGGAACCCGAGCATGGGGTTCTCCTCCAGGTGCTCGAACGCCGAACCGCCGACGAGATGCGCGTACTCGTTGGTCTTGAAGTCGCTGAGCCGCACGATCACCGGGTTCGGGTAGTACGGCGCGGTCAGCTTGGCGATGCCGAGCGCGAGAGACTGAACGAAGTAGTCCTTCGGGTCGCTGTAGCCGCGGGTGAGTTCGGCGATCCGGCGCCGGTCGTCCTCGTCGGTCACCCGCTCGGGGTGAACGAGCGCCATCGGGTGCACGGCGATCAGGTTGTTGATGATGAACTCCATGCGGGCGAGGCCGACGCCGTCGGCGGGCAGGCGCCACCACTGGAAGGCCGCCGCCGGGCTCGCGATGTTCACCATCACGGCCGTACGGGTCTTCGGCAACGATCCCAGGTCCACCTCCTCCGCCTCGAAGGCGAGCGCTCCGTCGTAGACGTGGCCCTGGTCGCCCTCCGCGCAGGAGAGCGTGATGGTCTGCCCGTCCCTGATCGCGTCGGTGGCGTTTCCGGTGCCGACGACAGCGGGCACCCCGAGCTCCCGGCTGATGATCGCGGCGTGGCTCGTGGGTCCACCGTGGTCGGTGACGATTCCGGCGGCCCGCATCATGATCGGCACCCAGTCGGGGTCGGTCATTTCGGTGACGAGGATCGCGCCATCCTGGAAGCTCTCGATGTCGGCGGGGTTGCGGATCACACAGGCCGGGGCCGAGGCGATCGAATCGCCGATCGCGGCGCCGGAGACGAGCACGGTACCCGTCTCGGTGAGGCGGTGGATGGTGAACCGTGTGCCGCTCTTGCGGGACTGCACGGTCTCCGGGCGGGCCTGCACCATGAAGAGCTCCCCGGTGACGCCGTCCTTGGCCCACTCCATGTCCATGGGGTGCCCGTAATGCGCCTCGACGAGGGCCGCCCAACGGCCGAGCCGCACGATCTCCTCGTCCTGCAGCACGAAGGATTCCCGCTCGCGCACCGTCGTGTCGACCATGCGGGTGCGCGCGCTGCCCCCCTCGGCGTAGATCATCTTCCGTTCCTTGGGGCCGAGGGTCTTCTCGATGATCGGCGAGCATGCCGGGTCGTCGAGGAGCGGTTTGAACACGAGGTACTTGTCGGGGTTGACGGTGCCCTGCACCACGGTTTCGCCGAGTCCCCAGGCGGCGCTGATCACGGCGGCCTCCGGAAATCCGGTCTCGGTGTCGATCGAGAACATCACCCCAGAACCGCCGACATCCGAACGCACCATGTGCTGGATGCCGATCGAGAGCGCGACCTCGAGATGGTCGAACTCCTTCACCTCCCGGTAGCTGATCGCCCGGTCGGTGAAGAGCGAGGCGTAGCAGCGCCGGCACGCGTCGAGCAGTTCTCGTTCGCCGGTCACGTTGAGGAAGGTCTCCTGCTGCCCGGCAAAGCTGGCGTCCGGCAGGTCTTCGGCGGTGGCGCTGCTGCGCACGGCTACCGACAACGGGCCGCGGCCGGCGCCCGTGGAGAGCGCGGCATAGAAGGTTCGGATGGTCGCGGCGATCTGCTCAGGGAATTCGCCGGCCAGGAAGAGTTCGCGCACGGCCTCACCGGTGACCCGCAGGGTCGCATCCCCGGAGTGGTAGCGGTCGAGCGCGGCGCGGATGGCCGGCTCGAGCCCGTTGGACTTGACGAAGGCCCGGTACGCGGCGGAGGTCGTGGCGAAACCATCCGGCACCCGCACTCCCTCGCTCCCCAGGGTGCTGACCATTTCCCCGAGGGAGGCATTCTTGCCTCCGACCTGGGGAATGTCCGCCATCCCGATCTCGTCGAACCGCACCACGTATCGCTCGTCCATGCTCTTCTCCCACCTCGTTGGGCACCTCGTTGGGCGCCACGCTACTCCGAGCCGGCAAGCCGCCTTGGGGCTTTCGGCTCTATCGGGCGTGCGCCGTCTGTCCTTCGATGGAGGGGTCGGCCCGACCGATTCCGGCCGGCGATCGAGAGTGAGGATTACCGTGACCACGAGCGAGAAATCGAGTCAGCTGCTCATCACCGAGGCGCTCCTGGCGGCCGCCAGCGACGTCGCGGATTCCGTCGCGCATATCCCGCGGCCCTCGGACTCCTACGCCATCCTGGGCGACCTCGCCCGGGTGCAGGAGGCGCTCACCCTGGCCTTCGAGCGGCTCGCGGACTGGCACGGCCAGGTTGTCGAGGGGGTGCATCACGCCGGTGACGGCGGCGACGACCCGGACAACCCGGGATGGGTCGATGCCGAGCGGTCGCTGCGGCGGGCCGCTGACAGCAGCACGGCCGCCGCCGACGCCCTCCGCCACGCGCACAGCGCAAACGGCGTCGCCCGCTGGTTCGACGAGATCAGGGCCGACGAGCACTGACAGACGAGCACCGACAGACGAGTCCTGACATTTGTCACGACCTTGTCGTGACGGGGGTCGTGACGGGGGTCGTGACGGGGGTCGTGGCCGATCGGGAGTGCTGAGGGGGAGCCTCGAGGTGGGCAATTCGCTCACCGACCCATCTGAATGATCCCGTGCGCAGATTCCTGCCGCCCCTTGCCCTCGTGTTGATCGCCCGCCTGGTGGCAGAACTGCTTGCCGGTTCGACACCGCTCGCCCAGCCGATCGTGCTCGGCCTCGGGGAAGAGGGCTTCGCCTGCTCATGTTCGTCGCGCGGACCTATTTCTCGAGCGGTTACGTCTCCCCGCCGGCGCTCCCCCTTCTCGCGCTTCTCACGGCCGAGATCGTGGGCGTCGTCGCCCTTCGAGTGCTGCCACGGACGCTGCCGTTCGCCCTCGATGCTGGAGCAGGTCGGCCCGATCTACGGGCGGGTGGGAACCCGATGGGCCGAATACCTCGACACCCTCAGCGACGAGCAGACCGACTTCGCCAACGAGTTGTTCGCCCGCGCGGCCGAGGTCAACCGCGAGGAGATCGAACTCCTTCGGGACGCCCCGAGGCCCGAAGGGCCGGCTTAGAGCAGCCGCGCCAGCGAACCCAACTCGACGAGCGGGTCGCCGCCCACCGGGATGAGCACGACGCTCGTGGCCCCCGCATCGTGCAGTTCGTCGATGCGGCGGCGGGCGGATTCCGGAGTCCCGACGATCGCGAGCTGGTCGATCCACTCGTCCGGCATCGCTGCCGCGAACTCCGCGCGCGAGCGGCTGGCCGCCCTCAGGGCGATGAAGTCGTCGGCGAACGGCAGCGGCACAATGTGCGGGAGCCAGTCCGGTTCGCCGATCCACTCGAGGGCGGGTCGGGCCAGGAGCCTCGCGGCGCCGGCATCGTCACGCACCGCTGCGACGTTGTAGGCCACCACCTGGTGCTCCACCGGCAGGTTCTCCAGCTCGGCGAAGCCCCGGCCGTCCGGCGCCTCCCTGCCCACGCCGATGGCCGCCAGCGCGGCGGCCAGGTATTCGGGCGTCACCGGTTCTGCGAGGATCGTGCCGTCGGCGTGGCGTCCGGACACGGCGAGGGATTTCACCCCGCGCACCCCGGCGAGCACGGGCGGAACCCGTTCGAGCGTCGCGTTCAGCTCCACGTCATCCGCGTTCACGTAGTGTCCGGACACCATCACGCTTTCGCCGCGCAGCAGCGCCCTGGTCACGTCGAGGTGCTCGGCGAGCAGGTTCAGGATGCTCGCGGGCCACGCGCCGACCTGCCTCATCCACGCCGGCATGCCGTGCCCGATGCCGACCGAGACCCGCCCGGGGAAGAGCTCGGCGAGGGTGGCGGACTCGATCGCGGTGAACGACGCGTTGCGCACTGCCGCCGGCAGGATGCCGATCCCCACGTGGATGCGCGTCGTCGCAGCGAGCGCCACGGCCGCCTGGCTGAACCCACCGCGGTAGAAGCAGTCTTCGACCACCCAGAGGTCGTCGAACCCCGCGTCGTCGGCCGCGCGGGCGAACGGAACGAAGTCCTGCGCGGCGATGTCACGCGGCAGCATGACTCCGATGCGCCGGCGGGTGGTGGGTTCGAGTTGATCCGTCACGGGCCGATGCTACTCCGCACCGGCGAGTTAACACGATGTTTACCGGGTGCGTCTGTCACCGGTAACCCCGTCGTGCTTATTCTGTGAGCATCTCTAGCATTGCGGCCTCGAGGGGAACGACATGACGATATCGGTCCGGAGCACTTCCGTCTACGAGATCGTGGTGTCGTGGATGTCCTCGCCCGCCTGAGGGGGCGGCCCCCGGTCCCGCGTCGGGCCGGCATCCACTCGTCGGCCTCCCCCGTTGAAACTCCCGCGCGCGCCGAGGGGCTCGTGGTGATCCGATGCGTGGGCCGCGAGTTCCTCACCAGAATCAGCATGGCGACGATCTTCCTCAGGCGATCCGGGGAGGTGATCGCCTCGGATGGCTCGGAGCTCGTGCCGCTGCTGCACGAGGGCGGCATCGAACTCCTGGCGGTGACGAAGTCCATGCCGATCACGGTCGCGGAGGTCCCGGAGGGTTAGCGGGCGTTGCGGGCCGCGCCCCGGCCGCCGCGCTGTCTCGCTGTCTCGCTGTCTCGCTGTCTAAAAATGGGCATTCCCGGGCAATCGGGGCCAACGCGTCGGCCCATAGTGCACGCACTGGCCCTTCGCAGGAGACCTGCCGCGCTGCCCCCGCCTCGCGGAGAGAGACCTGCCGCGCTGCCCCCGCCTCGCGGAGAGAGTCACAGCCCGCCGCGAGCACATTTCCCTGCCGCGACGACACGACTCCCGCCGCGAGACGGGGAGAGGCAGCGGACGCGAACCCGCGCTAGTTCGCCGGCGCGTTCTGCCTGAGCCGCGCCGAGTCGGACAGCGCCGCGGCGTCGAGGGCGAACAGGTCGCGGGAGCCGGCGGTCGCCGCCCCGAACAGGCCGCCCGACTGCGGCAGCAGCTGCTCGGCGTAGAAGCGGGCGAGCACGAGCTGGGTCTCCGCGAGTTCCGCGTCGTCAATCGCGCGCGCCGCGAGTGCCGACCGCGCCAACAGCCAGCCCCCGGTGCAGAGCCCCCACATCCGCAGGTACGGCGTCGATCCGGAGAGCACGGCGTTCGGATCCGCGCGGCCGGTGCGGAGCATCCACAGGGTCGCGGCCTCGAGCGTGTCGAACTGGCGGCCGAGCTCGAGTCGGATCGAGTCGAACTCGTCGCCGGCGTCGGCAAGCTCCGCCTCGACCTCGCGCATCGTCGCAAGGAACTCGGTCACGGATGCGCCGTCACGAACTCCGAGCTTGCGGCCGACGAGGTCGGCGGCCTGGATGCCGTTGGTGCCCTCGTAGATCGGGGTGATGCGCACGTCCCGGTAGTGCTGGGAAGCGCCGGTTTCCTCGATGTACCCCATGCCGCCGTAGACCTGGAGCGCCACCGAGGTGAGTTCCACGCCGAGGTCGGTGCCGAACGACTTGCAGATCGGGGTGAGCAGCCCCACGATCTCGTTCGCCCGCGCGCGGGCCTTCTCGTCCGGGTCGTGGGTGCTGCGGTCCATGTGCACCGCGTTGAAGAGCATGAGGCGTCGCAGCGCCGCCAGGTAGGCCTTCTGGGTCAACAGCATGCGACGCACGTCGGGGTGGTCGATGATGGCCGAGTTGGCGCCGGTCGCCCCGATGGCGAGGCCCTGCCGCCGTTCATGGGCGAAGTCGAGCGCCTGCTGGTACGCGCGTTCCGCGATGGCGAGGCCCTGCGTGCCCACGGAGAGCCTGGCGCTGTTCATCATGACGAACATGATCCGCATGCCCAGGTTCTCCTCGCCGATGAGGTACCCCGTCGCATCCTCGTAGGACAGCACGCAGGTGGGAGCGCCGTGGATGCCGAGCTTGTGTTCGATCGAGAGGCAGTTGACCCCATTGTGCTCGCCGAGCGACCCGTCGTCGTTCACGAGGAACTTGGGAACGATGAAGCAGGAGATCCCCCTGGTGCCGGCCGGGGCGTTCGGCGTGCGGGCCAGCACGAGGTGCACGATCTGCTCGGCCATGTCGTGCTCGCCGTAGGTGATGTAGATCTTCTGGCCGGTGATGGCGTACGTGCCGTCTGCGCGAGGCACGGCGCGCGTGGTGAGCGCCCCGACATCCGATCCGGCCTGCGGCTCGGTGAGGTTCATCGTGCCCGTCCACTCGCCGCTGATCATCTTTGGCAGGTAGCGGAGCTTCTGCGCCTCGTCGCCGTGGTGCAGCAGCGCGTCGATGGCACCCTGGGTGAGCAGCGGACACAGCGCGAAGGCCATGTTCGAGGAGGCGAGCATCTCCTGGATGGCCAGGCCCACCGACCAGGGGAACCCGCCGCCGCCGAACTCCTCCGGGAACGGCACGGAGCCCCATCCGGCGTCGACGTACTGGCGGTAGGCGGCCTTGAACGACGCGGGGGTCGTGACCGAGCCGTCCGGCTGGCGCCGCGCACCCTCCACGTCGCCGGGCTGGTTCGTCGGCGCGACGACGCTCGCCATGAAGTCGCCGCACTGCTCAAGCAGCTCGACCACGGTTTCCAGGTCGGCATGCTCGTAGCCCGGCAACCGGGCGACGTCGGGATACCCGACGACGTGTTCGAGAACGAAGGCAAGATCGGAGACTGGAGGTCGGTAATTGCTCACGTTCGTCAGAGTACCTCCGACACCGTACGGAGCCAAAGGACGTTGTACCTAGTCTCACGTGTAGCGTTGCGGCAGCCTCGAACCACAATCGGATATCGACTACGGGGCACCGATTATGGCCGAACGCGACTACTACTGAAAGAATGAGGGTCGCTGAGCGCGGCCCCCCCCAGTAAAGGAGCAGGAGACACGTCGTGAAGATCGTCGTATTGGTGAAGCAGGTGCCAGACACCTGGGGCGAACGCAAGCTCAACCTCGACACGGGCTGGCTCGACCGCGGTGGCAGCGAAGCGGTGATCGACGAGATCGACGAGCGCGCCCTCGAGGCGGCGCTCGCCTACCAGGACTCGAGCGACGCGGAGGTGGTGGCCCTCACGATGGGGCCAGACTCGGCCAAGGACATGCTGCGAAAGTCCCTCGCGATGGGCGCCGATTCCGCAGTCCACATCCTCGACGGCCGGCTTGCCGGAGCCGATCTCGCCTGGACCGCCAGGGTGATCGCGGCAGCACTGACGAAACTGGGCTACGACCTGGTCATTGCGGGCAACGAGTCGACCGACGGTCGCGGCGGCGTGCTCCCGGCCCTGGTCGCCGAGCACCTCGGCGTGCCGCTGGCCAGCTACCTCGACTCGGTGGCCATCACCGCCGACTCGGTTGCCGGGGAACGGTCGACCGAGCTGGGGACGATGTCGGTGCGAGCGCCTCTTCCCGCGGTTATCTCCGTCACCGAACGCACCGCCGAGGCGCGATTCCCCAACTTCAAGGGCATCCTGCGCGCCAAGAAGAAGCCCGTCACGGTGTGGTCGCTCGACGACCTGGGTCCGGATGCCGCGGCATCCCCCGCCCACTCCGTCGTTCTCGCCACGAGTGAACGGCCCGCCCGCTCGGCCGGCACCAGGATCGTCGACGACGGCACCGCCGGCGTCGAGCTCGCCGACTTCCTCGCCGCCCGGCACCTGATCTAGGAAAGCAAACTCCATGTCGAATATTCTGGTCATGATCGAGCCCGCGCCCGATGCCCCCGTCGGTGCGAGCGCCGCGATGCTGCTGGGTGCAGCGTCCCGCCTCGGCACCCCTGTCGCGGTGCTCGCTGCCGCGCCGGGATCCGCCGCCCTGGCCGAGAGCCTCGGCTCGCTCGGCGCCGAACGGGTGTACGTCGCGGAGACCGACAGCGTGTCGTCGCTGCTGCTCACCCCCCAGGTCGAGGCGCTCGTGTCGGCGTTCAACGCCCTCGAGCCCTCGGCGATCCTGGTCGCCAATTCGATCGACGGGCGCGAGGTGGGCGCCCGCGTCGCGGCCCGGGTGGGCGCCGGCCTCCTGGTCGACGCCGTGGATGTGCGCGCAGACGCCGACCGCATCGTCGCCTCCCACTCCGTGTTCGGCGGGTCGTACACAGTCGAGTCGACAGTCGAGGGCGGCCCGGTCGTCATCACCGTGCGCCAGGGCGCGATGGAGGGGCGCGCGGAGCCGAAGGCGGCGGTCCTCGAGTCGGTGGCCCTCGACATCGACGCGAGCGGGTCGACAGTGATCGAGGCGACGCATCCGTTGCCCGCCGCCTCCGACCGCCCCGATCTGCGTGGGGCGGCAACGGTCGTGTCCGGCGGGCGCGGCCTGCAGTCCAAGGAGAAGTTCGTGCTCGTGGAGCAGCTGGCCGATGCCCTGGGCGCGGCGGTGGGCGCCTCCCGCGCCGCGGTGGACGCCGGCTACGTGCCCCAGACCTCCCAGGTGGGCCAGACCGGCGTGACCGTCTCGCCCCAGCTCTACGTCGCGCTCGGCATCTCGGGGGCGATCCAGCACCGGGCGGGCATGCAGACGGCGAAGACGATCGTCGCCATCAACACCGATGCCGACGCCCCTATCTTCGAGATCGCCGACTTCGGTATCGTCGGTGACGTGTTCACCGTCGTCCCGCAGCTCATCGACGCCATCGGCAAGCGAAGCGGCACCAGGTGACGGCCACCAGTGGCCGGCTCTCCGCGTTCGCCAGGAGCCGGTGGTTCAAGCTCGTCTGGATGGTCCCCGCCGTGCTCGTGGCACTCTTCCTGCTCGTGCTCGCGATGCGGGGCATCCGCGGACTGCCTGCCGTCCAGTCGTTCATGACCGACTTCCCCGGGGCGACCACGCTTCCGGCCGGCGCGCCAGTCGGCTTCCCGGCGTGGCTGGCCTGGCAGCACGGGCTTAACGCCTTCTTCATCCTGTTCATCATCCGCTCCGGCTGGCAGGCGCGAACCATCAAGCGCCCCACGACGTTCTGGAAGCGCAACAACGCGGGACTCATCCGCACCAAGAACGCGCCGACCAGGATCAGCCTGAGCCTCTGGCTGCACCTCAGCTTCGACACTCTCTGGGTGCTCAACGGCGTGCTGTTCTACGTGCTGATCTTCTCCACCGGACAGTGGCTGCGGATCGTGCCGGTGAGCTGGAGCATCTTCCCCAACGCCGTGTCGGCCGCGATCCAGTACGGCTCGTTCGACTGGCCGGTGGAGAACGGCTGGGTGAACTACAACGCGCTGCAGACGATCACCTATTTCGTCGTCGTCTTCATCGCCGCACCGCTCGCCCTCCTCAGCGGGCTGCGGATGTCGCCGGCCTGGCGGTCGAAGCGGCTGAGCGCCGCCTACCCCATCCGTGTGGCGCGGGCCCTGCACTACCCGGTGATGCTCTTCTTCGTGGCGTTCATCATCGTGCACGTGGTTCTCGTGTTCGCGACCGGTATCTTGCGCAACCTCAACCACATGTACGCGGTGCGCAACGACGAGAGCTGGCTCGGGTTCGGCATCTTCGCGGGGACGGTCGTGCTGATGATCCTGGCGTGGTTCGCGGCGCAGCCCGTCGTGCTGCGCTCGATCGCCTCCCTCACCGGCTCGGTCACGCGGTAGAGGCGGCGGCGGTCAGCGGTGCTGGTCAGCGGTGCCGGAATACCGGCTGCCGCTTCTCCAGGAACGCCGCCATGCCCTCCTTCTGGTCGTCGAGGGCGAAAGTGGCGTGAAAGCTCCGGCGTTCGAACCGCACGCCCTCGGCGAGGGAACTCTCGAACGCCCGGTTCACCGCCTCCTTGGCCGCGATCACGACCGGCAACGACTTCTCGGAGATCGTCTTCGCCACGGCCATGGTCTCCTCGAGGAGCCGGTCGGCCGGGATCACCCGCGCGACTATCCCCCAGCTCTCCGCCTCCGCCGCGCCGATCGTACGGCCGGTGAGAATGAGGTCCATCGCCTTCGCCTTGCCGATCGCCCTGGTCAATCTCTGCGATCCGCCGATGCCGGGGATCACGCTGAGGTTGATCTCCGGCTGCCCGAAGCTGGCGGTGTCCGCGGCGAACACGGTGTCGCAGAGCATCGCCAGTTCGCACCCGCCGCCGAGCGCGTAGCCGGCCACCGCCGCGATGATCGGCTTGCGCACCGCGGCGAACCGGTCCCAGCCCGCGAACCAGTCGGCCAGATAGACGTCCTGGTAGGACTGGGACGCCATCTCCCGGATGTCCGCGCCGGCCGCGAAGGCGCGCTCCGACCCGGTGATGACGATGACCCCGACGGCAGGATCGCGGTCGAAGGACTCCGCCGCGTGCACGACCTCGTTCATGAGCGCCTCGTTGAGCGCGTTGAGCGCCTTCGGGCGGTTCAGGGTGATGAGCGCCACGCGGCCGGTGACCTCGACGAGGATGTTCTCGTAGTCGCTCATGCCGCCGCTCCCTCGGACCGTGCGCGGATCACGGTGATGATGGCGGAGAAGTCGAGCCCGGCTCCGCCCTCGTCGGCGAACTTCCGGTAGATGCCCGCGGCGAGCGAACCAACCTCGGCATCCACCCCGGTCGAGTGCAGAGCCTCGACGGCGAGCCCGAGATCCTTGGCCATGAGGGCCCCGGCGAAACCGGGCTGGTAGTCCCGGTTCGCCGGGCTCGCGGGCACCGGCCCCGGAACGGGGCAGTTGGTGGTGAGGGCCCAGCACTGCCCGGAGGCGGCCGAGGCGACGTCGAACAGGGCCTGGTGGGTGAGGCCGAGCTTCTCGCCGAGCACGAACGCCTCGCTCACCGCGATCATCGAGACGCCGAGGATCAGGTTGTTGCAGATCTTCGCGGCCTGCCCGGAACCCGGTTCACCGCACAGCACGACGCGGCCGCCCATCCGGTCGAGGATCCCCCGCGCGGACTCGAAGTCGGCGGGCGACGCCCCCACCATGAAGGTGAGCGTGCCCGCGATCGCTCCGATGACGCCGCCGGAGACGGGGGCGTCGATGTTGCGGTGGCCTGCCTCGATAGCGAGGGCGTGAGCCACTCGGGCATCGTCGACGGCGATCGTCGACGACTCGATGAAGAGGGTTCCGGCCCCGGCCGCGGCGAGAAGTCCCCCGCCCGGTCCGCCGCCCCGGTAGGCCTCGAGCACGTGCCGGCCGCTCGGCAGCATCGTGATCACCACGTCGGCGGTCGCGACGGCCTCGGCGGCCGATGCCGCGATGGCCACCCCGTGCGCCGCGGCGGCCTCGAGGGCGGCGGGCACCAGGTCGAACCCGGTCACGTGGTGGCCGGCAGCCACGAGGTTGGCGGCCATGGGCCCGCCCATGTTCCCGAGGCCGATGAAGGCGATTGAAGCACTCATGCGTGTTCCTTTCCGGTGCGTCGAGGCTTCGACGCGTTGGCGTGTGCGCCGGGCGGGCCGAGGAGAAGATCGCCCTCGGCGGGCTCGGTGAAGTAGGCGGCGACCGCCGACCGGTCGACATCGGCAAGGTGCGCCGGCTGCCAGTGCGGGGTGCGGTCCTTGTCCACCACCTGGGCGCGAATCCCCTCGGCGAGATCGTGGGACCGGAGGGCGTGCACGGATGCGCGGAACTCCTGCACGAGGGTCGCCTTCAGGTCGGGCAGCCGGCGGGCGGCCCGCAGCGAGGCGAGAGTCACCGCGAGCGCGGTCGGCGACTTCGAGGAGATCGTGGCGGCGGCCTCCCGGGCCGCCGGCACGGGCGAGGCGAGCAGCCGCCGCAGGATCTCCTCGATGTCGTCTGCCGAGTACGCCTCGTCGATCCATTCGCGGCCGGCGAGCAGGGCCGAGGCCCCAGGGGCGGCGGAGGCCTCGTCGATCGCGGACCGCGCATCGACGCGCTCGAGGGCCTCCACGAGCTCCGGGAGTCGATCGGCCGGCACGAAGTGATCGGCGAGCCCGATCGCGATCGCGTCGGCGGCTCCCACCGACCCGGCCGTGAGCGCGAGGTGGGTGCCCGTCTCCCCCGGGGCGTGGGAGAGCAGCCAGGTTCCCCCGACATCCGGGGTGAAGCCGATCGAGGTCTCGGGGAGTCCCACCGAGGACCGCTCGGTGACCACGCGGAACCTGCCGTGCGCCGAGAGTCCGATGCCGCCGCCGAGCACGATGCCGTCCATGATCGCCACGTACGGCTTGGAGTAGTTGGCGATGGTCAGATTGAGGCGGTACTCGTCACGCCAGAACTGCACCGATTCCGATCCGCCGTCGAGCGCGTCACGATAGATGGAGACAATGTCGCCGCCGGCGCACAGGCCGCGCTCACCGCTTCCGGTGAGCAGCACCGTCTCCACGTCGTCGTCCTGCGCCCACTCGTCGAGCACGCGCTGGAGCGTTCTCACCATGTCGTGATTGAGGGCGTTGATCGCGCGCGGCCGGTTGAGGGTGAGGTGTGCGAGCCTGCCGCGCTTCTCGATGAGCACCGGCGCCTCGGCAGGCTGAACGGGACTACCGGGGCTCACGGGGTCTCCTCCACGATCGCCCGTCCGACGATCAGTCGCATGATCTCGTTCGTACCCTCGAGGATCTGGTGCACCCGCAGGTCGCGCACCACCTTCTCGATGCCGTAGTCCGCGAGATAGCCGTAGCCGCCGTGCAGCTGCAGCGCGGTGTTCGCGGCGGTGAAACTCACGTCGGTGACGAAGCGCTTGGCCATGGCGCACAGGCTCACCGCATCCGCGTCGCCCCGGTCGAGCGAACTCGCTGCGTGGCGCAGCAGGGACCGCGCCGCCTCGAGCTCCGTGGCCATGTCGGCAAGCTGGAACAGCAGCGCCTGCTGGTCGATGAGCGGCCCGCCGAACGCCGTGCGGGTGCGCAGGTGCTCGACCGTACGCTCGAGCGCCCACTGCGCGCCGCCCAGGGAGCACGCGGCCATGTTGAGGCGACCGCCGTCGAGCCCCCTCATCGCGATGACGAAACCGCCGCCCTCCTCGCCGAGGCGGTGGTCAACCGGCACTCGAACGTCGTCGAAGATCACCTGGCGGGTCGGCTGGGCGTTCCAGCCCATCTTCCGCTCGTTCGGGCCGAACGACAGGCCGGGCGTACCCGCGGGCACCACGAACGCGGTGATGCCGTGCGGGCCCGGCTCGCCGGTCCGCGCCATCACCAGGTAGACGCTCGACGCTCCGGCCCCGGAGATGAACTGCTTCACGCCATTGAGCACGTAGTGGTCGCCGTCGAGAACCGCGGTCGTGCGCAGCGCCGCTGCGTCGGATCCGGCATCCGGTTCGGTGAGGCAGTAGCTGCCGAGCTGCTCCATGGTGGCCAGCGCCGGGATCCAGCGCCGGCGCTGCTCGTCCGTGCCGAACTGGTCGATCATCCAGACCACCATGTTGTGGATGGAGATGTAGGCGGCGATGGTCGTGTCGCCCCTCGCGAGCTCCTCGAAGATGAGGGCCGCATCGCTGCGCGTCAGGCCGGACCCGCCGACATCCTCGTGCGCGTAGATCGCGCCGAGCCCCAGTCCGCCGGCCTCGCGCAGCACGTCCACCGGAAAGAACTTGGCCTGATCCCACTCCACGGCATGCGGGGCGAGCTGCCGGTTCGCGAAGTCCCGAACGGCGTCGACCAGGTCCTGCTGCTCTTCGTCGAGAATGAACATGTCAGCTGCAATCTCCGCATCCTTGCGGTCACCCGTGCGACGACTCCACGTTTTTCACCCTAGTTGGCATTCCCGCAATTTACGAGGATGCCCCAGCTGCAACTAGCCGAACTCGGCCAGGATGACCTGCGCAGTCCACGGTGTGCCGCCGCGCTCCGCGGTCCAAGTCTCCGCGGTCCAAGTCTCCGCGGTCCAGCTCGTCGACAGGGCGCACCAGACGGTGATCCATGCCCGCATGGTCTGCCGATCGATCCCGGATTGCTCGCTCACGATAGCGAGCCTCCGCGGGAAGTTCGCGACGGCCGTCTCGGTGTCCGGATTGCAGAAGATGTTGGCGTAGTCGAACGCGCGGTCGCCGATGAGGCCCTTCGGATCGATGACGAGCCACCGTCCGTCGAAGTCGAGAACGTTGGCGTGATGAATGTCGCCGTGCAGCACGACCCCGTGATCGATTCCCGCCGCGCCGCATCCCGCGCCGTCGTCGCCCGGCGCCTCGAGCAGTTCCCGCGCGACCGCGGCGGCCCGCTCGATGCCGGGGTCTCGCGGCGCCCGCGTTGCCGGTTCGATCAGGCCGCGAAACCACCGCGTCAGGGGCACGACCGCGTCCGGCGGTGTCTTCGTCCCGGACATCGCGTGCAGGGCGGCGACCGTCTGGCACAGGATGACGGTGGCGTCGTCGTCGAGGCCGTCCTGGCTCATCCGTACGAGGTCCCGACCACCGGTGGCGAGGTCCATGAGCACGGCGTGGTCGTCGACCTCGTGCACCGCGACCGCGGCGGAACCCGCCCACCAGCCCAGCACGAGTCCAGCCCGCGCCTCCTCCTCCACCCGGGCCACCTTGAGCATCACGCGCCTGTCGTGCCAGACGCCGGGAACCAGCCAGCTCGACGCGGTCGACGTCGCCTCACCGTCGGGGCGCACGCCCCACCGCTGCAGGTAGGCAGGCACGCTCCCCGCAACCCAGTTCATACCTGTCACGCTACCGGCCCCGGACCATGCAGACGACCTGCCAGCTCGTCAGCGTCCACGCTGGCTCAGTGCCGTACTCGGCATCGGGGCGCTCGTCGACCGCGGCGACCGTAGACGTCTGCTCTACCTGGCCAATTTCTCCAGGGCACTACTGTTCGCCCTCGTGACCGTATTGGTGATCCTTCACGCCGCGCCCTTGGCGGCCCTCTACATCATCTACGCCGCGATGGGGGTCATCGAGTCCCTGTCCGACAGTTCGACATTCGCAGTACTGCCGCAAGCCGTCGCCCCGGGAGGACTTGATCGGGCGAATGCACAGATCGCCGGCACGCAGATCATTGTCGATGAGTTTGTCGGGCCTCCCCTGGGCGGGCTCCTGTTCGGTCTGGCCGCCTTCGCGCCGACCGGTCTCAACGCAATAGCTTTCCTCGCGGCGGGCATCAGCTATTTCCTGCTTCGCGGCGACTACACGCGGCCGATCGACGCGACCGCGCCGCGAACCAGCATCCTGGCCGATATCAGGGAAGGCGCAGAGTGGACTCTCAGCCACGTCGTTCTCCGGACCCTCATCATCGTCGGCACCTTGGCGAGCATCGGCTACATGATCCCCTTCTCCTATCTGGTGCTCTACGCAAACGACACCCTCGGCCTCGACGCCACCGGGTACGGACTGCTCCTGTCCTTCTCGGCAGTCGGCGGACTCGCCGGCACCTGGGTGGCCGGAAAGCTCAAGAAACGACTGGGTTACGGGTGGTCGATTCTGGGGGCGCTGTCGTTGGGCGCGGCCGCATTCATCACGATCTCGCTCTCCCGCAACATCATCGTCGTCGCCATCGCGTTGGCCGCCTACATCTGCCATTCGATGGTCTGGAACGTGCTCGCATCCTCGGTCCGCCACAAGGCGACACCGAACGCAATCATGGGACGGGTGAACTCGATGAGTCGCCTTCTGGGCCTTCTGGGCTTAGCGCTTGGCGCATTCCTGGGTGGCAGCCTCGCAGGGCTGTTCGGTCTCCAGCTGCCGTTCTTCGTCGCCGGCTGCCTCTTCATCGCAGCGGGCCTGGTCTGCCTGGTGGCTATGCCCCACTTTCGGACCTGGGAACGCGACCAGCGACAGCGAGAGGCTGAAGCCGCCCTGCAGCAAGTGGCGGACTAACACGAGGCGAGGATGACGCAACCTCTGGCGCCCAGTCATAGCCGCGTGGCGGTGACGCTCCGATCCGAGTCGCGGCTACTCGTCAGGATCGGTCTGCTCGTGGCGTTCCACCCACACCCACCGCACGGCATCGCTTGCCGGAACAAGGCCGCGTGCCCAGTCCACATCCAGGAAGACCCCCTCGCCCGGAGGTCCCGCAAGATCGTTGGTGACGAAGTTCGTCGCCAGCGATTTCGCGTCACTCGGTCCGAACAAAGCCGCGTACCGAGTCAGGTTGATGCGGCATCCGAAGATTTCCGGTAGTTGATTCCACTGGAACAGGAGGATCAGACAGTCGCCGTCCACGGGCCGGCCGGCCACGAAACGCACAGGCCAGGTCGGATCCACGGCATGCCAGGCCCGGAACTGCTCCTCCACGGCGTCGAGTACTTCACGGGAATCGGGCACACCCCATCTTCGCCGACGTGCGCGTGCGGGACCCTCGGGCGGCGTCAGAGAACTAAGCCGTACACCGATCGCACGTCGATGGATCCGCCGTGATCGTCTTCCTCGAAGTGGAGGCCGATCTTTTCTGCCACGCGTCGAGAGGCATCGTTGTCGGGGTGGATGATCGCCACCAGGTGCGGGGCGTTCAGAACATCACGGGCAAAGTCGCGGCACGCTGCGGCCGCTTCGGTAGCGTAGCCGCGGCCCTGCATTGCCGACCGGACGTGATAACCCACCTCGAGTTCGAGCCGCCCGTTCACGGCCTGCCAGGTCAGACCGCAGTCGCCGACGAACTGGCCCGACGTGGTCTCGACGATCCACAGTCCGTAGCCGTATTCCTCGTAGTTTGCCTTGTTCCAGTCGATCCAGACTCGAGTCTCTGCGATACTCTTGGGCCGCGGGTAGTAGGTCATGACCTCGGGATCACCCAGCATGCCGGCCATGTCGTCGAGGTCGTCATCGGTCATGTTTCGGAATGTAAGCCGGTCCGACTGAGGGAATGCCACGTAATGAGCTTAGGAGAGCGGCGCTCCCGGAACGGGACATCGGGACTCGACGCTGGACTCCGCGTCGAAATCAGGGCGGCGATATCAGGCAGACTGCGGCGTCCGTTGTGCTGCAGCCGTGACGGCGAAGGCTTCCTCACGCGCCGCCGCGATCTCCGCGGTGGAGAGCCCAAGTACTCGGAGACAGGATGCCGCGATCGTGGCGTCGTCCTCGTCTGCAGCGGCATTGTCGTCGTCACGCCGCAATTGAATGACCACCTCGGCCAGCTGGATCAGAATGACGCCGATTCGTTCCTCGCTCATCACCGATGCGACGTCGGCATGCGCGGCGGCGGCACCGAGACGTCCGTAGATCGCCCGCAGCAGAACCCGCTGCTCGCGGAAGGCATCGTAGCGCGGGTCTTGGATCTCGGGCAGGAGGTAAAGCGTGCCGATGTTGTGTGGGGTCCGGCGGAGGGTCCGCGCGTCCATACTGGCCAGGGCGAACAGTGCGCCCGCCGGGCTCACCTCGTCGGGAACCCGCGCCTCGATCGCTTGCACAAAGTCGATGCTGGGGCGCACGGACCCGCTGAGAAGTTCCGCGAGGATTTCGTCTTTTCCCGCGAAGTGGTAATAGAGGGATTGCTGGCGAATGCCCACCTTGTCGGCGATCGCGCGGGTCGACGACCCCGAGAACCCTGCCTCGGAGAACAGTGCTGCAGCGGCGTCCAGGATCTGCTCCCGGGACGACAGAGGCGAGCGCGGCACGTCGTTGCTGGCGCGTGGACGACCGGGCCTGTTGGGAGTCGGAACGGAGCTCATGGATTCCATGATCTCACTCCTTGAGGAGATCTCATCGGCGCGGCTGCGGAAGGTGGAACGGGTTCAGTCACGCTTCCATGCCAGCCAGCCCCCGTAGCTACTGATGTCCTCTGCGCCGACGGTAGCGAGTGCCTGGCAGAGGAATCCGGGCACGCTTTGCCCGTCGGCGAGAGTCACACTTCCGATGGTCATCGGCGAGGGGAGAGCGGCCACGAAACTGCCGAAGCCGGCGGCGGGCAGCGACCACACTTCGCCCGCGATCGCGACGCCGCCCGACTCGACCCGCAGCAGACCCGGCTTCGCTGGCGTCGTGTCGAGGGCGTAGAGGGCGTAGTCGGCGCTGGTTGCCACCCTCCTCCCGAAGGAACCGCCTGCGGCGACGAGCTGATGGTTGAGCGGCTGACCGGAGAGGTGGGCGCCGACCACGAGGATCTCGAGGAAGGGTGCCAGCAGCCGTTCCGCAAGCTGCTGCACGGCGCGATCATGGAAAGCGGGGCCGGTGAACATCACGCCGAACGGAAGCCCATCGACGGTACCGGCCGGCACGGCTATCGACGTCATGTCCAGCAGATTCGCGAAGTTCGTGTACCGGCCCAGGCGGCTGTTGCCGCCGATCGGATCGGCAGCGAGTTGCTCGAACGTGGGATGCCAGGTGGTCGTCGGCGTGAGGAGCGCGTCGCATCCGTCGAGCGCATCCCGTGCTGCCACGGCCAGTCGATCCAACTCCTCCCGGTCGTTGAACAGGTCCACGGCGGTGTGCTCCGCTCCGCCGAGCACGATCGATGCGACGGATCGATCGAGGTCTGTGCCGATCAGATCGCGGTGCCGGTCGATGTGCGTCCCCACAGCGGCGTAGCGCTCGGCGACGAACGCTCCGTTGTACAACATCGTCGCTGCCTCCAGCAGCGGGGCGATGTCGACTTCGACGATCTCGACCCCGGTCGCGACGAGGCGCTGCACGGCGGAGCGGAACGCCTCGACCCACCCGTCGGCGAGTCCGGCGAGGTGCTCCGCGGTGGGGATACCGACGCGCGGGACGGCGCGCAGCATCGAGGCCGCGGCATGGGAATCGGCCTCCGCCTCGGTGCGCGCGAGCGGGTCACGGCCGTCGGGGCCGGCAAGCAGTTCTGCGGCACGGCCGGCGAGGCCGATCTCCCGGGCTAGAACGGTGACGCAATCCAAGGTGCGGCAGGCCGGGACGACGCCCGTGGCCGGGATGCGGCCCCGCGTGAGCTTGACGCCGACAATCCCGTTGAGCGCCGCCGGCACCCGGCCAGACCCCGCGGTATCGGTACCGAGGGCGAGATCCACGATCCCGAGGGCGACAGCGACAGCGGAACCCGAGCTCGAACCGCCGGAGATGCGGCCCGGATTCCAGGCGTTGCGCACGGCACCGTACGGGCTGCGGGTTCCGACGAGGCCGGTGGCGAACTGGTCGAGGTTGGTCTTGCCGATGATGATCGCCCCGGCTTCGCGCAGGCGACGCACCGCCGTAGCGTCGGCGCCCGGCCGGTAGCGGAAGCTGGGAGCCGCCGCAGTGGTGTCCATCCCGGCGACGTCGATGTTGTCCTTGACGCCGGCCACCGTCCCCGCGAGGGGCAGCCTCTCGCCGACTGCCACGCGGGCGTCGATGGCTGCGGCGCAGTCGAGTGCTTCGCGCTCGTCTCGCAGGCTGATCCATATCTCGGGGCGGTCGACCTCCCGGATGCGCCTGTACGCTGCACACACACGGTCGACGGCGGTTGGGGCGGTCATGATGCGGCTCCGATGATCGAGAAGAGAATCTGGCCGGGAGCGACCTGGTCTCCGGGACGGACGTAGATTTCCCCGACGACACCGGCCACGGAAGCGAGCACGGAGGATTCCATCTTCATCGCCTCGAGCGACATCAGCTTCTCGCCGGCACTGACCGTCTGTCCTGGCTCCGCCGCCACCTGCCAGACGGTCGAAGTGAAAGGTGCGAAGACCCCCGTGGCTCCCTCGGCGAGCACCACCGCGTCGGCGGGCGCCGACTCTTTCGCGTCCGGACGCACGTCGAACTCGCCGGATTCGCGCCAGCGGTCCTTCTCTTCGCCGAACGCGCGCGCCTGCACGGCGCGGAAGTCCGAGATGGATGCTGCATTCTCGGCGAGGAACTGCTGGTAGTCGGCGATTGCGAAGGTGCCATCGACTGTCTCGAAGTGCCCGCGGCCAGCGTCGGTTTCGGCACGGAGTTCGAGCAGTTCGTCGGCACCGACGGGGTACCACTCGATCCTGTCGAAGAATCGGAGCGCCCACGGGTTGTCTTGGAATAGCCCGCCGCGGCGGAAACGGTTCCAGACCTGGACAGTGCGGCCGACGAACTGGTAGCCGCCGGGCCCTTCCATCCCGTAAATGCACATGTAGGCGCCCCCGATGCCGACGGAGTTCTCGGCGGTCCAGGTGCGTGCGGGATTGTATTTCGTGGTGACGAGACGATGTCGCGGGTCGAGCGGGGTGGCGACCGGCGCACCGAGGTAGACATCGCCCAGGCCCAGCACGAGGTACGTGGCGTCGAAGACGGTCCTCAGCACGTCGTCGACGGAGTCGAGACCGTTGATGCGACGGATGAAGTCGATGTTCGACGGGGTCCACGGAGCGTCGGCGCGCACGCCGTTCATGTACCGCTCGATGGCCAGGTGCGTGGCCGGGTCGTCCCAGGAGAGCGGGAGGCGCACCGAGCGCGACGGCACGACCAGCTCATGCGTCGCCGGGATCTCCTCCTCTATTTCGCGCAGCAACCCGGCCAGGGCGGTGGCTTTCAGCTCGGAAGAGTCGGTGTGGATCTGGAGCGAGCGGATGCCGGGCGTCAGCTCGAGCACACCCCTGGGCGACTCCTCCTTCAGTTTCGCCATCAACGCGTGGACGCGCATGCGCAGTCCGAGGTCGAGGGTGAGGTCGCCATATTCGACGAGGAGGTTGTCGTCGCCATCGCGGCGGTAGGTCACCGAGGGGCGCTTCTCGTTCTCCTCGAGTCGTTCGATGACCCCGTCGTCGCCATCACCCCCAGAGCTGAGGACAGTGAGCGATGCGCGAGTGTGGACGAGGTCGGCGGCGTCCGCCTCGCGGACCGGGACGAAGCGGATGGTGTCGCCGGGGCGGAGCTGCCCGAGTTTCCAGAGCTCGCCGCTGCCGACGACGGCGGGGCAGACGAAGCCGCCGAGGCTGGGACCGTCCGGGCCGAGGATGATCGGGGTGTCGCCGGTGAAGTCGATCGCACCGACCGCGTAGGGGTTGTCGTGGATGTTGGACGGGTGGAGGCCCGCCTCTCCGCCGTCCTCGCGCGCCCATTCCGGCCGGGGGCCGTTGAGGCGCACGCCGGTGCGGGCGGAGTTGTAGTGCACTTCATAGTCGGTGGCGTAGAAGACGTCCATGTCGGCGCGGGTGAAGAAGTCCGGGGCGCCGTGCGGTCCTTCGGTGACGCCGATCTGCCACGTCGTGGTGAGTGCGGGGCGTCGCTCGGTCGGGGTGGGGCCCCCGACGCGGCCCAGGCGAGTGCCGACAGGAAAGGCGGGGTGGGCGGCGTCCGAGTCTGGCGATCCCGGTCGCAGCACGTCCCCGGGCAGCAGCGCCCGGCCGGCGTGGCCGCCGAAGCCGCCAAGGGTGAAGGTGGATGCGCTTCCCAAATACAGGGGTACGTCGAGGCCGCCTCGCACGGCGAGATAGGCGCGCTGGCCCGGGCCATGCAGCGTCCCGATGGTGAGGACGCTCCCCGCGGCGGCTTCGACCGGTTCCCACATCGGTACGTCTTCTCCGTCGAGGGTCGCGTCGGCGGGCGCACCTGTGAGCGCGATCAGTGTCGGCGCGCTGAACCGCAGGGTGGGGCCGGTGGCGGTGATCTCCAGACCGGGCGCTCCGGCCGGGTTGCCGACGGCGAGGTTGGCCTCCGTGAGGGAGACTGCGTCCATGGGGCCGCTCGGCGGGACGCCGATCTGCCAGTATCCGGTGCGGCCGGGGATGTCCTGCACGGTGGTCATGGCGCCGGCGTTGACGACGTCGATGCGGGGATCAGGGTCGGCCGTCCCGTCGAGTGTTGATGTGGAGTGGGCCGATGCGCGGAGTGTCGTCTCGTCGGTGAGCGAGCGCAGGAGTCCGAGGTTGGTGACGACCCCGTCGAGGCGGCTGGCGTCGAGCCCTTCGCGCAGCAGGTCGAGTGCGGCATCCCGGGTGGGGGCAGTGGCGATCACCTTTGCGAGCATCGGGTCGTAGTAGGGGGACACCTCCAGTCCTGTCTCGATCCACCCGTCGATGCGTACCCCGCTGATGGCAGGGGATCCGAAGCCGGGAAAGATCGCCTGGGTGACCAGTCCGGAGCTGGGCAGGCCGTTCTTGTCCGGGTCTTCGGCATAGACCCGGGCTTCAAACGCGTGCCCAGTGGGTTCAAACGGGTCGCTGAATACGGTCGGGTCGATGCCCTCCGCGCCGTCGCGGGCGAGGAGGAGCATCATGGCGACCAGATCGACGCCGTAGACCTCTTCGGTCACCGGATGCTCCACCTGGAGCCGCGTGTTCACCTCGAGGAACGAGGCCTCCTCGCGGATCGGGTCATAGACGAACTCGACGGTGCCGGCGGAACGGTAGTTCACCGATGCGGCGAGGGATCGCGCGGACTCGTGCAGCTGGCGGCGCACGGCATCCGGGAGCGCCGGGGCAGGGGCTTCCTCGATCACCTTCTGGTTGCGGCGCTGGAGGGAACAGTCCCGGTCTCCGATGACAGCGACGCGCCCGTCGCCAGCGCCGAAGAGCTGAACTTCGACGTGGCGGGCCGGACGGACGAGACGTTCAAGGAACACCCCGGCGGAGCCGAAGTTCTTCTCGCCCAGTCGTGCCACGCGGTCGTAAGCCTCGCGCACCTCGTCCACGGTGGCGCAGGCCTGCATGCCGATGCCGCCACCGCCGCCGGTGGCTTTGAGCATGACGGGCAGTCCAATACGGTCTGCTGCGGCGACCGCCTCTTCGGCCGACGACAGCAGACCCGTGCCGGCGAGCAGGGGAACACCCGCGAGGGCGGCGAGCTCTCGAGCGGTGTGCTTCTCGCCGAAGGAAGCGATCTGGTTCACGGTGGGGCCGATGAAGCTGATGCCCTCGGCTTCGATCCTGCGGGCGAAGTCGAGATTTTCGGAGAGAAAGCCGTATCCGGGGTGGATGGCGCCAGCGCCCAGACGGCGGGATGCGTCGATGATCTTGTCGATGTCGAGGTAGGACTCGCGGGCGGGCGCCGGTCCGAGGCGTACAGCCTCGTCCGCTTCCCGCACGTGTGGCGCGGCGCGGTCGGCGTCGGAGTACACCGCCACGGTCCGCAGTCCAAGCAACTTCGCGGAGCGGATGATGCGCCGTGCGATCTCCCCCCGGTTGGCGACAAGCAGGGTGTCGAAGGCGGGGTTCATGCACTGTCCGATCCGGTGGTGGGGAAAGCGTCGGTAACGATCATCCGCAGGGGGGTGCAGTTGAAGTCGTTGCACGGATTGTTCATCTGGGGGCAGTTGGAGACGATGACGAGCACGTCCACGTCGGCTCGGACCGCGACGCGTTTGCCGGGCGCGGAGATGCCGTCGACGATGCCCAGGGTGCCGTCGGCTTCGATGGGCACGTTCATGAACCAGTTGATGTTGGAGACCAGGTCGCGGGCGCCCAGCCCGTGCCGGGCGGCCTCGGCGAGAAAGTTCTCTCGGCAGCCGTGCTGGTGCTCGGTGTGAAATCCGTACCGGAGGGTGTTGGATTCTTTCGAGCAGGCGCCCCCGATGGTGTCTTGCCGGTCGATCTCGTTGCCGCTGACTGTCATCAGCGGTCGTCCGAGGTTGGAGCGGAGGACCGATCCTTCGCGGAGGTACGCGTTGCCCTGCCAGGCGAGGGTATCGGGCACCGAGTAGCGTTCGTCCGTGTCGTGGGCGTTGAAGACGAGGAAATCCGCGGATTGGTTGCCGCCGACATCGACGATCGTGAGGGTCTGGCCGGCACGCAGCAGCGCGGACCACGGGGCGAGCGGGGCCACCGTCTCGTCGCTGAAGACCGGCCCAGTGGCGAGAGGGCCGGCCGGGTTCAGCGGCGTGTCTTCGGTGTAGCGGGCGCCGACGGGGACAGTCGTCCGGATAGTGCGCGGTCCGGTTCTGTGGGTGGTGGTGGTCACAGTCCTCGCGCCTCCGCGTAATCGATCGAGTTGAGGTATGCGCGGTTCAGTTCCGGCGAGGCGGTGAACCGGCTGTCGGCGGGGCCGGTTGGCGTCCCCGGCCAGGCGTGCACTCGGAGCGGTCCGACCAGGTAATCGTCCGCAGGGTCGAGCGGGTGGGGCACGTTCACGATGAGGATCAGAAGGGGGATCTCGGCGACCAGCTCGACATGGGTCCCTGCCCCGGCGCTCCCCTGGAATGTCAGCGCGCCGTCGGCTTCGACGCGGACTCCTTGGAAAAAGGAGATGCTGGGCGGGAGGTCGCGACCGGTAAGGCCGTGCTTGGATGCCGCGAGGATGAAACGGGACCGGCCGGATGGCGACGGCCCTTCCGGGGCGGCGGACCCGAATTTCGCGACGGTGAATTCGTCCGTGCTGGTGCCACAGAAGGTGTCGTGCCGGCCGGACGAGTCGGCCGAGATGGTGGCCAGCGCCCTCCCGTCGCCGGAGAGCAGCGGGTGGCCGGCACCGAGGTACGCCTGCCAGGGGATCTTGATCGTGTCCGCGACGTTGAGCCGTTCGCTCGGCTCGAGGGCGTTGTAGAGGATCACGTTGGCGCAGGCATGACCGGTCGGGTCGTCGAGGCGCACACGGGTCCCGCGGGCGACGACCTTGTGCGTGTATCCGCCGGGAGCAACGGTCTCCGCCCACGTCAAGACGGCAGGATCGACATCGGCCGGAACGAACGGGGATGAGGACGCCGGCCGGTACGGCATGTAGGCCGCTGTGCGCTCAGCCTGCGCGCGGGCGTCGGCGCGTGCCGCCAGCACGCTGTCGGTTCGGTGGCCGTCGGCTATCGAGGGCATGGCGCCATCGCTTTCTGTTGGTGTGCCGCCCGTCGGACGACGGGCGGCACGGGTGGTGGAACCGTCAGGCGATCGTGGCCATCGGGGCGCCCGAAGCGGCGTCCGTCACCACCGTGACCGCGGCGGTGACGGGAAGGTGGCCGAGTTCGATGGCGCCGTCACGGGCGTGGTTGCGGCGGTGGACGAGAAAGCCGGCAACAAGCGTCCCGCCGATGAACAGTAGTGCGCTCCACTGCAGCCACCAGGTGTGGCCGGTGAGGTCGTATATCTCGGCACGCGGCCAGACCAGGTTCGTGACCATGCCGATCTGAAAGGCGACCGCGATCACGTTCAGCGGGATCCCCCACCGTCCGAGCGTGAACAGCCGCTTGCCGTCCTCATCCACGCCGGGCGGGAATCCCTGGCCACGCAGGGTGATCCGGCGCACGAGCAGCGGCACCGTGACCCCGAGGTAGGCCAGATAGAGCATGGCGATGCACAAGCTCGAGAGGGCGGTGAAGATCGCACTCTGTCCGAAGTTGACAGCGAGAGCGAGCGCAGCACCCACGCCGACCACGACGCTGGTGGCGATCGGGGTGCCGGTACGCGACGATACCTTCGCCAGGGCGCGCCAGAACGGGAGGGCACGCTCCCTGGCCATCGAGAACATCATCCGCGAGCCGGAAGTCTGCACAGCCAGGGTGCAGGCGAACACCGCGACGGCCACGGCGACCAGCAGCAGTCTCCCGAAGACCGGGCCAAGGCGCTCGGTCACCACGTAGGCGATACCGCCCGAAGCGAGACTGCCGTCGCTGAGGCTCGGCGCCGCCACAATCGCAGCGATGATCAGCAACGCTCCGCCGAGGCCCGAGACCACGACGGCGCGCACGATCGTCTTCGGAATCGTCTTGCGGGGAGCGTGGGTCTCCTCAGCCAGCTCGCCAGCCGAGTCGAAGCCGACGAGCACGTATGCGGCCATGAGCGACGAGGCCAGGAACGCCCAGATGTACGGATCGTTGGTCGGCGCAGCACCGACCGTAGTGAAGACAGCAGAAGGGCTCCGCTCAGGCAGAAGCATGAGCGCGGTCACCAGTACGACCACTCCGACTATCTCGATCATGACGCCGACGCTCGTTGCGAGAGCCATGATGCGCACGTTGAGGATGTTAACGGTGGTCGTGACCGCGAGGAGGATCATGCCAAGGACGACGGCATTCTGCGCTCCGGTGGGAGAGGCGAGCGAGGGGTCGGCGGTCGGTCCGCCGACGATCTGGAATCCGGCCCAGATGGCGGGGAGCACGGCCTGTACCGCGATCGCGGCGACGGCGACGGTGAGGGTCTGGGCGACGATCATCACCCAACCGGTGAACCAGCCGAACGTGGTTCCGGCGAGTCGGCTCGCCCATTGGAAGATCGACCCGGCGATCGGCCAACTTGCGGCGAGCTGGGCGAAGTTGAGTGCGACGAGCAGCTGGCCCACGAAGACGATGGGCCACGTCCAGAAGAACGCGGCGCCGCCGATTCCGAAGCCCAGCCCGAAGAGCTGGAAGACGGTGGTGAGAATCGAGACGAAGGAGAATCCTGCGGCGAACGACGCAAACGAGCCGACTCCCCTGTGAAGTTCTTGGCGGTAAAGCTTTGTGGTCGACGGGATTGGAGCGGGGTGGAGCGAGGGTGGTTCCTGGGCACTCATGGGCACGGCCTTCCGCGGGCAGACATCCAATACCTGTCGATTGACAGGCGATATTCTCATGGTGGTGTGACGGAGTTGCTGCGCCGTTTCACACTCGTTAATTCTGTGTTTCGGTAGCTTCTGGTTTGTTTCGAGTTGATTTACGGACGTCATTCCCACGGCCTGAGACATGCGGGATCATGCCGTCGGCGCTGTGCGCGGCGTTCCTCAGGGGCACGATTTCACGTCAATGGCTGTCGATCGACAGGGAGACTCTGACCATCCGAACCACGGAGCGAGGCCCCACTCCGAGGGCTGTCGGTCACAGCGACGCGAACATCGCGATCGCAGCCGGCGCGGTCGATGGCCCCCAATACTTGCGCGGATCCGCGGCCGGGCCGATCGGCTGAGGTTGCCGAGTCCGTAGAGCGCAGAGGAGAGCTCGGCCGGCGCTCATCATGACCAAATCCTGGCCGCTACCGAATGATCGCCCGCCACCACATTGAAGCCCATAGCCTGATCGGGATTTTTGGTGCACCCCCCCGGACTTGAACCGGGAACCCACTGATTAAGAGTCAGTTGCTCTGCCAATTGAGCTAGAGGTGCGCGCGGCCCGCACGCTAAGGGGCGAGCCGAAGGTCAACATTAGCATTGCCTGGGCCAGCCTCGCCAACCGAGGCCCCGGCATGCCGCCAGAACCGGGGCGGTGTCCTGAAGTCGCCGCGGATCCGTAGAATTGTGAGCACCCATCCGGCCCTCTCGAGGAGTATCAATGTCGACATCCGTCAAGCTCGAAGCGGGCGACACCGCCCCGGCGTTCACCCTCAACGACCAGGATGGCGCGGCCGTCTCCCTCGCCGACTACGCGGGCAAGAGAGTGATCGTCTACTTCTACCCGGCGGCGAGCACGCCGGGCTGCACGACAGAGGCGTGCGACTTTCGCGACAACATCAACTCGCTCAAGTCCGCCGGCTACCAGGTGCTCGGGGTATCTAAGGATGAGACGCCCGCGCTCAAGAAGTTCCAGTCAGAGCAGGGCCTCAACTTCCCCCTGCTGAGCGACCCGGATCTCGCGGTTCACAACGCCTACGGCGCGTATGGCGAGAAGTCGCTCTACGGCAAGATCGTCACCGGAACGCTGCGGTCCACTTTCGTCGTCGACGAGACCGGCGACA
Source organism: Lacisediminihabitans sp. (assembly GCF_036569425.1). GTDB lineage: Bacteria > Actinomycetota > Actinomycetes > Actinomycetales > Microbacteriaceae > Lacisediminihabitans. The sequence continues at coordinate 39,691 of NZ_DATCQQ010000091.1, forward strand.
TCCAGCTACCCCTGTACAACGTGAAGGCGACCGGCCACGTGGCGTCGCTGCGCAAGAAGCTCGGGCTCGACTAACCCTCTTCTGTGCGACGCGTCGCGGCGATGACCGACGGCGTGAAGAGCAGCACGAGCACGAGCACGGCCGGCAGGATGAGCCACCAGCCGATGTCGGCGCGGGAGAAGTAGCCGCCCTGGAAGCTGCCGATGGCGACGGCGATCTGCAGCACCTGCCAGACGACGGCTCCGCCGCGGATCCACGGCCTGCCGCGAAGCGTGTGCACGCCCATCACCCCGAGCCAGACCGCGGCGAGGGCGGTGAGAACGAGGATCGCGACCGCACTCGCGAGTGAGTCCGCCCGCGCGGTGAGCAACTCGACCACGAGGTAGACGGTCGCCGCCGCGAGAAGCGCGCACTCGAGCAGGATCACCACGGCAAGCAGCACCAACAGGGGCGGCCTGCGCAACATTCTGGGTTCGCTCACAGCTTTTTTCCCCATCCGACTATTGATTTGCTACAACCAATATGAGATTCTATGTGAGGTTGATTTGCACTCACAGGGCCGTGGGGCGCATCCCAAATTCTCATCTCATCCCCTCGAATCTTGGGTCTCAGGACCTTCGCATTGGGCTGTCTTGCCCTGTGTACGCAACAAAAGGAGCACCCCACGATGGATTGGCGCGACAAAGCCGCTTGTCTCACGGCAGACCCCGAACTCTTCTTCCCGGTAGGAAACACTGGTCCGGCGGTCGACCAAATCGACAAGGCCAAGGCGGTCTGCGCCCGCTGCAGCGTCACGGAAATGTGCCTGCAGTACGCCCTCGAGACCAGCCAGGATTCCGGAGTCTGGGGTGGCCTGAGCGAAGATGAGCGCCGCGCGCTCAAGCGCCGCGCCGCTCGCGCCCGCCGCGCCTCCTAGAACACACCCGACCGCGCCGCGCTTCCTCCAAGCGTGGCGCGTTCGCATGCGCTGGGCGAGGCGAAGAACGGATGCGCGGTCGCTAACGGGGCCACAACGCGCAATCGGGGCCAACGTGTCGGCCCATGTTGCGCGCGGTGGCCCATCCGGCGGCACGAGCGGCCAAACGCTAACTCTTGGTGAGCCAGGCGAGCGGGATCTCGATCGTGACCTCGGTTCCGCTGCCCACCATGGTGTGCCAGTCGATCGTGCCACCGAGCTCGCCCTGGATGAGGGTGCGCACGATCTGGGTTCCGAGGCCCGAGCCGACCTTGCCCTCCGGCAGGCCGGTGCCGTCGTCCCGCACCTGAACGCTCAGCGTCTCGGCGGTGCGCTCCGCGATGATCTCCACGTTGCCCTCGCGACCGGCGAGGCCGTGTTCGACCGCATTCGTCACGAGTTCGGTAAGGGCGAGGGAGAGCGGAGTCGCGTATTCGCTCGGCAGCACCCCGAAGCTTCCTGTGAAGGTGGGGTGAGCCTTGGTGTTGTGCGTCGAGGCGACCTCGGCGATGAGCTTGAGAACGCGGTCGAATACCACGTCGAAGTCCACGTTCTGGTTGAGCCCCTCGCTCAGGGTGTCGTGCACCACGGCGATCGCCGCGACCCGGCGCATCGCCTGGTTGAGCGACTCGCGGGCCTCGTCCGAGTGCGATCGGCGGGCCTGGATCCTCAGTAGGGAGGCCACCGTCTGCAGGTTGTTCTTCACCCGGTGATGGATCTCCCGGATGGTCGCATCCTTGGTGATCAGTTCGCGTTCCTGGTGGCGCAGCTCGGTCACGTCGCGGCACAGCACGATCGCCCCGATGCGCTCGCCCCGATCCCGGATCGGTATGGCGCGCAACGACACCGTGACTCCCTTGGCCTCGATGTCCGTGCGCCACGGCGCGCGTCCGGTCACGACGAGCGGCAGCGACTCGTCGATGATGAGACGGCCTTTGAGCAGCGACGTGGTTACCTCCGCGAGAGACTCCCCCTCGAGCTCGCCGGCGAAGCCCATGCGATTGAACGCCGAGAGACCGTTCGGGCTCGCGAACGTGACCGTGCCGTCCACGTCGAGCCGCAGCAACCCGTCGTTCGCGCGGGGCGCGCCTCGTCGGGGGCCGGTCGGCGCACCGAGATCGGGAAAATCGCCGGCGCAGATCATCGCGAAGAGATCGTTGGCGCACTCGTTGAACGTGAGCTCCTGCCGGCTGGGCGTGCGCGCCTCGCTGAGGTTGGTGTGGCGGCTGATCACGGCAATCGGATGCTTCGTGGTCTCGATTCCCGTCGCCGCGAGCCTGCGCAACACCGGTACGGCGCGCACTCGTGTCGGGGTCTCCTCGTACCAGTCGGGGCTCGCCGAGTCCACGATTTGAGCCGACTCGAAGGCGTCGGTCACCTGGCTCTTCCACTCCGGCTTGATCTGCTGCCCCACGAAGTCGCGGTAGAACAGCGTCGCCGAGCTGGACGGACGCGCGTGGGCCACCGCCACGAAGCTGCCCTCGTGCGTCGGAACCCAGAGCACGATGTCGGCGAACGCGAGGTCGGCGAGCAACTGCCAGTCGCCGACGAGCAGGTGAAGCCATTCGACGTCGGCTTCGTCGGAGCGTCCCTGGGCGAGCACGAGGTCAGAGAGGGTCGACACGCTGAATAGCCTACGGCCGAATGCCCACGGTTCCGTCGTGGTGGCCCGCCATTGCACTATCGGTCGCACTCCGTGAGGCTGAGCGCATGGAGCCTTCCCCGGCGAGACCCGATCGCGCCCTCATTGTCGTGCTTGCCGTCGTCGCCGTCATCGTGGTCATCGCCCTCGTGGTCGTGTTTTCGCGCGGAGCGCCGAAACTGCTCGACGCGTCGAGCCCCGAGGGTGTCGTCCAGCGGTACTCGACCGCCGTCATCGAGGGCGACGAGGAGAAGGCCGCCGGATACCTCGTGCAGGCCACCCGGGACGGCTGCGCGAGGTTCGACGCCACCCTCACCGACAACATCCGGGTGACGCTCGTGTCCACCACGGTGCGCGCGGATTCGGCCGACGTCAGGGTCTCCATCGCCCAATCCTTCGACAACGGCCCGTTTGGCACCTCCGAGTCCGAATACGAGGATGTATTCAATCTCGTGAAGCGGGGCGGCAACTGGCTCATCGAATCCGCGCCGTCCATCCTCACTGTCTGCAGCCCTGCGGGGAAAAACCAGTGACAGTGCAGCAGCCGACGACGGGGGCGGTCGGCCCGCAGCAGTCGGTGCGCCGGGTGATCGTGTTCGCCCTCCTCTTCGCCATGGTCGCCATCACTGCGAGCGGGGTGAGCGGCCTTCTCGGCAGGCTCTTCGACACCGCCAACTACCGGCTTGCCTCGAACGATGTCGCCGGCCTCGCCCTCTCGCTCGCCTTCAGTCTCGTCTCCGGCCCGCTTGCGGCGGTGCTCTGGTGGCTTCTCTGGCGTCGGATGGCGCTCGCCACCGAGCGGTCGTCGCTCTCCTGGGGCCTCTACCTGGCCGGCATGTCCACGGTGGCTCTCATCACCTTCACCGCCGCACTACTCCAGACCCTGAGCGCGCTCGTGCGCGGCAACTGGCAGCCCTTCGCGCTCAGCACCGCGATCGCCTGGGGCGCGGTCTGGGTGTGGCATCGCTGGATGTCCGCCCGCGCCAACAAGGGGCCGACGAGGCTCGAGGGCGTGGCCCCGGTTCTGGGTGCGTTCTACGGCCTCGTGATCGGGGTCGGCGGCGCCGTCACCGCCCTCGGCGCGCTGCTCGACGCCGTGGTGCACGGTTTCGATGCCTCGGTCGTGGTCGGGAATCCGTGGTGGCGACCCGCCCTGCAGGCGCTCGTCTGGGCCGCAGGGGGCGCCGCCATCTGGTGGTGGCACTGGATGCGGGACGACGCGCGCTCCCGGCGGACCGGACTCGGCCCCGTCGTGCTCGTGATCGTCAACGGGTTCGGAGCGGTCGTGCTGACCCTCGGCGGTGTCGCCACCGCCCTCTTCCTGCTCCTGCGGGTGGCATTCGATCGCACGGAACCGGTGGCCGCCATTCTCGACCGTTTCGGCACCGCCGTCGCCGCGGCCTCCGTGGGCGCGCTCGTCTTGGCCTACTATCGGGGCCGCGTGGCGACCGCATCCGGAGCGACTCGCACCGCCAGCCGCCTCGTCAGGTCGGGCGTCGCACTGGCCGCGTCGGCATCCGGATTCGGGGTGATCGTCAACTCTATTCTGGCGGCGATCGGCACACCGCTCACCGAGTCCGGCGCACGCAGCCTGCTGCTCGGCGGCATCAGCGCCCTCGTCGTCGGTGCGCCGGTCTGGTGGTTCGTCTGGCGCCCCGCATCCCGGGTGAGCGCCGCCGAGAGCGCGTCGACGGGCCGCCGGGTGTACCTCGTCGCGGTGTTCGGGGCGAGCGCGGTCGTCGCCCTCATCACCCTCCTCGTGATCGGCTTCCGCATCTTCGAGTTCACCCTCGACAGCGTCACCGGGCAGAGCCTCCTCGACCGGGTGCGCACGCCGCTCGGCCTGCTCCTGGCGACCGGGCTCGCCGCCGGCTACCACTTCACGGTGTGGCGACTGGACCGCGCCGCCGTGCCGGCGGTGCAGCGCGCGGCGCGCTCGATCGGCCGGGTGATCCTCGTGGGCGGGCCGGATGCCGAGCCGCTCCGACACGTAATCGAAGACGCCACCGGCGCCGCGGTCTCGCTCTGGATTCGGGCCGACCCCTCCCCGGCGCCCACGGCCCGGCAGGTCACCGCGGCCCTGGCCGGCGTGAGCGGCACGCGCGTGCTTCTCGTCGCCGGACCGGACGGACGGCTCGAGGTCATCCTCCTCCTAGGCTGACCGAGATCCGCGAGAGGGCGGCGCGACGCCCGTTGTAGGCGAAATCCTCCCCTCTGCGGGGCGGGGCGGGGCAGAATGGGACACCATGGGCCGCGTCGCGCCCGACCCGAGGAGAATGTCATGGCATCGAAGGCCGACAAGAAATCCAAGGCCGACAAGAAATCGAAGGCCGACAAGCCCGAGATCCCGAGCAGCAAGAAGTCGAAGGCCGCACTCGCCCGCGAGAAGGAGCACGCCAAGATCCAGCGGGTAAAGGACAAGGAGTGGGCGAAGAAGCTCGCAAAGGAGGCGAAGGCGCCGGGCAAGTCAGCCAACCCGGACAACAAGGCCAAGCCAGGCAAGAAGGCCAAGCCGGACAAGACACCCCAGAAGGCCGCCTCGGCCAAGAAGGATGCCGTGGCCACGAAGGACGGGGCGGCGAAGAAGGCCCCGTCACGCCCGGCCCTCGCTCGCCGGAAGAGCGTTGTCGCGCCGCGTACGCGCAAGCCCCGGGCCGCGACGACACCCACCGGGGAGCCCTCGGCGGGGTGGACGATGGTCGCGCTGCGCGCCCGAGCCCGCGAGTCCGGCAAACGGGGCTGGTCGCGGCTGAGAAAGGCCGACCTGCTGAACTGGCTCGGAGCGCGCTGAGCCCAACCGGATGACCCAGTCTGGCTAGCCGGCGGCCAGCCCGCGACGGTCGGCCCCGCGGCCAAACCGCCCCCTGGCCGGCGCCGGCTTCGCAAGCACGCGTTCGCGGGCGAGTTGGCGGATGGCGACCCGCGCCGCCGACTTCGGCGCGACATCGCACAGGGTTCTGCCGCTGAGCACCGCCGCGTCGAGCGCCGCACGGTCGTACGGCACAAGCGCGGGGTCCGAGATACCGCCGAATCGCTGCAGGGTCTGTCGCACCTGGGACGACGCATTGAGCCCGATAGCGCTCGCGCGGATCTTGTTCATCACGACCGCGACCCGGTCGGTCGCGATCGTCTCCACCAGGTCGACGTGGGCCCGCAGGAATCGGGAGAGGCCCACCGGATCGGCCGAGCCGATCGCGACCACCTGGTCCGCCTCGCGGAGGGCGGCGATCGTGGCGGCGTTGCGGCGAGGGGCGAAGAGGTCGCTGCTGATCTCCTCGTCGTTCTCGAGGCTGGACCCCGTGTCGACGATGGTGAAGTCCACCCACTCGCGGCAGGCACCGATCGTGCCGACCACGCGCTCGGCCGATAGTTCGGGCCAGCGGCTGGGGCGTCCGATGCCCGTGAGTACCCAGAAGCTTCCTCGCGGCGAGAGGTAGCGTTGGCCTATCCGCTCGAGCTCGCGCTGGGTGAGACTGTCGGCCCCGGCCAGGCGGCATGCCGCGGCAAACCCGGGCGCCTCATCGAGAAGGCCGAGGGCCGGCGCCACCGAGCCGCTGTGAGTGTCCACGTCGGCGAGGGCCACCGTGTGCCCCTCGGCGGCGATCTCCGCGGCGAGGGCGATCGCGAGCGTGGTGCGCCCCGGCGAGCCGGCCGGACCCCAGACCGCGACCACCTGCCCGCGACGCTGGCTGCCGTTCGCCTCGCCGACGGTCGGCCCGGAGCCGAGCATGACGTCCTCGATCTCCGGCCACGCCGCCGACGCCGCCACGACCTCGCGCAGGTCGAGCGTCGCCGCGTTGCGACGCTCGTCGTCGGCGGCAGCCATCGCCACGATCCGCACGCCCGAGGCATCCGACTCGGTGAGCAGCCGGCGGTTGAGGTACCGGGGCGATGCGGCAACGATCGCCACGTCGGCGGTCGCGCCGTGCAGCACTGACGCGAGTTCGTCGGCGCTCGAACAGCGGGCGACCACGTCGTGGCCGTGGCGAAGCAGCTCGCCCGCCAGCCGGTCCTCGAGGTCGATGGGAAGGGCCAGCGCCACGCGCACCATCGGTCAGCCCCTCGCCGGGATGCCCGCGGGCACGAGGGAGATGGCGTCCTGGTTGGCGATCGCCTCGAGCACCCTGGCGGTCTTCGACCGGGGCACCAGCAACTCGACGGAGCGCCCACCCCGGTCCGCGACGAGCCCGCTCGGTTCGATCACCCGCACCACGGTCGCGGACGCGACCAGCACCGACGGAGGCCCGAAGGAGTTGTTGTCGGTGGCCGTCGCCGACCACACGTCCACCACCGAGACCGCGGCGATCGACCTGGCGAGCTCTCCCCGCACGGTCACCACCACCGACGCGACGCGCAGGCCGGAGGCCTTGCCCACGGAGGAGGCCGGCACCAACTCCCCCGCCGCCACGGCGCGGGTGACCACGAAGCCGGATCCCGGTATCTCCCCCGCTCCCAGGTATTTGGCGCGCAGATCGCCGAGACGCACGCTCTTCACGCTCAGGTCCCCGACGGCCACTCGGTCCCCCGGCGTGAGCGCCGACCGCGCGGCATACACCTGCACGCTGCTGTCGGCGGCCGAGACGACGGCGAACACCCCCGCGACGGACCCGAACACCAGCACGATGCCGATCGCGAACCGGGGGTCGAACCAGAACGACCGCGGGGTGCGCTCCCGCGGTTTCGACATGCTTCGGGCGCGCATCCGCCACCTCCCGGCTCGTGATCGTGCAGTGCGTTGCTCCATGGTCACGGCGTTCCGCCGTGCCCGGGAAAGTTATCCACACCGCCGTCGGCTTGGTGGGCGCGCCCCCATAATCGAGGCATGAACAGCGTGGATCCCCCGAACGGCCATGGCGGCGCCCTCGCGCGCTTCCTCACCCTCGCCGACACCGCGGAGATTCTCAACATCTCGGCGAGCCAGGCCTACGCGCTCGTGCGCTCGGGAGAGCTTCCGGCCATCAAGATCGGCGGCCACGGCCACTGGCGCATCGAACGGGCGATGCTCGAGACGTACATCGAGGCTAAATACGAGGAGGCCAGACGCCTGAGCCTCTGGCACCAGTCCGAGTGGGCGAGCGCGCCGGAGTATTCGTTCGACTCCGGCGCCAGGGATCACAACCGCACTAGCTCCACCTGAGCGAACGGCACGACGCGCAACTGCCGCACCGCCGACTCCCGCCGCGGGGTTCCCGAATCGTGCACGGCGAGGTCGAGGTGGTCGCGGCCCACCCGGTCGATGGTGCCGTGCTGCGTGCCGGCCGCGATGTCGAGGTCGATCTCCCGTCGGCGACGGCACAGGTCGCGCAGCACGAAGCCGAACCCGAGTCGGCCGGAGAGCCCCCTCCCCGACTCGGCGACGGATGCCACCCCGAGGCTAGGTGCGACCTGGTCGCGGGTGAGCAGCAGGCCCGCAATCGCCGCGAGGGGCACGATGCACTGCACCCGGCGAGGCGACTCGTCCACGAGGTCGGCGGAGAACCAATCACGCCCGAAGGTCATCGGGGCCACCGAGACCACCCGGCCGGCGCCGAGCAGCAGTCGGATCGGCGCTCCTGGCCCGGCCTGCCCGTGCTCGCGGATCGCGACGATGCGGTCGCGCAGGCTCATCCTGGCGAGGCGCAACCGTTCCTCCTCCGCCCGGAGGTCGATCTCCTCGGCGCTGAGCTCCTGTTCGAGTTGACCTTCCAGGTCGTCGAAGAGGTTGTCCCAGCGCATAGTCGGTAACCGCCTGAGGTGTCGATGTCGATCGTTGCAGCGATGCTACGTCACCGGCAGCACGCGGCCCGGTGTTATCCACACCGCCCGAGCCGTCGGGTCGGCTCCGGTTATCCACACCCCCGCGTTGGGGCGTGGACATCCGAGCGCACCTGCTGCTTTAGTGATCTGCCAAGGGAAGACCCCCGAATGGGGGATGAGAGCAACGGTGCCCGCATTCCCTCTCAGGGTTTCGGAGCGAACTATGAGTGATGCGGTCCCTGCCAGCAGCCCGACCAGCCCGCAGCACGAGATCCTGCCGAGCAAGGTCATCCGGTCGCGATTCCAGCCCGACGAATTCTTCGGTCAGCAGCCGGCCTCCCGCACCGAGCTGCCCAACCCCGAACCCCTGCTCGTCAACCTCACCCGGTGCGTGATCGAGATCCTGTCCGGCGCCCGGGAACTCGAACAGATCTCCCGCTGGGTGACGGATGACGTCTACCGGCACCTTCTCAAGCGCGTCGTGCTGTCGGCGCGCGCCCGGGACGCCCGGGGGCGGGCCGTGGCGCGGCCCACGTTCACGATCGGCTCGACGACGATCAGCGAGCCGCGTGACGGGGTCGTCGAAGCGGTCGTGATTGTGCACGGCCGGGCGCGCACGCGCGCGGTCGCCATCCGGCTCGAGGGCCTCGATAACCGCTGGCGGGCAGCGGCCATCAACGTGCTCTAGTTGCTCTTGCGCTTCTCCTGCGCACGGCGCTCTGCCCGGTTCGCCGGGGCGGGGCCCGCAGGAGCTGTCCGCTGCCCGAACGCTCCGCGCTGGCCGCCCTGGTGCTCGGCATC
>NZ_DATCQQ010000092.1:0-76152 GCF_036569425.1 Lacisediminihabitans sp.
GACGTTGCGGTACTTCGGCAGGCCGGTCCCGGCGGGGATCAGCTTTCCGATGATCACGTTCTCCTTCAGGCCCATCAGCGGGTCGGACTTGCCCTCCATGGCGGCCTGCGTGAGAACACGCGTGGTCTCCTGGAACGACGCGGCCGACAGCCACGACTCGGTCGCGAGGGATGCCTTGGTGATACCCATGACCTCCTGGCGAGCGGATGCGGTCTTCTTGCCCTCGGTGAGCGCGGAGCGGTTGAGCTCGTTGTACTTCAGGCGGTCGACGAGCTCACCCGGCAGCAGCCCGGTGTCGCCGTGGTCGACCACGGTGACCTTGCGCAGCATCTGGCGAACGATGACCTCGATGTGCTTGTCGTGAATCGGCACACCCTGCGAACGGTAGACGCCCTGCACACCGCTGACGAGGTGGATCTGCACGGCGCGAACACCGCGGACTCGAAGGACTTCCTTCGGGTCGATCGCACCGACGTGCAGCTGCTGGCCGAGGACGACGTTCTGGCCGTCCTCCACGAGCAGGGTCGCGCGCTTGAGCACCGGGTAGGCGATCGGCTCGTCACCGTTGTCGGGGGTCAGGATGAGCTTGCGGCTGCGATCCGTGTCCTCGATGGTGATCTTTCCTGCGGCCTCGGCGATCGGGGACGCACCCTTGGGGGTGCGAGCCTCGAAGAGCTCGGTGACGCGGGGCAGACCCTGGGTGATGTCATCCGCCGAGGCGACTCCACCGGTGTGGAAGGTACGCATCGTGAGCTGCGTTCCTGGCTCGCCGATCGACTGGGCCGCGATGATGCCGACGGCCTCACCGATGTCCACGAGCTTGCCGGTCGCGAGCGAGCGGCCGTAGCAGGCAGCACACACACCGACGGCGGACTCACAGGTGAGCACCGAGCGAACCTTGGCCTGGGTGATGCCGTTGTCGATGAGCTCCTGGATGAGCACGTCTCCGACGTCGTCTCCGGCCTTGGCGACGACCTTGCCCTTGGCGTCGACCGCGTCCTCGGCGAGGCTGCGGGCGTAGAGCGAGTTCTCGACGTTGGGGTCGCGAACCAGCACACCATCGGCACCCACAGTCGCGACCAGAAGGTCGAGGCCCTTGGTCGTGCCGCAGTCGTCTTCGCGGATGATGACATCCTGCGAGACGTCCACGAGACGACGGGTGAGGTACCCGGAGTCTGCCGTGCGCAGCGCGGTGTCGGCCAGTCCCTTGCGAGCACCGTGAGTCGCAATGAAGTACTCGGCGACCGAGAGTCCTTCGCGGTAGCTCGAGATGATCGGGCGGGGGATGATCTCACCCTTCGGGTTCGACACCAGTCCACGCATACCGGCAATCTGGCGAACCTGCATCCAGTTACCACGGGCACCGGAGGTGACCATGCGGTTGATGTTGTTGTCCTCTGGCATGTTGTCTTCCATCGCCTTGGCGACTTCGGCCGTTGCCTTGTTCCAGATCTCGATGAGCTCCTGGCGACGCTCGGCGTCGGTCGTGAGGCCCTTCTCGAACTGGGTCTGCACCTTGGCGGCCTGCTTCTCGTAGCCCTCGATGATCGCGCGCTTGGTCGGCGGCGTGAGGATGTCGGAGAGCGCGACGGTGACGCCGCTTCGGGTCGCCCAGTGGAAACCGGCGTCCTTGATGCGGTCGAGTGCTGCGGCGACCTCCACCTTGGGGTACCGCTCGGCGAGATCGTTGACGATCGCGGAGAGCTGGCCCTTGTCGGCGACGGCCTCGACGTACGGGTAGTCCGACGGGAGCGTCTCATTGAAGAGCGCGCGACCGAGGGTCGTCTCTACGAGCACGGGCTTGCCGGCCTCGTACCCGGCGGGCACCGCGTCCTCGGGGAAGACGACATCCGACAGGCGGATGCGCACCTTCGCGTTGATGTCCAGCGTGTGCTGGTCGAACGCGAGGATCGCCTCGGCCACCGAGGAGAACGCGCGGCCTTCGCCGACGACGTCGCTCTTCAGCGTGGTGAGGTGGTGCAGGCCGATGATCATGTCCTGGGTGGGCAGGGTCACCGGTCGGCCGTCGGACGGCTTGAGGATGTTGTTCGATGCGAGCATCAGGATGCGCGCCTCGGCCTGGGCCTCGACCGACAGCGGAAGGTGCACTGCCATTTGGTCACCGTCGAAGTCGGCGTTGAACGCCGCGCAGACGAGCGGGTGAAGCTGGATGGCCTTGCCCTCCACGAGCTGAGGCTCGAAGGCCTGGATGCCCAGGCGGTGCAGGGTTGGTGCGCGGTTGAGCAGCACCGGGCGCTCGCGGATGATCTCCTCGAGCACATCCCACACCTGCGGACGGCTCCGCTCGACCATGCGCTTGGCGCTCTTGATGTTCTGAGCGTGGCTGAGGTCGATGAGGCGCTTGATCACGAACGGCTTGAACAGCTCGAGTGCCATCTGCTTGGGCAGACCACACTGGTGGAGCTTGAGCTGCGGCCCGACGATGATCACCGAACGGCCGGAGTAGTCGACTCGCTTTCCGAGCAGGTTCTGGCGGAAACGACCCTGCTTGCCCTTGAGCATGTCGCTCAGGGACTTGAGGGCGCGGTTGCCGGTACCCGTGACGGGGCGACCGCGACGACCGTTGTCGAACAGTGCGTCGACGGCCTCCTGCAGCATGCGCTTCTCGTTGTTCACGATGATCTCGGGGGCACCGAGGTCGAGCAGGCGGCGGAGTCGGTTGTTGCGGTTGATCACACGACGGTAGAGGTCGTTGAGGTCGGAGGTCGCGAAGCGTCCACCATCGAGCTGCACCATCGGGCGCAGCTCCGGCGGAATCACCGGAACGACCTCGAGCACCATCGCGGCCGGCGAGTTGCCGGTCTGGAGGAACGAGTTCACCACGCGCAGTCGCTTGATGGCGCGGATCTTCTTCTGACCCTTGCCGTTCGCGATCTGGTCGTGCAGGTTGTCGCTCTCGGTCGCGAGGTCGAAGGCCTGCAGGCGCTTCTGGATGGCCTCGGCGCCCATGAACGCCTCGAAGTACACGCCGAAACGGTCCTGGAGGTCGTGGAAGACGGAGTCTTCCGGCTTGAGGTCGCCGACCTTGAGGGTGCGGAAGTCTTCCCACACGCGCTCCAGCTGGGCGATCTGCTCGTCGAAGGACTTGCGGGCCTGGCCCATCTCCTTCTCGGCGACGTCCTTGGCGCGACGCTTCTGGTCGGCCTTGGCGCCTTCCTCTTCGAGCGCGGCGAGGTCGGTCTCGAGGCGCTGGAGGCGGTCGGCGATGCGGGCATCGCGCTGGGCTTCCAGTTCCTTGATTTCGAGACGGATCTCGTTCTCGAGGCCGGGCATGTCGTCGTGACGACCGGCCTCATCCACCGAGATGACCATGTATGCGGCGAAGTAGATGACCTTTTCGAGGTCCTTCGGGGCCATGTCGAGGAGGTAACCGAGACGGCTCGGAACACCCTTGAAGTACCAGATGTGAGTGACGGGCGCGGCGAGCTCGATGTGGCCCATGCGCTCGCGGCGCACGGAGGACTTGGTGACCTCTACTCCACAGCGCTCACAGACGATGCCTTTGAAGCGCACTCGCTTGTACTTGCCGCACGAGCACTCCCAGTCGCGGGACGGCCCGAAGATCTGCTCTCCGAAGAGGCCGTCCTTCTCTGGCTTGAGCGTGCGGTAGTTGATCGTTTCGGGCTTCTTGACCTCACCGTGCGACCAGCGACGGATGTCGTCGGCGGTGGCGAGACCAATGCGGAGCTCATCAAACGTTGTTACGTCGAGCAATTTATCTCCTGAGTTTCTAACAGGTACAGCTAAAAATGAGTCGATGTCGGCGCGTTGCGCGCGGGGCCGGGCCTAGATCTCGTCGATCGACGAGTTCTCGAACCTGGTGGAGATGTTGATTCCGAGCTCTTCTGCAGCACGGAAGACCTCGTCGTCCGTGTCGCGCAGGCTCACGGCCGTGCCATCCGCCGAGAGCACCTCGACGTTCAGGCACAGCGACTGCATTTCCTTGATGAGCACCTTGAAGGATTCCGGAATTCCGGGCTCCTGGATGTTCTCGCCCTTGACGATCGCTTCGTACACCTTGACTCGACCGAGGATGTCATCCGACTTGATGGTCAGAAGCTCCTGCAACGCGTACGCCGCGCCATAGGCCTCGAGGGCCCAGACCTCCATCTCACCGAATCGCTGTCCACCGAACTGCGCCTTACCACCCAGCGGCTGCTGCGTGATCATCGAGTACGGCCCGGTCGAACGCGCGTGGATCTTGTCGTCGACGAGGTGGTGCAGCTTGAGGATGTACATGTACCCGACCGAGACGGGCATCGGGAACGGCTCGCCGGAGCGGCCGTCGAAGAGCTGGGTCTTTCCGGTCGAGTCGATCAGGCGGTCGCCGTCGCGAGTCGGCGTCGTCGAGTCGAGAAGACCCTCGATCTCCGCCTCGAGCGCGCCGTCGAACACCGGGGTCGCAACCTTGGTGCCCGGAGCAGCCGACTTGGCCTCATCCGAGATCTTGGCGGCCCACTTCGGGTTGCCCTTGATCTCCCAGCCCTGCTTCGCGACCCAACCGAGGTGGGTTTCGAGCACCTGGCCGAAGTTCATGCGGCCGGGGATACCGAGCGGGTTGAGGATGATGTCGACCGGGGTTCCGTCGGCGAGGAACGGCATGTCCTCCACCGGCAGGATCCTCGAGATGACGCCCTTGTTGCCGTGACGGCCGGCGAGCTTGTCGCCCTCGGTGATCTTGCGCTTCTGGGCGATGAACACGACAACGCGCTGGTTGACGCCCGAGCCGAGCTCGTCGTCGCCGTCCTGCGAGTCGAACACCTTGACGCCGATGATCGTTCCGGCTTCGCCGTGGGGAACCTTGAGCGAGGTGTCGCGCACCTCGCGGCTCTTCTCGTTGAAGATCGCGCGCAGCAGGCGCTCCTCGGCGGAAAGCTCGGTCTCGCCCTTCGGCGTGACCTTTCCGACCAGGATGTCGCCGGGGCGAACCTCGGCGCCGATGCGGATGATGCCGCGCTCGTCGAGATCGGCGAGCAGCTCCGGGCTCACGTTGGGCAGGTCGCGAGTGATCTCTTCCTTGCCCAGCTTGGTGTCGCGAGCGTCGACCTCGTACTCCTCGATGTGAATCGAGGAGAGGGTGTCGTCCTTCACCAGGTTCTGGCTCAGGATCATCGCGTCTTCGAAGTTGTAGCCCTCCCACGGCATGAACGCCACGAGGAGGTTCTTGCCGAGCGCGAGCTCGCCATTCTCCGTCGCCGGTCCGTCCGCGAGAACCTGGCCGACCTCGATGCGCTCACCGGCGCTCACGATGACGCGGTTGTTGTACGACGTGCCCTGGTTGGAGCGGTCGAACTTGCGCAGGTAGTAGTCCTGCGTGCCACCGGCGTCGAGCTGGATGGTGACGACATCGGCCGACACCTCGGAGACGACACCCGCGGCATCCGCGGTGATCACGTCTCCGGCGTCGATGGCCGCGTAGCCCTCCATGCCGGTTCCGACGAGCGGCGACTCGCTGCGCAGCAGCGGAACGGCCTGGCGCTGCATGTTCGCACCCATGAGGGCGCGGTTGGCATCGTCGTGCTCGAGGAACGGGATGAGCGAGGTCGCAACCGACACCATCTGGCGCGGGGAGACATCCATGTAGCCGATCTCGTCGATGAGGAAGAGGTCGACCTCTCCACCCTTCTTACGAGCAAGCACACGGGGCTCGGCGAAGCGGGCGTCTGCGGTGAGCGGCGCGTTGGCCTGGGCCACCACGTACTCGTCCTCTTCGCTCGCCGTGAGGTAGTCGATGGTCTCGGAGACGACACCGTCGATGACGCGACGGTACGGGGTCTCGATGAAACCGAAGGAGTTGATGCGCGCGAACGATGCGAGCGAACCGATCAGGCCGATGTTCGGGCCTTCCGGGGTCTCGATCGGACACATGCGTCCGTAGTGCGAGGGGTGAACGTCTCGCACCTCGACGCCGGCGCGCTCACGGGACAGACCACCCGGGCCAAGCGCCGAGAGGCGGCGCTTGTGGGTGAGACCCGCGAGCGGGTTGTTCTGGTCCATGAACTGCGAGAGCTGCGAGGTGCCGAAGAACTCCTTGATCGCGGCGACGACGGGGCGCACGTTGATCAGGGTCTGCGGGGTGATCGCTTCGATGTCCTGCGTGGTCATGCGCTCGCGAACGACGCGCTCCATGCGGGAGAGACCGGTGCGAACCTGGTTCTGGATGAGCTCGCCGACCGCGCGGATACGACGGTTGCCGAAGTGGTCGATGTCGTCCACGTCGAGGCGCAGTTCGACGGGCTTGCCGTCGCGCACACCGTCGAGCGTCTTGCGCTCGTCGTGCAGGGCCACCAGGTACTTGATGGTCGCGAGGATGTCCTGCTGGCTGAGCACCGAGTTCGACAACTGCGCGTCGATGCCGAGCTTGCGGTTGATCTTGTATCGGCCAACCTTCGCGAGGTCGTAGCGCTTCGAGTTGAAGTAGAAGTTGTCGAGCAGGGCGCGGGCGGCCTCTGCGGCAACCTGCTCTCCCGGGCGAAGCTTGCGGTAGATGTCCTTGAGCGCCTCATCCTTGGTGAGGATGTTGTCCTTCTCGAGGGTGAGCTCGATCGAGGCGTAGCCTTTGAACTCCTCGAGGATCTCTTCGCTCGTGAGTCCGAGCGCCTTGAGGAACACGGTCACGGACTGCTTGCGCTTGCGGTCGATGCGCACGCCGACCTGGTCGCGCTTGTCGATCTCGAACTCGAGCCACGCACCGCGGCTCGGGATGATGCGGGCGGAGTAGATGTCCTTGTCGGAAGTCTTCTCCTGCTGACGCTCGAAGTAGACACCGGGGGAACGGACGAGCTGCGACACGACGACGCGCTCGGTTCCGTTGATGACGAACGTGCCCTTGGGGGTCATGAGGGGGAAGTCGCCCATGAACACCGTCTGGGTCTTGATCTCGCCCGTGAGGTGGTTCATGAACTCGGCCTCGACGTAGAGAGGAGCGGAGAAGGTCTTGCCCTTCTCCTTGCACTCGTCGATCGAGTACTTCTTCTCTTCGAGGAAGGGATTGGTGAACGACAGCTGCATCGTCTCGCCGAGGTCCTCGATGGGGGAGATCTCCTCGAAGATCTCCTCGAGGCCGGTGAGCGACGGAAGGTCCTGGCGGCCGGAGGCTTTGGCCTGCGCAGCGCGTTCCTTCCAGATGTCGTTTCCGACGAGCCAGTCGAAGCTCTCGGTCTGCAAAGCGAGCAGATCGGGAACTGTCAGGGTGTCCGTGATCTTCGCGAACGAGAGACGCTCAGCTGAGCGACCGTTCTTGGGAGATCCGTTTTTCGATGAGTTCGAGGTGGATGCGTTGCGCGCAACAGCCAAGGAAATAACCTCCGGTGGCCTTACAGGGGCCAGTTACAGTCGGTGATGGATCGCCCCAGAGAACCCGAAAGGGCTTGAGCCTCGGGCACGCGCAGCCGACCGCAATATGAAGGCAGAGAAATTCTGGGAGCGCAAAGATCAACTATAGTATGCAACTCGGCAAAAAGTCCAGTATGTTCTTGACCAGTTTCGAAATTTCCTGTATAACCGGCGATTTCGGGTCGAAAGATCCCTAGCTGCCCGGCGGCGCGATGACGATGGCGCGCAGGGAACGAAGCTGCTTGGTCACCCGGCGGGCCACATCGGCATCCGCCTCGACGGTGACCAGCGCGGCGGAGAGATGGTCGATCACCGTGTCGAACGCGGCCCGCGAGATGCCCATGCCGCCGTGCACCGTGCGCAGGTCGCCACCGCGGTACTCCTCCGGACCGCCGAGCAAGACTGCGAAATACGCCCGCAACTGGGCGCGATATCTGGTGTGGTCGGCGTGGGCGAACCACCGGTCGAGCCCGGGGTCGGAGGTCATGCGGGCATAGAAGTCAGCGACAAGCCTCCGGATTCCCGGCTTGCCGCCGAGCTGATCGTACAAACTCATTTCGCCCCCGCGTACAGATAAAACTTCCTCAGCGTCGATTGTGCACGAGCGCGCCTTTCGTGACAAATCCCCACTAAAGGGGCCACCCGTCCGGGGTGCCGGGCCGGGCGTTGTGTGGCAGGGTCGAAGGGTGACAGAACCAGCATCCGTGATCCTCGCTCTCAGCGGCTATCGGGCGGTCATCGAGGCCGACCGCTGGGTGCCCGGCAGCTACACCCTCGTCGTGGACGGTACACCCCAATCCCACGTGAACCTCGAGGACCCGAGCCAGCTGTTCTTCGAATACATCCAGCGGATCGGCCACGTGATCGACCAGCTCGGGCTGCCGGGCGAGCCGATCACCGCCGTGCACCTCGGAGCCGGCGCCTTCACTCTGCCGCGCTATATCGAGGCGACGCGCGCCGGGTCGCGCCAGCAGGTGATCGAGATCGAGACCGACCTCGTCGACCTCGTTCGCGAGACCCTTCCGTTGCCCCGCGGCGCATCGATCCGCGTGCGCCACGGCGACGCGCGCGAGGTGCTCGGGCGTCTGCCCGGCGGCCTGCGCGGCCAGGTCGACCTCCTGGTGGTCGACGTGTTCAGCGGCGCCCGCACCCCGGCACACGTGACGAGTCTCGAGTTCTACCGGGAGGCCGTCGCCCTCCTCAAGCCGGGCGGCGTGATCGTCGTCAACGTCGCCGACGGGCCGGGGCTCGCGTTCGCCCGCGGCCAGGCGGCCACCGTTCTCGCCGCCACCGGACACGCCGCCGCCCTCGCCGAGACGCAGATCCTCAAGGGTCGGCGGTTCGGCAACGTCGTGCTGGTGGGCTCGCGCGAGAAGCTCCCCCTCGAGTGGATGCCGCGCCTGCTCGCCGGCGGACCGCATCCGTCGAAGGTGGTCGAGGGGTCTGAGCTGCGCAACTGGATCGCCGGCGCGGCCATCGTGACCGACGACACGGCCGTGCAGTCCCCTCCCCCGTCGAAGAACATCTTCCAGGTGGGCACCCGCGGGGACTAGCCGATGAGTCGCCGGATGCTCCCCCTGCTGGCCGCCGCGGCGGCCGGGTGCCTCGTGCTCTCCGCCTGCACGTCCCCGTCCCCCTCGCCGACTTCGCTGCCGCCCGCTCCCACAGCCTCGAGCAGCACCACGGCCGGGCCGGTGCAGCCGGTGGGAGCACCGAGGATCCTCGCGCAGGGACTCGCCGCCCCGTGGTCGATCCTGAGACTCGGCGACGCCGATTCCACCCTGATCAGCGAGCGGGACAGCGGAACGGTGAGGGAGCTCACCGCAGCGGGCGAGCTGCGCGACGTCGGGGTCGTGGCCGGGGTGGTCCATCAAGGCGAGGGCGGCCTGCTCGGCCTCGAGGTCTTGCGCACCTCCAACCAGACCTGGCTCTACGCGTACCTCACCACGGCATCCGACAACCGCATCGAGAGGATGCCGCTCACCGGTTCGCCAGGCGCGTACGCACTGGGCAGTCCCCAGACCGTGCTCGACGGGCTCGCCAAGGCCGGCAACCACGACGGCGGACGGATCAAGTTCGGGCCGGACTCCATGCTCTACGCGACGGTCGGTGACGCCGGGCAACCGTCTCGCGCGCAGGACGCGTCGTCGCGTGGCGGCAAGATCCTGCGGATGACGGCGACCGGCGGCGTGCCGGCCGACAACCCCACCCGCGGTTCGCTCGTCTACTCGATGGGCCACCGCAATCCGCAGGGCCTCGCCTGGGATGCCGCCGGGCAGCTGTGGGCGGCGGAGTTCGGCCAGAACACCTGGGACGAGCTCAACCGCATCGAACCCGGGGCCAACTACGGCTGGCCCATCGTGGAGGGCATCGGCGGCAGGTCGGGCTTCGTGGATCCGCTCTACCAGTGGCCGACCTCCGACGCGAGTCCGAGCGGACTCGCCTTCGTCGACGGCACCTTCTTCCTGGCCGCGCTGCGCGGCGAACGACTCTGGGCGATCTCCCCCGCCACGTCGGCGCCGCCCGTCGCGTTTCTCGGCGGCACCTTCGGCCGCCTGCGGGACGCGGTGCCCGGACCGCACGGCACGCTCTGGCTACTCACCAACAACACCGACGGCCGGGGAACTCTCCACCAGGGAGACGACAAGCTCATCGAACTGCGCCTCGCACCGGTGTCCTCGGGTTAACCTCGAAGGGATGATCACCCCCTTTGACCCAGAAACCCTCCGCGAGATCGTGGACGAGAACGCCGCGCTCGCGCGGCTGAGCGAACTCGGCGACAGCCGCAGCACCGCCGCCCTGGGCGAGAAGGCCGAGCTCTACCGCATGCTTGGCCGGCTCGACGAGGCGCTCCAGGCCGCCGAGCAGTGCTTTCGGCTCGCCCACTTCACCGGCGACCGCGAACAACTCACCCGGGCCAGGCTGCGCCGGGCGATCGTGTTCCAGTACCGCGGCGACCGCGATCGAGCCATCGCCGAGATGGCGTCCTGCCGCGCCTCGGCGCGGATCGAGAGCTGGGATGCGCTCGAGGCGACAGCCGCGCAGCACGAGGGCACGGTGCTGTTCGAGCTCGGCCGCTACGAGGAGGCCAAGGACTCCGTGGCGCACGCCCTCGACATCCGGCAGCGCACCGAGGCGCCCCGGGACCAGATCGAGGCCTCTCGTTTCGCCGTCGAGGTGATCATGCGCCGGAGTCTCAAGAATGGCTGACCTGGCCAGGGTGCGTACGTGGGCGCACGCCCTCATCGCCCTGCACCTCGACCCGAGCTGGTCGTTCGCCTTCGACTCGGCCAAGACGCGGGCCGGCCTCTGCAACTACACCTCGAAGACCATCTCGGTGTCGCGCTACCTCGCGTCGCGGTACGACGACGACGAGGTGCACCAGGTGCTGCTGCACGAGGTGGCGCACGCGATGGCCGGAACGCGTGCCGGTCACGGCCCCCGATGGAAGGCGGTCGCCGCCGATCTCGGCTACGAGGGCAAGCGGCTACACGACGGCGAGATCGCGAACGAACTCGCGCCCTGGGTCGGCGAGTGCCCGGCCGGACACCTGCACTACCGCTATCGCAAGCCCACCCGGGCGCTCGCCTGCGGGAGGTGCTCGCGGCGGTTCGATCCGGCCAACGCCATCAGCTGGACGCAGCGGGTGGTCGCCCGGCAGCGCCGAGCGGGGTAGGCCCGGTCCCTCAGGACCGGGCGGACGACCTCACGAACGGCGCGGTCAGCTGCCAGATCACGTTCTTCCAGTGGCCGAGCATCATGCGGCGCTCGTCGCGGTCGGCCAGCTGTTCGTGGTGGATGCCGATGGTGGTCCCCGTCGCCGCCTCGCGCACCGTGACCTGCAGCGTGGTGTCGTGCGGCCAGTCGTCCGGCCGCCAGGTGAGGCGGATCTTCGCGTTCGGCGTGTACGAACGCACCTCGCCGACCACGGCATCCCTCGTCTCGTACCTCGCACCCTTCTCGGGGGTGAGTTCCGTCTCGCCGAGCCAGACCGCGAGGCCGTCGCCGAGCAGGTAGTCCCAGACGACCGCGATGGGTGCGGTGACGGTCTCCCGAACGCCCACCTCCCAGCCGGCATCCTTCGTCTTGCCGGTCGAGTCCCTACTCTTTTCGTCTGTCATGGTTCAACCTTCTCGCACATTGCACGCCCCGGTCGTCAGTGCAGGCAATACTCGTTGCCCTCCGGGTCCCGCATCGTGTACGTGTATGGACCGCGGTCGTGCGTCTCCCGAGCGGGGTCGCGCCGAGCGAGACGGCGCGCTCCACCTCGGCGAGCTTCTCCTCCTCTCCTCCGCCACCCGGATGTCGAGGCGCACCCTGTTCCTGGCCACCTTGCCCTCGGGTACCCGCTGCCTCGGCTCCACCCCCCGCCGGGTCGACGCACGCGGCCACGTCGCGGAAGGCAGACCGGCCGTCGACGGTGATGCGCTCGGCCGGCGGCATCCGGCCCTCCTCGACGGGCCGGTCGACGAAGGCCGAGTTGTCTTCCACCTCGTAGCCGAGCAGGGCCGCCCAGAACGCGTCGTGTGCGTTGGGGTCTGCGGTGTCGAACGTGACCTGAATTCGCACTGGCTCCTCCTCACGGTGGCTCCTCCTCGCACTGGCTCCTCCTCACGGTGGCTCCTCCTCACGGTGGCTCCTCGGCGTCTCTCCGTGCGGTAACCGACTATATTGGTTACGTGAATACTGGTCAATGGTTCCGCTCGACCGACGGAACCCGGTGGTGGTTCGACTCCGGATCGCTCAGTCTCGACTTCGCGTACACCGGGTCGATGGGCGCCAACCCCGAGTGGGAGAAGTTCCGTGCGCCAGGCGACCTCGGCGAGTGGCTCGCCGGCCGATTCGACCGCGTCACGGCCGAGGCGACCGAGGGCGACCTGATCGACGCACTCGCCCTCCGCTCCGCCATCGCGAACCTCGCCCACGCGGTGAGCGACGGGCGGCCACCGAGCAGCGACGACATCGACACCGTCAATCTCTACGCGGCCACCCCCAACATCCCGCCGGCACTCGCGGGCGGCAACCGACAGGCCGGTCGCAGCTCGGTGCGCGTCGGACAGGCCCTTTCGAGCATTGCCCGCGACTCCGTCGAGCTGTTCGGAGAGGCCGCTCACGAGCGCATTCGAGAGTGCGCGGCCGGCGACTGCGGGTTGATCTTCTTCGACGAGTCGAGATCCAACAATCGACGCTGGTGTTCGATGCAACGCTGCGGCAACCGCTCGAAGGTGCGCGCGCACCGGACGCGGGCCGCGGCCGGCGACTACTCGTAGACGCGAATCAGCCGCCGGGCGCGGGAGTCGGCGTCGAGCCGCACGTCGAAGACGAGGGTCGTCCCCGTGTCGTCCGACCCTGGAACCGAAAACGCAGGAGTTTTGGCACGAAAACGACGCCACCGCTCGATTCGACGCCGTTGTACGTCGAATCTCCTGCGTTTTCGGCAGGGCGAGGGGGTGGGGCGGGGCTACTCGGTGACCTGCACTTCTTTCCAGAACGCCACGTAGTTGCTGTAGTCCTTGCCGACGCGCTCGAACGAGGTCGGATACGGGGTCGGGTAGCTCCAGGCGCGGTCCTGCAGCACCGTGTCGCCATCCTTCACGCCGAAGTACTGGCACTCGCCCTTCCACGGGCAGGTGTACAGGGTGGCGCTCTCCCCGAGGTACTCGCTCTTCACGCTCTGCGGCGGAAAGTACCAGTTGCCCTCGATCTTGATCAGGTCGTCCTGGGCCGCTTCAGCGATGACGATGTCTCCGAGTACTGCCTTCATGAGGTCCTCCAGTCGTGCGAACTCGTGCCGACAACCCGTAACGCGCCGCGCCGAACCCGCATTCCCGTGGCCCTCGATGTCCCCGGGCGATGACAGACTGACGCGATGAGAGTGCTCCTCAATCTCGTTCTCGATTGCCCACCGGATGCCGCCTGGGCGGCCGTCAGAAGCCCGCGTGCGCTGCGCGACGTGTCTGCCCCGTTCACCACCTTCGAGTCGCTCGAGCCGGCCGGATTCCCCGACGCGTGGGAGGCGGGCGACCACCCGGTGCTCGTCAAAGCGTTCGGCATCGTGCCGATCGGCGAGCAGATCATCGGAATCTCGTTCCCGGAGCGCGAGGACGACGTTCGAGTGATGCGCGACACCGGCCGGGGCCTCAGCGGGCCTCTCGCCATCGTCACCTCCTGGCAGCATTCAATCGCGATTTCCCAGACCGCCGACGGACAAACCCTGTACCGCGACCAGCTCGTCTTCACGGCCGGCCCGATCACCCCGCTGTTGTGGGTTGCCTACTGGTCGTTCTGGCAGTGGCGGGCCTTCGGCCTGCGCCGTTTCGCCCCCACCTGGAGCTGAACGCGGCGGGGTCGCGACGTTCATCGTGCGGGGATATTCTCCGGGGATGACCATCACACTCATCACGGGGACCTTCACCGGCATCGGCTTGCAGGTGGCCGTGCAGGCCGTGCAGGCCGTGCAGGCCGGCCACACGGTCGTCGCGCGATGCGCGACCTCGGCAAGGCCGACGCCCCGCGTTCCGCGACCGTCGGCATGCGAGTGAGCCTCGTGGAGCCGGGCGCCGTGAGCAGCGGCTTCGTCGCGAACGCCGGTGCCGGTGTCGACGTCGACGTCGATGTCGATGTCGACGTGCCGACGATGGTCGCCGCGGCGGGGGCCCACAGTCCGGCCCTGGCCAACTACGTCGCGCGCACGACCGCCGCCTTCTCGCCCGCCGCCGCGCAGACGCCGGCCGGTGCCGCGGCCGCCATCGTGGAGCTGCTGCTCGCCGAGACGCCGGCCCTGCGCATCCAGGCCTCGGATGGGGCGCGAGCGTTCGTCGGACGCAAGCTCGCCGACCTCGACGGCTCGGCCGTCTTCACCGAGACGCTCGGGTGGGTGTCATGACCCCCTTCGACATCGCCGACTGGCGGCGGCGGATCTTCGCGCTCTACGCCGAGGTTCGTGCCTCCACCGACCTGTTCGCCGCCCACGACCTGTGGCGGCGGGAGCGCGACCGGATGTTCGCCGAGCATCCGGCCTCCCCGCTGCTGCCGGAAGACCTCGCCGCGTTCACCGGACTTCCGGTGAACGCGTACGACCCAGCCTGGCGGTTCGAGGTGGAGGTGCGCCCGGCGGAGCCGAAGCACATGGACTTCGAGACGGGAACCGACGGAATCGTGCCGTTCGACCTCATCGGCATCGCCGACGTGCCCGGTGTCGGCCCGCTCGACGTCTGGAGGCTCGGCAGCTACGGCGGCGGAATATTCCTGCCGGTGAAGGATGCCCTCGCGGGCACTGCCGGCGGCACCTACGGCGGCGGTCGCTACCTCATCGACACGATCAAGGGCGCGGATCTCGGGCGCGGCGACACCCCCGACTCGCTCGTGCTCGACTTCAACTTCGCCTACAACCCGAGCTGCGCGTACGACCCGGAGTGGGCCTGCCCGCTCGCCCAGGCCGGCAACCGCGTTCCCGTGGAGATCCCCGCCGGCGAGCGCTACAGCGGCAACTACTAGCCACGCGGGGGCGGTTGGAGGCCCGAAATGGCGCGGGTGCTATGCTGGGGATACCTGTGAAACCATGACGGTTTCCCTGCGTCGTTGAACGCTCCCTCTTCTCGTCCGCCTCGGCAGACTCGTAGATACTTCTCCGGCGAACGGATGTGGCCATCGCCACCTTCGCCATTCATACCGATTCGCCGTGTCTATCACCACGACGGAATCCCGGTGTGCACCGATGCCCGAAAGGCACCACACCATCACCATGTCTGAAACCATCACCTCCTTCGGCGCGCTCGGCGTGCCACAGCCGCTCGTCGCGAAGCTCGCGTCGGCCGGAATCGAGTCCCCGTTCCCCATCCAGGTCGACACGCTCCCCGACACGCTCGCCGGTCGCGACGTGCTCGGCCGCGGCAAGACCGGCTCGGGCAAGACCCTCGCCTTCGCCCTGCCGATGATCGCCCGCCTCGGCGGCAAGCTCGCCGGCGGCCAGCGCCGCCCGGGCCGTCCGCTCGGCCTCATCCTCGCGCCGACCCGCGAACTCGCCACCCAGATCACCACGGCCATGGAGCCGCTCGCCTCGGCGTACGGCCTCAAGCTCACCACGATCTTCGGCGGAGTCTCGCAGCAGCGCCAGGTCGCCGCGCTCAAGGGCGGCATCGACATCGTCGTGGCCTGCCCCGGCCGCCTCGAAGACCTCATGAAGCAGGGCTTCGTGTCGCTCGACGCGATCGAGATCACCGTGCTCGACGAGGCAGACCACATGGCCGACCTCGGCTTCCTGCCGGTCGTCACGCGCATCATGGACAAGACCCCGAACAGCGGGCAGCGGATGCTGTTCAGCGCCACGCTGGACAACGGCGTCGACCGCCTCGTGAAGAAGTACCTCCACAACGAGGTGCTGCACTCCGTGGACGAGGCGACGTCCCACGTCTCCGCGATGACCCATCACGTGTTCGAGGTCGACTCGGTGGAGGCCAAGCGCCTGCTCATCGAGAAGCTCGCCTCGGGCACCGGCCGTCGCATCCTCTTCATGCGCACCAAGCACCACGCCAAGAAGCTGGCCAAGCAGCTGACCGATGCCGGCATCCCGGCCGTCGATCTGCACGGCAACCTGTCACAGGTGCAGCGCGACCGCAACCTCGCCGCCTTCTCCGCGGGCACCTCCCGCGTGCTCGTGGCCACGGATGTCGCGGCCCGCGGCGTGCACGTGGACGACATCGAACTCGTGATCCACGTCGACCCGCCGGCCGAGCACAAGGCGTACCTGCACCGCTCGGGACGCACCGCGCGCGCCGGCAAGGAGGGCGAGGTCGTCACGATCGTGCTGCCCACCCAGCGCAAGGACACCGCCGCCCTGCTCCGCAAGGCCGAGATCACCGTCACCCCGCAGCACGTCACCGCCGATTCGGCGGCCGTTGCCGCCCTCGTGGGCGACGTGGCGGCATACGTCAAGCCCGCCCCGCGCGCTGCCGTGCAGCCGCAGGGCCAGCCGCGCCAGTCGCAGGGTGGACGCTCGCAGGGCCAGGGCCGCTCGCAGGGCGCGAACGCCCAGCGCAAGCGCGCCAACCGGGACGGCTCAACGGCAGCCCCACGCTCCGACCGCGCCACGGGCGGCTCGCGCAACTTCTACAGCACCGGCAGCGGCGACGCGCCGTCCAGCGCGCCCCGCTCGGGCGGCAGCGGATCGGGCGCGGGCCGCGCCGGCTCCGGCGGCGGACTCGTCGGGATGTCGCAGGGCGGTGGCGGCGGACGTCGTCGCAGCGGCGGCCGCTAGCCAGCACTCGAAAGGGCCCTCGCACTCGTGCGGGGGCCCTTTTCGCATCCTCGAGCCGCGCACAACTCAGGCTGTTTGCCGCCGGAAGCCCCGAAAGCCCGCTGTTTTGCGGCGCGGCGCGGCACATGGCCTGAGTTATGCACGGTGGCGGGCGTGGCGGGGCGGCGGGGCGCGGGGCGGCGGGGTTCCGGCTGGACGGCGGCCGAAAGGTCGAGCGCCTTGGCGCAGTCGACCTCATCGAGGTGCGGATGACCCGCAGCTAGTAGAGCGCGCCGAGCGACGCGAGCGCTGTCCGCACGAGGGAGCCGCGGCCGCCCTCCATCTCGGCGGAGACGGCATCCGACGCGGCCTCGGAGGGCGTCATCCAGGTGAGTTCGAGGGCGTCCTGGCGCGGGTCGCAGGTGCCGGTCACCGGCACGACATAGGCGAGGGAGACGGCGTGCTGGCGGTAATCGGTGAACTGGGAGCCCGGGAACGGAAAGTACTCCACCACCGAGAACGGCACCGGGCTCGCCGGCAGCAGGGGGAAGGCCATCGGGCCGAGATCCTTCTCGAGGTGCCGGAACAGCGCGGTGCGCAGGCGCTCCCCGTACATCACGCGCCCGGAGACGAGGGTGCGGGTGATCGCACCGGCCGCATTGGCGCGCAGCAGGATGCCGACCTCGGTGACCTGGCCGACGCCATCCACGCGCACCGGCACGGCCTCCACGTAGAGCAGGGGCAGGCGCCGCCGGGTCTCGGCGAGCTCCTCATCGGACAACCAGCCGGAGTTCGGATCGGGCGTGCCTACGGAGCTCATGCTCCATTCTCACTTAAAGCCGACACGTGACGCGCATCGGCGACCTGTGCCACGATCAGCCATGGATTACTCACAGTTTCAGGGCCTCGGCATCGCGGCCATCATCATCGGCATCGTCGTCTATGCCCTGGTCATCGCGCTCGGCATCTTCATCAGCTACCTCGTGATCCGGGCCGGGGTGCGGCGCGGGATGCGGGACCACTACGAGTGGGTGCAGCGCCAGAACCGTCCGCTGTAACGGCCGGGGGCGGAGGAACGCTGTCAGCGAAGAGCGGCGGGAATGTCGGCCCGCCGGGGCAGGATAGACGGATGAGCACCGTGCTCGAGCGTTTCTCGCCGGCCACCCGCGAGTGGTTCGCCGGCGCCTTCAGCGCGCCGACTCCGGCTCAGCTCGGCGCCTGGGACGCCATCACCGGCGGCTCGAACGCGCTCGTCGTCGCGCCGACCGGGTCGGGCAAGACGCTCGCCGCCTTTCTCTGGGCCATCGACCGGCTCGCGACCACCCCGGCCCCGGACGACCCGACCCGCCGCACCCGCGTGCTCTACATCTCCCCGCTCAAGGCCCTCGCCGTAGACGTGGAACGCAACCTGCGCTCCCCCCTGGTCGGCGTCGTCCAGACCGCGAAACGGCTCGGGATGACGCCCCCCGAGGTGACCGTCGGCGTGCGGTCGGGCGACACCACATCTTCCGACCGCCGGTTGCTTCAGCGGCGACCGCCGGACATCCTGATCACCACGCCGGAGTCGCTCTACCTCATGCTCACGGCGTCGGCGCGGGACACCCTGCGCGGCGTGACGACGGTGATCGTGGACGAGGTGCACGCGGTCGCGTCAACGAAGCGTGGCGCCCACCTGGCCCTCTCGCTCGAACGGCTCGACCTGCTGCTCGACCGGCCGGCCCAGCGGATCGGTCTCTCGGCCACCGTGCGACCGAAGGAGGAGGTGGCGCGGTTCCTCTCCGGCGGCGCACCGGTGACGATCGTCGCCCCGAAGTCGACGAAGAAGTTCGACCTCACCGTGGTCGTGCCGGTGGAGGACATGACCGAACTCGGCACCTCCGCCGTGCCCGAGGGCTCTGCGGCCGGGGCCACCACGACCCAGGGCTCGATCTGGCCGCACGTGGAGGAGCAGATCGTTGACCGCATCCTCGAGCACCGGTCCACGATCGTGTTCGCCAACTCCCGTCGGCTCGCCGAGCGGCTCACCGCGCGGCTCAACGAGATCTACTCCGACCGGCTCGCCGAGGCGGCCGAGGTCGTCGAGGCGGCGCTGGTCGGGCTAGCGGTTGGACCCTCCCTCGCAAGCTCGGTCGGCGCTGGGGTCGCGGAATCGCTTCGCGATTCTCCCAGCTCCACCGCGCTGCTCGCCCGCGCCCACCACGGCTCGGTGTCGAAGGACCAGCGGGCCCTCATCGAGGACGATCTCAAGTCCGGCCGGCTGCGCTGCGTCGTGGCAACGAGCTCGCTCGAGCTCGGCATCGACATGGGCGCGGTCGACCTGGTGATCCAGGTCGAGTCGCCGCCGTCCGTCGCGAGCGGCCTGCAGAGAGTGGGCCGGGCCGGGCACCAGGTGGGCGAGGTGTCGCGGGGAATCATCTTCCCCAAGCATCGCGCCGACCTCATCCACTCCGCCGTGGCGAGCGAGCGGATGTCCGCCGGGCTGATCGAGGCGATGCGGATCCCGCAAAACCCTCTCGACGTGCTTGCCCAGCAGACCGTGGCCGCGGTGGCGCTCGACTCGATCGACGTCGACGAGTGGTTCGACACCGTGCGGCGCAGCGCGCCGTTCGCGACCCTTCCCCGCTCGGCGTATGACGCGACGCTCGACCTGCTGAGCGGGCTGTACCCGTCTGACGAGTTCGCCGAACTGCGGCCGCGCATCGTCTGGGACCGGGTGGGCGGCCGACTCACCGGGCGGCCGGGCGCGCAGCGTCTCGCCGTGACCTCAGGCGGCACGATCCCCGACCGCGGCCTCTTCGGCGTGTTCATGGTCGGGTCTGCGGCCGACGGCGCGGCGCGGGGTTCCGGCGCCGAATCGAAACGGGTGGGCGAGCTCGACGAGGAGATGGTCTACGAGTCGCGCGTCGGCGACGTGTTCGCGCTCGGGGCGACGAGCTGGCGCATCGAAGACATCACCCACGATCGGGTGATCGTCTCCCCCGCCTTCGGGCAGCCCGGCAAGGTGCCGTTCTGGAAGGGCGACGGCATCGGCCGGCCGGCCGAACTCGGCCAGGCCATCGGCGAGTTCACCCGGGAGATCTCCTCCGCAACGGATGAGGTGGCCAGGGCCCGCGCCCTCACCGGCGGCCTCGACCCGCGCGCCGTCAACAACCTGGTCGCGTTCATCGACGATCAGCGCAAGGCGACCGGCCACGTGCCCACCGATCGCACGCTCGTGGTCGAGCGCTTCCGCGATGAGCTCGGCGACTGGCGGGTCGTGCTGCATTCCCCGTACGGCATGCAGGTGCACGCGCCATGGGCGCTCGCCGTCGGTGCCCGCATCCGGGAGCGGTTCGGGCTCGACGGCGCGGCGATGGCGAGCGACGACGGTGTCATCCTGCGCATCCCGGACACCGAGAGCGAGCCGCCGGGCGCGGACCTCTTCGTCTTCGACCCGGCCGACCTGCGCGACATCGTCACCGAGGAGGTGGGCGGTTCCGCGCTGTTCGCGTCGCGTTTCCGGGAGTGCGCGGCGCGGGCGCTGCTGCTGCCGCGCTACAACCCGGGGCGCCGCTCACCCCTCTGGCAGCAGCGCCAGCGGGCGTCGCAGCTGCTGGATGTGGCCCGCAAGTACCCGAGCTTCCCGATCGTGCTCGAGGCGGTGCGAGAGGTTCTGCAGGACGTCTACGACCTGCCGGCCCTCACCGCGCTCGCCGAACAGATCGAGAACCGCCGCATCCGCATCGTGGAGACCGAGACCGAGCAGGCGAGCCCCTTCGCCCGCTCCCTGCTGTTCGGCTACGTCGCCGCGTTCATGTACGAGGGGGACTCGCCGCTGGCCGAGCGCCGCGCCGCCGCCCTCTCCCTCGACCCGACCCTGCTCGCCGAGTTGCTCGGCCGCGCAGAGCTGCGCGAACTGCTCGACCCGGCGGTGATCGAGCAGACCGAACTCGAACTGCAGCGGCTCGCGCCCGACCGCCGCGCCCGCGGGCTGGAGGGCGTCGTCGACCTGCTCCGCCTGCTCGGGCCGCTCTCCCTGCCCGAGATCGTGGAGCGACTGGACCCGGCGAGCGACGTCGTGGCGGGCGGGACACTCGACGCCGGCCTGCGCGAGCTCGAGCGGGCCAACCGCATCTGGCGGGCCGGCGGCGAGCGCTGGGCGATCATCGAGGACGCCGCCCGGTTGCGGGACGCGCTCGGCACCCCGCTGCCGATCGGCATCCCCACCGCCTTCGTCGAGCCGGTGGAGGACCCGCTCGGCGATCTGGTGAGCCGCTTCGCGCGCACCCACGCGCCGTTCACCGTCGCCGCCGTTGCCGAACGCTTCGGCCTCGGAACGGCGGTGGTGCACGATGCCCTGCGCCGGCTCGCCGCCCAGCGGCGGGTCGTGGAGGGCGAATTCCGCCCGGGCAGCACCGGCAGCGAGTGGTGCGACGTGGAGGTGCTTCGCCGCCTGCGCAGCCGATCCCTTGCCGCGCTCCGGCACGAGGTGGAGCCCGTGGATGCGGCGACCCTCGCCCGGTTCCTGCCGGCCTGGCAGCACGTCGACGAGCCGCTGCGCGGGGTCGACGGCCTCGCCACGGTCATCGACCAGCTCGCCGGAGTCGCACTGCCGGCATCCGCCTGGGAGACGCTCGTGCTTCCGTCCCGCGTGCTGGGCTACTCCCCCGTGATGCTCGACGAGCTGACCGCGAGCGGCGAGGTGATCTGGTCGGGCGGCGGAGCGCTTGCCGGCAATGACGGCTGGATGAGCCTCCACCTCGCCGAGACGGCAGCCCTCACCCTGCCCGAACCGACCGGTGCCGAGACCACCGAACTTCAGCGCAGCATCCTCGCGAACCTGGCGGGCGGCGGAGCCTACTTCTTCCGGCAGCTGTCGAACGCGGTCGGGAGCACCGACGACGGCGAACTCGTCACGGCGCTCTGGGACCTGGTCTGGTCCGGGCTCGTGACCAACGACACGCTCGCCCCGCTGCGCGCCTACCTCGGCGCGACGACTACCAGGCCGAGGGCCGTGCCGCGGTCCCGCGCCTATCGCGGCCGGGCGAGGGCGGCGCTGCCGAGCCAGGCCGGGCCGCCGAGCGCCGCCGGGCGCTGGTCGCTCCTGCCCCTCGCCGAGCCGGATGCGACGGTGCGCGGGGTGGCGACAGCGGAACAGCTGCTCGAACGGTACGGCGTCGTCACCCGCGGATCGGTCGTGAGCGAGGGCCTGCGGGGCGGCTTCGCGCTCGTCTATCGCGTGCTCAGCGGCTTCGAACAGACCGGCCGGGCCCGCCGCGGCTACTTCGTGGAGGGTCTCGGCGCCGCGCAGTTCGCCACCGGGGCGACGGTCGACCGGTTGCGCGCGTTCTCCCGCGAACCGGACCCGGACCGAGCGCTGTCCGCGCTGACGCTCGCCGCGACCGACCCGGCGAACGCCTATGGCGCCGCCCTGCCCTGGCCGTCGAGCCCCCCGTCCGACGACGACCGGCGCGGCCACCGCCCGGGCCGCAAGGCCGGCGCCCTCGTCGTGCTCGTGGACGGCGAACTCGCCCTCTACGTGGAGCGCGGCGGCAAGACCATGCTCACCTTCGGGTCGTCCGAGCCGGCCATCGCCGCCGCCGCCGAGTCGCTGGCGCGCACCGTGCTGCGCTCGCGCGGCCGGCTCAAGGTGGAGCGCGTCGACGGCAGTTTCGTGATCGGAACCCCGGTCGGCGCGGCACTCGCCGCCGCCGGGTTCAGCGCCACACCGCAGGGACTGCGGCTACGTGCCTGAGGGCGACACCGTCTACCGCACGGCGAAGAACCTCGACGCAGCCCACCGGCTCATCGACGCCAACAAGGACCGGGTGAAACGCACGACCACCGGTTCCCTGCGTGGCGAGACGGACTGGGTCTACCGCCGGGAGGGCAAGCCCTGCCTGCGCTGCGGAACCCGGATCGAACACGGTGAGCTGGGCGACACCGCCCTGGCGCTGCGAGACACCTACTGGTGCCCGCGCTGCCAAAGTTGACCATCCCTCCGCTGTGGGGGCTAGGGTGTGAATCACACATCGCAACTTCTTGGGGGAATTCTGTGACTACGCCCGCCGCGCCCGAATCGAGTCAACCTGCCGTGCTGGAGAACGTCGTGCGGGGCACGATCTTCGCCCTGCTCGCCGTGCCTGTCGGGGTCATCCTCTGGGTCGTGATCTGGAGTCTCGGAGTGGTCTCGGCGATCGTCGCCTTCGTCGTCGCGGCCGGGGCCGCCTGGCTCTACAGCAAGGGTTCCGGCGGCCGGGTCAGCGTCACCGGTGCGCTCGTCATCTCCGGGGTCGTGCTCGTGACGCTCATCGTGAGCTTTTACTTCGGCCTCGTCTCCGACTGGATTCGGGCGGTCGCCGAACAGACCGGCCTGAACCCGATCCAGGCGCTCGCGGCCCCCGCCTTCTGGCCGTCCTTCAACTCCGTGTTCGGCCAGCTCCTCAAGGCCGACCTGCCGAGCCTGGGACTCGCGCTCCTCTTCGGAGTGTTCGGCGCGTTCTCGGTGCTGCGCCGCGCGTTCGCGTCGGCGCGCGCGCAGTCGACTCCGATCCCCCTCAAACCGCTCTTCCTCCACCCAGAGGAGCCGAAGGCGGATCCGGAAGGCTAGCGACCGCCGCGCTGCGACCGCGCCGCGAAGAGAAACAGCGTGCCCGTGGCCGTGGCAAGGCCGAGAACGATGAGCATCGGCGCGCCCATCGTGTACGCCTGCAGCAGGTAGTAGTCGGAGCTGCCGCCGCCGCCGGACGTGTTGAGGCTGTCGAGGCGGTCGCTGATGAAGCGCAGCAGGTAGAGCCCGGTGCCGATGAAGATCGCGCTGAGCACCCAGAGGGCCAGGAGAAACACGTTCGGCCGACGGACGGTGGTCTCGGCGTCCGGTTCGGCGGCGGGCTCCTCCTCGACGGCGATCGGCTGCCCCGGCTCGACAGTCGGCGGGGTCCGTTCACTCCGTTCGACGTTCGGTTCCACCGGGGGCCGCTGCTCGCGCCCGTGCACGATCGGGTCGTAGCCGGGCTGGAACGCCGGGTCGAATCGAGGATCGAAACCCGGTTCATCCGTCGAAGCGCCGGTCATGGTTTCTCCGCGGCGACGTCGGTCGAGGTCTCGAACCGGAGGCGGAGCGACGTGGTCCAGGACTGGAGCCACGCGAAGAGGAAGCCGCCGACCGCGATGCCGATGCTCGTGACGATCACCGGGCCGTACCCCGTGGTCCTCGGGTCGAGGAACGGGTACGGATACCAGTCGGCGATCGGCCCGCGGATGAGGCTGTAGGCAAGGTAGGCGATCGGAAAGATGAGCCACACCATGGCCTGACGCAGGTGAATGCGCAACTTCGGCAGGTCGATGAGCCAGTCGACGACCATGGCGACCGGGATGACGAAGTGCAGCACCGTGTTCACCCACGGCACCGCCGTGTCCACCTCCACGTTGCGCAGCAGCAGTCCGTAGACGATGCCCGTGATGGTCATGTAGATGGTGGCCGCTCCGCGCAGGTACTCGACCCAGCGGGGATGCGCGCCGCGCACGATGTAGGCGCCCGAGACCGCGAGTGAGACCACCGCGATGATGTTCGACTCGACGGTGAAGAAGCTGAAGAAGTTGACCGGTTTATAGTCCGGGATGTTCTGCAGGTTGTAGAGGTACTGGGCGAGGAGTCCGGCGAGGCCGAGGGCGACGAAGAAGAATCGGTAGACGGCGAGGCCCTGTTCTCTGCTCATGGGCTGATCCTATTGTCCACACGAGACTTTGTCAGGCCGCCACGGGACCTTCGGCCCAGTGCGGCGGACCGGCGGCGCCTAGCGTCGCTCGAGGTGCCCAGCACGCCGGATTCGAAACCCCAACCGCCCCGGAATCCCCCAGGGAATCGCGGAACCATGCTGTTAGGGTTGCCTAAGTTTGGCTAGTTGAAACGTGCTAGTTCTCTTACCTGAAAGGGCTCACATGAGCTACGTCAAATCCGCCATGCTCGACGAAAAGGGCTTCGTGATCCTGGACCGCTACGCCCAGGGCGCCGACCCCCAGGAATGGCTCGACCTCGAATACGTCGACTGGAAGTCATCCGGTGTCACCCGGTTCGCGCCGCTCGCCAGCGCCTTCGGCGAGATCGAGGTGAACGGATTCTGGAACCACACCCCGCCCCGCACCGACAAGGACGGCGTGTGGATCGACTCCCAGGTCGCCAAGGCGCCGCACCTCGTGGCCCGCGCCACCGAGCCGGGCGCGAACGTCGGTCGTTGCCGCGTGATCGAGCTGCAGCCCAACGAGTACGCCACCACGCTCTACAACCTGCACCAGGACGACAACAACCGACTCAACCCGGACGGCAACGGCTGGATCGTTCGCGGATTCTTCAACCTCACGGATGACGCCGAGTCGTTCATGACGCTGCGCGAAGACCGCTTCAACCCGTCTGCCGAGATCCGCATCGCGCTTCCGGCCGGTGCCCAGATTATCGTCGACACGCAGCGCTTCTGGCACGCCGTCTGGCACAAGGGGCCCGAGCCTCGCTACTGCCTCATCACGTCGTGGGAGTCCGGCCCCGAGCTCGACGCGTACATCGAGAAGCACCACGGCACCAACGAGCACGAGAACCCGTACCTCGACCCCCAGGTGATCGCGGATGCCCAGGCCGATGTGCAGCGCCGCCTCGCCGAGCGCTCGGCCTCACTCGCGTCCCGCGGAGAGCCCGACGAGGACCCGGTCGACCCCGAGGCCTAGACCACCCACTGCCAGACGGTGCCCCCTCGATCCTCACCGGGTCGGGGGCGCCCGCTAGAGGAGAGAACATGCCGGTTCACGCCGCCGCGCTCGACGGCCAGGTGTCGAGCTGGCTCACGACCTTCGGGCCGATCCTCCTTTACGTGATCGTCTTCGGCCTCGTCTTCGCCGGCACCGGTCTCTTCATCGGTGTGTTCATCCCGTTCGTCACCGGCGACTCGCTGCTCTTCGCCGCCGGGCTGGTCGCCGCCAGCTCGGATGCCATCAGCATCTGGGTGCTCGCCATCGGCGTCGGCGTCGCCGCGTTCCTCGGCGACCAAGTGGGCTTTCTGCTCGGGCGGCACTACGGGCGCCCCTACCTCGACCGGCGCAGCGGGGCGTGGGTGCGGCGCGGCGTCGTGCGCGCGGAGAAGTTTTACACCGACCTGGGCTGGTGGGCCGTCGTGGTGGCCCGCTTCATCCCGTGGGGCCGTGTGCTCGTGCCGCCGGTCGCCGGCATCGCCCGCATGGACTACCTCAAGTTCGTCGCGGCGAACCTCGTCGGCGCGCTCGCCTGGGGCGTGCTGCTCGTGGTCACCGGGTACTTCGCGGCCAGCATCCCCGCCGTCAAGTCCGCCGCCTATGCGGTGGGTGGGTTCTTCATCCTCGCCTCGATCGTCGCCGGCATCGTCGCGTGGCGGCGCAACCGCACGTCGGCCTGACCCGACCCCGCGCCGTCCGCTCGCGCACACCCTGCTCCCTCGTGCGCATCCGCCTGCCTGCGCTCCACCCTTTCCCTTCCGAAATCCATGCATTCCGTCGGCCCACCCGGCGTGTTGGTGTTGCCGTGCGGCGTGTCGGCCAGGGATGCATGGATTTCGGAAGGGCGGCCAGACGGGAATGAGGTACGCAGCGGGATCGGGAAGGGGCGCGGCGCCCCCTCTCCGGAGGGCACCTGCGCGCAGGCAACTGCGCATAACTCAGGCTAGAACCCGCCGATGCTCGGGGCGGTGCCGCGATTCCGGGCAGCGGCCGCCGCGCGCCGAGAAACAGCCTGAGTTATGCACGCGGGATTAGGGACAGGATGCCCCGGTTCAGCGCTACCGCCGGCCCGCGCGGGCGGGAACCCCGCCGAGATGCGAGACGGATGACCCGATTCAGCGGCCGCTGCGGCGCCGGCGGTTCGCGGCCGCGCGGGCCTGGGCCTGCGACTGCTGTTTGGGGCGCGGCTTGGCCTCCTTGCGCGGCGGCTTCGGTTCGGCCGGCGGCGTCGGAGTTGCCCGGGAGCTCGCGGCCGTGCGGCCGCGCACGATGCCTACGAACTCCTCGACCCGCTCCGTCGTGTTGGCCTCCACCCAGGCGATCGCGATTCGCGTCTCCGGGGCGTCGACAACGGGGCGGGCGACGACGTCTTTGCGGCCGTGCATCCGCGCGATCGATTGGGGCAGGATGACGACGCCCCCGCCGGCCGCCACGAGTTCCACTGCGTCGCCCGGCGAGAGAGTCGGCGGCGTGATCGTCTCCTCCGCGAGGTCGGCGAGGGTCACGGTCTCGAACAGCGAGACGGGGTGGTCCTTCGGCACGACGACGACGGGCACCTCGGCATAGAGGGGAATCACGCTCAGGTCGGTGCCGTCCACCGGAAACCGCACGAAGCTCACGTCGGCCCGGCCATCGTGCAGAACCTCCGTCTGCTCGGCGGTTCCCACGGGGAGGAAGGCGAGCGGGATGCCCGGCTGGCGGTCCGCCCACGCCGAAGTCCAGCGGGTGAGGGTCACCCCGGCGACGAAGGCGATCGTGAACGGCGCGACATCCTCGTTCACGGTCATCCCCTCGCTGCGTCCACGCGCTGATGGCACGGGAGGCCTCTCAGGCTACGCTGACCTGATGACCTCCG
The DNA here is from genome assembly GCF_036569425.1 of Lacisediminihabitans sp. Classification (GTDB taxonomy): domain Bacteria; phylum Actinomycetota; class Actinomycetes; order Actinomycetales; family Microbacteriaceae; genus Lacisediminihabitans. The sequence continues at coordinate 27,165 of NZ_DATCQQ010000092.1, forward strand.
CGCAATCCAACCAGACCATGAAGCCGGCCACGGCGGCCCAGAAGCTGGGAATCTACCTCCCGGCGACCCCCGAGTCGTTCCAGCAGTCGACCGTGTCACGGGCCGAACTGAACGAACTGATCGCGAATCCGCCGGCCTGGCTCGTCGAGTTGCGCAAGACCGGCCCGCACCCGCGGCCCGAGGTCGCCCGCAAGCTCGGCGTGTCGATTGCCGGGCTGGCCCGTGGCGAGGTGACCGAGCCGCTCACGACCGACGAGATCAGCGCCCTGCTCAAGCAGCCGCCGGCCTGGCTCGTGCGGGAGCGAGCCGTGCACGCCGAGGTGCAGGACGAGAACGCCCGGGTGAAGTCGCTGCACGCGCACCAGAGGCTGCTCGCCGAGAACCGGAGCACCGCGGAGAAGAAGGACGCGGAGAAGAAGGACACGAAGAAGAAGGACCCGAAGAAGGCCCAGGACGGGCCGTCGCGGGACACGCGCACGCGCTAGCCGCTAGCCGCTGGCCGTCAGGCCTTCCGCGTCGTTCAGGTTCTGGATGAGGTACCCGTGCCGCCACCACAGCGCCGGGAACACGAGCACGGCGGGCAGCGCCGTGAACACGCCGATTCCCGGCAGGAACGCGAGCGCGACCGAGTACAGCGCGAGCACCACGGCGAGCGGCCAGTACCGCCCCATCGTCGCGATGACCCCGGAGAGCGCGAAGAAGCCGACGACGACGCAGGCGTTGACGAGCATGCCCTGCTCGGTGGTCGGCGATGGGCCGCCGATCGACAGCAGGAGCGAGAACACCCACACCTCGAGTCCGTGGCCCACGAGCACGAGGACCATTGCGACGTTCACGACGAGCCTGCTCGTTCGTCGCTCGCCCGTCGTGAGAGTTCTCAAGGGCATACGGCAGACTCCGCGGCCGGGGCCCCCGCGACGCGGGGCGGTGAACCGCGATCTCCATCGATGCCCATGAGAGAAACCTGACAGGTTCTCGCGTGCAGCGATAGCCCCCAGTGCAAGGGGACCATCCCCGGCGATCGCGCACCGGGCGCCGGATGGCTCCCGGGCAGCTACTTCACCGAGCCCGCCGTCAGCCCGGCGACGAAGCTGCGCTGCAGCAGCAGGAACGCGATCACGACCGGGATGCTCACGACGAGGGAGGCCGCCATGATCTGGTTCCAGTACACGTTCACCTGGGTCGAGTACTCACCGAGTCCCACCGCGAGAGTCCGGCTGTCCTGAGTGGTCAACACCGAAGCGAAGAGCACTTCCCCCCACGACGTCATGAAGCAGTAGATGGCCACCGCGATCACGCCGGGCCTCGCCACGGGCAGGATCACCCGGAACAGCACGCCCATCGCCGATGCGCCGTCCACCCGCGCCGCCTCGTCGAGTTCCTTCGGGATGTTGTCGAGATAGCCGGCGAGCATCCAGATGGCGAAGGGCAGGGAGAAGGTGAGATAGGTGATGATCAGGCCGGTGCGCGTGCCGGCGAGCTGGATGCCGAAGGCCTGGTTGATGTTGATGAAGATCAGGTACAGCGGCAACAGGAACAGCACCCCGGGGAACATCTGGGTGGACAGCACCGCCGTGGTGAACACCGAACGGCCGCGGAACCGATACCGGGAGACGGCGAACGAGGCGAAGATGGCGATGATGAGACTCAGTAGCGTCGCCGCCGTCGAGACGACGAGGCTGTTGAGGAAGTACTCGCCGAGCGGCACCGTCGACCAGATGTCGATGAACGGCTGGATGGTGAAGTGGGTCGGCCACCAGGTGAAGTTGCCCTGCACGTCGCCGAGCGGTTTGAGCGCCGAGGTCACCATCACGTAGAGCGGGGCGGCCGTAAAGATGCCCAGGAAGACGAGCACCACGACGCGGAAGACCTTGGATCCGGATGTTTCACGCATCGCGCGACCTCCTGTTGAGGATGAAGAGGTAGGCGCCGGTCACGAGCAGCAGGAACACGAGCAGCAGCACGGACATCGCGGCACCGAACCCGAAGTTGAGGGTGAGGAACGAGGCGGAGTAGATGTGGAACGAGATGAGGTCCCCCGCGGGGGGTTGGGCCCCGCCGAACAGGATGTATGGAGTGTTGAAGTCGTTGAAGGTCCAGAGGAACATCACGAGCACGAGCACCCGGTTCACCGGCCCGAGCATGGGGAGCGTGATGCTCCACCACTGCCGGAGCGGCTTGGCCCCGTCCACCGCCGACGCCTCGTATACCTCCTCGGGAATGCTCTGCAGGCCGGCCATGAGCATGAGGAAGGCGAAGGGCCACATCCGCCAGATGGTGGCGACCACCACGGCGACGAAGGCGTTGTTGCCGATAAGCCAGAACGGCTTGGCCGCCTCGCCGATGAGGTGCAGGTTGTCGGCGAGCAGGTAGTTGACCGCCCCGGTGTCCCGCTGGAACATGAACTTCCAGGCGATCACCCCCGCGTAGACCGGGATCGCGTACGGCACGAGGAAGAAGGTGCGGAAGATCGCCCGGCCGCGAAAGGTGCGCTGGAGCACCGCGGCGCCGGCCATGCCGAACAGCCAAGACACGCAAACCACGATCACGGTGAACGCGCACGTCACCACGAACGAGTTGAGCAGCGAGGCGCCGAGCGCTCCGTTGAAGTCGAGCGCCAGGTGGTAGTTGTCCCAGCCCGCGAAGGGCGCGGCCGACCAGTTCGCGATGAAGAACTTGGTGAGCTTGACGAAGCTCATCCACACGCCCACCGCCATGGGGGTCACGTGGATGAGCAGCTCGAAGACCACCGCCGGGGCGATGAGCACGAAGGGCACCCACCAGCTGAACGGCTTCTTGCGCCTCTTTCTCGAGGGCCCGGTCCGCACCGAGCGCGGCGGGGCGGATGCGCGAACGCCGGGAGGCGCCTCGGTCACGGCCATGAGTGATCCAATCTTCGTAGATTGCCTGAAGTGCTCGATTGCCTGAAGTGCTCGACTGCCTGAAGTGCTCGAAAGGCGGAACCGCTCGATGCGGCGGAGCGCGGGGCGAGGCTGGGGCGATGGCGCAGGGTGCGCCATCGCCCCGGGCCGCTAACCCATCGTGGCGATGACCTGGTCCTGCGCGGTCTGCAGCGCGGTCTTGATGTCCGCCTTGGAGACGGTGCCGCCGGTGGCGATGGTCGCGAACATGTTGTTCATGGCCTTGCCGACGGTGCTCTCGAACTGGTCCTCGGCCGGCACGAGCGGCAGAGGCTTCGCCATCGTGTTGTAGATGTTCTGGAAGGTCTTGGCCTCCTCCGCGTTGTCGGTGAAGCTCGGCGTGACGCCCTGCAGCACGGGAAGGGACGCGTACGTCTTACCGAGCGTGCCCTGGGTCGCCTCGCTCGTCATGAACTTGACGAACTTGAGCGCCCCGGCCTGGTTCTTGCTGTTCTTGAAGATGGACAGGTTGATGCCGGCGATGAAGCTGGCGATCTTCTTGCCGGTGGACGGCGCCGGGAACGGCACGACGCCGTACTCGTCGGAGGACATGCCGGCTGCGACGATGCTCGAGTCGGCGTTGTTCTGGTTGATCACCATCGCGACCTTCTTGTTCGCGAAGTCGCTCACCGACTTGGTGCCGTTGTCGTACTGCGCGTTGGAGATGCTCGCGACCTTGTCGACCTGCATGAGGTCGAGGTAGCGCTTGATGCCGTCGACGACGCCGGTGGAGGTGAAGGTGGGCTTGCCCTTGGCGTCGAACAGCTCGGCGTCGTTCTGCGCCGAGTTGATGAACGCGAAGTGGGCGTTCTCGGTGTAGCTGCCAGCCGCGATCGCCATACCGTTGACCCCGGACGCGGCGTCGGTGAGCTTCTGCGCGTCCGTGACCATCTCCTCCCAGGTGGAGGGGGCGGTCAGTCCGGCGTCCGCGAACATCTTCTTGTTGTAGTAGAGGCCGTAGGCGAGGCCGTAGAGGGGAACGGATGTCACGGTCTTGCCGGCCGCGCCGCCGGTGTCCAGCGCCGTCTTCACGAACTTGTCGGATCCGCCGATCGCCTTCATCTCGCTCGAGCCATAGGGCAGGAAGGCGCCGGTGGCCTGGAGCGAGGTGGCCCAGGTGTTGCCGATGTTCACGACGTCCGGTGCCTGGCCGGAGGTCACCGCGGTCTGGATTCGAGTCTGCAGGTCATTCCAGCCGATCACCTCGAGCTTCACGTCGATGCCGGTCTCTTTGGTGAACCTGGCGAGCTCGGGGGTGAGCACGGCCTTGTCATTGGCGAGGCTCGTGCCCTGGTTGCTGGCCCAATAGGTGATGGACTTGCCGGCGCTTGCCGCGCCGCCGCTGCTGCTGCTGCTGCACGCTGCCGTGGAGAGGATTACCGCGACTATCGTCGCGAGGGCGGCTACTGATCGGACCTTCATGCTGACTCCCTTGTCTGGTGCGTCTGGTGATGCCGTGCGTCATACGCGAGTTCCCCGCGCCGTGCCTCCCCTTTCCTCGGTGTCCCGCGTTCTCGGTGTCCCGTCTCAGTCCTGGTTGCTGAACGCGGCATCGAAGGATGCCGTGGGCAGATCCCAGAGCAGGGACCGGATGAAGCCGATGGCCTCCTTCGCGCCGTGCAGGCGGTCCATGCCGGCGTCCTCCCACTCGATCGAGATCGGGCCGGTGTAGCCGATCGACTCGAGAGCGCGGAAGGCGTCCTCCCACGGCACATCCCCGTGCCCGGTGGACACGAAGTCCCAGCCGCGCCGCGGGTCGCCCCACGGCAGGTGCGAGCCGAGCACCCCGGCCCGGCCGTTCTTCGGGCGAAGCCGGGTGTCCTTGCAGTCCACGTGGTAGATGCGGTCCTTGAAGTCGACGATGAAGCCGACCGGGTCGATGTCCTGCCACATCATGTGGGACGGGTCCCAGTTGAGCCCGAACGCCTCCCGGTGCCCGATCGCCTCGAGCGACCGCACCGTTGACCAGTAGTCGTAGGCGATCTCCGACGGGTGCACCTCGTGCGCGAACCGCACGCCCTCGTCATCGAAGACGTCGAGGATCGGGTTCCACCGGTCGGCGAAGTCCTGGTACCCCGCGTCGATCACCGATGCCGGCACCGGCGGGAACTGGGCGACGTACGGCCAGATCTTCGACCCGGTGAACCCCACCACGGTGTCCACACCGAGCTTGCGGGCGACCGTGGCCGTGAGCTTCAGCTCCTCCGCGGCCCGCTGCCGCACGCCCTCCGCCTCGCCGTCGCCCCACACGCGGGAGCCGACGATCGCCTGGTGCCGAAAGTCGATCGGGTCGTCGCACACCGCCTGGCCCTTGAGGTGGTTCGAGATCGCGAACACCTTCAGCCCGTAGTGGTCGAGCAGGTCGAGTCGACCCTGCAGGTAGGCCGGGTCCTCGGCGGCGCGCCAGACGTCCAGGTGTTCCCCCGAACAGGCGATCTCGAGGCCGTCGTAGCCCCATCCGGCGGCGAGCCTCGCGACCTCCTCGAGCGGCAGGTCCGCCCACTGGCCGGTGAACAGTGTCACCGGATGCGGTGACGAGGATGGCGTTTCGGTCATGGGTTCGTTCCTTCGATGTCGATCCAGGTGGAGGTGCGCGCCGACTCGAGCACGGCATCCGTGAGCGTCACCGCTCGGAGGCCGTCCTCGAAGGTGGGGAGGCCGTCGCGCGCCTCGCCGCCGATCGCGGCGTAGGTGTCGGCGACGAATGCCGAAAAGGCGTCCTGGTAGCCGAGTGGATGACCGGGCGGCAGCACGGCGAGGCGCTCGGCGTCTGCGCTCAGCCCCGGTTGACGGGTGAGTAACTGCGACCCGGTCTGCCTGCCGAGCCACAACACCTCGGGGTTCTCCTGGTCGAACGCGATCGACTCCGCACTGCCGTGGAACTCCACGTGGAGGCGGTTCTTGCGCCCGGGGGCGACCTGGGAGACCAGGAGCGTGCCGAGGGCGCCGGCGCGGGTCGTGAAGAGCACCGCGGCAAGATCCTCGGTGGTCACGGCTCGCGACGACCGCTCGTCGAACACGGTGTGCGTGACCGCCTGCAACCGGGCGATCCGGTCACCGGTGACGAACTCGACGAGGTCGCACAGGTGCGATCCGATGTCGGCGAACGCGCGGGACGGACCGCCGAGGGCCTCGTCGACCCGCCAGTTGTCATCGCTCGCCGCGAGCAGCCAGTCCTGCAGATATGAGCCCTGGATGCTGAGCAGGCCGCCCGCCTCCCCGGCGGCGACTCGGGCCCTGGCCTCGCGCACCATCGGATGGAATCGGTACACGAAGGGCACCGTGGCCGTGACGCCCGCCTTCTCGGCCTCCGCCACGAGGAGCGCCGCGTGCGCGGTGGAGGTGGTGAGCGGCTTCTCGCACACGACATGCTTGCCGTGCCGCACGGCGGCCAGGGCGAGGTCGAAGTGGGTGGCATTCGGCGTGACGATGTGCACGGCGTCGATCGTCGCGTCGGCCAGCAGGGCCTCGGCCGACGGATAGGCGGACTCGAAGCCGAGCAGGTCGGCGGCCGTCGCCGACGAGGCGTCGCTGGACGACACGATGCCGGCGAGCGAGGCTCGGGCCGCCCGCGCCGCGCGGCTGTGCACGGCGGCCATGAAGCCGCCGCCGATGAAGCCGACGCGGAGCGGTGCGGACACGGACGACATTAGCGATCCCTCACAGTGTGGCGACCGTCGGGCTCCAGTCGGCCGGCACGAGGGGGGCCTTCTCGAAGCTGCTCTCCACCGTCACCGTCTCGCCGCGCTCGGCAGACTCGGCGATGGACACCATGACGTCGAGCACGTGGAACCCCTGCGCCCCTGACGCGCGCTCCGGTGCGCCGGAGCGAATGGCCTGCGCGAGTTCGGCGACGCCGGTGCCGCGCGTGGCGAAGGAGCCGGTGGCGGCGACCGCGCGCCCCTCGTCATCCATGCCGTCGAAGATGACCGATTCGCCATCGAAGGTGTTCGGGTCCGGAAGCTGGATCGTCGCCCTGGTGCCGGAGACCTCGACGAACCCCGCCCGCTTGCGGTGCGATTCGAAGCTGAAGATCGTCTGCGCGGAGGTGCCGTTCTCGAACTCGATGAGCGCGCCGTGGTGCGACGGCACCGTGACGGGGAACTCGGTGCCGGCACGCGGGCCGGAGCCGATCACGCGCACGGGGCGCGAGGTGGAGCCCACCGCGGTGACGCGTCGCACCGGCCCGAAGACCTGCACGAGCGTCGTGAGGTAGTACGGACCGATGTCGAAGAGCGGCCCGCCGCCCGTCTGGAACAGGAACTCCGGGTTCGGATGCCATGACTCCGGCCCGGGGGACTGCATGAGCGCGAGGGCGGTGAGCGGGGTTCCGATCGTGCCATCCGCGATGAGGCGAAGGGCGGTCTGCAGCCCGGCGCCGAGGAAGGTGTCCGGCGCGGTGGCCACACGAAGGCCAAGCCGCTCCGCCTCGTCGAGCAGCCGACGGCCGCTCTCCCGGTCGAGGGCGAATGGCTTCTCGGTCCAGACGTTCTTGCCGGCCGCGAGCGCGGCGAGGGCCACATCCACGTGGTTGGCGGGAAGGGTGAGGTTGACGACGATCTCGATGTCGGGGTGGGCGAGAAGTTCGGCAACCGTGCCGCTTGCCGCGACGTCATACTTCGCCGCCTGCGCCTTGGCCCGGTCGAGGTCAATGTCCGCCACAAAGAGCACCTCGAGGTCGGGGAAGGTGGTGAGATTGTCGAGATATTCGCTGCTGATGACGCCGGCGCCGATCACGCCGACTCCGACGCGGCCGGTGCCGCTCACGCGGACACCCCGTTCGCAGTGAGGTAGGCGAAGCTGTCGCGCAGGGCGTCGAAGACGTCCCCGGCGAAGCCGTCGAGCTCCACAACCCGCAGTGCCTGCGGTGCCGCGGCGAGGATCGCCGGAATGTTGAGCCGGCCCGAGCCGACCGCGACCTGCTCCTGGTCGTCCTGCGTCACCGCGCCATCCTTCACGTGGATCAGCTGCACGCGATCGCCGAGCCTTACGAGCAGCTCGACGGCAGAGACGCCGCCGACCTCCGCCCAGTACGTGTCGACCTCGAGGATCACGGCCGGGTCGAGCAGGTCCGCGAACACCTCGAGCGCCGGTGTGCCGTCTATGCGGTTCTCGGTCTCCCACCAGTGGTTGTGGTAGCCGATGGTGAGGCCGTGGTCTGCGCCCTTGAGCGCGATGGCGTTGAGCTGCGTCGCCGACGCGGTGACGTCCTCACGACTGCTCCACAGGCTGCGGTCGATGTGCGGGTCGATGAGCGTCGTCACGCCGATCTTCGTGGCCGCGGCGAAGATGCGGTCGAGATTCGCACCGAGCAGGCTGCCGTGGGCGGAGGGGGCGCTGAGGCCGGCCGCCGGAAGGAGCTCGCTGTACTGGTCGGCCAGGTCGACAAATCCGAAGAGTTCGACGTTGGTGTAGCCGAGGTCGGCGACACGGCGAAGCGTGCCGGGGAGATCCGCGGCGAGCGCGTCGCGCACGGTGTAGAGCTGCACGGAAAGTTGGCTTGTAGACACGTGGTCTCCTCGTTGAGTTCATTCGGCTCGCGGTGCGTAGTTGGATACGCCCCGAGCACGCCTGTCGAGTGTACGGCCGACTTGTGTCGAATATCAAACAAAAGTCGGATGTTTATCAGCCGTATCCATTCTGTCCATCGACGGCGTGTGGTTTACTTGCGAAATGGTCGCCCCGAAGAAGCCAGGTCCCCCCGGGCTGTCCGGGGCGAGCGAACTCTTCCAGCTTCTGCGCGACGGCAGGCCGAGAACCCGCGCCGAGCTGGCAGACACCACCGGCCTGGCCCGCTCAACCGTCGGCCTGCGCCTCGACGCCCTCCTCGAGCTCGGCCTGATCCGCCCGATCGGCGAGGGCGCGTCGAGCGGCGGGCGCCCGCCCTCGCAGTTCGCCCTCAACCCCTCCGCCCGGGTCGTGGTCGGGGCCGACCTCGGCGCCACCCACGCGACCATCGCCGTTGCCGACCTGAGCGGCGCCATCCTTCTCACCCATCGCGAGGCGCTCCCCATCGCCGTCGGGCCGGAGCGGGTGCTCACCTGGGTCGTCGACGAGACCCGCAGCCTGCTCGCCGAGGTGGGCCGCGCACCCGCCGACCTCCTCGCCGTGGGGGTGGGCCTGCCAGGACCGGTCGAGCACGACACGGGCCGACCGGTGAACCCGCCGATCATGCCCGGCTGGGACGGCTTCGACGTGCCGGGCTGGATCTTCGACGCCCTCGGCGTGCCCGCGCTCGTCGACAACGACGTCAACATCATGGCCATCGGCGAACAGTCCCGGTCGTTCCCCGACGTCTCCGACCTGCTCTTCGTGAAGGTGGCGACGGGGATCGGATCCGGCATCATCTCCGGAGGACTCCTTCAGCGTGGCGCCCAGGGCTCCGCCGGCGACATCGGCCACGTGCGGATCGAGCGCGGTAAGGGCGTGGCCTGCCACTGTGGAAACTACGGATGCCTCGAGGCCATGGCATCCGGCCCCGCCATCGCCCGGCAGCTTCGCGCCGAGGGGGCGGACGTCGACACCATGGCCGACGTGATCGACCTCCTGCGCCAGGGCGACCTGCGCGCGATCCGCGCGGTGCGGCAGGCCGGGCGAGACATCGGCGAGGTGCTCACGACCTGCGTAAGCCTCGTCAACCCCTCGGTGATCGTGCTCGGCGGTTCGGTAACGCGGGTCGGCGAACACCTTCTGGCCGGCGTGCGCGAGGTCGTCTACCAGAGCTCGACCCCGCTCGCCACCGAACATCTCTCGATCGTGCAGTCGCGCACGGCGGAGAACGCCGCCGTGATCGGCGCGTGCATCCTCGCGCTGCAGTATGCGCTCTCCCCCCAGGCGATCGAGCGGATGTCCGCGCGCTGACGCTCGCCAGGCCGCCCCAGCACCCCGCTACCCGAAGGTGTCGTCGAGCGCGGCGGAGAGGTCGGCGATGAGGTCGTCCACGTCCTCCAGCCCCACGGAGAAGCGCAGGTGGCCGAACTCGCGAAACTCGGCCGGGTAGGCGGGCACCCGCGGGCCCGAGTTGTCGACGTGCACGATGAGGGACTCGTCGTGTCCGAGCGACACGGCGGAGGTAATCACGCGCAGGTTCGAGACGAACCGGTTCTGGGCGGCCTTGTCACCCTTCACCGCGAAGGCCATCATGCCGCCGAATCCGTGCGGCAGCTGCCGCACCGCGGTGTCGTGCTGCGGATGCGAGGCCAGTCCCGGGTAGGCGACGTACGCGATGCGGTCGTCGCCGGCCAGAAATTCGGCGATCGCGCTGGCCGACGCGCAGTGCTGCCTCATCCGCAGTGGGAGGGTGACCGAGCCGCGCATGATGAGCCACGCGTTGAACGGGCTGATGACGCCGCCGACGTCGACCATGGCGTCGAGTTTGATGCGCCGGATGAGCTCAGCGCTGCCGATCACGGCCCCGCCGATCGCGTCTCCGTGACCGTTGATGTACTTCGTGAGCGAGTGCACCACGAGGTCCACACCGTGCTCGAGCGGTCGGAACAGCGGCGGCGGGGTGAAGGTGTTGTCGATCGAGACGAGCGCGCCCACCTCGTGGGCGATCCGCGCGACGGCCGCGACATCCGTGACCTTCGTGGTGGGGTTGGCGACCGTCTCGATGTGCACGAGCCTGGTGTCCGGCCTCACTGCGGCGCGCACGGCGTCGAGGTCCGTGGCGTCGACGAAGGTGGTGCGGATGCCGTACTTCTGCGGCAGCAGCTCGTTGAAGAGTCGAAAGACGGCCTCGTACGTGACGTCGGCCACCACGACATGGTCGCCGGCCTTGAGCACGGTGAAGAAGATGGCGTGCAGGGCGGCCACTCCGCTCGCGAGCACCACGGCATCCTCGCCGCGCTCGAGCGCGGCGAGCTTGCGCTGCAGCCCGAGCTGGTTGGTGCCGCTGTTGCGGGTGTAGAGCGGAACGTCCGTTCCCGACCAGCTGAGCGTCGACGGGTCCTCCGGCAGGGCGTAGGAGTTGGCCATGACGATCGGGGTGCGCAGCGCGCCGGTACCCGCGTCGATCTCGTTGCCGGCGTGTACCGACTGGGTGCCGAAGGCGAGGGAGGCCGGGTCGTGCTTGTCCGGGCGGGGGCGGGGCGGGTTCTGGCTCATGCCTCCAACCTATTCCGCGGGGCACCCCGGCGCGCTTCTGTGACGGAGGCCTACTGCTCATCGAGGCGAGCAGCGACGTCCGCTGGAAAGCCGCCGGTGCAGATCGGGCTCCACCGGGTGGGCGTGATGCGGATCAGGGACTTGTCCTGGATGGCCATCGCCTCGCGGTACTCCCGCCAGTCCGGATGCTCGCCGGCAATGCAGCGGAAGTAGTCGACGAGCCCGTCGGCCGCCTCGGGCATGTGCAGAACCTCGGCATCGCCGTCCACCTGGATCCAGCCGCCGTCCCAGTCGTCGGAGAGCACGAGCACCGAGGCCCGGCTGTCCCGCTCGGCGTTGCGGGTCTTCGCCCTGGCCGGGTAGGAGGAGATGACGACTCGCCCCTGGGCGTCGACGCCGCCGGAGACGGGCGAGATCTGCGGTCGCCCGTCGGCGCGGGTTGTCGCGAGCAGCATCCGGTGGCGGGGGCGCACGAAGTCGAGCATTCCGGCGCGGTCGACGACGGTGTTAGTTGCGATGCTTCTGGCCATGCGCTCAAGGTTAGGCGCGGGGGCTGGCAACGAACGGATCCGAAACCGCTACCCTCGACCGGAGATCTCGTGTGAAACTCTCAACTACGAGTCGCGACACAAGAAGCGCGGCGCGAGTGATCGAGACGAGGCTTTGGTGAACGACATCCCAGCCCAGCCCGACCCGTCCGCGCGCGTCGACGTCGTCGTCGTCGGCGGCATTATCGGACTCGCGACGGCGTGGCAGATGCTCACCAGGCGACCAGGGTTGCAGCTGGTGGTCGTGGATGCCGAGCCCACGATCGCCGCCCACCAGACCAGCCACAATTCCGGCGTCGTGCACGCCGGCATCTACTACGCGCCCGGCTCGCTCAAGGCGAGCCTGTGCACCCGCGGCCGGGGCCTGCTCAAGGAGTTCTGCGCGGAGCACGGCATTTCCATCGACCACAACGGAAAGCTGGTGGTCGCCACGTCGGAGAGCGAGCTGGCCGGCCTCGCGAACCTCTTCGATCGGGCGTCGCAGAACGGGGTGCCCGGGTTGCGACGGGTCGATCGGGCGGAGCTGCGGCGCATCGAGCCGGTCGCCGACGGGGTGGCCGCCTTCCATTCCCCCGACACCGCCGTCGTCGATTTTGCCGAAGTGGCCCGCACGCTGGCGGCAGAGATCCAGCGGCTCGGCGGCAGCATCCGCACCTCCTGGCCGGTGAACCGGGTGCGCAGCGTGGCCGACGGCAGCATCGTCGACGGCCCCGACGCCCAGACCATCCACGGGCGCATCACCATCGTGTGCGGCGGGTTGCAGGCCGATCGCCTCGCGGGCGACGTGGCACGCGACGTGCGGATCCTGCCGTTCCGGGGCACCTGGTACCGCGTCACCGGGGAGATCGCCGACGGGGTGCGCGGCAGCATCTACCCGGTGCCGGACCCGAGCCTGCCGTTCCTCGGCGTGCACGTCACCCGGCGCATCGACGGGGAGGTGTGGGCCGGGCCGAACGCCTTCCTCGCCTTCAGCCGACACGACTATCGGCAGTGGGCCGTCGACCCGCGGGACGCGGTTTCTTCCCTCGGCTACGCCGGCTTCTGGAAGTTCGCGGTCAAGAACCTGCCGACCGCCTGGACGGAATTCTCGCATGAGGTGTCCGCCAGGGCGTATGCGGCCTCGCTCAAGGAGTACGTGCCAGACGTGCTCCCGGGCAACCTCGAGCGCGGGCCGATGGGCATCCGCGCGCAGGCGATGAACGCGCAGGGCCAGCTTCTCGACGACTTCCTCGTGCGCGAGGCGGACAACGTGCTGCACGTGCCCAACGCGCCCTCGCCCGCCGCAACCTCTTCGTTCGCCATCGGTGAGTACCTCGCCGACGCGGTGGACCGGATGCGAGCCATGACATGACCCAGTGGATCTGCTCGACCTGCGCCGTCGAATATCCGGACACCGAGGCGCCTCCCGCCCTGTGCGCCATCTGCACGGACGAACGTCAGTTCGTGCCACGCACCGGGCAGGCCTGGACCTCGCTGGAGGAGATGAGCGACTCCGGCTTCCGGCTCGAGGTGCACGACGTGGAACCCGACCTGTACGGCATCCGCTCCGCTCCGCCGATCGGCCTGGGGCAGCAGGCGCTGCTCCTGTGCACCGAGGTCGGCAACCTCCTGTGGGACCCGACCGGTTTCGTGGATGAGGCGAGCGCACAACAGGTGCGCGACCTGGGCGGCGCATCCATCATCGTGGCCAGCCACCCGCACATGTACGGCGCCCAGGTCGCATGGTCCCGCGCTCTCGGCGATGTGCCGGTCATGGTGGCCGAGGCGGATCGGGCGTGGGTGCAGCGGCCGGACCCATCGATCATCCACTTCACCGGCAACCTCGAGGTGCTGCCCGGGGTCACGATCAGCACCGTGGGAGGGCACTTCCCCGGGAGCCTCGTCGCGCGCTGGGCGCGCGGGGCGAGTGGTCGCGGCGTCGTCCTCGCCGGCGACACGATCTTCCCCGGCCCCGACGGCAACTGGGTCACCTTCATGCGCAGCTTCGCAAACACGATTCCGCTCTCGGCGGCGGTCGTCGACCGCGTCGCGAACGCCGTGAACCGCGTTCCGTTCGACCGCCTGTACGGCAACTTCGGCGGGGTGATCCCGGCCAATGCGAGCGAGGTCGTGCGCCGCTCGGCCGACCGCTACATGGGCTGGGTTCGCGGCGACTTCGACCACCTCACCTGAGCGCCTGCCTACGGCTGCAGGCGCTCGAGGGTCCAGCCGTCCGCGGCCGCGGCGCTCGTCGCGCCGCTCGTCGCCCCGCTCGTCGCGGTGAAGCGAAGCCGGTCGTGGAATCGCGCGCTTCGACCCTGCCAGAACTCGATGCTGCGCGGGGTGACGCGGAAGGCCCCCCACTTCTCCGGGCGCGGGATCTGGCTGCCCTCCGGATACCGTTCGAGCAGATCGCGCATCCGTTGCTCGAGCAGGTCGCGTGAGGCGATCGGCTCCGACTGGTCGCTCGCGATCGAGGCGAGCCTCGACTCGCGCGGCCTCGCATCGAAGTAGGCGTCGGACACGCCAGGCTCGGCGGGGTGCGCATCGCCGGAGACGATCACCTGGCGCCTCAGCGAATACCACGGGAACAGGAGCGAGACGGCCGGGTTGGCGAGCAGCGCGCGACCCTTGCTCGACCGGTAGTTGGTGACGAAGTCGAAGCCGTTCGCGTCGAACCCCTTGAGCAGCACCGTTCGGCTGCTGGGCCGCGCGTCCTCGACCGTGCTCACAACCATCGCGTTTGGTTCGTAGACCTCGGCCTCCTCTGCGGCGCGAAGCCAGTCGCCGAACGCGGCGATGGGGTCCCGGCCGATGTCGGCCTCGGTGAGCGGGTTCGAGCCGTAGTCCGTGTGCCGGTCGAGCGATGACATGGCGTGCCTCCTGGCGTGACGGATGCGTGCGGCCAGTCTTTCACGCGAACCGGGGATCGGCACGGCCCTACTGTTGACACATGAGGATCAACGCGTTTTCGGACGTCTGCCTGCGCGTGGTCATGCTGCTCGCTGCATCGCCCGAGGGCGCCCTGATGACCTCTCGGGCCATATCCGAGGCCATCGCCACGCCATACAACCACGTGAGCAAGGCCGTGCTCCGGCTGCGCGAACTCGGGCTCGTGGAGGTCGCCCGTGGAAGGGCAGGCGGGGTGCGGATCAGCGCAGAAGGACGTTTGGCCAGCATCGGCTGGCTCCTGCGGCGGCTGGACACCCGCCTGGACCTCGCCGCGTGTGAGACCCCCGATGGCCCGTGTCCGCTGCTCGACGGCTGCGGGGTGCGGGGCGCACTGCGGCGGGCCAGAGAGGCGTTCTACTCGGAGCTGGACGGCGTCGTGATCGCCGCCCAGCCTCACAGCCAGCCAGCCACGCGAGTCTTCTACTAGTCCTCGGTAATTTAACTTGCATATGAAATGCTAGTTTGGAGAGATCACTCGGCGTCACAAAGGAGTCAGCATGCTCTCGGCCCAATCCCTCCCCGTCATCGAAGCCACCCTCCCCCTGGTCGGGGAGCGCATGCCCGCAATCGCGCGCAACTTCTACGGCCGAATGTTCGCCGCCCACCCCGAACTCTTCGACGGCCTGTTCAGCCGCTCCAATCAGAAGAATGGCTCCCAACAGCAGGCCCTGGCCGGCAGTATCGCCGCCTTCGCAACGCACCTGGTGAAAAGCCCGGATACGACCCCCGAGGCCATGCTCTCCCGCATCGCCCACAAGCACGTCTCCCTCGACATCCGACCGGAGCAGTACGACGTCGTCTACCGGTATCTCTTCGAGGCCATCGCCGAGGAGCTCAGCGACGCGATCACCGCCGAGATCGCCGCCGCCTGGACCGAGGTCTACTGGCTCATGGCGCACGCGCTGATCAAGCTCGAGAAGGGCCTGTACTCGGCGGCGGCGAGCGAGCGCCCCCTGGCGCCCTGGATCGTGGTGGGCAAGGATGCCGCGGGATCCGACGCCGTGACCTTCACCCTGGAGCCCGCCGACGACACCCCGGTCACGCCGTCGCTGCCCGGCCAGTACGTGAGCGTCACGGTACGAATGCCCGACGACATCCGCCAGGTGCGCCAGTACTCCCTGTCGGCCGGCACCGGATCGAGCACTCGCGTGTTCACGACGAGACTGGATGCCGACGGCGAGGTCTCCCCCGCCCTGCACCGCGACGTGCAGATCGGCGACCATCTCATCCTCTCCAACCCCTGCGGGGATATCACCCTGAGCGCGGGCGACCACCCCCTCGTGCTGGCCTCGGCCGGCATCGGGTGCACGCCGAGCGCCTCCATCCTCCGGTCCCTTGCCGACCAGGGATCCACGCGCGAGGTGCTCGTGCTGCACGCCGAGAGCACTCTCGAACGGTGGGCGCTCCGGGACCAGATGCGCGAGGATGTCGCACTGCTCGAGGCGGCCGAACTCGAACTGTGGCTCGAGGTGCCGAGCGATGGTGACGACGCGCACGACGGCTTCATGTCGCTGGCCAACGTGACCATTCCAGAGAACGCGTCGGTGTACCTCTGTGGACCCCTGCCGTTCATGCGCAGTCTCAGGTCGCAAGCCCTCGAATCCGGCGTGCCGGCCGAACGAATCCACTACGAGGTGTTCGGTCCAGACCTCTGGCTCGCCAGCGCCTAGCCGGCGAGCGACTCGGCCACCGGCTCGGCCACCGGCTCGACGACCACTTCTTCGGGCCTGGCGACCCGACGGCCCGCAGACGGGGAGTTCTCCACTGCCCCGAGGCCGAGCTCGAGCAACTGGGCCTCGGTCCAGCCCGCCGCAATCGCGGCGTGGCGGGCGGTGTCGACCGCGGTGATCGTGGCCTCGAGTGCGCTCAGCCGCACGGCGAGCTGGTGCACCAGGTCCATCCGGTGGGCCATCTCGGCCTCGATGATGGCCTTCGCGGCGACCGCCGAGTCGCTCGGGTCGAACGTGTGCCGGGAAAGGTAGTGAACCTGTGCTTCGGGTCGCATCGGTCTTCCTTGTCTCTCAGACCCCCCCCATCCAAGAAAGGTCTCTCTACCCCTAAAGATGGTACATTCGGGGCCGCCAACCCAGTCCCCAGTAGGGGGGACGCGGTTTGTACCCCGCTTTTCGACCCGCTCGGTCAGGCGACGTGCCGGGCGACGTAGACGGTATTCGAGGAGGTGCCGCCGGTGAGGCGGTTGTCGAAGGCGACGACGTGCGCCACCGGCGAGGGGAACACCGAGGCGAGGGTCGCCAGGAACTCGTCGTCCGGCGGGTCGTCGGACCAGAGCGCAAAGACGCCCTCGTCGCGCAGATGGCGGGCGAGCGCGCGCAGGCCATGGGCCGTGTACAGGTCGGCGTGGCTCGGGTCCAGCTGGTGGCGAGGCGAGTGGTCGACGTCGAGCAGGATCGCGTCGTAGCGCGGGGAGTCCGGCGCGAGATCGCGGCGCATGAGGCCGAAGAAGTCATCCAGCACGAGGCTCGTCCTCGGGTCGCCGATGAGCGACTCCGAGACGGGGAGCAGCGCCCGCCGGTGCCAGTCGATCACAGCCGGCAGGGCGTCGATCACGGTGAGCGTGCTCACGCGGGAATCGGCCAGGGCGGCTACTGCGGTGTAGCCGAGTCCGAGGCCGCCGACCAGCACATCCAGCGTGTCGCCCTCCACGGCGGCGAGGCCGAGGTGGGCGAGCTCCTCCTCCGCCACGGTGAACAGGCTGGACATGAGGAACTCCTCGCCCAGCTTCACTTCGAACACATCCACATCGAGCGTCGGCTCACGCCTGCGGCGGAGGGTGAGGTCGCCCATCGCCGTCGGCTGGTAGTCCAGCTCTTCGAAACGCATGCTCATGGGGCTGCCCGGGGCTCTCCCCCGGCTGACGATCCGGGATGCAGGTCTGGTGGCTGCCCCGGGCGAAGACCCGCCGGGGCACCCCCCATGCTCCCAGACTTCGGGACTCAGGCCGAGCGATGGTCGCTCCGGAACGCCAGCGTCTGGCTGCACATCACGCGTCCGCTCGGCGGGGCGCACCGTGTCTGACCATCGACGCGCCTGCTCCGCGACGGATCAGTCGTGTTCGACCGGCACCGCACCGACTGCTCTGCCGGGGGCGACCACTGCCCGAAGAATCAGATCGGCCGCGACCCGAGCGCCATCGGCTGCCCGCAGCCGGGCGCCGATCACGGCCGCCGCTTCGGCGAAGCTCTCCGTTGCCAGCAGGGTCGTCACCGCTCGCCGGATGTCGCCCGGCGAAGCCGTCCTGCTGAGCCGGATGCCCGCACCCGCATCCACAACCGCACGGGCGATCATCGGCTGGTCGATCAGGGGGTGCATTGGCATGATGATCAGGGGGAGGTCGTGCGCGAGCGCGGCCATCGTGGTTGAATGCCCGCCGTGGCCGATCACGGCCGTCACCGTGGGCAGGAGCGCGTCGTGGGGCGCGAACGCCAGCACCTCGGCATTCGCCGGCGCCGAGAGTTCACGGGGATTCACGGCGGGGCCGGTCGTGACGATCGCCCTGACCGGGAGATCCGCGAGGGCGGCCAGGATGTGGCGGTAGGCGTCATCCTGGCCGGGGAACCAGGTGGTGCTCAGGCTGACCAGCACGAGAGGCAGCACGGCGGCACCGGCGACTCGACGCGCACCCGTCTCGACCACCCCGCTCCACACCCGCGTGGGGCTCGCGGATTCGCCGGCCGGGTCGAGCGTTCGATCGCAGACGACCAACTCGAGGTCGGCCTTCGCCCACAGTGAGCGGGCATTGAGACCCTTCAACCTGGCGAGTCCGCCGACGGGGCCCGCCATCCACTCCCGGGTCCAGAACCGGTAGAAGGTGTGGAACAGCACGGCGTGCCGGAGACCGCTGGCGTTGGCCGCCTTGAGCACGGAGAGCAGCATGCAGTCCA
This sequence comes from Lacisediminihabitans sp., assembly GCF_036569425.1. Classification (GTDB taxonomy): domain Bacteria; phylum Actinomycetota; class Actinomycetes; order Actinomycetales; family Microbacteriaceae; genus Lacisediminihabitans. The sequence goes on from NZ_DATCQQ010000092.1 coordinate 45,573, forward strand.
CCACGACCAGGTCCGCCGGGCTTTCCGTGACGAGGTCGATGAGGTCCTGACCGAGCCCGGAATGCGTGCTGAGGCGCAGCAGGTCGGCGATGGCGCGCGGGACCGACTTGGCCCTGGTGGGCTCCCAGCGCGGCATCCGCGAGTATGCGGTGAATTCGAACCCCGCGGCTTCGAGCGCGGCGCGCTGGGGCTCGTGCCCGAGGATGCGCACACGGTGGCCCCGCGCGAGCAGCTCGCGCCCTATCGCGACCACCGGGGGCACGTTGCCGCCCGCGTCGACGGTCACAAACAGAAAGCTGGACATGTCAGATCCCTTCCAGGATGTTGCCGATCAGGCGAAGCATTCGCGCCTCCGCCTCTGGTCGGCTGAGGCACCGGTCGCGGCGCCACAGCTTCCACGTGTAGACGTCGCTGGCCGCGACGAGCAGGTCGACGGTCGCGTCACGCTCGACGTCCTCGGCTCCGGCCAGGTACGGGGCGAAGGCCCCAGCGACCCACTCGCGGTGGAGCCGGCGGCCGGCCGACGTGATTTCGGCGGCGCGGGGCTCCCAGCGCTCCTGGCCGAGCAGCAGCAGCACCCCGTCGCCGCGCACCTCGTAGTGGTCGAACAGCGTGCCGATGGCCGCCCCGACATCGCCGGGCACCACTTCGCGCTCGGCAAGGACGCTCGCCATCGCGGACTCCGTGGCCGCGTCAAGCAGGCCGTCCCGGCTGCCGAACAGTCGAAGCACCGTTTGCACGGACACCCCCGCCCTCGTCGCGACGTCGGGAAGCACCAGGGCGTTGATCGGCTTCTCGTTGGCGAGCTCGATCGCCGCACCCATGATGCGGTCCCGGGTCTGCGCGGCGGCATCCGCGCGGGCTCGCATCTCATAGGGTCGTGTACTTTTCATGTCAATCACCATTAACACTAAATACGGGATTCGTGTCAAGGCCCTCTCGCAAGAAACTCGCCGAGGGTGGCACACTGACGGAATGGCGAATCACCCGGTGCGTCCCGAGCACATCCTCATCCTGCTGCGGCACGCCAAGTCGGACTGGGCGGGCGACGAGGCGGATGTCGACCGGCCGCTGAGCAAGCGTGGGCTGCGGCAGGCGCCGCTGGCCGGGCAGTGGCTGGCCGGGCAGTGGCTGGCCCACGGCGTCCGCGGAATCGACCTCGTCGTCGTGTCACCGGCTAGGCGGGCCCGCAGCACCTGGGAGCTCGCGTCGGCGGAGCTGGACGACGCCCCGCCGACCCGCATCGACGACCGGGCATATGCGGCCTCCGCCAGCGAACTGCTCGGGATCGTGCGCGGCCTGCCCGACGACGCCGGCACCGTCGTGCTGGTCGGCCACAATCCTGGGATCGAGGATCTCGCCTACCTTCTCGCGGACGAACCGGTGCCGATGCCCACCTCGGCGATCGCCGTGCTGGCCTTCTCCGGGTCGTGGACGACGGCCGGGCAGTCCCCGGCGAAGCTCCTGGCCTCGGGCAGGCCACCGACTGAGGTGGTGTCATGAGTGATACCATGGCGCCATGCCGATGACTCTTCGCCTGAGCGACTCCGAGGCCGACGCGCTGCGTCGGCGGGCGGAATTCGAGTCCCGGTCCATGCAGGACATCGCGAGACAGGCGGTGCGCGAATACGTCGAGAACCACAGTCGGCGGGATCTGCTCGGCCAGATTCTCGACGAGGAGCTTCCCCGCTACGCCGAAGCTCTCGACCGCCTCGGAAAGTGATCTACCTCTCCTACCCCGAGCTGCTCTACGTCGGTGAGCGGACGCTGGGCAGCGGGATGTCGGTTCGCGACCAGGGGCTGCTGGAGTCCGCTCTCGCTCGACCCGCTGCCAGCGCATTCGGAACGGATGCGTACGACAGCCTCGAGAAGAAGGCCGCCGCCCTGGTGCACTCACTGGTGCGCAACCACGGCCTGATCGATGGCAACAAGCGGTTGGGTCTCGCCTCGCTGATCGCGTTCCTTGGCCTGAACGGCAGACGCCTCGCCTGGTCCAACGATGACGCGTACGACTTCATCATGGACCTTGCGTCCGGCCGGCTGGACGAGATCCCGGCCATCGCCGACCGGATCGCGCGGGGCTGCACCTTCCCCTGTGGTCGCTTCGGGTCGATTGCGGGTTGGTAGTATTGCGTGCTCCAGCTCGAAGCGGAGTTGTTTGCTTTCGCGCTGGAGAGGTTTCCCTATGTATGCACCCGCCCATACGGCTATTGCTTTAGCAGCCAAGCGAGCGGACCCGTCGGCATCACTTTTCGGACTCATGGTGGCCGCGCAAGGAAGCGAGCTGTTGTGGGTCACGTTCAGCTACTTGGGCATTGAACATTCAACGGTCGACAAGGGTGGCACGCTTCACCTGGAATACCTCCCGTACTCGCACAGCCTGCTCACCGGTCTCGGCGGCGGCATGTTCCTCTGGGCGCTCCTGCGGTGGGTATTCCGCCGCAACGACGTCGCGACCATTTTCGGGTGGGTCTTTGCCAGCCACATCGTGCTGGATTTCATCCAGCACGAACCGAACCTCCAAATCGCACCAGGGATCGCCACGCCAACGTTCGGGCTGAACCTGCAATCCATACCATGGCTGGACTTCGCTATCGAGCTGGCCCTGTGTGTCGCATGTTGGGCCTACTACCGCGGGAGCGTCCGGCTATTGATCGGATTCATCGCACTCAACGTGATCAATATTCCGCTGATGCTCTCGGGAGATGGCGGCGCGAGCCCTCTGGCATCCAACCCAATCATCCTGCCCACCATCATCCTGTTCACCATCGTCCTAGCCTGGGTCGTCGTCTACATCTTTAGAAAACCTCGCCAAGGCGCGGCTGCCGCGGCCGACCAGAACGATTCCGCGCATGAACGAACCGAAGTACACGAAGCCACCCCGGCAGCGCCAACCAATAACCGCTAGAACCCGCCGCTGTTCACGCTCCCAATTCTCAACCGTCCCCCATCAAGTCCACCTTTCTGAGGACAGACAAGTCAATAATTTCGTCAATAAGATGAGCAAATCGCAGCCTTGCGACTTGCTCAATTGGGATGAGGACTTTCTCCTTCCCCGGTCTACACCAACGCTTCTGCAGGGCGGAAAAGTGGGCCACCATCGAGTCCACGGAATTCAGCGGACTTGGCGAGCACATCTCGAAGTACCTGGGGTTGACCCAGTCAGAAATTAGGGAGCAAGTGAAACGTCGCTCTAGAAGACGCTCGCAACGATCGGCCTGGTGGGTATCCTGTGCGGGACAGCCACGGCAGCATACGCCAGCACTCAATATCCGATAGAAGGGGGGACCTGGAACTATGGTCTCGCTGCCGGTGTGCGTGCATATTCAGACTATTACGTCGGCCGATGCCACGGGACCACCGTGATTAACGACTGGGGCACAAACCGATCGATTCAAACTGCCGCCAATCAATGGGCGAATTCTGCCATGAAAGCCACCATCTGGACCAACAACCACTACTACTACTACCGCGTTTGCTAGCAGGTGCATTCTCAATAGTTTCAGTTGGGCTCGATTCCTTGGAACCGAGCCCAACTCTGCACACGCGATTCCACACAGACAGAGATCTTGATGCTTAAACTATTGGTTCGGTTGGCCGCTTTCGGTGTCTCCATCTTCCTGGCAGTTCTTGCTGGCATGTTTCTTTCCTCCGAAGAGGCTGGATTCCCGTGGGGTACTGAATACACGACTCATCTCGATTTTTCGCATTCGGCACTATCCAAGGACCGAGTGATCTCCGAGCTGAATAGATTGGTTGACTCCTCCGATCTGAAACTCGCCAAAGTAGTTGCCGACCCGGCGCACTTCCTCACCTCACAGTCGCTGTACGTGTTCGGCCGGGGTGCCCCGACGCACCCCGTGGAAATTAGTTGGTTCCGCCCAGGGATGAAGGGCGAACTGCGTGCAGCGGATACTTTCGGCGATGCCTCATTGAGCGGGACGTATGTATACGCTGGCTCTCCCGAGGCCGTAGCGAACTTGGCCCAGTGGCTGAGGGTGTCAAGTGTTCAATCGAACCCCCAGACAAAGACTGTTCAGGCGGTGCTCTCGAACGCCCTCATCAGTACCGGGGCCTGGTTGCCGTTTCTGACGTGTCTCGTTCTACTGATCTCCCTGACCGTGTCCTGGTATGTTCTGAGGGCTCGGGCTCGCACAATCAAGGTGTTGAACGGCGCTCGTTCGGGCAAGATTCTTGTCGATGATTTTCTTTCTCTGCTATGGGTGAGCTTTCTCCCCATCCTCGCGGGGTTCCTGCTCGCATTAGGGGTTGTCTGGTTCAGCGGCAAGGGCGCTTTTCTTGTCGAGTTCGGGATGACCACCTTGTCCTTTCTCGCGTTTGCGCTTGCTGTGATGCTGATCAGCGCGTTGCTGGTAAGTGCATTCACCTGGCCGACAGTTGCCGGGATTGCCTCGCGGATTCCGCCGGAGCGGCACTTTCGACTGGTGGGCGAGGCGCTCAAGGCGGCAACGCTCGTTCTAGTCGCGATTTCGTTGCCCGCGGCAGGGTCTGCGATTGCCATCGCGACCAACCTCTCGGATCAGGGTGCCCGGTGGGCGAGTCTTTCCGGACAGGTATCGGTGCGAATCGGGACAGCCACACCCGAAGAATTCGACTCGCAGATCACGAACATGGACTCTCTCGTGCAAGCCGCAGACCATACCGGGGTTCTGACATTTTCCTACGCATTGAATACGGGCAATAATCCTCAGCTGGAATCGGCCGGGTACGACGGAGTTGTGATGGTCAACCGCAGCTACCTGAAGGCCGTTGCGCCGTTCATGCGTTTCTCCGTTTCGCTAGATCGGCCTCTCGGCGCGCAAGGAAAGGTGATCTCACACGATCAGCTATCGCCTGCGCTTACGAAGGCTCTGTCGGACTCATTCGAGCTCTGGAACCGTGCAGGCAGGAATCTCGATGGCTTCGACCAGAACTTCACTACCTATCGGTATACAGGTGCCAAGGCCTTCCCGGGCTTGGCACCGGTGCAAGGAGAGATGGAAAACTTCCGGAATCCACTGATCGTGGTTATCGAAAGTCCCAGTTCCACTTTCGACCGCGACTTCCTCAGTTCCACCCTGTCTTCAGGAAATCTGATCTTCAGCAACTCGGGATGGTTGCGGACATACCTTTCCGGCAGTCCGCTCGGCGGGAGTGTGCTCTCCATTGATCGCGTCTCGGACAGCGGGCTCTACAACAGCCAGCAGCAAAATCAGACAGCCAGTGTGAAAATCCTCTCGTATGCGCTCGTGATCCTCGCACTCGTGGCAAGCATCGCGGTCTCCGCATGGATCTACGCGCTCGGGCGGGGACGACGCCTGTTTGCCCAACGCACATCAGGATGGACCTGGACGAGGGTCCTGTCAGGCCGGATGGTCTGGGAGAGCACACTTGCGATCGCCATTACAGTGCTCATCCTGGCTGGATCGCAGGGCTCATCTGATCCAGGTAAATGGTGGGTCCTGGTTGCGGTCCCTCTGTATGTTGCCATCAGTGCGGGACTTCACCTGGTTGCGGTCCGAAGGATGTTCGCGCATCGCCTGGCACGGTCCGAATAGTCGACGAGCCAGCGCTTACAGAAAGAGGACCAAGCCGTGAAGATTCGTGCCGAAGACATTGTTGTCACCATCGACGGACGCGAAGTACTCGCTGCCAGCGGTGTCCATGTTGACGAGGGACAGACGCTCGCCCTGATCGGGCCAAGCGGGAGTGGGAAGACGACGTTACTCAACGTTCTCGGCCTCCTGGTTCGAGCAGATAGCGGACGCGTCATGGTCGGCGATCACGACACAACGCGCTGGAAGGACGCACGTCGGCGCCGCTTCTGGCAAAAGCACGCAGCGTTCGTCTTCCAAGATCATGGGCTTGTCGATGAGAAGTCGGTCGCATACAACGTAATGCTCGCCCGCCTCCCCCTCTTCGGCGTGCACAAGCGAGACCACGAAGGTATTGAGGTAATTCTTGAACGGGTCGGCCTGACCGGCAGAGGGAAAGAAATGGTCTCCACGCTCAGCGGCGGTGAAAAGCAGCGAGTCGGGTTGGCCCGAGCGATGTTCCGCAAAGCGGACGTGATATTCGCCGATGAACCCACCGCCTCGCTGGATCGCGCCAACCGCGACCTCGTCACCGGCTTCCTCAAAGCGGAGGCCCATCGCGGATCGGCCGTCGTCATCGCCACCCACGACGAAACCCTCATGGCAGCATGCGACACCACATTGGATCTCTCCAGACCCGGTCAGCCGTAGTGCCGTTCAGGTAGGCGGCTGAGACTCCATCCGAACCTCCACCTTGAGCAACGAAAACACGTTGTGGGCCGCCACCGTCAGCAGGGGCCGGTACTTGCCGGGGCCGACGCACGCGTATTTGTGCGCCAGGCGTAGTGGCCAACTCAAAGCTGGAAAGCTCTGACCCCTGCGTAGGTCCGGATCTCTTAGCGTGTTATTTATTCCGTTTCGTGGGCTGACCCCGACAACGACCCCGCCCGCGTCCTCACCTACCTCGGCAGCGCCCTGCATAGGGCCGATCCCGCTCTCGGCTTAGAAGCGGGACACGGATCAAACGTGATGTACCGTCCGTGATCCCGCAAAGCCGTTTCACCCACGTACAGCGAAGGCCCGTCAGAAGCGTGGATTTTCGGATCCCTATGCGATCAAGTTGTGCAGATCGAGCCCGAAGAGCACGAGAGGCCAGAGCACAATCGCCGCCAGGCCTTCCAGAATGTTGCCGGGAATGTTCCATGCCACGAGATAGCCGTGGGTGGCAGCGACCACCACCCCGATGACCAGATACACAATCCCGATCAGACCTATTCCTCGCCTGCCCATTTTACGCCTGCCAATTCCGAGTATCGTCGCTCATTTGCCACTGCGGAGTGTGAGTCAAATCATAGCAGCGCCGGGTCATTCGGGGAGGCCCGGGCTCCTTCCGGTTTGTGGTTCCGGGGGCGGATCGTTGACCCCGCCGCCGGCCGGCTGCTGCCCCTGGCTGGCGAGCTGCTGGCCGTGAGCAGGATCGCGGCTGGCACCTTATCGGTGGTCGGCGACCCCGTCCTCGCGGTTGAATTCAAGCAAGAGCAGATCGAAGTGCAGACGAGCCCCTGCTCGAGCCTTGATGGCCTGTTGGAGGAAATCCGCCGCGGACGCGACGCGGCGGACGCTGCTGCGCGGGCCGTGGGGGCCAGGGTCGCCGCCCTGGCCACGTCCCCTCTGCCGACGGTCACGCACACCACGCGTGGTCCCCGGTATGCGGCCATGATGGACGGCTTCGGCCTTACCGCGAGGGAACAGTTAACGTGCGGGCTCCACGTGCACGTCTCCGTCGGTTCGGACGAGGAAGGCGTGGCGGTTCTGGACCGGATCCGCATCTGGCTTCCGGTGCTGGCGGCCTTGAGCGCGAATTCTCCATTCTGGAACGGCGCTGACACCGGGCACGCCAGCAACCGCACACAGGCTCAGGGGTCGGTGGCCGACAGCTGGCCCGGTCGAGCTGTTCGGCTCGGCTGCCAGGTACCATTCCCTGAACGCCGGGTATATGGCATCCGGAATCCTGCTGGGCGAAGGGATGGCCTACTGTGACGCCCGGCTGTCGCGGAAGCACCCCACCCTGGTCCGAGTGACCGATGCCTGCCTGACGCCGAGGACGCCGTCCTCATCGCCGGGCTGGTCCGTGCGGTGGTGGAGACGGCTGCAAGAGAATGGCGGCAGGGCATCCTTCCTCGCCCGGTCCCGGCCGCGTTGCTTCGGCTGGCCCTCTGGCCCAGCACAGGTTGAGTTGCAAAAGTGCAGCCGCGACATACGACCGCCAATTGTCCCTCGCCCCAACTGTCGGAAGCCTGCCTGGAAATGGTCATCTGACCGGAGGAGCCATCCAGCGCGGATTCCCCGCAGGTCGCGGGCTCCGGAATTGCCGGTGGATGAGGCGGGAGCCGGTGTCCAGCCCATTGTCGCAGCCGTGACGCGAGGGTATCATCGCCGGAAAGGGGGCTCGCCCAGAACGCTGAAGGTCAGATCAGCCGGCGCGGCCTCACTGTCTTCGACCGACGAGAGGTGGACACAATGAGTGAGGCTGACAAGATCAAGAACGCGGCTGAGAAGGCCGCGGGAAAGCTCAAGGAGAGCGCGGGCAAGATCGCGGGGGACGAGTCGCTCGAGGCTGAAGGCGAGACCGACCAGGCCAAGGCGAGTCTGAAGCAGGCCGGCGAACATGTGAAAGACGTGTTCAAGAAATAGCGAACGCGCCAGGTGCCCACGCGCCCAGACCTTTCGGGACAATCCGGTCCAGGCGTTCGACCGGATGAAGTCAGGTACTGAGAAGGTCGATCGCGGGGTGGTTCTCGACACGGAGCGATCCGGAAGTTTCTCGAACTGGCACGAAGACAGCTCTCTCATTCGGTAGGCGATGTCGCCGACGAACTTCACTCCAGGGCTTGTCGGCGGTGACGTCCCGCTTGAGAAGGTCAGGCATGTTCGCTGCCGCTTCGGCGTCCGCTTCGGTGGTGACCCGGAACGGGCGCGGTTCGGGACCAAGCCCTCGTGGCGCAACAGATCCCCGCGACGATTAACAGCCGACACGCCCAACCTAACTAAGTACTACCGGGGCGCTGCGCGCGGCGGGGCGCTGCTCTCGCGGATGATCACACTCGGCCGCTCCGAAGAGAAGCTTCGAACCGGCGTTCCGGTCACGACGGCCTCAAGGAGCCCGTAGGCGCGTCGCCCAAGGCCGGCGAAGTCCTGCCGAGCCGTTGTGAGCGGCGGTGACCACATCGAAGCCAGCGGATGGTCGTCGAATCCCACGATACTGACGTCCTGCGGCACCGACTTTCCGGCCTGTGTATACCCGCGAATCACGCCCATCGCGATCTCGTCGTTACCGCAGAAAATCGCGGTGACCTCCGGGCGTGACGCCAATTCGAGACCGATCCCTCGGCCGCTCTCCGGTTCCCAGCTCGCATCGAGCACATCAGGAACTTCGGCGCCGGCGGCAATCAGGGTCTTGCGCCATCCGGTAGTGCGGCCGTCCTCACGCCGCGACGGAGGCACTCTCACGTGGTAGACCGTCTTGTGTCCGAGCCCGAGAAGGTACTCGGTGAGCTCGCTGGCCGCCGCGGTCTCATCCAGTACCGCCTGCGGCACCCCCTTCTCCCGCACGCCCGCGATCGAGACGGTGGGGATGCCTTTCGGCAGGCGATGAAGAGCTGCAACACCGGGCGGATCGAACTTCAGCACGATCACTCCCGCGACCGACTGCGCCATCACCAGGTCCACAGCGCGATCGACGCTTTCATCCTCCGCCGACTCGACGACGGTGATGGAGACAACGAATCCGGCCGCCCGCGCACCTTCTTCTATTCCTCGTATCGTCTCGGCGTAGCCGTACTGGGAGGTATTGCCTGCAAGCACGGCGACGATTTTCGGTTGGCGAGCGACGAGGGCCCGCGCGGCAGCGCTTGGACGGAAGTTGAGTTCTTCGATCGCCGCGAGCACTCGCTCTCGCTTGCCATCGCTGACCTTGGCAGCCCCGGTCAGCACCCTCGAAACTGTCGGCACTGAGACCCCGGCCACGCGCGCGACATCCGCAATAACTGCGGGCTTGCTTGGCGTGGTCATCGACATTGATTTGAGTGTATCCGTCGCGCGCAACACGGTGCGCGGCCCTACTTGACTGCGCCGCTGGTGATCCCGGAAATTATCTTGCGCTGCATCACCGTGAAGGTGATGAGCAGCGGAAGGCTCATCAGGATGATGTAGGCGAAAATCAGGTTCCAGTTCTGCAGGTACAGCCCCGAGCTGGCCACCTGGTAGAGGTTCAGCGGCAGGGTATCCAGCCGGCCGCCGACGACGAACAGGGCGTAGAAGACGTCGTTCCAGATGTAGAGGCAGATCAGAATTGTCGCCGTCGACAGCGTTGGGCCGAGCAGCGGGAGGATGACCCGGAAGAATACGCGAACCGGACCGGCACCATCCATTCGCGCTGCCTCTTCGAGCTCGACCGGAATCGTGCGCACGAATCCAGTGACGAAGAAGATCACGGTCGACATGTACATGCCGGCATAGACCCCGATCATCCCGAGCGCTGTGCCGGCGAGGCCGATCTGGCGGAGCAACAGCACGATGGTGACGACAGCGGGCGGCAGCACGATGCCGCTGATCGCAAGGCCATAGACGAAGGCCAGGGTGCGGCTCTTGCGTCTACCGAGAATCCACGACGCCATTGACCCGAGAACCAGCACAGCGAGAACTGCGGGAACCATGATCAGGAGGCTGCCTAAGAACGCCGGAACCATGCGCCCCTGGTCGAGCACGGTCGCGAAGTTGTCGAGGATATGCCACGTCGCTGGCGCCTGAAGGTTCGGGTTGAATGCCTCAGCCTGCGTCTTGCCGGCGGTGGAGATCACCAGCCAGAACGGCACCCCAAGCAGCACGACGACGAGAAGCAGTGCCACAATTGGCTGGACGAATCGGCGTCGCGGACGATGCCGAGTTGAGCCGGATTTCACGTCTGCGGTTGTCACAGGACTTCCTCTCGCTTCCTTAGGAATCGGATGACCGGGAAGGCCAGGACGGCCACCATCAGGAACAGGGCAAGGCTCATGGTCGTCGCCTGCGCGAAGAGGCCCTGTCCGAAGGTGCGGAAGACGAAGATGTTCAGCAGCTCGGTCGTGCCGCCAGGGCCGCCGGCCGTTGTCGCTTGAACGATGTCGAACCCGTTCATGGATCCGAGCAACGCCGTTGCCACATTGAAGGTGATGGCCGGCGCGAGTAGCGGGAAACGGATGAGACGCAAGGAGGACCACCACGACGCCCCGTCGATCCGCGCGGCCTCGATCACGTCCTCGCTGATGGTCTTCAGGCCGGCCAGGTAGATGAGCATCGAGAGGCCCATCCACTTCCACGCGTGAATGAGCGCGACCACGAGGATCGTCCAGGTCGTGCTGCCGAGCCATGCCGTTGTGACGTGTTGCCCGGTGACGACACTCAGGATCTGATTGAGAGCACCTGCTGGCTTCAACAGCGCCTGGAAGATGTACCCGACCGCGAGCGCGGACATGACGACGGGCACGAAGAAGGCGACCCTCGCGAAGCGATTGATGCGGGTGTCCTTCTCGAGGATGAGCGCGAGGACCAGCCCGAACAGGTTCTGGAACAGAGCGACCAAAACCGCGTAGATCAGTGTGATCCGCAGATCCTGGATCAGGCTGCCGTTGGTGAACAGCGAGGTGAAGTTTTCAACGCCGACGAAGTTGATCGCGCTCTTGAAGCTGGACCAGTCGGTGAACGCGTAGATGAAGTTGAAGAGAGTGGGGATGAAGAAGAAGACGATGAGGATCGCCAGGGCGGGAAACAGGAACCATGCCGGATGGTTGCGGCCGCCGAGCGTTCGACTTGACCGTGCAAAGCGGCGGCGCTGCCCCAGGGCGGGCGCTCGCATCTCGGTAGTCACAGGTGTTTCCTTTCGAAGAAAGGGGCGGCGGTCCGGAACGAACCGCCGCCCCTTTGGTGCTTAGAAGCCCTTTACGCCCTGGGCCTTTGCAAGCTGCGTGAACTGGTCTTGGGTTGTCTGGGCCACCTGCACGGTGGTCTTCGTGCCCTGGATCATGTCCCCGAGGTTGAGATACAGGTCGGGGTTTGCGACGGCCAGCGCCTGCATGGAGCCGACCGAGGTGTTCACCGACTTCGCGACATCCAGCAGAGCCTGCGGAACGTCGCTCGGCGACGGAACAGCAGTCTCGAGCGAGACGGTGGACTGCGCCTTGACGAACGACGGGTAGCCCGTGCCCATCCAGTAGGACAGGAACTGCTTCGCAGCGGACTGCTGCTTGTTCTTTCCGGTGTTGAAGGCTACGAGCGCGTTGCTCTGATCCGGGATGAAAGTGCCGACATTGCCGGTGGGCGAGATCGGGAAGAAGCCGATCTTCTGGTTCAGCTCGGCCGTGTTGGACTGGGCCTGCAGCTCACCGAAGAACGAGTTCACCTGCACGACCATGGCGGCCTTGCCGCTCAGCAGCGCGGTACCCTGGTCGGCGAAAGTGGCCGTCTTGATGTCCGAGTTGAACAGACCATCATCGATCAGCGCCTTGTAGTTGTCGATAGCGCCCTGAATCGTCGGGTCGGTGAACTTCTCCTTGTTCTCGTTCACACGAGTCCACAGGCCGGCCTTCGCCGCGTCGGCAAGCTGCACCTGCACCCACCACTGCGTTGCCCACTTGTCGCCACCCATCTCGAAGAACGGTGTCTGGCCCTTCGCCTTGAGCTGCTTCGCGAGGGCGATGAACTCGTCCCAGTTCTTCGGGGTAGCGGTGATGCCCGCCTTGGTGAAGACCTCCTTGTTGTAGTAAACGCCCTCGACTGCGGGGCTCGTGACGAGTGCCGCATAGCGGGTGTTCCCGAGCAGTCCCGTGATGTCTTTCAGACCAGTCGAGTACTTGCTGAGCCACGGCGCACCGTCCAGCGAAATGAGGTTCGTCTTCGCATTGAGTGACGTGAGCTCGGATGCGGTCGGCTGCCAGAAGGCAAGGTCGGGCTTGTCGCCCGTCGCCACCTTGGTCTGGACACCCTGCTCGTACGGGTCGGGGATGGTGACGACCTTGACCGTGGCACCGGTCGCCTTCTCAAAACCTGCAATGACGTTGTCAGCGGTCTTGTTCGAGTTGGTCGCGGCCCAGATGGTCAGCGTGACGCCCTTGAGGCTCGCGGTCTGCGAAGGCCAGCCCGACGACGTTGTGGTGTTTCCTGATCCGGGATCACTGCAACCGGTGAGGATGAGGGCAGCAGCGGCCGCAACAGCGATCGCACCCTTCCAAGCGTTCTTCATTGAATTGCTCCTTGTTGTGTTGACCGTGCCATGCAGGACGGTGGTGTTGTGGTGCAGGTCACGACTCCGAGCCCACTGGAGTCAGTTGGAACGTCCTCGCACCCACCGAATCGGTGGGGTTATGGACGCTCAGTGTTCCCGTCGCGGAGTCCCAGAGGGTAGTCCAGGGCTCGAGTTCGCGGGGGAAGATTGTGTCGATGCGGAGCTGCGCTCCGATCAGGTCGGGAAGCTCAAGGCAGACGGGTCCATCAGTCGGACCGCGATCCCACACCGTCAGGAAGCGAGTCGACGGGGTCCTCAGCCCGAGGGCAACCGACGGCGCTGTCCACGTCGGAAGCCCGAGCGGCCAGAAAGGCACGGACTTGCGGATGTCCCCGCGGAGTTCCTTCGCCACAGCGACGGCTGTCGCGACCATCTCCCGCTGCTCAGGACTCATCTCGTTGAGGTACCCAGAGAGGTAGAAGCGTCCGAGTAGGCCGGTCGCGAGGCAAAAGGCGGCCTCCTCGCGCGACATCGTTGGCTGCGGATAGGCCCAGCTCGCCGCTTGTTCGGGCAGCATCGACATCGGAGCTGCTGCGGCGATCGGCGGGTACTTGAGGAAGTCCTGCTGGTCGGACGTCGACTGGAGCTGCATCCGCGACAGCATGGCGAAATCCATCCGCATCGCGCCGGACCCACAGTTCTCGAGAATCAGTGTCGGATGGCGATCGAGCACGGAGTCGATCCACCCGAGGTGTGCCCGGTTGTGCTCGAGCAGTCCGTCGCCGACGCTGTCCGACTGGTAGTCCGTGCCGGGGCCGGGGTTGATGTTGTAGTCGAGTTTGAAGAATCCGACGCGGAATTCGTTGACCAGGCGATCGACGACCTCGTCCAGGTGCGCAATCACCTCGGCGCTGCGGAAGTCGAGGTGGAACCGACCGTGCTCGACCAGGCGCTGCCCATTGCGCATCAGGAACGCTGAATCCGGAAATGAGGCCGCGACGGGGCTGCGGAGGCCGACCACCTCGGGCTCGAGCCAGAGACCCGGCGTCATTCCGCGTTCAATGATCCGCTCGACGACCTCGTGCAGGCCGCCCGGGAACCTCGTCGTGGACGGCTTCCACTCGCCGACGCTGTCCCACCAGTCGCCTCCGTCGTCGTACCAGCCGGCGTCGATGCAGAAGACCTCCGCGCCCGCATCCGCTGCGGCATCGATCAGCGGCAACAGCTTCGCCGTCGTCGGATCGCCGTTGAGAGTATTCATGTAGTCGTTGAAGACAACCTTCATGCCGACGTTGTCATTGTGTTCGCGACGGCTCGCACGACGAAACGCGGTGAGCTGCGCAATGCCGGAGGTGAGGTCGTTGCCGAGAGCGACGCTGGCCGGCACGGAGTGGAACGAGGCTCCAGGGGCGAGCGGCTTCGACCACTGGTGATCACAGTCGGTTGGGCCAGAGAGGGCGAAGTACCCGTCAGTCAGATCTTCGGCGATCTCCCATCGCCACGGTCCGTTGTGCTCGATCTGCCACACCCAGGTGGCATCGCCAGACGACAGCGCCCCGATAGGGATTTGCTTGCCCGTCGACCAGGTACCGGTCGAAACTCGCGAGAGTTCACCGCGTGGATTGTGGTTGGTGAGATGCGCGGCGAGATCCGGGAATTCCGTCTCCGAAAGTCGCGTCGTGGTCCATCGTCCTTCGGCGAGCCAGTCACTGCTGCCCTCTGTCAGCGACCAGTTGCGCGGGCCGCGTGCTCCAGCCGGTGATCCACCGAGATATGCAGACCATGACGGCACAGCTCGCAGCACGATCACGGAATCCGACTCGTTGGTGAGCTCAACATGGGACCGCCAGGCGGCGGATGCGGTGTCCGCCTCTAGCACGTAGGTCGCGGCGAGACTGAGCACAGGATCGACGAGCCTGATCTCTAGCCGAGATCCAAACGACGTCTGAAGCGACGTCCAGTCGCGAAACTCGAGCCGTTCACCCACCGCCGTGTGCGCCAGGCGATCGCTCGCCATTGCGTGCCCACCGTTCGCGGCGAGGACCTCGACGAGGGGAAGTTCCGGAGCGATGGCCAGGTCCGTGCCGGCCGCGGTGGTCACCCCCGCGAGATGCACCTTCGACGCGTCGTCGACCTCAAAGCTCAGCGCGAACGCCTCATTGCCCCAGGAAAAGGTGTCTAGCATCGGATTCCTCATCATTGTGAAAACGGGAAGATCCCGATGTCAAAATTTATGATACCGCTATCAGATCTTAAGTCAACGGCTTTATGAAACCGTTATCAACAGTCCGTCAAACAACGCGGCCGTGGTGAAGAAGGAGATCCAGTTCCGCCCCGGGATTTGACTGCGGGTGACCAGCAGGTTGAGGGCCCCGTCAAACGGAGATCAGCTCCCGTATGGCTCCACCAGGAGGGTCGTGTTGAGTTCGCCCGTTGGCTGATCAGGCGCCTCTAGCGCAGCTGCATTAGTCCGGCATCGGTGGGCCGGAAACCGCAGGCGTCGAAGTAGAAGCTCCCCAGGTGATCCGCGAAGTCAACATGAAGCCACTCGCAGCCTGCAGCCCGCGATTCTTGCACCGCAATCGCGATGAGCCGCTTTCCGATTCCTTGGCGACGGGCGCGATTTGCCACCAGGGTGTCCTCGATGAACGCGTGCACCCGGCCGTCCCAAATCACGTTGACAAAACCGACGAGGCCCTGGCGGTCGCGCGCTGTGACCCACCCCAGGCTGAGGCGCGCAAGAATCTCGTTCCAATCGTCGTTCACGTACTTATGGTCAAAACCCTCTGCGTGTAGTTGGTTAGCTTCTTCATCCTCAAACGCCCCACGCCATTCGTATTCGATCGCCATGGGCAACATCTTTGCAGAGGCCTTCCGGACATCTTGCAAGCGGGACGCCGTCGCCACGCGAGCCGTGCTGACGGTTAGCGAATGCCGAAAGCCATGCGAAACGCGCGTGTGACAGATGACAGGTCTCTACGGCCGCGGATGCAAGGGCTTTCTGGGTCGAATGACTACGCGTCGCTGGGTTTCATGTCGTAGGTCACCCAGTCGGTTGCTGACGCAAGAGCGTCGTAGACCCTGCGTGCCGTGGAGTTTTTCTTCGCGGTGATCCAGCGGATGACGGTGGCGCCCTCCTCGGCGGCGACTACGGCGGCCCGTTGGAGCATGGCACCCGCGGCGCCTGATCCTCGCGATTCGGAAGAGGTGAAGAGGTCGTCCAGGTAGAGCCCGATCTGACCGGTCGACGGTCGCGCGAATAGGCGAAGATTGGCGAGGGCCACGATGTTGTCGCTTGAATTCACAGCCACGATGCCGCGAAGACCGTGCTGGCGGCCGAGCATCCATTCCCACGTCCTGGCAACTGCCGCGCGATCCGCGGGCAATTCGTAGAAAGAGCGGTAGCCGTTGTAGAGCTGCGCCCACAATCTCGCGTCTCTCCCCGACCGGGCAACACTAGCTTTCACGCCACACTGCTCGTGACTTCGGGGTGGTTGATCGGATCGAGCTCGGGCTCACGCAATAGTCCGCAAGCTCAGTGGTCACTTCTCACAAGCCCGTGGGCCGCCCGTGACAGAGCGGCATCTTCTTCCCAGCCCCAGCGAGCTATGCGAACACTCGTTGTTCCCGCGGAGTGGAATCCGGTTTCTTCTGAAATGTACAGGGCCGCTGCCGGATCCGGAGTATCCAGAACTGGTGCCGACCGTCGAGTTGCAAATTTTTGTTCTGGCGTCACAGAGTACTTCCGCATGGTCCTTGCCAATCTTCGAATCTTTCGCGAGTTCGCCGTGCGGTATCGACCCGTTGGGACCACGCACAGCCGGTGGGGCCTCGGCTACTTGCCGGGCCCCACCCTGTCGAATTAGCCGACCAACACCTCTGGCCGTGTGTGGGTCAGAACTGGCTGTCCGGCGCTCAGCGCGTGCCCTTCGGCCTCGATATTGGGCACGATCTTCTGCATCCACCGCGGCATCCACCAAGCGGCCTCTCCAACCAACGACAGCAAGGCCGGCATGATCACCATTCGAACGAGGAGCGCATCGGCCAGCACACCGATGAGGAGACCGAACGCTGTTTCGGCCGCGAACGTCATCGTGCTCGATGCGAATCCGCCGAAAACGAACGCCATAATCAAGGCGGCGGCCACGAGGACTGGCCCCGATTTGGTGACCCCTGACACGATCGCCTCCTTGGGCGACAACCCGTGGGTGTACTCCTCACGGATTCGAGAGATGCGGCCCTGTTTCTTGATATCGACGTGGACCAGGTCAGCCGACCGAAAAGTCACCCAAGTAAATTGATCTTCACAACAATGGATGTCGTTACAAATCGTCATGACAGAATGTTATTACATGCAGAGTGGCGGTCCAGAAGACTTGAAGGAGAACTTGTGACACAGCTGTCAGTCCCCACCCCGACGTCGATTCGCGTGCAATCCGGGAGTGATGACCCCTTCACCACGGTTGCCAAAAGCGGTATCGATGTCACGTTGACGACTGTTGACGTCGGGCTTCGAGTCGACATCGCTGCCGCATCAACGGTTGCGCGCATTGCGCTTCGGTGGAACCAGACGATGCCCGACGCACCCGTCGTTCTCGGAGATACGTGGGAACGGTCGTACGGTGAACTTGAGTGGCGCGAAATGCGCCCGGAACAGTTTCTGCCCTGGACCGCGCTGGTGTTCGACCCCAAGTCAGAACACACCAGTGGCTTCGGTGTTGAAGTGCGCGGCGGCGCGTTTGCGTTCTGGCAGGTCGATGCGCTGGGCGTGACCCTGACGTTGGACGTGCGCAGCGGTGGCTCCCCCGTGCGCCCGGGAACTCGAGTCATTCACGCGGCGACAATTCGCTGGACAGTGAGCGATCTGCGACCGTTCGTCGCACAACGAGAGCTCATGCGTACCCTGTGCTCGGACCCGCGCCAGTCGGCGGGCCCACTGGTTGGTGCGAACAACTGGTACTACGCGTATGGGCGGGATTTCGGCATCAACGCGGTGGTGCGCGACGCCCGCATGATCGCTGACCTCGTCGGCGATCACCCCGTCCGGCCATTCGGTGTCATCGATGATGGCTGGAGTCCGAATGGGACTGCCGACGGGCTCGCCGCGTCGGGCGGCCCTTGGACTCACGGGCGCCCGACGGAGTTTCCCGATATGGCGGAAGCGGCTGGTGCAATTCGCGAACAGGGCGTTCGTCCGGGAGTCTGGTACCGCCCACTTCTCACGCGAGACACGTCAATTGAGGGGGCGCGCTGTGCTCGCGACGGAGCGATCGCGCTCGACCCCAGTTCCCCCGCGGTACTCGACCTGGTTGCCAACGACGTCAGCCGGCTCAAAGGGTGGGGTTTCGAACTGATCAAACACGACTTCTCGACATACGACCTGCTGGGGAAATGGGGACCCGACTTCGGCCCCAACCCATCCACCGGACCCGCCCTTTACGATCCCTCTCGGACTACTGCCGAAACCCTTGTCGACTTCTACCGAACCGTTCGCGCTGCAGCTGGGGACACTCTCATTCTCGGCTGCAATGTTGTCGGACACCTCGCCGCCGGCCTCACGGACGCGCTGCGCATCGGCGATGACACGTCGGGCATTGACTGGAACCGCACCCGCCGGGTCGGCATCAACACCCTCGCGTTCCGCCTTGCCCAGCACGGAACTTTCTTCACGGCAGACGCGGACTGTGTCGCCAGCACACCGATGACCGACTGGGCGCTGAACCGGCAGTTCCTCGATCTAGTTGCCCGAAGCGGTACGGCACTCTTCGTGTCCGTTGATCCCGCCACCAGGATTCCCTCGGTGGAGGAAGATCTTGCCGCCGCGCTGCGGCTGGCTTTGAACGGTGGCGAGCTCGGCGGGGTTGAGCCGGTCAACTGGCTGACCTCCCCCACCCCGTCACGCTGGCTCGCAGGTGGCGAGGAAATCGAGTATTCCTGGCTCGCATCGAGCGGCGCAGATGCCTTTGAACCGTTCACCTCTGCTAGCCCGGTGCCGCCCGGGGTATAGCTATGTGGTGCGGCGTCGCACTCGAGTGCGAGCCGTGCTTTCGTGACGCGTGTCGCGGGTCACGATCCGCGCGAATAGTGGGGCGGTTCGGCCTCTCATCACAGGTCGTTGCCTGCGTAGGACTGGTTGAAACTCTTGTTGGTCAACGGGAAGTCCGGAACAATGGTGTCCGCCAGTGCTGCGGGAAGTGCCGGCCAGTTGAAGAACGACGGGTCCACGATCTTGACTCTGCTCAGAGTGCCGGCTGCGGTGAGTTCTACCCGGTGCACTACGGTTCCGCGCCATCCCTCGACGAAGGAACTCCCACTTCCCTCCGACCGTGTGGTGACTGTCCGGCCGCGCCCGAGTGACCCCGCAAGCCGCTCAATCAAGTCGATGGATACCCTGGTTGAGACAGCAAACTCGCGCGCACGTATGAGATAGCGCGCGAGCACGTCGCCGGCCGTCTCCACGGGTACCTGAAACGAGTCGCCGAGGTCGACGAAGGGGAGGTCCCGTCGCGCATCGACGTCGATCCCGGAGGCCCGGGCGACATACCCGAGCGTGCCGAACCCCAGCGCCTGTTCGGCATGCAGAACCGAGGTGCCAGCGAAACGATCCCGGACAATCGGATGCGCGAGCGTAATGCCGACAAGTTCCTCGACCGCGTCCGCGATGCCGCGCAGCGTCGCCGGGTCGGGGAGCGATCGCACCCGCGCTCCGCCCACGCTCAGGCAACCACGGAGCAGCCGGTGACCCGCAACAGCATGGTTGATTCGCATGAGGGACTCTCGCAGGCGTTGCGCGTGGACGTTCGCGATGCCGAACCCGGCATCATTGGCCAACGCGCCAAGATCGGTGACGTGATTGTATAGCCGCTCGAGTTCGAGCAGGAGCGCCCGCACCAGTCGGTCGGGTGCGGGCACATCGATGCTCGACGCCGCCTCGACAGCCATCACGAACGCCAGCGAATGGCCGATCGACGTGTCGCCGGTGATCTGCTCCGCCAGTTCGATCGCGGCAGCAGGGGGTTGCCCTTCGAAGAGTTTTTCGATGCCGCGGTGGAGGAACCACAGCCTGGCCTCCATGCGGACGATCGTTTCGCCGACGACAGAGAACCGGAAGTGGCCCGGTTCGATGATGCCGGCGTGGATCGGGCCGACCGCGATTTCGTACACGCCGGCTCCCTCGACCTCGACAAAGGGAAATGAGGCGACGTCGGGACCGAAGACCGGAACAACCTGCGCATCACGGCGCATCGGGTGCCAGGAGTGCGGCCAGTGCGCATGCCGCAGCAGGCGGTGCGGCTGCGGATGTCCTTGTGGCAGAACGCCGTAGAGGTCGAACATCTCGCGTTCGAACTGCCCCGCGGAGTATGACACCTCGGCGAGGCTGGGGACCCAGGCATCGTCGGCGGGGATGGACACGACAATCTCGATCGGTTGCTCACGAATTCTCCCCGCAAAGAGGTACACGATTCGAAAGGCGTCGTCGTCTTCGTGGCACGCCACCAGGGCAAGGCGGTAGCCGTGCTCCAGGAGGGCGGATGCTTCGCGCACGAGTTCCGTGCGATCAACCTCGTGGGCGTTCGTTCCGGTGCCTTCGCTCACTATCGCGTCCGACTCAACGCCACAGCGGCATCCGATAGCACGGAGCCGATGGGTCCGGAGACGAAGGGAATGATCGCGCACCCCCCGAGCGCGAGAACCAGAGGCACTATCGGACCGTGCGGAGATCGATCGAGCGCCGACTCCGCGTGCGGGTCCGGCTGGTCGGCCGACCCGAACATCATGCCCACTGTCAACCGGGTTATTCCCGCGAAGATGACCAACATGAGTGCCAACGCCACCGCCATGATCACGCCCATCCCTGTGCCCCATCCGGCGAGTATGATGCCGACCTCGGAAAAGAAGATTCCGAACGGCGGGAAACCCACCAGGGCGACGATGCCGATCAACCACGGTACCGCCAGGCCCGGCCGGCGTGCGAGCAGGCTCCGCACGTCGGAGATGATCGGTGTGCCCTCGGCTGTGAGCAGTCTCCCGGCAAGTATGAAGAGGCTCGCCTTGATCAGACCGTGGCTGAGGATGTAGAGGAGCACCGCTGGCAGCGCTGTCGGGCCGACGGCAGCACCCAGCGCCATGACACCCATGTGTTCGATGCTCGAATAGGCGAGCATTCTCTTGTAGTCGCGCTGGCGCAAGAGCAGTGCCGCGGCAATCGCGAGTGAGAGCAGGCTCCCAGCGACCAGCAGTGCGCGCAGGAATTCCGCACCGATGACGGCATTCGCGACCGCCTGGATACGCAGGATCGAATAGAGCGCAACCGACAACAGGACTCCCGACATGAGGGCGGAAACAGGCGCAGGGGCCTGGCTGTGGGCATCGGGCAGCCAGCTGTGCATCGGGGCGAGGCCGGCCTTGGTTGCGAAGCCGAGCACCGCCAACGCCGCACCGACTCTTACCAACGCGGGATCCAGGTGCAGGTGCATCTGGGTTAGCGCCACCCATGACAGTGTCGGTGTGGAGGTGCCGGTGGAGGACGCATAGATCAGCACGATGCCGAGGAAGGCGATCGCCACACCGGCAGGGGCGAGGATCACGTATTTCCATGCCGCTTCGAGCGAACGCCGGGTGCGGTTGTGTCCGACCAGGAAGGCGGTAGCGATCGTGGTCGCCTCGATCGCAACCCACATCACTCCAAGGTTGTCGGCAAGTACCGCCAGCGACATCGCCGAAAGAAATACGCACACGAGCGCCGCGTACATGCCTCGCGGGGCCCCTCCGACCTCGGTGTGCACCGGGGCATCCGCCTCCCGGGGAGCCAGCCCACCCCACGTGGCCACGAGCCCCACCGCGCCGACGACCGCGAGCATGTAGGCAGAAAGAGTGTCTGCGCGCAGGATACCGGCGGATGAAAGCGGTGCGCTCCCCTGCCCCAGAAGCACAGCGACGATCCCCGAGCCCAGGATCGCGGCGCTGGAGACAACGCCGGAGAACCTCCGCACCCAGGACGCCACGCGGAAGAGCGCCCATGCCCCAAGCAGGAGTGGGAACGCGACGGGAACCAACAGGATGATGAACATCAGTCGCGCAACTCTCTCATTCGGCCGACATCGGTGTCACCGAACGTCGCGCGCATTTGTCGCGAGAACACCTGGAGAATCAGCGTCACGAGCAAGACGTCGAGCGACGCCCCGAATTCGAGCAGGATGGGCACACCACCCGAAATCAGGAACGCAACCGTTGCGATGCCATTGTCCAAAGCCAGGAAGCCGACAAGTTGGGAAATTGCGCGACGACGGGTCACCAGCACAAGGAAGCCGATAAGAACCATCGCCACTCC
The DNA here is from genome assembly GCF_036569425.1 of Lacisediminihabitans sp. GTDB lineage: Bacteria > Actinomycetota > Actinomycetes > Actinomycetales > Microbacteriaceae > Lacisediminihabitans. Next base: position 67,696 of record NZ_DATCQQ010000092.1, read on the forward strand.
GACAGGCGCGGCGTGCGCGGCGGCGCTCGGGTTGGATGCGACCAACGGCCAGGTGACCGCGTAAGCCACCACGCCGAGCAACGCTGCCGCCACCAGAGTCGCAACAGGGTTCAGAAGGGGCGATTCGTCCTCGCTGTCAATCCGGACACGTGCCGTTCCAACCACCACCGGACGACGCGCCAGCACCCACGGCAGAACAAGCCCCTTGAGCACCAGGACCAGGAAGAACACCGGGACGAGTTCGACGTCCGCACGGTCAACTGCGACGACTGCGACGAGCGCGGCCAGCGCAAATCCCTGCACCGCGAGTGCGCGAATCGATGCGCGCTGCGACCGATGCCACACGGTCAGCACCGAGGTGAGCAGGAGTGCGCCCGCGCTCAACCCGATCAGTTCCGAAAACACGCTGTTCGACATCCGGACCTCTCAGGGGACCATGGCCGACACGGCCACTGCGAGGAAAGCCAGGACAAATGAACCGGCCAATAGTTCGGGAACGCGGAAGAGTCGCACCTTGGCCAGCAGAACTTCGCCAACGCTCAGCATGCCCCCGAGAACGAGCACTTTCAGGATCACAGCGGGCACCCCCACAACGACCTGCACGGGATCGGTCGTCGTCGCAACACCCCACGGGATGAGGAGGTTGCCGATCAAACCCAGAAGCACGGTCAGCTTCAGCCAGGAACCGAATTCCAGCCAGCCCAGGTCCCTTGCGGAGCTTTCGAGCAGCATCGATTCGTGCATCATCGTGAGTTCCAGGTGCGTGGACGGGTTGTCCACCGGGAGGCGTCCGGTCTCGGCCACCACGGCGATAATGAATGCCGCCATCGCGAGCAAGCCGACGGGGGACACGATGATCGACGGCGTTGCAAGTCGGGAATCGACGATGATCGCAAGATTGGAGCTGCCCGACGGAATGGAAAGGGCGTAGATCGCCAGAAGGAGCGTTGGCTCGACGAGAGCAAGAACTGTCATGTGCCGGCTTGAACCCATCCCTCCGAAGGCCGTTCCCGCATCGAGACCGACGAGGGCCAGCGCGACCGCCCCAATCAGCAGCACCGAGACCACGACGAAAAGGTCTCCGGGAATGAGCCGCCCCGCCACGGTGCTCACCAGCGGCAATAGCGCCGCGAGAACCACACTTGAGATGGTGAGAACCAGCGGGGCTACTCGAAGAATCCAGCTGCTGCCGAGCGCTCTCACCGGCTGCTTCATCAGCAGTTTGCGTATGTCTCGCCACGGCTGCCAGATTCCGGCGCCCGCGCGACCCTCCAGCCGAGCACGAACCTGACGGGTCACTCCGATCAGGACGGGTGCGAGCGCAGCGAAAAGCACGACCTGGATCAGGTCAACGATGACGGTCGCGAGAGTCACAGTACCGCCACGATCAGCACGATCAGGATCGCTGCAAACGAATACAGGAGGTACAGGTGGATGCTGCCGTTCTGGATGCTGCGGGCCCGAACGCCGAGACGGTCGGCGGCGGACAACACGGGACGGTAGAGGCGATGCTCGATCACGTCGGTCAGATTCTGGCTGAATTTGACCCGTTGCACCAGGTAGCGCGACTCGCCCGCGTGGGTGACCTCCACATCCCGGGACGGCTTCAGCACGTCATCGAACACTCTGACGACCGGTTCCGCATACGAGGTTGCCGTGTATTGCATCCGCGGTCGAGTGCGCTCGCCTCCGCCACCCCACACCGATGCGCCGAGACGTTGCGGATGCCGCATGGCCGAAGCAATGGTGACGGCAAGGACGGGAACCGCCACCACGGCTGCGAGAATGACCAGCGCGATCGGGTCCAGGAGTGCTCCGAGCCTTGGCAGGCTCACGCCAGCCATCCCGATCGTGTCGACGAAGCCGGCGCGGCGGGTGCCGTCCTCCGCAACGACCGAAGCGAGCACCGAAGCAAGCGGCCCCGGCATGAGCCCAAGGAGCACGACGATTGCCGCGGCGACAACGAGCACGACGCGCACCAGCGGGTGGGACTCGCGGGCTCCGGCCACCGCATCGGACCGGGGGCGGGCCAGGAATCCGATTCCGTACGACTTGACGAAGGTCAACACCGCGAGACCCGCGGTGAGCGCCACGACGGCCACCGCCAATGGCATAGCGATCGAAACGGTCACCGACACGGCAGCACCATTCAGTCGTGTGCCATGGACGAGGGACTGCAGCAACACCCATTCCGCTACGAACCCCGAGCTGATTGGCAATGCCGCTGCGCCAAGGCAACCGATGCCAAAGGCCGCAGCCGTCCACGGCATCCGCCGGGCGAGACCTCCCAGGTGGTCGAGGTTTCGCTTACCGGTGGCGTGCAGGACAGACCCTGCGCCGAGAAAGAGAGTCACCTTGAACGCGGCGTGACTGACGGTGAGGAGCAGGGCCGCAAGCAGCGAGGTCGCTGCAGTGGCGGTCAGACCGTACGCGCCAAGCAACACTGACGCCCCGATCGCGAGCCAAATCAAGCCAACGTTCTCCGTCGTCGAATATGCCAGCAAGACCTTGAGGTCGCTTGACACCGATGCCTGCAGAATCCCGTAGACGGCGGAGATGCCCCCGAGCGTCAGCAACACGATGCCCGACCACGCCGGCCCGCCGGGCAAGAACCGCACGCACACCACAAGGATGCCGTAGACGCCCATTTTCACCATCGCAGCGCTCATCGCAGCGGACACATGACTAGGCGCTTCCGGGTGGGCGCGCGGCAACCACACGTGCATCGGCACCAACCCCGCCTTGCTGCCAAAGCCGATGACGAACAGGACGAATGCAGTCAACGCCGCAGTGGAGGTGGGAGACACCCGGGCCAGCTCAGCAAACGTGGTTCCACCGGCCGCCGCCGCGAGCACGGCGAAACCCGCGAGGATGAACAGGAAGCTCAACTGCGACATCACCGAATACCAGACCGTGGCCGAACTGACGCGACGACGAGAGGCGTGCTCTGCAAGCAGGAGCACCGTTGAACCCAATGCCATCGCTTCCCACATGAGCAGGAACGACAGGGCGTCTGCGGCCGTGGGAACATACTGCATCCCCATCAGGAACACCGCCAAGGCGATCCACGCTGTGCGTGACGCTGAAGGACCGTGCACTGACACGATCCCGTAGAGCGACACGAGCACCCCGACTCCGGACGCGATCAGCATGAACAGGCCGCCGAGCCGGTCGGGTTCGAAGGTCAGAGGATCCAGCGGCACCGCGATCGGGACGACCAGCTTTCCGGTGCCCCCCGCCATCGCAAGCGCACCCGTGAAGACGCCCGCTGCACTCATCGCCGCACAGGAAACGCCACTGAGTATGGAACGGATGCGTACGTCAGGCAAGAATGCCGCGGCAATCGCAACGGCGGTCAGCGCCAACCCTGTCGCCAGACCCAAAGAGATTGGCGTCATCGTCCCGCGATCCGACGAAGAGCTGCCACAATTTCCGCCGGGTCTGGCGGACTGCCGGGGACTTCCAGGTCGACATCGACGAAATCGGACACGACGCCGGCAACGCCGTAGCCGCCCAAGAACGGGCCGCCCATGATGGCCGCGTCACCGACAGCTACAACGAACCGGGGCATCGGCGTCGCTTCCACCGTGCGCCGCAACGGCTCGACCATGTTCCTTGTGACCACCCCGGTAATCAGGAGCACGTCCGCGTGGCGAGGCGATGCCACCAGCCGCACACCGTATCGCTCAAGGTCGTAGACCGGTCCAAAAGCCGTCGAAATCTCCATCGCACAGTCCGTACCGCCGCCGAGATCCACGTAGCGAACATGCACGCTGCCGCGCAGCACCCGCGCGCCATCGCAGATTGTTCCCACCGGGGCCGGGACCGGCTCCGCGATCCGGCCGGTGCGGGCGATCAACCGGACCAATCGAGACGTGCTCACTGCGACGACCCGATGTCGATACGGGCGGCGGCATCCAGCCGATCCGCCTCCCCCATCGTCACCAGCAAATCGCGGGAGTCTTCCAGACTCGATACCAGCATCTGCTTGGCAACCGCGAGCAACTGCGACATTCGCGGGTCGCGGATCGAGTAGTAGACCATGGGACCCACCCGCCGGGTCACGACTAGACGAGCACGACGCAACACGCCCAACTGTTGGGAAAGGTGGGAGATTTCCATGCCCAGCGTTTCGGCAAGCACGCCCACCGAACTTTCAGCACTCATCAACTCTTCCAGGACCCGAACCCGTGCCGGGTGCGCGATCGCCCTGAACAGGTCGGCGGTCAGCTGTGCGACAGATACCTCTGCGGCGTCCATGCACTTCATAATATCGACAATTGATCGAAGTTTCAATTGACGCAGGCGCGATATGTGTCTGCCGGCGGGAGCCTGGCGTTCCTGTGCGTGCTGTTGCGTGGCAGTCGGCGACGACTTCGCGCAGACTGCACCGAAGCGGCCACGAGCGCGCACGCGCCGTCAACAGCACGGGCGCGGTGGGCTCCTCTTCCCGGTTCGTTGTCATGATCCAAGGATCGCACCAAGTCGCCTTGATATTGCGATATGATGAATTTATTAAGCCACTACGACATGGGGACAATTCGCCGTGAAACAACAGCCGCGCGACAGAAGCACCTGCGGACGGGTGTTCCCGATGGCGTCGAGCGTGTGTCCGCTGTGGAGTTCTCGTGATCGCAGCACTAAACGCGGTGGCCTCCCGGCGATGGACGCATCCGGAACCATGCGCCATGACGGTGGGGGCCGGGCGAAATTCAGCGGGGAGCTCGCCCGATGACGGCCGCCGATGCGCTCGACCCGCGGCTTATTGAAAACGTCAAACCGTGGAATCGTGACGGAATGGACCAATACTCGGACGCCCACCGCCCACTGTACGAAGTCAAGGCGAATCTATTCAAAGGCCTTGCCCATCCGGTTCGCGTGCGCGTTCTAGAGGTACTGTCTGCTTCCCCCACCGTATCGGTGACGGATTTACTTGCCGACACCGGGTTGGAAGCATCTCACCTGTCCCAGCACCTTTCCGTGCTCCGCCGGCACAACCTCGTCGTCGCCGAGCGGCGGGCCAGTCAAGTGTTCTACCGACTCGCGTATCCGGAGGTCGCCGATCTGCTTTCCGTGTCGCGGTCGCTCCTGGTCAAGATCCTTGAAAGAACTCAACAGCAATTGGTATCGACAGTGAATCTTCCCGACATAGCCATGCAGCGCGACACCGAGGTTGCTCCGGTGACCCCATGAAAGCAGCGGCTTACGTTCGTTCCCTCCTTCCCAGCTGGCAGGACTACCGTTCCGTGCGCCGAACGTGGCGTGGAGACCTTGTCGCGGGTGTCACCGTCGGGATCGTGGCTCTTCCGTTGGCGTTGGCGTTCGGAGTGAGCTCTGGCGCCGGTGCCGAGAGCGGTCTGATCACGGCGATCGTCGCCGGTGTCATCGCGGCCGTTTTTGGCGGCTCCAACATCCAGGTCTCGGGGCCAACCGGCGCCATGGTCGTGGTTCTCGGTCCCGTCGTCGCCGCGCATGGTGCAGGCGTTGTGGCAGTTGTGAGCTTGATAGCCGGGGCCGTTGTGGTTGTCGGCGGGGCGCTGAAACTCGGCCGTGTCGTTTCCTACATCCCCTGGCCTGTCATCGAAGGCTTCACCCTGGGGATTGCGGTGATCATCTTCCTCCAACAGGTGCCCGCGGCGATCGGGACAAAGCCTGGCCCGAGCAGCAACGCATTCCTGTCCGCCGTCCAATCGTTCGCGCAAGTGAACTGGTCCACCGTCATCTGGTCCGTCCTGGCGGTAGCCGCCGTGGCCGCCATCATGATGCTTGCCCCCCGCATTCATCGCCAGCTTCCCGGGTCCCTCATCGCCATCATCGTGGTCGCCGTGATCGCCACGGTCGCGAACCTGCCGCTTGCACGAATTGGAATCCTTCCCAACACGCTTCCCGCCCCATCCCTTCCGTCATTCGACATTCAGACCCTCACCACGCTCATCGGGTCGGCCCTCACCGTGGCCGCTCTCGCGGCGATCGAATCGCTCCTGTCGGCGCGAGTCGCCGCCTCGATATCGGACACCGGCCCGTATGACGCCGACCGCGAGCTCATCGGCCAAGGACTCGCCTCGATCGCGTCAGGACTCTTTGGGGGAATGCCAGCAACAGGCGCGATAGCACGCACCGCGGTGAACATCCGCTCCGGCGGTCGCACTCGTCTGGCCGCCATCGTGCACGCGATCGTGCTGCTCGCGGTCGTGTACCTGGCTACCGGTGTCGTCTCGCAGATCCCCCTGGCGGCCCTGTCCGGCGTGCTGATGGTCACTGCGGCGCGGATGATCTCAATTGCAACCGTTCGCAGCGTGGTCGGGTCAACCCGTTCCGACACGGTGGTATTCATCATCACCGCACTGATCACCGTCTCGTTCGACCTGATCGTGGCGGTCGGAATCGGCATTGGTGTTGCCGCGTTCTTCGCGCTGAGAACCCTCTCCAAATCCGGTGGCGTTCACCGTGAAGAGCTCCCCGCCCCCGCCCAGCCGGAGGACGAACACATCGCCCTGTTCCGTCTGGACGGTGCCCTATTCTTCGGCGCGGCCGACCGTATGCTCGACCGGGTCACTCGAATCAACAACGTCTCCGTCGTGATCATCCGCATGTCGCAGCTACAGGTTCTCGACGCCACTGGCGCCCGTGTCATCACCGAAATGATCCACGCCCTGGAACGCCGCGGAATCACAGTCCTGATTAAGGGCATCCAACCCCAGCACATGAAACTCGCAACCCGGGTCGGTGTGATCAGCACGCTTCGGCACCACAAACACCTGTTCATCGACCTCGAGGCCGCGATCGAGCATGCTCGCGACCACGTAGCGCGCGCCGCAGACGCGGCCATCGTGCAAGCCATGACCGAAACAAGTTCACGGCCGAAAGGGAACCCATGAATCTGACCACCGTTATCGACCGGATGATCGATCAGGCCCAGCAGAGCGACCCGCTTGACACCTACAGCATTCTTCTCGGCACCGCGCCCGCTACGGCCACCGAATGGGTGAAAGGCAAGAAGGTATATCGATGGTTCCCCGTGGCCCAAAGCCGGCTCATCCCCAACTATCTGGTCGTCCTCGCTCCCTCCCCAGACAACTACCGCACCGGGGATCTCCTCGAATTTCACGGCCGAATCGACAATGGGCAGATAACCACGTTCTCGGTGCGCCGTAACACGCTCACCATCCCCACGGTGACGGCAATGCCCGGGCCGCGCCGAACCGAGGCCGTGCTGTGACCACTCCCCTTCACACGGACGTGCCCCCTTCATCAACATCGCCTTCCGGCAAGGAGGTGCCGTCACTCCCCGGCTTGCCGGAAAACCTTGACAGCATGATGCATCCTCACATTGTGCGCCAGGGTCCGCGCGGGGTCTCGGTCATCGGGGATCGAGACCCGGCACTTCCACCTCGCCGCCTCAATTCGAAAAGACCACCCGGAACTATGCCGACCACTACTGCACCCAACCCGATGAGGGACCTCATCGACAAAATGATCGACCAGGCGAACGAGGACAATCTTCTCGCCGGATACGTCATCCTGATCGGTCACGCCCCCATGACAACCCGCGCCCATGACGATCTCGCCTGGCTCCATGGACACAAGACCTATCGCCACCTCAGCGTGGCGTGCAGCAGCGCCATCCCGTTTGAGGCGGTATTGCTATCCCCGGCCGCGGACAACTACCAGATCGGAGAGGTAAATGAGTATCGGGGCCTCGTCGACTCGGGGAAGATCACTCGAAACACCATCTATTTATGACCAGTACACGAGCGAGTCAATGGTGAAGACACATCAGGCCGCTCTTCGAGAGAATCCCGCCCAGAGCAGCTCACAGCCGCCATCACACAGCACGAATGCGGAACCTCGAACGGGACGAGATGTTCGAAGTCAGAATTCTTGGAGCGCGGCGGTGCGGTCGCCACCGACATCGCCGGTGTTCACGGTGCCTTTGGGTTCGAACAAGAGCGCTGACACTTCTTCGTCTGCGCGTGGGCAATGCTCGACGCCTGCGGGGACGACGAACACGTCGTCTGGGCCGAGGTGTACGTTCCGATCTCGGAGCTGGATGACGAGCTGCCCACTTCGGACCATGAAGAGTTCATCGGTGTCTGGATGAGTGTGCCAGACGAACTCGCCAAGGAGCTTCACAACTTTCACGTCGTAGTCGTTGATGCTCGTCAGGCGTCGAGGTTGCCAGTGCTCGGAAATAAGGTCAAGGGCATCAGCTACGTTACGAACTTCGTCTGTCATGCTCCAAGACTGTCAGAACGAGCAGCCAGCCATCGCCTGAACGACTCACAGACAAACCGCCTCCGGAGCACAGTGTCATCACCGATCCCTCAGCGGACGATCTCCCGTCCGGTTCAGCGCCTACTGCTGGTCGTCGAACACAGTTTGAAGGAAATCGTCCACGACTGCGTTGGCCTCGGTCGGGCGCTCGAGGAGGAGGAAGTGGCCGGCCGCATCGACGCG
>NZ_DATCQQ010000093.1:0-17092 GCF_036569425.1 Lacisediminihabitans sp.
CAGCCGCTGAAGTAGTTGTGTTGATCGCGTTCGTGCTGGTCAACATAACGGCGCGCTAGCAAATCAGATATGCCGTCACCGCATTCGGGGGCCTGAGGGGGCACCAGGAATGCTCCAGTGTGAAGTCCCATCGAAGGTTCCCTTGTGAAACATCATCGGCACTGCTGGGCCGAGGGGCGCATTCACCCCAGAGCTGTCTCGTTGGCCGTCCGGTTGGTGGGACGGGCATATTCGGTGAGATGACGGATCTCAGGCGCGATGGACTCGATGAACTTGGGCATCTGATTCCTTGATTGCGGGATGCGGGATGCGGGATGCGGGATGCGGGATGCGGGGTGCAGGTCTGAACCGCACTGATTTCGACCCAAAACGGATTCCGTCAACCGTTGAATGGCCAAACGATCCACAGCACGCCAACGACGCACAAAGGGACGCACCGTGTCAGCACGAAGAACCGTCGAGATCGACTTAGAACAGCCCACCGATGGCAGACCCCGGAGGGCGAGCACCGAGCGTGGGTATGGGCGTCGGCCATCAGAACTCGCTGAGCAGGTCCAAGATGTGTCGGCCGCAATGAGTAGCGTTTGATACGAACCCGACGGATGGAACCAACGCCTGAGACGCCTGCTCTCCCCGACGTGACGGAACTCCCGGGCATGAACCGCACCGCTGGTGCCGTGACCCTCGACTACATGGCCGACGACGACATCCGAGGGGTTCCGAGATTTTCGGACGCGTCGGTCTGGGGATGAATCCTCCCAGAGGTCGCAGGTTCAAATCCTGTCCCCGCAACAAAGAACGACGCAAAAGGCCCGGAATCGCTGAGATTCCGGGCCTTTTGCCATGCCGGGGCCGCGTTACCCCCAGTCGCGGTGTCCCAGTTGCGGCACCCCGAGTTGCGCCGTTGGGGTCGCGTAAAATGGAGGTACCCCCGCGTCGTCGGCGTGGGGTGATCAGGGAGATTCTCCGTGGCCACAACGCGCACAGCACCGCACACCTCAGCCGACGATGCCCCGGCCTTCGCTGACGAGCAGATCGACCTGTTCCGCGCGGACTTTCCGATCCTCAGCCGCTCGGTGAACGGCGCACCCCTCGTCTACCTCGACTCGGCGGCTACCTCGCAGACTCCGCTCGGCGTGCTCGCGGCGGAGCGGCACTTCTACGAGCACGCGAACGCGGCGGTCAACCGGGGCTCGCACACGCTCGCGGTCGAGGCGACCGACGCGTTCGAGGCGGCGAGGGCGACCATCGCCGGCTTCCTCGGTACGCTCCCCGAGGAAATCGTCTGGACCTCGAACGCCACCGAGGGGCTCAACCTCCTGGCCTACTCCTTCTCCAATGCCAGCCTCGGCCGAGGCGGGCAGGCCGCGAGGCGCTTCGCCCTCGAGCCGGGGGACGAGATCGTGGTGACCGAGATGGAGCACCACGCCAATCTCATCCCGTGGCAGGAGCTCGCGTTCCGTACGGGCGCGACTCTGCGCTTCATCCCGATCACGGATGGCGGCGAGTTGCGCCTCGACGAGGCGGAGCGCATCATCGGCGACCGCACGAGGGTGCTCGCCGTCACCCACGCCTCCAACGTGCTCGGCACGATCAACCCGGTGGCCGAACTCGTGGCACTGGCCCGCAGGGTGGGCGCCCTCGTCGTGCTCGACGCGTGCCAGTCGGCGCCGCACCTGCCGCTCGACCTGCACGCGCTGGATGTGGACTTCGCAGTGCTCTCTGGCCACAAGATGCTCGCCCCGACGGGCATCGGCGTGCTCTACGGCCGCCGGGAGCTGCTCGACGCGATGCCCCCGTTCCTCACCGGCGGGTCGATGATCACCACGGTCACGATGGAGAAGGCGGAGTACCTTCCCGCTCCACACAGGTTCGAGGCCGGCACCCAGCGCGTCTCCCAGGCCGTCGCGTTCGCCGAGGCCGTGCGCTATCTCGAGGAGGCCGGAATGGACCGCGTGCGGGCCTGGGACTCCCAGTTGGGGCAGCGCCTCGTCGAGGGACTCACCCGCCTGGACGGCATCCGGGTGGTCGGGCCGGAAGCGGGCCGCGAGCGGATCGGGCTCGCGGCATTCGATGTCGACGGGGTGCACGCCCACGATGTCGGGCAGTTCCTCGACGATCGAGGAATCGCCGTGCGGGTCGGCCACCACTGCGCCCAGCCGCTCCACCGGCGGCTCGGGCTCACCGCGACCACCCGCGCGAGCACCTACCTGTACACCACGACCGACGAGGTGGATGCCTTCCTCTCGGCGGTCGCCGAGGTGCGCGGCTACTTTGGAGTCACATCATGAGCGAACTCGACAGCCTCTACCAGCAGATCATCCTCGACCACTCGAAGGCCCGTCAGGGCAGCGGCCTGGCGACGGCGACGGCTCCGGTCGGCGCGCACCTCGGCGAGTCCCACCAGATCAACACCACCTGCGGCGACGAGGTCAGGGTGCGGGTGGCAGTCGTCGACGGAACGATCGAGCAGATCCGCTGGGACGGCGACGGCTGTGCGATCTCGATGGCCGCCGCCTCGGTGATCAGCGAACTCGGTGAGGGCGTTGGCGTCGCCGAGCTGCGGTCGAAGATCGAGAACTTCCGGGAACTCATGCGGTCTCGCGGCGCCGTGGAGGCCGACGAGGACGTGCTCGGCGACGCTGCCGCGTTCTCCGGCGTCTCGAAGTACCCGGCGCGGGTCAAGTGCGCCATGCTGGCCTGGGTCGCCGTCGAGCACGCCATCGCCGAGGCGGAGGCCTGACGCGGTAGATCCCGACCGCTCAGGCGGCCATCGCCGCGATCACGCTGCCCGAGCACACGACGTTGAGCAGCCGGCCCGGCGCGCGGCCGCGCACCGCGGGAAGCAGCAGCACCGCGCCCATTCCCACGGCGGTGAGCGCGTGCAGCGGGGCTCGACGGTGAGGCGAGAGGGCTGCGCCCATTCCGGACACCGTGAGCACGAGAGCCACGGCTGTCACCGCTGACCGACCTTTCCCCGGGGTATATCTTGACATCGTCGCGACTGCGGAGTGAGACTCAGGTCAGTGCCCTTCAGCATCGCAGGGTATCTGGGCGAGGAGGGCATCATGCAGATTCCGGCTCCATTCGACTACGCGCGCGCAAGCTCCGTGGACGACGCTTTGGCGTTGCTCGAGAGACACGGCCCAGAGTCCCTGATCGTTGCGGGAGGCCACAGCCTGCTGCCGATGATGAAGCTCCGGCTCGCCAGGCCCGAGTGGCTCATCGACATCAACGACCTGTTCGAGCTCGACTTCATCGTGCGCGACGGCGACCGGCTGAGGGTGGGCGCGATAACGCGTCACACCACCCTCTTCGAGTCGGATGAGGTGCGCCGGCTCTTCCCGATCATCACCGATGCCGAGCGCACGATTGCGGATCCCGTGGTGCGCAATCGCGGAACGATCGGTGGTTCGCTGTGCCAGGCCGACCCGGCAGAAGACCTGTCGACCGTGTGCACCGTGCTCGGCGCGGAGGCGGTGATCCGAGGCAAGGCGGGCGAGAGGGTCGTCTCGATGGCCGAGTTCCACGTCGGCCCGTACGAGACGGCCGTCGCCCACAACGAGTTGCTGGTGGAGGTTCGCTTCCCCGTCCGTCCTCGCTCCGGGAGCGCATACGAGAAGGTCGAACGGCGGGTGGGCGACTGGGCGGTCGCGGCGGCCGGGGCATCGGTGTCCCTCGCGAAGGACGGCACGATCGACCACGTCGCGATAGGCCTGACCGCGATCGGGCAGGACGGAACCGTCACCGAGGCGGAGGCGCTGCTTCGCGGCAAGGCTCCGTCGGAGGAGCTCTTCGTCGAGGCCGGCCGACTGGCCGCGCTCGCCTGCGATCCACTCGCCGACCAGCGGGGCGCCATCGACTACAAGCGGCATCTCGCCGACGAACTGACCAGAAGAGTCCTGCGACGCGCGACTTCACGCGCCGCCGAAGCACAGGAAGGCTGAACCCGATGCAGATCAGCATGACCGTCAACGGCGACGAGATCAGCAGGGAGGCGGAGCCGCGGGTGCTGCTCGTGCACTTCATCCGGGAGATCCTCGGGCTCACCGGCACCCACTGGGGGTGTGACACCTCGAACTGCGGCACGTGCGTGGTACTCATGGACGGACTGCCGGTCAAGTCCTGTACCGTTCTCGCCGCGATGGCCGATGGCCACGACATCCGAACCGTCGAGGGCCTCGCCACCGGGGGAGTGCTCGACCCGGTGCAGCAGGGCTTCATGGAGGAACACGGGCTGCAGTGCGGATTCTGCACGCCGGGGATGATGCTCACCGCTCGCGCGCTGCTCGACCGGAACCCGCACCCGGACGACGACCAGATCCGCGAGGCCATCTCCGGCCAGATCTGCCGGTGCACCGGGTACGCAACGATTGTCCGCTCGGTGCAGTGGGCGGCAGAACATCCAGCGGGGGCCGCAGCAACAGGCGAAGAGGTGAACGCATGACCATCACGGACGAGCGCGCGTCGAACCCGGCGGCGGGCGACGCCGACCGACCGATCGGCTACGGGCGCATCCAGCGCAAGGAGGACCCCCGGTTCATCCGCGGCAAGGGCAACTACATCGACGACATCGTGCTGCCCGGCATGCTGCACAGCGCGATCCTGCGCGCCCCGGTCGCCCACGCGACCCTCGTCTCGATCGACACCACGAGGGCGCTCGCCCACCCCGGCGTCGTCGCCGTGATCACCGGCAAGGACCTCCTGGGCCTCAAGCTCGCCTGGGCACCGACCCTGTCGGCGGATGTGCAGGCCGTGCTCGTGACGGACAAGGTGCGGTTCCAGGGCCAGGAGGTGGCCTTCGTCGTGGCGAACGACCGATACGCCGCCCGGGACGCCCTCGAACTGATCGACGTGGAGTATGACGTGCTGCCGCCGGTGATCGACGCCCGCAAGGCGCTCGACCCGGGTGCCCCCGTCATCCGCACCGACATCGAGGGCAAGACCGACAACCACATCTTCGACTGGGAGGCGGGGGATGCGGCGGAGACCGACGCGGTGTTCGCGTCGGCAGACGTTGTCATCTCCCAGGAGATCGTCTACCCGCGGGTGCACCCCGCGCCGATGGAGACCTGCGGGGCGGTGGCAGACTACGAACCGATCGAGGGGCACCTCACCCTCTACGAAACGACCCAAGCCCCGCACGCGCACCGCACGCTCTTCGCGATCGTCGCCGGTATTCCCGAGCACAAGATCCGCATCGTCTCCCCGGACATCGGCGGCGGCTTCGGCAACAAGGTCGGCATCTACCCGGGCTACATCCTCGCCGTCGTCGGGTCGATCGTCACCGGGAAACCGGTGAAGTGGGTGGAGGACCGGTCCGAAAACCTCATGTCGACCTCGTTCGCCAGGGACTACATCATGCAGGGGGAGATCGCGGCCACGAAGGACGGCAAGATCCTCGCCCTGCGCACCAACGTGCTTGCCGACCACGGGGCGTTCAACGCCACCGCCCAGCCGACCAAGTACCCGGCCGGCTTCTTCCACATGTTCACCGGAAGCTACGATCTCAAGGCCGCGCACTGCAAGGTCACCGGGGTCTACACGAACAAGGCGCCGGGTGGGGTGGCCTACGCCTGTTCCTTCCGGGTGACCGAGGCGGTCTATCTCGTCGAGCGGCTGGTCGACATCCTCGCCCAGAAGCTCGAAATGGATCCGGCTGAGCTGAGGATCAAGAACTTCATCCAGCCGGAGCAGTTCCCGTACAAGAACAAGACGGGCTGGGAGTACGACTCCGGCAACTACGAGCCCGCAATGCGCCTGTCGATGCAGATCGCCGGCTACGAGGAGCTTCGGCGCGAGCAGAAGGAGAAGCGCGAGCGCGGTGAGCTCATGGGCATCGGCGTCTCGTTCTTCACCGAGACGGTGGGGGCAGGCCCGCGCAAGCACATGGACATCGTGGGCCTCGGGATGGCGGATGGCGCGGAGTTGCGTGTTCACCCGACCGGCAAGGCCGTGGTTCGGCTCTCCGTGCAGAGCCAGGGTCAGGGCCACGAGACCACGTTCGCCCAGATCGTGGCGGAGGAACTCGGCATCCCGCCGGAGGACATCGACGTGGTGCACGGCGACACCGACCAGACCCCGTTCGGGCTGGGGACATACGGCAGCCGGTCGACCCCGGTGAGCGGGGCGGCCGTGGCGCTCGTCGCCCGCAAGGTGCGCGACAAGGCCAGGTTCATCGCCGCGGCCATGCTGGAGACCCGGCCGGAGGACCTCGAGTGGGAGAAGGGACGCTGGTTCGTGAAGGGCGACCCGAGCGTCGGCAAGACCATCGCCGAGATCTCGATGGGTGCCCACGGCACGGTCGCGCTGCCGGAGGGCATCGACGGCAACCTCGACGCCGAGGTGACCTACGACCCGCCGAACCTCACCTTCCCGTTCGGGGCGTACATCTGCGTGGTGGACATCGACCCGGGGACGGGGCACGTGAAGGTGCGCCGATTCATCGCGGTCGACGACTGCGGAACCCGCATCAACCCAATGATCATCGAGGGCCAGGTGCACGGTGGTCTCGCCGACGGCGTGGGCATGGCTCTCATGGAGATCATCCAGTTCGACGAGGAGGGCAACAACCTCGGCGGCTCGTTCATGGAGTACCTCATCCCCACCGCGATGGAGGTGCCGAACTGGGAGACCGGGTTCACCGTGACCCCCTCACCGCACCACCCCATCGGCGCGAAGGGCATCGGAGAATCGGCGACGGTCGGCTCGCCGCCGGCGGTGGTGAACGCCGTCGTGGACGCCCTCGCCCCGTTCGGCGTGGTCCACATGGACATGCCATGCACCCCCGGCCGGGTCTGGGAGGCAATGCAGGGCCGGCCGAGGCCACCGATCTAGCATGACCGTCGTGGGTGGGAGTCTCGCCGAACGTGCACAGGAGCTCAGCAGTCGCCGGGAACCGTTCGTGCGCGCCACGGTGGTGCGCGCCCAGCATCCGACGAGCGCTCACGCCGGCGACACCGCGATCGTGCGCGAGAGCGGCGAGATCGACGGCTTCGTGGGAGGCAACTGCGTGGAGGCGTCGGTGCGCGAGTACGGCCTGCGCGCCCTGGCCAGCGGTGAGCCCGTGCTGCTTCGGGTGGTGCCGGGCGAGCCGTCGCGGGTGCAGGAGGAGGGCGCCATCGAGGTGGCGAACCCGTGCCTGAGTGGCGGGAGGATCGAGATCTTCCTCGAGCCGCAGCTGCCGGCAGCCCGTCTCGTGATCGTGGGCTCGACCCCCGTGGCGCAGGCCCTCGCCGTGCTCGGCGTCGGCCTCGGCATGGAGGTGGAGCTCACCGATGGCGCTTCGGCGATGCCCAGGGCGGACGACGCGGCGCTCATCGTCGCGTCCCACGGCCGCGACGAGGAACCGGCCCTCGAGGCCGCGCTGCGGGCCGGCGTGCCATACGTGGGTCTCGTGGCGAGCGGCACACGCGGTGCGGCCGTCCTGGCCTCCCTCGATGTCGACGAGGAGCAGCGTGCCCGCGTGTATACACCGGCCGGGCTCCGATTGGGAGCGCGCACGCCCGCCGAGATCGCCCTGTCCATCCTCGCCCAGCTGGTCGAGGAGCGGGCGTCGGGTCGGCTCGCTGCGACCACACCCGCCGCGCCGCCGCAGACGGCGATCGATCCGGTCTGCGGCATGACGGTCGCCGCCGTGCCGGCGTCCCTGCACGTCGAGCACGGCGGGTCGACCGTCTACTTCTGCTCGGCGGGCTGCCGCACGGCCTTCCTCGCGGATCCGGAACGCTATGCCGCCGCCGGCTGAGGCGGGTGTCGCCGCCCTCGTCCTCGCTGCCGGCGCATCCGCGCGCCTCGGCCGGCCGAAGCAGCTCCTTCCCTACCGCGACGGGGTGCTGCTCGACGCCGCGCTCCACACCGCCCGCGCGAGTGGCGTCGAGCAGATTGTGCTCGCCCTCGGCGGGGCGGCCGCCGAGGTGCTGCGGGTCGTGGACACCAGCGGGTGTGACGTGGTGCTGAACCCGCAGTACGGCGACGGATGCTCCTCATCGATCGCCGCGGCCCTCCCGGCGCTGCGGCCGGACATCGGTGTGCTGCTGCTGCTGCTCGCGGACCAGCCGGGCGTCGGAGTGGAGTCGGTGCGGCGCCTGCTCGACGGGCGGGGCGACAGCGTGATCGCGGTGTGCCGCTACGAGGACGGCATCGGGCATCCGTTCGCCTTCGCGCGACCACTCTTCGCCGACCTCGCGTCCCTGCACGGCGACAAGGGCGTCTGGAGGCTCATCGAGCGTCGACCGGCCGACGTGCGGGAGGTGCCGGTTCCGGGGCGGATTCCGCTCGACGTCGACACGGAGGCGGACTACCGGCAACTGCTCGCCGACCTCGAGGGGGCCCGGTGACCACGCCCGCCCGGGCGGGGGCCGAAGACGACGTCGTGCGCCGGGTGCCGGATGTCGCCTCCCTCGCCGCGGCTCTCGACGAGGACGACTACCTCGCCGACGTGGGTCTCGCGACCGCGTTGTTCCTGGCGGTGCGGCTGCCGCAGCCCATCCTGCTGGAGGGCGAGGCCGGGGTGGGCAAGACGGAGGCGGCCAAGGCGCTGGCGCGGCTGCTCGATACGCCGCTGTACCGGTTGCAGTGCTACGAGGGCATCGACGCGGGCGAGGCCCTGTACGAGTGGAACCACCAGCGGCAGATGCTCGGCATCCGGCTGGCCGAGGCGCGGCACGCCGACCTCGAGGAGACCGACCTCTTCGCGGAGGACTACCTGCTCCGACGCCCGCTGCTCAAGGCGATCGAGCATCCGGGGCCGCGCCCGGCCGTGCTCCTGCTCGACGAGATCGACCGAGCGGATGCCGAGTTCGAGGCGTTCACCTTCGAGCTGCTCGCCGAGGCCGCCGTCACGATCCCCGAACTCGGCACCGTGCGGGCCACGCATCCGCCCATCGTCATCCTCACCTCCAACCGCACCAGGGACCTGCACGATGCCCTCACCCGGCGCTGCCTCTACCACTGGATCGACTACCCTCCTCCGGCGCGCATCGCCGAGATCGTGCGCCGCCGCGTGCCGTCGAGCGCCGAATCGCTCGCGTTCGAGGTCGCCTCGGCGATCACGAGGCTG
This sequence comes from Lacisediminihabitans sp., assembly GCF_036569425.1. Taxonomy (GTDB): domain Bacteria; phylum Actinomycetota; class Actinomycetes; order Actinomycetales; family Microbacteriaceae; genus Lacisediminihabitans. The sequence goes on from NZ_DATCQQ010000093.1 coordinate 9,062, forward strand.
CGGTCGCTCGACATGGCGAAGCCGCCCGGCATCGCCGAGGCGATCGACTGGGTGTCCGCCCTCGCCGTGCTCGGCGTGGATCGGCTCGACGCGAAGACCGTCGACCTCACCTGGGGATCCGTGCTGAAGAACCGGGACGACCTGGAATTCGCCGGCGCCCGAGGCGCCGACTGGCTCATCGGGGGCGGCGATGCCTAAGACGGCGATACCAGCGACGACGACCGTGCTCCCCTCCCTGCCGCACGTCGAGACCGCCGCGCTCGCCGCGGGGTTCGCGACCGCCCTGCGCCGGGCCGGGCTCCCCAGTTCCCCCGACCGCGCCGCCTGGCTCGCCGAGTCCCTGCGCATCCTGCCGCCGACCGACCGCGACCGGCTGTACTGGGCCTGCCGAGTGGTGTTCGTCACCTCGCGGGAGCAGCTTCCCGTCTTCGACGCCGTCTTCTCCGCCGTGTTCGACGGGATGCTCGACCCGGCGACCAATCGGGGCGATACGAGCGGCCCGCCGCCGGTCGGGTCCGAACCGCGAACCCGGCCGACGCCCCTCGACCAGCGGCCGGCCGGTGCCGCGGAGCACGAGCCGGAGCAACGCCCGCCGGCGCCGAGCTCGGGCGGCGACTCCCCGGACGAGGAGGGCGGCCGCGAGCGGGATGCCATCCTCGCGGTGGCCTCGCCCGAGGAACGCCTGCATGACACCGCGTTTGCCGAGCTCACCGAAGACGAGATCGTCGGCATGCAGCGGCTCGTGCGCAGGATCATGCTGTCGACCCCGGTCAGCCGCAGCCGACGATCCCGGCCCTCCACTCACAGCCGAGACCGCCTCGACCTGCGCCGCACCCTCCGGGCGGCCCAGCGCAGCGGAATGGATGCCGCCAGGCTCGTGTTCACGCGGCGCCGCGACCGCCGCCGTCGGCTCGTTCTGCTCTGCGACGTGTCGGGGTCAATGGAGCCGTATTCCCGGGTGTTCCTCTCGCTGCTCCAGGGTGCGGTCGCCGGTGCCCACGCCGAGGCGTTCGTCTTCTCCACCCGGCTGACCAGGCTGACGAGACAGCTCGCCGTGCGCGATCCAGACCAGGCCATCGCGAGGGCGGCCGCGAGCGCGCCCGACTGGGCGGGGGGCACCCGGTTGGCGGAGAGCATCCGCCGGTTCATCGACGAGCACGGTCGCCGGGGGATCGCCCGCGGCGCCGTCGTGGTGGTGCTCTCCGACGGCTGGGCGCAGGACGACCCGGCCCTCGTCGCCGCCCAGATGGCGCGGCTGCGACGGCTCGCCTTCCGCATCGTCTGGGTGAACCCGCGCAAGGTGGCACCGGGTTACCGGCCGCTCGTCGGCGGGATGGCGGCGGCCCTGCCGTATTGTGACGCCTTCGTGAGCGGGCACAGCCTCGCCGCCCTCACCGAACTCGCCGCAGCGATCTCCGCCGAACGTACAATAACGGATCATGAACGAAGGGCACGGTAATGCAACTCGACAGTACTTTCTCCGTCGTCGCACCGATCGATACGGTGTGGAACACCCTGATGGACTTCGAACGCGTCGCGGGCTGCGTTCCCGGCGCGCAGATCCTCAACAAGCTGTCCGAGGACGCGTACCAGGTGGGAATGAAGGTGAAGCTCGGCCCGGTGAGCATGCAGTATCGGGGGCAGATGAACGTGATCGAGCGGGATGCCGACGGGCATCGCGCGGTGTTCCAGGGCAAGGCCCAGGAGACCAGGGGGCAGGGCACGGCCGTGGCGACGGTGACGCTGCAACTGGTCGAGTCTAAGGGGACAACGGAGGGCACGGTGAGCGCGGACGTGTCGCTCTCCGGCAAGGCCGCCGCCATGGGCAAGGGCGTGATCACGAGCGTCACCGACCAGATGATGGCGCTCTTCGCCGAGAACCTGCAGACCATGGTGGGGGAGCCGACTCCGGCGGCCGCGACTGCCGCCGCGGACTCGGCGGCGGACTCGGACACGTCGGTGTCGGGAACGGCGGCCTCGCGAACGGCGGCCTCGCGAACGGCGGCCTCAGGAACGGCGGCCTCAGGAACGGCCGCGAGTGCCCCCGCCCCAGCCGCACCCCGAGCCCCGAGCGCCCTGGCGGACAACAGCCTCAACGCATTCAGCCTCGCCAAGGGGATGATCGCCGACCAGCTCAAGGACCCGGCCAAGCTCATCGGAGCACTCGCCGCCGTGGCCTCGATCGCGTTCCTCCTCGGGCGACTCAGCCGGGGAAGACGATCGTAGGCGCGGCACGACGGAGGCGCTGTACCCATGCGTGATGTGCTGAACGCCCTCCGGGCGGACTGGCTCGCCGGCGGCACCGCCGGGCTCGCGACCGTCGTTCGCACCTTCGAGTCCGCCCCGCGGCCGCCCGGGGCGTCCATGCTCGTCACGGCGGACGGCGAGGTGGTCGGCTCCGTGTCCGGCGGGTGCGTCGAGGGCGCGGTGTACGAACTCGCGACCCAGGTGAAGGAAGACGGTCGCCCAGTCCTCGCGCGCTATGGGATCAGCGACGACGACGCGTTCTCCGTCGGCCTCACTTGCGGCGGCATCCTCGATGTGTTCGTCGAACCCGTGTCCCGGCACGGCTTTGCCGAACTCGGCGACGTGATGGACGACATCGACGAGTCGAGGCCTGTCGGGGTCGCGACGGTGATCGAGCACCCGGACGAGACCTGGCTCGGCCGTCATCTCGTGGTGCGTCCGGACGGCTTCGTGGGCGACTTGGGAAGCGAACGGGCGAACCGGGCGGTGAGCGACGACACCCGCGGGCTGCTCGCCGCCGGCCGCAACAGCGTCTTGACCTACGGCCCGGACGGCGAGCGACGCGGCGAGGGGATGCGGGTCTTCTTCGCGAGCTACGCCCCGCGGCCGCGGATGCTCGTCTTCGGCGCCATCGACTTCGCGGCTGCCCTCGCGCGGCTGGGTTCCTTTCTCGGCTATCGCGTCTCGGTGTGCGACGCCCGGGCGGTCTTCGCGACCCCCGCGCGTTTTCCGAGCGCCGACGAGGTGATCGTGGCCTGGCCGCACCGCTACCTCGCCGAGCAGTTCGAGAAGGGGCTCGTCGACCAGCGCACGGTGATCTGCGTGCTCACTCACGATCCGAAGTTCGACGTCCCTCTCCTCGAGGTGGCGCTGCACGCCGGTCCGGTCGCGTACATCGGCGCGATGGGCTCACGGCGCACGCACGAAGACCGGTTGGCCCGCCTGCGCGAGGCGGGCGTGAGCGAGGACGAACTGTCGAGGCTGCACAGCCCGATCGGACTCGACCTCGGGTCGCGCACCCCGGAGGAGACGGCGGTCTCGATCGCGGCCGAGATCATCGCCGCCCAGTGGGGCGGCAGCGGCGATCCGCTCACGCTGCTCGGCGACCGGATCCATCACGACGAGGAGCCCACGCCCGACCACGAATCCTGAGGGGAAGCGGGCGCTGCTACTCCGCGGCGGCTGCTCGACGGCTGCTGCTCGACGGCTGCTACTCCACGATGGAACGCCCCACCGTGATCGGCGGGGCGTTCCTTCGTGAAGCCAGGGCGCTCAGGAGAGAACGTCGCGCAAGAGCTCGTCGTTCACCGCTCGACGGCTGACCGACACGACGAAGCCGACGGCGAGCAGGGCGAACGGCAGGAGCACGAGCACCCAGCCGACCGGACTGAGCGCCCACGCCGTGACCGAGGGGTCCACGCCCGCCGCCGGCGTCCCGGCGAGCAGCCCGAACCTCGACACGAGGAGGTATTCGCCGAGGAGCAGGCCGATCGTCGCGAGCACGGGCGCGATGATCGCCTCGAACACGTTCTCGGTTCCCTTGTTGCGGCGGAAGTAGACGATCACCGCGACGCAGACGAGGATCTCGATCAGTACGATCGCGACGACCGCGAGCCCGCTGAACCAGAAGAACAGGGTGAGCACGGGGTCGAGCTGGAAGATCGCGAAGATCGCGATCACGAGGCCAGTGATCACCGACGTGATGAGCGAGGCGTTGCTCGGGGCCCCTCGGCGGTTCACCCGGCTGAGGGAGACCGGGAGCACTCCTCCGCGGGCCATTGCGAATATGTACCGGCTCGCCGCGTTCTGGAACGCCAGCAGGCCGGCGAACAGGCTCGACAGCACGAGGATGCTCATGACCGTCGCCATCCACGGCCCGATGTACTGGGTGGCGAGGGAAAAGAGCACGGCCGCCGGGTCGACGAGCTTGTTGGACAGCTCGGCGGTCTTGTCGACGACCGTGGAGGCGCCCATGCCGGTGACCATTGCGAACGACGTGAGGGCGAAGAGCACCGTGATCACGCCGACCGCGAGGTAGGTGGCGCGGGGAACGACCTTCTTCGGGTTCTTGGACTCTTCCCCGTAGATGGCGGTGGCCTCGAATCCGATGAACGAGGCGAAGGCAAACGCGAACGCGATGCCGGCCGACCCGGCGAGGCCGCCGATGAGGATCTTGTCCGGCGCGAAGGATGCGGCGAAGTTGAGGCCTTCCGGGCCGCCGTTGACCAGGATGGCGATGGACGTGACGACCAGGGCGGTCAGTTCGAGAAGCATGAGCCCGCCGAGCACCTTCGCCCCGACGTCGACGCTCAGCAGCGAGAGCGCGGTGACGACAAGCCAGGCGATGAGCGTCCACGCCCACCAGGGGAGGATTCCGACCTGGGCGGCGATGAGGCCGCCGAAGAAGCCGTAGATGGCGAGCTGGATCGCCACGTAGGCGAGGATGGAGACGAACGCAGACGCGATTCCGGCGTGGCGGCCGAGCCCCCGGCCGATGTAGGCGAAGAATGCTCCGGCGTTGGTGACCCGCTGGCTCATTGCGGCGTAGCCGACGCTGAAGAGCAGGAGGGTGATGCCCACGACGAGGTAGGCGCCCGGGGCGGCGGCGCCGTTGCCGAGAACGATCGCGACCGGCACGGCCCCCGTCATGCCGACGAGCGGTGCGGCGGCGGCGACCACGAAGAACACGATTCCGATGACGCCGAGGCGCCCGGTGTGGAGTTTGGTCCTGGTGTCTTCGTCCGACGACTCTTGGGTAAGCGCCATGGAAATACTCCTCGTTGAGTAGTGATGCCTAGATCGTGCGTATCCGAACGACTTACACAAACACTGCCGAAGGTTGGCGGGCGCGTCAAGGGCTGGAGCAAGAAAGATCTGCCGACCACGACCTGTCATTCGGATACGAACAATGACGGAAGTGGGCTACACTCTGGCGCTATGACTGCTCTCCGTGGCTTCCTGCCGCCGCTGACGCCCCTCGGCAACAGCGCTCTCGTTCCCCACCTGCCCTGGTACTACTCGGGCACCCTGCTCACGGTCGAATACCTCACCGACTCCGCCAACGTGCGGGCGATCCTCCCGGACGACATCGACCTGGCCCCGAAGCAGCCGGGGGCGGTCGCCATCATCTGGGCCGACTGGCAGTCCTGCAGCGAGGGCGGTCTCGAGCTGCTCGACCCCATCCGCTCGCAGTACCTCGAGGCCTTCGTGGTCGTGCGTTGCTCATACCAGGGCGAGGTCTACAGCCGCTGCGTGGCGATCTGGGTGACAAAGGACTTCGCGATGGGGCGCGGATGGTTCCAGGGCTACCCGAAGAAGCTCGGCTCGGTGCATGTCACGCGCATCTTCTCCCGGGGCAAGGCGAGCCCGAGACTCGAGGCGGGAGCTCAACTGGGGGCGTCGCTCGCGGCGTACGACCACCGGCTCGCCTCGGCCCTCGTCACCCTGCGGGAGCCGTCGGAGGACAACGGTTTCGTCAACGGGCACCGGATGCTGCACAACCGCTTCATGCCGTCGATCAGCCAGGGCCAGGGCCTCTCCATGGACCAGCTCATCGCGATGGGCGGCGTCGACGCCGATCTCGGCCAGGCCTGGCGCGGCGACGCCGAGCTCTCGCTTGCCGACTCGCCGTGGGACGAGCTGCACTCGATCCTGCCCGTGGGCGAGATCCTCGGCGGCTACTACCGCGAGCTGGGGGTCACCTTCGCCGGCGGCGACCTCATCGCCGACCGCTCCCGCACCGTCTGACGGGCGGGCCGGCATCCGCCCGCCTTCTCCGTTCTCCCTGCCTCTTCCCGCCCTGCCTCTTCACACCCTGCCTCTTCCCGCCCTGCCTCTTCCGAAATCCATGCATTCCTTCGCCAGGTGCGGCGTGTCGGTGTGCAACACGCCGCCGCGGTCGAGAATTGCATGGATTTCGGAAGAAGCGAAGGGGACGGGCGAATGGGGCCGGGGCTAGTAGTCCTCGAGGTACTCGTCGATCTCCCACTGGGTCACGTCGCGGGTGGCCGGGTCGGGCACCTCGCTCTCGTAGCGCTCGATCTCGTCGCGCTTGAGCACGCCGAACACGTCGATCACGGGGGCGCCGATGATGTCGCGCAGCACCGCGTTCGCGTCCAGGGCGTCGAGCGCCGCCTCGAGCGAAGTCGGCAGCACCTCGGCGGCCTCGTTCTGGTAGGCCCAGCCCTCGGCCGGCTCCGGCACGGCGAGCTGGCGACGGATGCCGTCCAGGCCGGCGGCGAGCACCGCGGCGATCATGAGATACGGGTTGGCCGCGCCGTCGCCGACCCGCACCTCGAGGCGCGTGCCCGCTCCACGCTCGGGCGGCACGCGCAGCATCGCGCTGCGGTTGTCGTGGCCCCAGTTGGCGCGGTACGGCGCGAGCGTGTCCGGTCCGAGCCGCTTGAAGGCGTTGATCGTGGGGTTGGTGAGCGCGGTGAGCGCAGCGGCATTCTCGAGGATGCCGGCGATCAGCAGGTTGGCGGTGTCCGAGAGCCCGCCGTCGGCCGTGGCCATGAGGTTGCGTCCGTTCGCATCGACGACCGAGAAGTGCAGGTGGAAGCCGCTGCCGCCCTCGTCGCTCCACGGCTTGCCGAGGAAGGTGGCGAGCTTGCCCGACCGGGCGACGATGTCCTTGACCGCGGTCTTGAACAGGAAGGTCCGGTCGGCTGCCCGGAGCGCCTCGCCGTGCCACAGGTTGATCTCGTACTGGGACGGGCTGAACTCGTGGTTGCCGGCGAACACGCCGATGTCCATCTGGTCGAGCATCCGAAGCAGGTGCAGGAAGGTGCCGTCCGGATCCACCCACGCGCCGGTCGTATAGACGCGGCCGGTGCGGGTGAGGGCGCGCTGCCAGCCCTGCTCGCCGCGCTCGGCGATGTAGAACTCGAGCTCCGGTCCGATGATCGGGGTGAGGCCGAGCTCGGCGTACTGGTCGATCACCCGGCGAAGCGCCGACCGTGGGGCGATCTCGCTCGCGGTCTCGTCCGGGTTGAACGCGTCGGCGACGACAAGGGCCACGCCGGGCTCCCACGGCATCATCGTGAGGGTGGAGGCGTCGAGGCGCGTCACGAGGTCCGGAAGGCCGCTCGACATGATGTCGTTGCCGTCGAGCACGCCACCGCGGGTGGTCGTGACCCAGACGCCCTGGCAGAAGGCCGGACCGTGGGCCGCCGATCGTTCGAGCTGGCTCACGAGGAGGTCCTTCGACCGCGTGATGCCCAGAACATCGGGGTAGATGAGCCGGAGCACATCGATGCCCCTGGCCTCGAGTTGCGAACGAAGAGCAGCTACATCGGTACTCATGTGACCTCCGGCGACGAATCGTTCGGCCATGAACGATTAGTGCGATACTAGGGCACCTCGCCGGCAATCTGTCAGCCCGGCGCACTCCGGCGGCGATGAGGTGAGCGGTGAAGGCCCTGTTCGTGCAGCACGACCACGTGAGCCCGACCGGGCCCGTCGCCGGTCGCCTGCGGGAGCGCGGCTTCGACGTGGACGAGATCACCGTCGTCGACGAGGCCAGCTTCGGCAGTCCGAACGTGCCGTTCGAGTTCCCCGATCTCGGCGACTACGACCTGCTCGTGCCGATGGGCGCGCCCTGGGGAGCCTGGGATGACGTCTGCATCGGCCGCTGGCTGCTGCCCGAAATCGTCTGGATCGGCGACGCCCTGGCGCGCGACCTCCCCGTGCTCGGCATCTGCTTCGGCGGCCAGCTCATGGCGCGGGCCCTCGGCGGCACCGTCGGCCGGGCCGGCAAGCCGGAGATCGGCTGGACGCCCATCC